>CAJTPH010000016.1:78630-83526 GCA_910578215.1 uncultured Acetatifactor sp. | reverse complement strand
AAGGCCCGCCGCTACAATGTTTTTTGCCACATAGCGCGCCGCGTATGCCGCGCTTCTGTCTACCTTGGTACAGTCCTTGCCGGAGAAAGCGCCGCCGCCGTGGCGCGCATAGCCGCCGTAGGTGTCCACAATGATCTTGCGCCCGGTCAGCCCCGCATCGCCCTGAGGCCCGCCGATGACAAACCTGCCGGTAGGATTGATAAAGAACTTCGTGTTTTCGTCCACAAGCTCCCCGGGGAGTACCGGGTCAAACACATATTTCCTGATATCCTTATGTATCTGCTCCTGGGTCACATTCTCATCATGCTGAGTGGAAAGCACCACCGCTTCCAGACGCACCGGCCTGCCGTTCTCGTCATATTCCACGCTGACCTGACTCTTGCCGTCGGGACGCAGATAGGAAAGCGTGCCGTCCTTGCGCACCCTTGTCAGCTGCCTGCAGAGCTTATGCGCAAGGGAAACGGGATAGGGCATCAGCTCCGGAGTCTCGTTTGTGGCATAGCCGAACATCATGCCCTGGTCTCCTGCGCCGATGGCCTCCAGCTGCTCGTCGCTCATCCCTGCCTCCAAAGAAGCGCCAGTTTCTCTCGCCTCCAGCGCCTTGTCCACACCCATGGCAATATCGGGGGACTGCTTATCCAGCGCGACCATAACGGCGCAGGTATTGCCGTCAAAGCCCACCTGGGAGCTGTTATAGCCGATCTCGTTGACGGTCTTGCGGACAATACCTGCAATGTCAAGGTTTGCCTTGGTAGTAATTTCGCCCGTCACAAGCACAAAGCCTGTGCAGCTTGCCGTCTCACAGGCCACACGGCTCATGGGGTCCTGTTCCATGCATGCGTCCAGAATCGCGTCGGAAACCGCATCGCACACCTTATCGGGATGCCCTTCCGTAACAGACTCAGATGTAAATAAGTGTTTTTCCATATTCATTACCTCCTTAGTTGAAAGATTTAATACGACAAAAAATCCGCTCATAAATAAGCGGACCCCAAAATCTTTCGATATGTAATCCTCTTATTGTTCGACTTTACTCGCTCAGGGAGGCACCTTCCCGCCGGGGGGTTGCCGTGGCTTCATTGATCCTATGTATCTCCACCAACTCTGAATAAGAGAAAATATTTAGTTGCTACATACACATTACTATGAATGTGCCCTGCTGTCAACAGTCTTTTTAAAAATTTAAACGGCAATCGCTGGAATTACCGCAGAGGCTGGGGCGGTCGCCCTCCGCAAAGCCGTGTTTTCCGCGGCTTTGCCCCAACTATATTACGCTTCAGCCCACTCTCAGCTTAAACTTCTGAAAATCCTTCTCTGTTTCCACAAGCTCGATATGCGCGCCCAGATTCTGCAGCTTTAAATGAAAATCCTCATAACCGCGCTCGATATATCTGATATCGTCCACCAGGGTAAAGCCCTCCGCCGACAACGCCGCAATCACCAGCGCAGCTCCCGCGCGCAGGTCCGGCGCAGAAATGCTGGCTCCCGTGTATCTGCCCACCCCGTCAATAATCGCCGTATTGCCTTCCACCTTGATGCTTGCGCCCATTCGGGTCAGCTCATCCACATACTTAAAACGGTTTTCAAATATGCTCTCCGTCACGATGCTGGTGCCCGTGGAAAGCGCAAGCGCCACCGTGATCTGCGGTTGCATATCCGTGGGAAAACCGGGATAAGGCAGGGTCTTCACATGCGTGTGCCGAAGGGGCTTTGATGACACCACGCGGATACAATCCTCCGCCTCCTTCACCTCGCAGCCAATTTCCAGAAGCTTCGCCGTAATGGACTCCAAGTGCTTGGGAATTATATTTTTTACCGTCACGTCACCCTTGGTCACCGCGGCGGCAAACATAAAGGTACCCGCCTCTATCTGATCGGGAATAATGGTATATTCCGAGCCGTGAAGCCTGTTTACGCCCTTGATACGGATAACATCCGTTCCGGCGCCCTTGATATTCGCCCCCATGCTGTTCAAAAAGTTTGCCACATCCACCACATGAGGCTCCTTTGCAGAGTTCTCAATAATGGTCAGCCCGTCGGCAAGCGCCGCCGCCATCATAATGTTTATGGTGGCTCCCACGCTCACAACGTCCATATAGATATGGCTGCCCGTCAGGCGTTCCGCCTTCGCCTTGATCAGCCCGTGCTCAATAACCACCCTGGCTCCAAGGGCGCGAAAGCCCTTGATATGCTGGTCGATAGCGCGGCAGCCGATGTCACAGCCGCCGGGAAGCGCCACCTCGGCGGACTTGTATTTCCCCAAAAGCGCTCCCATGAGATAATAGGACGCCCTGATCTTCTTAATAGCTTCGTTTTCAGCCACTAGGCTGTGAATGTTTCCGGCGTTTAATATCACCTTATGCCGGTCCGAGTGTTTTACCGCCACACCGATATTCTGCAATGCCTCCAGCATTACATTGATGTCGCGCACATCGGGTACGTTATCTATATATACGGTTTCGTCCGTCATGGCAGAAGCGGCGAGAATAGGGAGAGCCGCATTTTTTGCTCCTCCTATCTCCACATCCCCCACCAGCGGATTTCCGCCTTTAATCGCATATTGTTCCATTATTCTACCTCTTTTTAAGGTTTGGGTAAAGCAATATTAACACAGTTTCCAGCTTTTGTAAATGGAACAGGTGTTCAAATACCACACCTGCCGCAGCCGTTGAATCATGGCATGATTCCCGCATTGCGCGCAGGCGCCTGCACCGTTATCTCGGCACACCGTTTTTAAAGGGATCGACCTTCTTGCCGTTTATAATCATTTCAAAATGCAGATGGGGCCCTGTAGTGACTCCCGTATTGCCGCTGAGCGCGATTTTGTCTCCCTGCTTCACCTTCTGCCCGGGCTTTACCAGAATCTTGCTCAAATGAGCATACCTGGTCTCCCTGCCGTCCGGGTGGGTAATATAAATCGCGTAACCATAGCTTCCTATCCAGCCGGCTCTCGACACGGTTCCGCCCGAAGACGCATAGATCGGCGTACCCGTGGGCGTTCCCCAGTCTATTGCCTGATGATAGGTGGATGCACCCGCGGTAGGGCGCGGACGGTTGCCGAAGGTCGACGTGACCTTTCCGCCGTTCAGAGGCTTGATATAGGTGGGAGGCACCTGCGTCCCCCGCTCCACGATCTTGGGAACCGCCTCCATGGCAATTTCTTCCTTCAGGATCTCACGCGACACCTCTTTGTCATTGACGTAGGTCACCCTCGCCACCACCTTGCGGAAGCCCGCATGGGGCTGCTGGCGTACCTCTACCCTGCTGGTATACCATTTGGGATTTTCAATATACTTAATTTCGGCGTCATAGACCTCTTCGTAATACCTTTCTTCCACCCTTGTCACGGAAAGCTCCGGCTCCGGCACGGTAATCAACAGCTTGTCCCCTATATGCAGGGTCGTATTGACATCCTCCAGAATATCATTCATCTCTACGATCTGCTCCATGGGAAGGTTCACCTTGATGGCAATTGCCGTAAGCGTGTCCCCCGCCACCACCTCATAGATGCTTGGCATCTCCTGCTCCATGACGATCAGGTTGATTGCATCCTCCAGGGGCGTCAGCTGCTCCTTGGGAAGATACGTTTCCACGGCTACGATTTTTTCCGAAAAATCCATTCCAAGGGTGCCCAGCTCATAGTCGTCAAAATCCTTTTCTTCCTCGGTTTCCACCACACCGGAAATCTCCGAAAAAAAGTTCTGGATTCCCGCACCGAGATAGCTGTTGTCTGTATCCTCCGTCTCGGACTCCCTGTTGACCACGTTTGTAGTAAGCACACCGAATTCCCTGTTGGTGTCATAGACCAGCTTCACGGAAAACTTACCCTCTGTGTCGTATTTGTCTATGGCCGCCTGCAGAAGCTGCTGAACCTCCTCCACGCTGCCCATATTCAATATATTCTCATTGATTTTCACGGTATAAGAACGGTGCATGGAAGGCTGAATACTCGCGCGCAGCACACCCTCCATATTGCGGAGCACCGACTCCTCGTCATCCGCTTCACCCCACAGGGCGGCCTCGCCCGTAAGCTCCAGTTCCGCCTCCATAAAGAGCAGTTCTTCACTGCCCATGGCTACGTTCCTTCGTGCCTGGCTCAGAAGCTCCTCCGCCCGTTCGCTCTGCCCGATGACTCCGACCTCCTGTCCGTTGACCCTGACATGAAAAAGGTTGTCCCCCGTTTGCTTATAGGGCGTATACCCCTTAAAATACAGCAGGCAGCCAAACAGTACGAGCATCGTAATATTAATATATGTAAACTTTAGTTTTTTATGATACCTTTTTTTATTTTTCATCGTTCGTCCTATAGTTGAAATCACAGCCCCGCGCCCCCGGCGCAGGCTGCACAAAATCCTGTCCGTTATTTTGCCCCGGCGGAGCCAGGGACCGCACCGCAGCATTATACTAATAATTCCCGTATTTTAGAATTTTATACAGAAAAAGGAAGTTCTAGCTTTTCCGCACACTGTAGCCAAAGGTTCCCAGCTGTTCTCCGCAGACCAGATACGCGCCGTGGGAATATACGATGGGTTCGGCCTTCTCCAGATGAAACCGACGCTTTTCATCCATATACTTCTCGTCGGCATGTACGGCCGCAACATCGGCAAGAAACATATCATGGGACCCCAGGGGCATGATCTGACGCACCCTGCACTCAATATTGACCGGGCTCTCTCCGATCAGAGGAGCGGCCACCTTACCTGCGGGAAGCGCCGTCAAGCCCAGCTTCTTAAACTTATCCACGTCCCGCCCGCTTTTTACGCCGCAGTAATCCGTGGCAAAGGCAAGCTCCCTGGTGGTCAGGTTAATGACAAACTCTCCTGTATCCCGGAGAATCGGATAAGAATAGCGCTCCGGGCGCACGGATATACTCACCATCGGCGGGTTGGTACAGAC
>CAJTPH010000016.1:10539-78620 GCA_910578215.1 uncultured Acetatifactor sp. | reverse complement strand
GTCCCCGCCCAGCCGATCGTAATAATATTATACCTTCCCGCCCTGTCCGCCATGCTCACCATCACCACCGGAAGCGGATACAGCATGTTTCCCGGTTTCCAAATCTCTTTTGCCATTGCGACCACCAAATTAAAATGCTAATCCTTCTTTAAATAATATTCAGAAAACCCAGAATCTGCATCGCAAGGCTTGCCAGAGCAATGATAAGCGATGCTGCGGAAAGACCCAGAATTGCGCCCTGTCTTCCCTTCACGCCGTTCAGCGCGGATACCGTCTCGTTGGCGGCAGCGCTCTGCTTCCCGCTCTCCTCCACCACCACAGCCTGCACGTTGCGGTATACCTTGACACATTCCTTGTGTACGGTTTCGCTCACCGCCTCAAGACCCTCCGTCAGCTGCCTGGAGGAGGTGTCCCTCTCCTGCTCCCCAAGGAACTGGCTTAACGCATCCAGGCGCTCCGCCACTCCTCTGTTCATGTCGGTAAGCCTTCCGTCCATGCTCTGATCCATTTCGGCAAGTCTTCCGTCAACGCTCTGGCCCATTTCGGCAAGCCTTCCGTCAACGCTCCGACCCATTTCGGCAAGCCTTCCGTCCATGCTCTGACCCATTTCGGCAAGCTTTCCGTCCATGTTCCGGTTAATCTCGTCCAGATGTTTTTCCATGGTCTGATCCATGTTGCCAAGCCTCTCGTCAACAGTCTTGCTCAAATCGCCGATATGACCGCCCACGTTCTGACTCATAGCCGTAAGACTCTTTTCCATGGTTTTATCTATGCCGGCAATCTGTCCGCTCACAGTCTGGACCATGGCGCTCATGCGCTTATCCATGGCCTGTTCCACTCCGGCGAACTGCCCGCCCATAGTCCGTCCCATCGCCATGAGACGCCCTTCCATATTCTTATCTATGCCGGCTATCTGGTCCGCCACAGCCTTGTCCATGTTGCACAGCTGGTCAACCATGGTCTTATCGATACTGTCAAGCTGCTCCGTCAGCTGCCTCTGCAGCTTCTCCATGCCGCCCGTATCCTGCTGAAGCGCCCTGATCTTATTGACGCTTTCCTCCATCAGATACCTGATATCGCCGTTATCTATCTGACGCGCGCCTGTCAGCCGCGCTTCTCCTTCCCTGATAAGCCTCTGCAGTCTTTCCAGGCACTCGTTATAAGCCGCAATCTGATTCCTCAGATTCTTCAGTTCTTCCATATCCGCCGCCGTATTAGCCTTGATAATGTCCTGCGCCGTCAGCTTCTGCGGCAGCCTGTCCATAAACATATCCATCCGTTTCCCTCCTGGGCCGATCGCCCGCTGTGAGCCGCTACTCTTTCCATGATAATCCTTTCAATATTCTATCATTTTTTTTTGCACTTTACAACCAAAAACATTTTTGCGTCTTTCTGTGTACAATTTATATAAATCAATAAGCCAATACAGTTCTTTTGTAACATTCATCAGCTTTTAACATTGTGTTCATAGTTTGTACATATTTAATTGTTATAATAAGAGTAGATTTTTACAGATATTTTTGTTAAAATATCACAGCAAGCCAGATTTTTTCATAACAGCCCGGGCGCCGCAAGGTGCCCGGGTACTCCTCTTTTATAGAAAGCTTTTTGCGCAGACAACTAAAACAGGGAGCTTTTTACCGCTCCCTGCCGCTTGACAATACCTTATCGTTGAGCAACAGCATCCTTGCGTCCAGGTCAGACACCATTTTTGCGCATTCAATCAGCTCATCTCTTATGTACTCCGGGGCGTCGCCTTCAAACTTATAATGGATCTTATGCTCCAGGCTCGCCCAGAAATCCATCGCCACCGTGCGGATCTGAATTTCTACCTTTGTATCCACTGTCCGGTCAGACAGATATACCGGCACCGTCACAATCATATGATAGCTCTTATAGCCGCTTGCCTTGGGAAAGGTAATGTAATCCTTCACCGCAATGACCTCAATGTCACGCTGCTTCCTTATCATATCCGCGATTCTGTAGATATCCGATGTGAAGGAACATATAATCCTGATACCCGCAATGTCGTTGATGTACTTTACCATATTGTCAATGGTTGACTCATAGCCCCCTCTTTTCAGCTTCTTTACAATGCTTTCCGGAGTTTTGATGCGTGCCTTGATATGTTCGATTGGGTTGTATTGATGAACATGCTGAAACTCATCGTTTAGAATTTCCATCTTCGTGGAAACCTGTCTCAGCGCCGCATTATAAATCAGGGTTACTTCCTTCCAGCTGTCGATTCCCTCTCCCTTAACTGACCGTAGTTCCATTTCCGCTCCTTTATCGTATCTCGTGCCAATTATTTCATTGTTAGTATAACATAAATATTGATGCAGATGTATAATATTCACAAAAAATTAATCCTTTTTTTTCCAAAATTAGAAAGAACTTCCACCTTCTCATAGAAAGCCATACCTTACATATATATGTGACGGGGCGGAAAATATGCATGCGGTTAATTTTATAAAGAATATTGCGCTTTCCCGCAAAATCCATTAACATGATACCAGGGCCAATGGGTTATACGGCTTCTGACACCGCTTATTTGGAAGGTAGGGATTTTTTTCGGATAAACCATTACCGGATAAAACCAGAAAGGATAAAAGATGTTTCGTTTATGGGCAAGAACCTTTAAGGATAACCGTATGCTGAAGGATACCTGCGTTGCGGACGGCAGCGAGGACACCCGTACCCACAAGGTGTTCCGCGCTCTGGAGGAGGTGTGCCGCCAGTTTGACCTTGGACAGCCGATATGGCTGGACAAGACGATTGCAGAGTTCAAACGCCACCGCAAGACACGCTTTACGCAGGATAATTTTATAGAAAGAATCGATTTTGATTTCCTGGAAATTCAGATTATTGAAGAAGATCAGTATTGACATCCGAGCTTTTTTGATGTAATATTTTTGTAATCAGTACATAGTTTTTAATACTATGTTGCATAATATCAATAGCCACGTATGGTATTTTAAAATACCGTGAGTGCGATACATTTCCTGCCTCCGCCAAGGACGCATATTGCCGTAGCACGGCAGAGCCCTATAAGCGTGCGCTGCTGCAGGAAAGTGTAAGAATGGAGGCCGCTATGCAGATTACAATCAGAGAACCGGGAAGTGCCATCACTCATTTCATCGGCATGATGCTTGCCGTTTTCGCCGCAGTACCGCTTCTGGTCAAGGCCAGCGTCACATCCGGCGGCCGCAGCCTTACGGCATTGACGATTTTTATGGCAAGTATGATATTGCTTTATGGCGCAAGCACAATGTATCATTCCGTAAACTTAACCGGAAAACGCCTGCGCATTTTCCAAAAGCTGGATCACATGATGATCTTCGTTTTGATTGCCGGCTCCTATACCCCCGTATGCCTGGTTGTCCTGGGCGGCGATATCGGATACAGGCTTCTGGCTCTGGTCTGGGGCATCGCGCTGGCCGGCATGGTTATCAAAGCCTGCTGGATCACCTGTCCCAAGTGGTTTTCCTCCATAATCTATATCGCCATGGGATGGGTGTGCCTCCTTGTCTTCGGGCAGCTTCTGGATACCCTTCCCGCCGCCGCGTTCCTGTTGCTGCTGGCAGGCGGAATCATCTATACCATAGGCGGCGTGATTTATGCCTTAAGGCTTCCCGTTTTCAGTGCAAAACACAAAACCTTCGGCGCGCACGAGATTTTCCACCTGTTTGTAATGGGCGGCAGCGTCTGCCATTTTATCTTCATGTATCTGTATGTTGCGTAAATGATTTCTGTTTGTCAGTCAATCGAGCAGGGAAGCTCCGTCTTTCCCTGCTCACGCGCGGCCCGCATGCTTTGGCAGCAAATCCCTATGCGGGTATGCGCATAGGGAAACGCCAGGCAAAACCTGCCTGGCGTCCGGTAAATCGTTCTCACAGCCTTACCCCTCGTATCCGTTGGGATTATTCTTCTGCCACCTCCAGGAATCCTCGCACATTTCCCTGATTCCGTTCTCAGCCTCCCAGCCCAGCTCCTTCTTCGCCAGCGATGCGTCCGCATAGCACGCGGCGATATCTCCTGCCCGCCTCTCCTTTATGACGTAGGGAATCTTCACGCCTGTGGCTTCCTCAAAATTCTTCACGATATCCAGCACGCTGTAGCCCACGCCCGTGCCCAGATTGTAGATCTTCAGCCCCGCGTTCTCCTCGATCTTTTTCAAAGCCTTCACATGCCCCGCCGCAAGGTCTACCACATGAATATAATCGCGCACGCCGGTTCCGTCAGGCGTATCATAGTCGTTTCCGAACACGCCCAGCTGAGACAGCTTTCCCACCGCAACCTGCGTGATGTATGGCATCAGATTGTTGGGAATACCGTTGGGATTCTCGCCCATGGTGCCGCTTTTGTGGGCGCCGATGGGATTGAAGTAACGCAGCAAAATCACGTTCCATTCAGGGTCGGCATGCTGGATATCCGACAAGATCTGCTCCAGCATGGACTTCGTCCAGCCGTAGGGATTAGTGCACTGTCCCTTGGGGCAGTCCTCCGTAATGGGAATGACCGCCGGATTGCCGTAAACCGTCGCGCTGGAAGAAAAAATAATATTCTTTACATTGTGCTTTCTCATCACGTCCACCAGAGTCAGTGTGCCCGCAATATTGTTTTCATAATACTCCCAGGGCTTCTGCACCGATTCCCCCACCGCCTTCAGACCCGCAAAGTGAATGACCGCATCTACCTTCTCCTGGGAAAAGATCTTTTCCAAAGCCTGGCGATCCAATATATCCGCCTTGTAAAAGGGAACCTTCCTGCCCGTAATAGCCTCCACGCGCTGCAGAGACTTTTCACTGGAATTGCTCAGATTGTCGAGCACCGATACCTGATAGCCTGCCTGCAGCAGCTCCACTACCGTATGGCTGCCGATAAATCCTGCTCCGCCTGTCACTAAAATATTCATGCTTTTACCCCCTTATTCGCTATACGTTTAAATGCATCCTCAAAGTTTGTCCGGCATTCCTCCGCCCTGTCTGCCCGCTACAGCTCCACTCCGTTTTTCCTGAGCAGCTCCCGGGCGCTCTCCACGGAATCGACGCCGGTCTTATTTTTGATCGGCGCAAACTCCCTCTCCCTCACAACCTCAAAGGGCAGGCAGCCGGACATCTGATGAATCATATCCAGCACAAGATTTTCATACTTGTAGCCGTTGGGCTGCTCAGGCTTTACCGGATTTCCCTCCCCGTCCAGGCAGGGTATCTTCTTCTCAACAATATGCAGAGGAAGATTTTTCTCCGAGATACGGAGAAGCTCATCCGTGTTGAACAGATAATTCAGGATCAGCCCGAAATTATACGCCGGTTCGCCGTCCGCATCCCTGGCGTTCATCATTTCGTCCGTCAGCTCATAATACTCCACCACGGACGGTCTGCCGTCCTCCAGACAGATAACGCCCACCTTTTCATCCGGGGCGTTCTTCTTGACCACCTTAGCTCCCGCCACGCAGCTTCTCTGAATGGTAGCCCCTATAAAGCAGGGATCTGCAATCCTCTGCAGCACATTGTCCACCGCAAACACATTCAGCCACTGGATTCCCTCCTTTTGCAGGAACGTGATAAGCCCTGCCTTCTTCATGGAGATAAACCAGCCGCCGTTGCCGTTGGGCGAGGTGGACATTTTCCCCTTTTCCTCCAGATAAATCCTGCCCTCATAATCGGTTGCCGCAGCCATCTCCTGCTTAAAGAAGTGCACGTAGTCCTCCCTGTATCCAAAGAACCCGTGCTCCCGCAGAAAGCTTACGGTGGCATCGTTATTCTTGTCGCTGGTCATGACAAACAGATGGATATAATTACCCGCCTGACGCACTACCTCTGTCAAATTGTTTATCAGGCATTCAAAAATATACAGCTCTCTGGTCACTCCCACATTGTACATGCCCTTCGGATCGTCAGAGCCAAGACGGGTCCCCATGCCTCCGGCAAGCAGCACGGCGCCCACCCTGCCCTCCCGGATCGCCTTAAGCCCGGTATCGGTAAAATCCGCCCTGTTCTTCTCGATCTCGGAAAGCTGCATGACGGAAAGAGGCGTAATTGCCCCCTTCCGGGTCAGCTCCTCCCTGTGCCTGCACGCCTCCAGAATATCCATGTCCGTGGCGTCTATCTGCGCAAGCAGCGCCTCTCTCTCCGCCCCGGACAGCGTCTCATAATATTTCAAAATATGCTCCTGGCCATACTTTTCCAGCTTTTCCTTTGCCTCTGATAATGTCATTCCCATACCCTTCCGCGTGCCTCTGCACGCATACCTTTCCCGGCGTGAATATCCTTCAAATATATCCAAAAGCTGCCGGCAGCCTCCCGCCGGCGCCGCCATACCGTCAGCATCAGTATAGCAGAATTTTCCTCATACATCAAGCCCATGCCGCAACCTTTCAGCCTGCGCGGCTACAGCTCAAGCTCCTCAAAGAAATCCTTCATTCCAAGCCTTTCCTCCTTATAGCGCAGGAAAAACGCCTTCATCTCCGGGTACTCCTCCCCGATATCCCGGAAGCTTTCGTCAAAGTTTTCCTCCGAGATGCAGCCAAGCTCCGCGAACAGGCTATAATACGCCCTGTCACTGCCGTGCTCCTCCAAAACCACCTGCCACGCTTCCTCCCCCGACGCGCTGCCCTTGGCATGCCCACGCAGATAATCCTCCAAAAACGCCCTGTTGTCCTCCGACAGGGCTTCGGGGAACAACAGCCTCAAAAGCGCCAGCCTTGCCTTCTGCCTGCGCCTGCCGCTGGTGTATGCGGACAGATCCGTGCTGCCGTAATCCTCCTCGCCGCAGAGCACCTGCCTGGAATAGCCCTCCGTCTCCGGCGTCCGCATGACTGCCATAAGCCTGTTGTCCCACTTTGCCAGCCATTCTCCGCTTCCCGCGGCCCGCGGCTCCAGCAGGTAATAGGCGTCCAAGGCCGTAACTGCCGCCGCCAAAAGCTCCGCCTGAGCGCCTGTTCCCGTAAGCCTCTCCAGACAGCCGCACTCCATGAAAACCGCCTTCCCGAACCGCACTTCCCGGCAGGGCAGCCTGACCTCCTTCAGACCTCCGCAGTAGGCAAATGCCCAATCCCCGATCTCCTCCATGCTGTCCGGCAGAAACACCTTTCTCAGATTTTTCCTGCTCAAAAAAGCCTTCTTTTCAATACGCGTCACAGGCAGACCCTCGATCCGCTCAGGCAAACGCACCTCCGACGCCATTCCGTTAAACCGTGTTATAACAGCCCTTCCGTCCTCTGTCCCATAATACAAACTGCCGCCCGTAACCGCCAGCTCCTTCTCCTGCATACTCATCCTGTCCTCGTTTTATCCGTACTTATCTTCCTTTTCTCCGCCCCGGGCACCCGCACACCCGGCAGGAAAATCCGACTCCCACGCCTGCTCTCCGCACCGCTCAAACCCGCAAGCCCGGCATTGCTGCTCTCCGCCCCGCTCATACCCGCAAGCCTTCCATTTCTGCTCCCTATACTGCTCAAACCCGCAGCCACGCTTAATCCAGCTTCAGCTCCGCGATCTGCTTGCGGATATCGTCGCTGCGCTCGGTGAGCATCAGCTCCTCATTATGCCTCTTATAGTCGGGGCTGCCAAATGTGGCGATAAACCCGGCGCTGGCGCTGTCCACCGTAAGCTCTGTAACCAATATAAGCATTTCGTTTCCTGACGACCCTCCGGCTCCCGCAAACGCCTCCTCCGCAAATACAAACAGCGCGTGCAGCTCATCCTGCACCCCCGTGGTTTCCCGCTTCATTCTTGCTACCAGCGCCGAATATTTTTCCTTCAGGAATTCATAGGCACCGGCTCCCGTGACGCTTTCACCCGCCAGAAGCTCCCTGCGCCTGTCCTCCAGAAAGCTTATGACCCTGCGGTGTTTTTTCCTGTCGGCGTCGGACAGGGCGTTGGCATTCTGCAGATTCTCCAGCTGCTTCTTTCGGCCTGCCGCCTGCTTTTCCAGCTGAGAAACAATCTGCCCCGCGGCAGCGCTCTCCGCCTTATCTCCCTGAACCGCCGCCCCGATTCCCTTTAACGGAAGCTTCAGATCGGCCAAAAACGCAGCTTCCTCCATCACCTCTCTCATGTCCGCCTGTACCCTGTCAAGCAGCATGCCCAGCAAAGACAGCCTCTCGTCAAACGCCGCCTCCCTGGCGCGGGCAATCGCATGCACGGACGGATTTCCGCTTAAAATCTCCTCGATGCGGTAATCCTTTTTATACTTGTTATACAGATCGTAATAAGCGGTAAATTCCTTCACCACCGTCTGATTTCGCAGATACTGCCCTACCAGAGTCTCGTCCACCGGCAGCTGCTCATCCTCATAGAGTGAAAGTATCTCCGCCAGATCCTCCCAGCCCCGCGCCGTCACATACTCACGCCCCCTGACCGTCATCTCCATGCGGTAAAAATGGTCCTTTTTTAAGTCAAGATAGCTGATAACCGCATTGTGAAGCTGCCGTTCCACCGCATATGTCTTCCAAATGCGGAAATCCGGCTCTACCTCCAAAATCTTAAGCCTGTCCAGGGTCACCACATCGAATTCCCTGACCGACTTATTGTATTCCGGCGGATTCCCCGCCGTCACGATAATCCAGCCCTCCGGAACCCTGTGCCGCCCGAACACCTTATATTGCAGAAACTGCAGCATGGAGGGCGCCAGTGTCTCGGACACACAGTTGATCTCGTCCAGAAACAAAATTCCCTCCTTCATGCCGCTGGCTTCCATGGTATCGTAAACGGAAGCAATAATCTCGCTCATGGTATATTCCGAGACACTGAAGCTCTCACCGCCGTAGCTTTTCTGTGTGATAAAGGGCAGCCCCAGCGCCGACTGCCTGGTATGGTGAGTCATCGAATAGGCCACAAGCGCAATTCCCATCTCCTGTGCGATCTGCTCCATAATTGCGGTCTTGCCGATTCCTGGCGCCCCCAGCAGAAAAATCGGGCGCTGACGCACCACCGGCACCCTGTATTCACCGAATTCATCCTTTTTCAAATACAGATTCACCGAATTTTTTATATAATCCTTAGCCTGCCTGATGTTCATTTTCAGCCTCCTCCAGCTCGTCGCTCTCAAGCACCACCTTCATACTCCATGCCGGCACCGGCGAGCGGTTTTCATCCTCGTCCAAAAAAGCAAATATAACCTTGTAATCCGGCATGCGCTCCGGATAAATACCATAGCCGTCGGTAAAGTAGATCATTCCCTTCAGGTCCTCGAATTCATTCTGTCCCCTCAGCCTCTCGATATACTCAAAGACCGGGCGGAAATCCGTTGCCCCAAAGCCCGTCAGCTTTCCATACCTCATAAATTTATCGAAATCATCGTCGTTTGTAATCTTGGTGTCGCTGCGCACCTCATTGTCACACTGGATGATATGCACGTTGACCTTGTGGAAAAAGTTCTCGCTTCCCTTTAAAATAGAATACGTTTTTTTCAGAAAAGCCCTGACCACCGCCCCCCGGCAGGACGCAGAGGTGTCTATGGCGATTACAAACTCCCTCACCTTATTGATCTCCCTGTACTCCAGCGGCTCTATCAGCGGCAGATTGCCGTAATGCTCCAGTCCATAGGTATAATAAACATAGTCAAACTCATCATCATTGACGGTGATATCTTCCCCTGCCACCGTAAATTTGCGCAGAATCTCACCGTAATCGTAACGGTCCCTGGTGGTCTCCTCCAGATTTTTCTCCAGGCTTTCCGTACCGCCCTTATTTCTGGTAAAGGATTTCAGGTCAGCCTTGATACGCTCGCTGATTTTCTTCCACTGCTCCTGCGTGACTTCCAGCTGCTCTGCGGGCTTCCAAAGGGAATGCACATCCCTGACAAACAGCCGCCGCAGCTCCTGCTCCTCGTCCGCGGTCAGGGAATTCTGCCGAAAATAACGATAAATCCGCTCCGCAGTCAAAGCGCCGATATCCTCCTCCAAAATCCGGAGCTTCCTTTCGGCCTCACTGTCCTCCTCCAGCGAAACGCCAGCCAGCCTTAAATCCAGAATCACTTTTTCCACGGCGATATCCGCCGCCAGGTCCCATTTCTCGCCGTCCAGCTTATCATACCGGAAACCATGAAAAAAAATACAGTGCAGCAGCATATGCAGATAAGTGCGGATGACCAGCTTCGGCTCCTCCTGATAGCACTTCAGCACATATACCGGGTCATAATAGCATACACGCCCATCCGCCGCCATACAGCCTATGGCCTTCCGCTCCTTCACCTCCAGACGTGCCAGCGCCATGTCAAAAAAACGCAGATGCATAAGCAGCTCATCATGCGCCAGCCTCATAATCTGCGCCGCGAGGGACGAAATTTTCTCCTGCGGTACGCTCTCCGCCTTTGATGCGCTTTCCACCCGCGGTATGCTTTCCGCCTTTGATGCGCTTTCCACCCGCGGTATGCTTTCCGCCTTTGATGCGCTTTCCACCCGCGATTCGCTTTCCACCCGCGGTACGCTCCCCGCTGTTGCCGTTCTCTCATGCTCTGCCGACATTGCACTCCTCCGTTTCATCCTTATACGTTCAAAATACTGCCTGACAGCTATATTTATTTTATATCCTGTCCTGAGAATTGTAAACCGAAAAGCGGCGCTAAATTTTCCGATGTCATTTATCTTTTGGCAGGCGGCAATGGTCTTTATGATAAAAATATCCTTTAAGTCATGAATCGAGACCCCCGGCGCATAAACGGGCACAGCCCGAAAAAGCATACGCACTTAGGGCATGCCGGCAGAGCCCCGCAAAAGCCGGCTCTCCGTCATGCCCACATAACACCAGGTCTTACAGCACAAAAGCACTCTGCCGTCTTCACAAAGTGCTTTCTGATATATCATTCCGGTCTATGCTGATGCGCATACTTCTCCTTTGTTGCAAGCCCTCCCCGAATATGGCGCTCGGATTTGTTTACGTCCAATACCTTCCTTGCTTCCGTTGCAAGCGCCGGATTGACCTGAACGAGGCGTTCGGTCACATCCTTATGTACCGTACTCTTAGATACTCCGAATGCCTTAGCCGTCTGCCGCACTGTGGCATTGCTGTCGATGATATAGTGAGCGATGCTGATGGCACGCTCCTCAATATAATCCTTCAAAAGAATACCCCTCAAGAATCTTTTTTACAATGTATGAAGGATTCCCGGGGGGTATGACTGCCTATATGCACTTTTCTGACATTCCTCAGGAAATACGATTCAAAAGCTTTTCCCACTCCGCTTCCTTAAAGCCCACGCACACGCCGTTGTCTCCGATCAGCAGCGGGCGCTTCACCAGCATACCGTCGGTGGCAAGGAGGTCAATCATCTCCTTCTCGCTCATGCCGCCCAGCTTATCCTTTAGCTGCAGCTCCTTATAGAGCAGGCCGCTGGTGTTGAAAAACTTTCTCACGGGAAGACCGCTTTTGGCGATCCATGCGGCAAGCTCCTCCGCCGTGGGATTTTCCTCCTTGATATGCCGGCTCTCATAGCCGACCTGCTTTTCCTTCAGCCAGCCCTCCGCCTTTTTGCAGGTGCTGCACTTGGGATATTGTACAAATAGCATTTATCTCACCGTTCCCTTCCGTCATTTTTGCGTTTTATTCCGGGGCTCCAGCCTGTTTCAGAAAGCCGCCGTCACATACTCTCAGCTGGCCGATGTGGTTCACAGTCCTCACCGGCGCGTCCATGTAGATCTGGAAAACAAAATCAATATGGGAAATATCTCCAGCCTTCCCGCCAGCATATCCATGATAAGCACCAGCTTGGAGAAGACACTGTACCCGCTGAAGTTGCAGGTTGGCCCTACCATTTCAAATCCCGGTCCTATGTTGTTAAAGCATGCCAGTACCGCGGAAAAATTGGTGGTAATGGAAAAACCGTCTATGGAAATCAGCAGAAAGCTGACGCCAATAATAATCGCATAGGCGGCAAGGTAAGCGTTGGTATTCTGCAGCACCTTTTCATCCACTGGCTGACCGTTGGAGCGCACCGCCTGCACTCTCTGGGGATGGACCACCTGCCGCACGCTTCTGCGCAGGCTTTTGATCACCAGCAGCAGACGCCCGCATTTAAAGCCCCCTCCCGTGCTGCCCGCGCTGGCTCCCACCACCATCAGGCACAGCAAAACCGCCTTGGAGAAGCCCGGCCATAAATCAAAATCCGCGGTGGCAAAGCCTGTTGTGGTCATGATGGATGCCACCTGAAAGGATGCATGACGCAGCGCTTCTCCCAGCGTCTCATATACGCCGCGCAGATTCAGGGTGATCAGCGCAATGCTTCCCGCCGCAATGCCAAAATACATCCGAAGCTCCTCATCCCTGAACACACTCTTAAAATTTCTGATCAGCAGGAAATAGTAGCAGCTGAAGTTCACGCCAAACAAAAGCATAAACACGGTACATACGTTTTGAATATAGGGAGTGTAGCCCGCAATGCTGTCATTTTTGATACCGAAGCCGCCCGTGCCCGCCGTGCCAAAGGCCGTGCAAACCGCATCAAACAGCGGCATACGCCCTATAAGCAGAAAGATCACGTTCACCACCGTCAGCAGAATATACAGCAGGTACAGAATGCCCGCCGTCTGCCTCATCCGCGGAACAAGCTTTCCCACATTGGGACCGGGGCTCTCCGCCCGGAGCAGATGCATGGTAAAACCGTTATCGCTTCTTCCCACGGAGGTAATGGCAAGCAAAAATACCAGAACCCCCATTCCTCCCAGCCAATGGCTGAAGCTTCTCCAGTACAAAATGCCCTTGGGAAGCCCCTCCACCGACGGCAGAATGGATGCGCCCGTGGTTGTAAATCCCGATACAATCTCAAAAAAGGCGTCGATATAGCTTGGAATTGCTCCGGAGATGCAGAAGGGAATTGCTCCCAGAAGACTCATCACAATCCAGCTCAAGCCCACGCATGCCAGTCCCTCCCGGGCATAAAACTTATTTTTGGTGCCCCTGCAGGCCGCAAGCAGCAGCCCGGCGATTGCCGCCGTCGCCACGATGCTCCAAAAGAACCCCAAAACCGACTCATATTCCTTTTCCCACAGGCTGATAAGCATTGCCGGCACCATAAAAACCGCCTCAACCATAAGAATCTTGCCGACAAATCTTCCCATCATTTTGTAATTCATGACAGCCCTCGCACCTACTCAAAAATATCGTTCAGCTGATAGATCCCTTTTCCGCTGTTCGTCACAATAATTACGGTATCTCCGATGTTGAAGCAGGAATCGCCGTTGGGTATCTCCCGCCTTTCCCCTCTTATAATACACGCCACAAGAACCTCTTTTTTCAGCCTGATGGTTTTAAGCGCTTTTCCGCAGTTCAGCGTATTCTGATCCACCAGAAACTCCATGGCTTCCGCCTGCCCGTCCGCAATGGTATGCACCGTCAGCGCCGCGCCTGTCTGATTCTTCATCGCCCGCACATAACGGACAATGGTATTACAGCACAGCTCCTTGGGGCTGATGACGCTTCCGAGAGACAGGTTTCCCAGAATATTTGTATTGTCCATGTGCCCCAGCTTTGCTATGACCTGAGGCACGCCGCAGCTCACGCCGTACAGGGATATGATAATATTCAGCTCATCCAGCCCTGTCATCGCCACCAGGGCGTCGCAGTCGGGAACTCCCTCGCTCTCCAGCAGAAACTGGCTGCTTGCATCTCCCTGGGTAATGCACGCCGAAGGCAGTACTGCCGCAAGCTGGCTGCAGCGCTCTTGATTCTGCTCGATTATCTGGACGTTTACGCCACTGTTCTGCAGAAGCTTAGCCAGATAAAAGCTGATACGCCCGCCGCCGCAAATGACCACTCTCTTTACCTTGTGTGTGATAATGCCGAGATTTTTCAGCAAAACCGTAAGCATATCCGTAGACGCTGTCACAAAGATTCGGTCCCCCTTACGAAGCACAAAGCTTCCGTTGGGCGCCACTGCGGTTCCGTTTCTCAGCACGGCGCATACAAGAATTTTACATTTTACGATACCGTACATATCGTTCAACGCCACATTGCAGAGCTTGCTGTCCTCGTCCACACGCAGCTCCACAATCTCCACGCGTCCCTTTGTGAACACGTCCCGCTTTAAAAAGCCCGGATACTTCAGCAGCCTTTCTATTTCCGTCGCTGCCTGCCTCTCGGGATTCACCGCCATGGAGAGCGCAAACATATTTCTCATGGCATATATCTGGTCCGTATACTCCGGGTTGCGCACCCGTGCAATGGTGTGAAGCTCCTGATTCAGCCCATGGGCGGTCATGCAGCACAACAGATTGATCTCGTCGGCGCCCGTAACCGCTATCAGAAGCTTTGCCTCTTTTACGCCCGCCTGCAAAAGCACCTCCATGGATGCGCAGTTTCCCTGCACGACCATGACGTCGTAACGTTCCTCGCTGGACACAAGCACCTGGGGATTGGAATCTATCAGCGTCAGATCGTTGTCCTCCGACGATAGCTGGCGCGTCAGGATAGCTCCCATTTTTCCGTCTCCCGCAATAATAATCTTCACCGGTTCAATCCTCCGTCAACACTGTAAATTAAAGGGAGTCAATACTCCCGCGGCAAACCGGGCAGGGTATCATTTTATGATCCTACGCACCGAAAGTATGGTCCTGTACTTTGCGTTGCTGACCTTAATTCCCCCGCTGGGATATGGCTTGCTGTTGCTGGCATGGACGATCAGCCCGCCGATATAAATACCCACATGCCCGTCATAGCAGATTATGTCTCCCGGCTGCGCCTGCTCATAGCTCACCGACCTGCCTGCGCTTCTCTGCTGATAGGATGTTCTGGGAAGCGAATAGTTAAACTGGGCGTATACCGAATAAATAAAGCCGGAGCAGTCCGCCCCCTTTGTCAGGCTGGTTCCTCCGTACACATAAGGATTACCTATGTACTGGCAGGCAAATCGCGCCACCTGCTTTCCGAGCTCGCTTCCGGAGGCATTGGCAATGACGGAGCTGTAATTGGTGGTGGCATAGGTTGCCGACGCTGCTGCAGCCGCCGCCTGTTCACGCGCCAGCTGCGCCTGCAGATCCTTCAGCTTCTTCTGCTCCTGCTGTATCAGCTTCTTTGCGGCTTCTGCCTCCTTCCTGGCCTTTGCAATTTCCGCATCATAATTGTCGGACGCCTTTTGTTTCTGGGCCAACAGCACATTCAGGTTTTCCTGCTGGTCTTCAAGGCTTTTATAGTCCGCCTCCAGCTGCCTCATATCGCTCTCCAGGGAAGCCTTTTCCTCCTCCAGCCTGTCCCAGAGGTCGTGCACATCGTTCTTTGTATCGATGTAGCTCTCCAGCATCTGATTGGCATATTGGTAGACCCTCTCGATGTAGCCCATACGGTTCAGAATATCCGAAAAGCCCTTTCCCTCCAACAGGGCGCTCAGGTAAGAGGTGTCGCCTCTTTCATACAGCAGGCGTACGGATACCATCATGCTCTCCCGCTGCTTTTCCTCCCGCTCCAGAGCCGCCTCATAGGCTGCCTCCGTCTCCTCTATCTGCACTTTTTTTGCTTCGATCTGGACCTCTTTATCGGCAATTTCGTCCTTCTTCAGACCAATGCTGGTCATTGTGTTGAGTATCTCCGAATTCAGGTCGTCTATCTCCTCCTGCAGGATATCCTGCTCATCCTGCATACTGGAGATTTGGGAATTGATCTGCCCCAGCTCGTTCTCATGCTTGTTAATAGAGCTTTCTATATCCTTGATGGCGCTGTTTGTCGCCTCTGCCGTCAAGGGCTTCCATGCGCAGATGCCCATGACGAGTGCTCCCGCCGTCAGTATGCCCGCCCATATACAGTTTTTTATTCTCATTCCAGCCTCCGTTCTCAGTCCCAATATGTGCCGAAAAAACCATCATTCGCAAAAGCGGCACTGTAACAGGGGCTTTTGCGAATGAACTCCGAATCATTATCTGAGATTTATACTTGCCCACAATGAGAGCATACCATAATTTTCCACGGCCTGCATCCAAAAAAAACTTAAGAATTTATAACCTACAGGTCACAGTTCTTCACGGTTCTGGGAAACGGAACCACATCGCGGATGTTGCCCATGC
Source organism: uncultured Acetatifactor sp. (assembly GCA_910578215.1). GTDB lineage: Bacteria > Bacillota > Clostridia > Lachnospirales > Lachnospiraceae > Acetatifactor. Next base: position 62,626 of record CAJTPH010000016.1, on the reverse strand, counting down.
CCGTGAGATACATCACACATCTCTCAAAGCCCAGCCCAAAGCCCGCGTGCCTAACGGAGCCGTATCTTCTCAGGTCCAGATAAAAATCATAATCGTTCTTCTCCAAACCCAGCTCCTCCATCCTCTGCTCCAGTATCTCCAGCTTATCCTCTCTCTGGCTGCCTCCGATGATTTCCCCGATGCCGGGCACAAGGCAGTCCATGGCAGCGACGGTTTTGCCGTCCTCGTTCAGCTTCATATAAAAGGCCTTGATTTCCTTGGGGTAATCCGTTACAAACACGGGGCGCTTAAATACCTCCTCAGTCAGATAGCGCTCATGCTCCGTCTGCAGGTCGCAGCCCCAGAACACCTTATAGTCAAAGGCGTCGTTGTTTTTCATAAGAATATCCACCGCCTCGGTGTATGTCACATGCCCGAAGTCGGAATTTGCCACATGCTCCAGCCTTTCAATCAGTCCCTTGTCCACAAACTGATTAAAGAAAGCCATCTCCTCCGGCGCGTTTTCAAGAACATAGCGGATCACATATTTTAACATCCCCTCGGCAAGCAGCATATCATCCTTCAGGTCCGCAAACGCCATCTCCGGCTCTATCATCCAGAATTCCGCAGCATGGCGGGTGGTGTTGGAATTTTCCGCTCTGAAGGTAGGCCCGAAGGTGTACACATTCTTGAAGGCAAACGCATAGGTCTCCACATTGAGCTGCCCGCTCACGGTCAGGTTCGTCGCCTTCCCAAAGAAATCCTGGCTAAAATCAATAGCGCCGTCCTCTGTCCTCGGAGGATTGTTCAGATCCAGCGTAGTCACCTGGAACATCTCCCCGGCGCCCTCGCAGTCGCTTCCCGTAATCAGGGGCGTGTGCACATACACAAAGCCTCTCTCCATAAAAAAGCTGTGAATCGCGTAAGCGATCAGAGAACGCACACGGAACACTGCCTGAAAGGTATTGGTTCTGGGCCGCAGGTGTGAAATGGTGCGCAGATACTCAAAGGAGTGCCGCTTTTTCTGCAGAGGATAATCCGCCGCCGAAGGTCCCTCCACCGTCACCTCCGCCGCCTGCAGCTCAAAGGGCTGCTTCGCTCCCGGCGTCTCCACGACAGTCCCCCTGACAATCAGCGCGGCGCCCACGTTCATCCTGCAGAGATCGCCGAAATTATCAAGCTTGTCCCCGTATACCACCTGAAGGGGCTCAAAAAAGGTCCCGTCGTTGATGATCAAAAAGCCGAAGTTCTTGGAATCCCTGTTGCTTCTGACCCAGCCGCCCACGGTTATCTCCTTACCGATATAATTTTCACGGCTGCGGTAAAGCTCCCTGATGTCTGTCAAATTCATTTTTATACCTCATTTCCGCACCTTTCGTGCCCTTTTTTATTATGCCGTCCGGCGTCTCCCGCTTCAGGATATCCGCAACAGCCAATCCTTTCTTTTATTCCGCGCCCTGGGAGGAACCCCTCGCAATGTCCACCAGATGGCCCATGACTCTTTCACTCATGAAAAAGTTCCGAAGCTGCTCTCTGGGAATCTCCTTCTCCAGTTCTTCCCCGGACGGATAGCCGTTTTGAAGCGCGTAGTCGTCTATCAGGGCGTCCAGCTCCTCATCCTTGACCGCCCAGCCCTCCCGGTTGGCGATCGCCTGCAGCAAAAGCTCCTGCCTTGCCTGGACTTCTCCATACAGATATGCGTAATCCTCGCTGTTCATTCCAAAATAATAATTTGTGTACATATCCGGAGTCGTATTCATATTTAAGGCGATTTTGTTGATCCTGTCGCGGTAAATCTGCCTGTAATTATCCACATAGGTCTCCGGCAGCTCGCCTATGACGCTCTCCTTTGTGAGCTTTTCGATAATTGCGTCCTGCATGGAATATATATACTGCTGCTCCGCGTTTTTGTCCAGATAATCATATACATACTGGCGCAGCCCCTTCAAATCCGCAACATTGTTGATGTTGAACGCCGCCACCACCGAATCCTTTAAATCCTCCGCCTCAGGCTGGATAAAATTCACCTTCACCGAAAAAACCACCGCCTGCCCCGCCAGATCGGGATTGTTTTTGTAATCTTCCGGAAAGGTCAGATTCAATTCCCTCGTCTCTCCCGGCATCGCTCCCACCAGCCCGGCTTCAAACCCGGGGATAAAGCTGCCTGAGCCGATCTCCAGATTATCGCCGTAGGCAGTTCCGTTGCCAAAGGGAACCCCGTCCTTCATTCCCACATAATCTATATTGACAAGATCCCCCTCCGCCACCGGGCGGTCAACGATGCCGCCGTTTTCGCTGGTCACATTGCTCTGATAAACAGCCAATAGCAGCTGGTCGCATGCCTCGTCGCTTACAGCGCTCTTTTCCACGGAGATCTGAAGATTTTTATAATCGCCCAGCGTCACATAATTTTCCACCTTCATCGAGTTCAGGCTTGTCTCCTCACCCGCGCCGCAGCCAGCAAACAGCCCCACGGCAAAAAGAGCAGCCAGAATCCCGGTAATCCTTTTTACAACATTCACCATTCAATTAACCTATACCTTTCTATAGCCTGCAATCTGCAATCTGTAATCCCTTAAAAATTACAATTATGTTGATTCTAACATAAACCGCCTTTTTTTTAAAGCACTTTCTGTCCGGGGCGCGAAATTTGTAACAGTTCAGCCTTCGGCTAAACTGTTACACTGATGCACACAAAATGAGTTTTCAACTCATTTTGGCGCTCGCAAGTCTCGCAAAATTGCATAAGGATACAATTTTGACTTCGCGGTACTGTATGGCTGAACTGTTACCGAAATTTACACTCCCTCATAATTTTTGTTGCCTACTCGCAGGTATCTGTGATAAAATATAAGGTACAGTTTGACGCAAGCTGGAAAATTAATACAGTTCCGCAGCCAAATCGCCCGGAGCCGGAATAGGAGGTCCTTCATTTATGAAACCATGGATGATTGTATTGATCGTAATAACCGTAATACTTGTTGTGGCAGTTGTAGTACTTTATTTTCTTGGAAAAAGAGCGCAGAAAAAGCAGGCTGAGCAGGAAGAAATGCTTCAGGCAAACAAGCAGACCACCTCTATGCTGATTATCGACAAAAAACGGATGAAGCTCAGAGACGCAGGGCTGCCGCAGATTGTCCTGGACCAGACTCCCAAGACAATGCGAGGCGCAAAGCTTCCCATTATCAAGGCAAAAATCGGTCCTCAGATCATGTCCCTGATCTGCGACGAAAAGATTTTCGACTCCGTTCCCATAAAAAAAGAGGTCAGAGCAGTGATCAGCGGCATCTATGTCCTGGAAGTCAAGGGGCTGCACGGCAAGCCCGTGGCTGCCCCTCCCGCCAAGAAAAAGGGACGCTTCAGACGGGCTCTGGAGCTGGCGCAGGAAAAAGCCGGCGCAAAGCCGCTTAAATAGCTTACTCTAAGTCCATATCCTGAATACATTAAAAAAACCGGTCCTTAACAGACATTATCATTCAGTTTAACATAAGCAACGGCTAAACCGAATGACATTGCTCATAAGGGCCGGTTTATTGTTGACTTAAATATAAGGATTGTATATAATTAAATACAATCTCAGGCTTGTATACAAAATACACGAGGCAATCACATGGAAAAATATCATATAAAGGCTTACGCAAAAATTAATTTGGGGCTGGATGTTGTAAAAAGGCTGCCAAACGGCTATCATCAGGTAAAAATGATCCTGCAGACCGTTGATATTTTCGACAGTCTGACCCTGGAAAGGACAGACTCCGGCATTACCCTCACCACCGATTCCCATGAGCTGCCCGCCGGCAGAGACAATCTGGTTTACCGCGCGGCGGAGCTTATGCGGGAAAAATATCATATCACGGAGGGAATTCACATTCATCTGGAGAAAAGAATTCCCGTTGCCGCAGGCATGGCGGGCGGCAGCACCGACGCAGCAGCCGCGATGAAGGGCATCAGCCGGCTGTTCGGTCTGGACGCCCCCCTGCCCCGGCTGATGAAATACGGCGTCGACATCGGTGCGGACGTACCTTACTGTATCATGGGCGGCACCGCCCTTGCGGAGGGTATCGGCGACGTGCTGACCGCGCTTCCCCCCGCTCCCGACTGCGTGATTCTGGTGGCAAAGCCGGATATCAGCGTTTCCACAAAATACGTCTATGAGCATCTGGACGCGGCAGGGCTTACATCCCACCCGGATATCGACGGCATGAGAACCGCAATAGAGACCGGGAGCCTGCAGGGAATCCTGGACCGGATGGAAAACGTGCTTGAGACGGTCACAATTCCCGCCCATCCGGTTATTGATACCATCAAGCGCAGAATGCGGGAGCTGGGCGCCGTGAACAGTCTTATGAGCGGCAGCGGTCCCACGGTATTCGGCATTTTCCTGGAAAAACAGACCGCCGAGCTTGCCGGAAGAAGGCTGGCGGAGGAAGCGCTGGCAAAACAGATCTTTGTTACCACCCCCGTTTAAGCACAGAACCCGAATATTCAGGCACAACCGTTAAAAAATCAAGGAGGGTAAACCGAAATGCAGGATCTACAGCCCAATATGGATGAATTTTTACCCCTTCGCGACGTAGTTTTTAACACCCTGCGGCAGGCGATCTTGACCGGCGACCTGAAGCCCGGCGAACGACTGATGGAAATCCACCTTGCAAACAAGCTGGGCGTCAGCCGCACCCCTATCAGGGAAGCGATCCACAAGCTGGAGCTGGAGGGCCTGGTCACCATAATACCGAGACGGGGCGCGGAGGTAGCGCAGATTACGGAAAAAAGCATGAAGGACGTCCTGGAGGTCAGGCGCTCCCTGGACGCGCTCTGCGTGGAGCTGGCGTGCGACCGCATTACCGGCGATGATCTGGACGCCCTGAAAACCGCATGCGACAATTTCGAGCTTTCCATCAAAACAAAGGATTTCAAAAAGATTGCCCATGCGGACGTTGCCCTTCACAACATCATCGCCCGGGCCACCAACAATCAGCGCCTGATCCAGCTGATAAACAATCTCTCCGAGCAGATGTACCGCTACCGCTTTGAGTATATCAAGGACAGCAGCCAGCACCAGACGCTGGTAGAGGAACACAGGATCATTTACCAGAGCATTGTGCACAAGGATAAAAAGACCGGCGCCGAAGCGGCAAAAACCCATATAGACAACCAGGAAAAGGCAATTATCCGCCGGATACGGCTTGACAAGGAAAAAACAGGAACCAAAAAGGCATAGGTAAAAATATTTCGGAATAAATTTGGAAATAACAGGCAATAATCCTCTAAAAGAAGTCAACAGCTTCGCCGCATGGAGCATGTAATTTGATGCGTCCCGGAGAGCGGAGTATTGACCCTCGCGGCATTCGTCAGCCGTCCAGGCCAGCCCCTGGCTTTAAGCACGGCCGCCTGACTCATGAATCGCGGGAATAAAATTCGGAGAGAGGTTATTGCATGAAAAAAAAATGGTTTGGAATCCGCATGGGATTAGGTATCTGCGCGGCACTGGGCTGGTGGGGCCTGCTCTACCCCGAGCTGACATTGACGCCCGGCACCGTAAAGGTCGTCTATGAGGACTCACAGGCGCAGACAAATACGCAGCCCCAGGGCTGGACCCTTGGCAGCAGCCTCTACTGGGACATTTTAAACGCGCCGTCCGGCAAAGTCACCTTTCGCAGCAAGCTCCTTACGGATTTCAACGCAATCTTGGAGGCTTTTCATGACAGAAATAAATAGAGCCCTGCTCAGGAAGGACGCCCCTATAGGAGTGTTCGATTCCGGCGTGGGAGGCTTGACCGTGGTGCGGGAAATCATGCGGCAGATACCAAACGAAAAAATTATTTACTTCGGCGACACCGCCCGGGTTCCCTACGGCAGTAAATCCCAGGATACCGTGACGCGCTTTTCCGGGCAGATCGTTCGGTTCCTGAGAACCTTTCAGGTCAAAACTATCGTAGTAGCCTGCAATACCGCCAGCGCATACGCCTTAGACGCCCTTGAAAAGGACACGGACATCCCCATGATCGGCGTGGTAAAGCCGGGGGCAAACGTTGCCGCGGACGTGACCCGGAACGGACGCATCGGCGTAATCGCCACGGAGGCCACCATCGGCAGCCGGATGTATCCCAAATACATAGAAGAACTGAACAAAAACGTAACCGTCTATTGCAAGGCATGCCCGCTCTTTGTCCCTCTGATCGAGGAGGGGCTTTGGGAGGACCCCGTCACCGACGAGATCTCCCGCAGATATCTGACCGAGCTGATCGACATCGATATCGACACCCTCATTCTGGGCTGTACGCACTACCCGCTCATCCGCTCCACCCTGCGGCGCATTATGGGCGACGGAGTAACTCTTGTAAATCCCGCATACGAAACCGCAATAGAGCTGAGGGAAATGCTTGCGGGCCTGGAGCTGTTAAACGACGAGCCTCCGGCGCTGGGCAGCAACCGCTATCAGTTCTATGTTAGCGACAAGGCGGAAAAATTTGTGCGCTTTGCCAACTCTATTATCAAATACGGTATCCTGTCGGCAAAGTCCATCAATATCGAAGAATACTGACGCGCGTAAGAACAGCTTCACCTGACGCCGATAAGCAATCCCGGGCTCAGGCAAAAGGGGAAAGCCCCCGGCAGCATGGAGGACATAATGACGAGAAAAGGACGGCTCACCGTCATCGGCACACAACGGGATGAATCCGGCGAGGAACAAGCCTCTCAGACCGCCGCCGCGGAATATCATACCGGAAACGGCTGCATTTATATCTTTTATGAAGAAGCCGCTACCGATGGCGGGGAAATCACCAAAAACATAATTAAGCTCAAGGGCGGCATACTGGAGCTGACAAAGAAGGGAGCGGTCAACGCCCGCATGGTGTTTGAACCGGGGAAGGAGCATATGACGCTCTATTCCACTCCCTTCGGCGCGCTGCCTTTGGGCGTTCTCACCGACACGGTGGAAAACGCACTGTCAGAGGAGGAAATCCGGATTTCCGCAGTATATTCCCTGACTTCTCAGGGCAGCCCCATATCCAGATGCAAAATTTTAATAAAAATGCAGTTTACGGGCTAAGGTTTTTCCAAATCTTACCGATATATGATATAAACAAAGTAATTCCTCACGGGAGCATAATCACGGATGATGCGTTCCCGGAGGCAGAAACGGCGCTCACGCGCAGAAGGAGAGTTATTATGAGTGTAAACGGAGTTACATTTGAAACCACGGCTGCTTACAACTACGCTCCCACAGAAAACGTAAATGCGGCAAATTCCAAAACCGAAGACAAGAAGACAGAGGGGCAGAAGGTAGAAGGCACTTCCGCTGCCGGAACAGGCGTTGTATATGAGCCTTCCAAGGAGACTGCGGTTTCTTCCACAAAGAAAACCTATACCCCCGACACCAACCTGATCAATAAGCTGAAGGCGGACGCTGACGCACGCACCCAGCAGCTTCGCAGTCTGGTTGAAAAGATGATGACGGGACAAGCAAATACTTACGGAAAGGCCAACGATATCTGGTCATTCTTAAGAGAGGGCAACTTCACCGTCGATCCCGCAACCAAGCTTCAGGCGCAGGAGGATATCTCCGAGGACGGTTATTGGGGCGTAAAGCAGACCTCAGACAGAATCATTGATTTTGCAAACGCTCTGACCGGCGGAGATCCCGATAAGATCGAGGATATGCGCGCCGCTTTTGAAAAGGGCTTCAAGCAGGCTGAGAAGACCTGGGGCGGAAAGCTTCCCGATATTTCCCAGCGCACCTATGAGGCTGTTATGGAGAAATTCGACAAGATGGCGGAGGAAGCAAAAAAGACCACCGACACTGCCAACAAGAATAATGCGGAAGCATCCAAGAGCCCTGCGGAAGTATAATTGAAACGTAACAACAGCGCCAATGGTTAAACCATTGGCGCTTCTTTATGCACATGGGCACCCAGAGGAAGATTGTCAGCAGAAGCTGACGGGTGCCCGGCGCGCGAGTAGGGGAAGGTAAACCTTCCCTACTCGATTCCGCTTCAGCCGCCCTTTACGATCAACAGCTTCTGCCCTGCTTTCAGCTCATCCGACTCCAGGCCGTTCAGGCTCCTTAAGTTTTCCACCGGCACATAGTATTTTTTCCCGATATTCCACAGATTGTCTCCCGCCTTAACTATATAGGCCACCATGCCGGGCAGACTGCTCATCTTGCCGCTGTCAAGCTCCGAGACATTTATGTCGCTGATAAATTCCACCGGCACGCTCTGGAACACCATTGTTGAAAAGCACAGCACCGCCTTGACATCCATCTCCTCCCCGTCCAGCATGGTAACCTGCAGCTGCTCCACCTCCGCACGGATATCTCCCATGTCCTCCGGCATGATGCCCGGCACCTCCAGGGTATATTGATAGGGAATCTGTGCCTGCGTGCAGCCATAGGGAGCTTCGTCCTCCCCGGTAATGTACATCACCTTCACCTGCAGGCTGCCCTGTACCAGAATTCCGTTTTCCACAGTGCTCTGCTGCTCCAGCGCAACCGCGCCCTCGCTGTGCATAAGCTGCATCACCGTGCCTCCCGACACACGGATGTGGTCCGTTACCTTGGTTTTTCCCGTCACCTTGGAAAGCAGCCGGCGCAGATGCGCCCGGTGGGTCACTGCCTCGATTTCCTTTGATACCCCGTAAATGTCGGATATGATCTCCAGCTTTTCTTCCTCATAAATCCGGATACCGATATCTATCACTAGCTCGATGCCGATGGTGCGCTCCTCGCCGTCGAAATCAGGACGGACCGCCAGCTCCTGCTGTCCCAGACGGTACTGGATGTCCGGCAGCATTCCTTCCCTGCAGCCATGGCATTCCAGCATGCCGCTGAAGGGAATGGTGGTCTCAAAGGACCGGATGGGATGATCCTCTCCCTCCCCCTCGTACAGGACAAACATGTGCACATCCCCGGTGACCGCCAGCTTCTCATCCATCACCTTAAACTCCACATCCCGCAAAGCGATGGTGTTCCAAAGAATCTGGAAAATATTGGGGTAATTGGAGGGCAGAACCACCTCCTCCTTCAACCGGTAAATATCGTTCTTGCAGATGGCGATCTGGGCGATCTCCATGGGCTGATGACGGTATTCCACCTTTTCGTCCCCATGCAGCGCAACGGGAGCCTCCTCGTCATAGAGCTCCTCCACCTTTGCCGTCATCGTAATCAATGCCTGGATGTTCAGCTTGCGGGAATTGATCATCCCCACCGTCAAATCCTCCACCTCGCCGTTTACCGTCACCGTGTCCGTAGGCATTGCTCCCTGGAGATTGACCTTTTCCTCAAAGGGAATCCTGCCCTCCAGCACAACAAGGCTGCTGCCCGCCTCCATGGTGTGATACAGCACCGCATAGGCAAGCCTGCCCCTCACCGTAACAGAATCTGCCGACGGCTTTATCTCGTCGATGATGATTTCTCCCTTTTCCAAATTCAGGGCACTCACATCCGGCTTATTTTCAGGAATGTTTACATCATCCTCCAGCGTGAACTGAGTGACCGCCTCTGCCCTGGTGCGATCCATATGTATATTTCTTTTTAAAAGCTCCACAAAAATACCTCCATATATATAATGGTATAAATATATATATGAAGGCATTCTCTGTTTTATTCCGAAACCGCGCCGATTAAATCGGTCACATTCTCAATATGATACTGTTTCATATAATTTTCGATTCCCTCAGCAACCTTTACGGTGGTGTAGGGATCGACAAAATTCATAGCGCCGACGCTGACCGCGCTGGCTCCCGCCAAAAGAAATTCAATGGCGTCCTCCGCCGTTGCAATGCCGCCCATTCCGATAATGGGAAGCTTTACCGCCTGAGCCGCCTGATATACCATACGCACCGCCACCGGCTTGATGGCGGGACCGCTCATGCCCCCGGTCTTGTTGGCAAGGGCAAACCTCCGCCTATGAATATCGATCTTCATTCCGGTTATGGTATTGATCAGAGACAGCGCGTCCGCGCCTGCCGCCTCCGCCGCTCTGGCCATCTCCCCTATATCCGTCACGTTTGGACTGAGCTTCATGATAACGGGCTGCCTGGCATGCCTTTTTACTTCCTCCGTTATGTGAAAGAGCGCGTCTGACTTCTGTCCAAAGGCAATGGCGCCCTCCTTTACGTTGGGGCAGGAGACATTGATCTCCAGCATCGCCACCGCGGGCTCATCGCCCAGACGCTCCACCACCTCCACATAATCCTCCACGGTCCTGCCGCAGACATTGACGATTATTTTCGTATCGTACCGCTTCAGGAAGGGGACATCCCTCTCCAAAAAGACCTCTATGCCGGGATTCTGCAGCCCGATGGCATTTAGCATCCCACCGTAAACCTCCGCCACCCTTGGCGTAGGATTTCCCTGCCACGGCACATTTGCCACGCCCTTTGTCACCACGGCGCCAAGCTTGTTCAGATCCACAAACTCCGAATATTCCATTCCCGAGCCAAAAGTTCCGGAAGCTGTCATGACCGGATTCTTGAAAGTCACTCCCGCAAGCGTCACCTGTGTATTCATAGGCCAATCTCTCCTTTATTCTTTATTCGCTGTAGGCGCCCTCTGTATGCCCCGAAAAATGCGCGCAACGCAAAGGAAGACCTTCCGCTCCCTGCCCGTCCGCGCCCTCTCCCCGGCGCTATATCTCCACAGCCTCTGCGTCGAACACGGGGCCTTCGGTACAAATGCGTGCGTTATGCACATGGGAATGGCTGTCTATATCCCTGGTCTTTACCACACACCCCAGGCACGCCCCCACACCGCAGGCCATATGCTCCTCCAGTGAAATATACGCCCTGATTTGATGCTCTGCGGCATAGGCCTTCACGGCGCGCAGCATGGGCATGGGGCCGCAGGCATAGATCATATCCGCCTCCAGCCCGTTTGCCGCAATGGCGTCCATCACATTTCCCCTTGTGCCCACGCTGCCGTCCTCGGTGGCAATATAGACCCTGCCATACTTCTCAAAATCTTCCTTTAAAAAGGTCTTGCTGTCGCGATACCCCGCCACAATATACTTGTCCGCCTCCATCCGCTTTGCCAGCTCCAGAATAGGGGGCACACCGATGCCGCCGCCCATAAGGAATACCCTTTTGCCTGCCGCCTCCTCAAAGGGAAAGCCATTGCCGAGAGTTCCCATAACGTTGATATCCTCTCCCGCATGATATCGGGAAAACTCTCCGGTTCCCGCGCCCGCGACCCGGTACACAATGCGCAGCGCCGTCCTGCCCTCATCGACCTCGCAGATGCTGATGGGCCTGGGAAGCAGCGTGCTCTTGTCCCTTGGATAAATACAAAGAAACTGCCCTGGCTTTGCGTCAGACGCAAGCGTGGTCTTTATCCACATATCATAGATTCCCGGCGCCGTCTCCCTCTGTGAAAGCACGGATGCTGTCTGCTTTTGTTTCATAACGAATACCCTTTCTGCCTTAACGCAACCTTAAATTCTGTTACTTCTTTAAAAGATTTCACGGACTATAGCACCCTTATGCCAAGCCCACGATAAAAAACCATATCTTTCTTACAAAGATATACTTATATCTATCGCAATAGCAAGTTCAGCAATAAACCTATTAACATCATCAGTATCTAATATAGATATTGATGATGTAATGAACTATTCACAGAAAAGCAGTCACCCTCATGAACAATTTGATTTCGACGTGTAATAATATTTTTCAATTTGGTCTTGAGTGTTTTGCTCACACCTCCCTTATGGTTAAATAAAATAATTGTTTTTACTTTCATAAATAGTTATCCCCTGTATCTCCCTAATTTTGTTATTTAATAAATGAATCACTTTGAACTATTGTAGTTCTCCAGCCGTTTCGTTCCTGCTGATTTTATTAAAGATGCCATTTGATCTTTTGCAACTCTATTTAACTCCACCAACCGCTTGTTACGGTCTATGCCTTGTTTTATCATCTCTGCATTCAAACTTTCAAGATTGGATAAAATAATGAGTTGTTGAAGTGTGGCATGGTCTCGAATATTTCCCTCCTGATTGGGATTAGTTTCACGCCATTGCTTTGCTGTCATACCAAACATTGCCACATTTAAGACATCCGCTTCCGTTGCATATGTAAAACTCTGGTATTGTTTTGGCAATTCTGAAACAATCAGATGCTCCTTTATGGCATCTGTATGAATTCGATAATTTATTTTAGAAATTTCGCGATTCATATTCCAGTTTATTGAAAGCCTGCTGTTTTCATCTGTTTTTAAACGTTGATAATCTGTGATGATGTATAGCTTAAACTCTGCAGAAATCCAGGAAGCAAATTCAAATGCTATATCACGATGAGCAAAAGTTCCACCATTTCTCCCAGATTTAGAATACATTCCAATTGCGGCTGTAACTTCCAGCCAGCGTTTGGGAGATAAGGTAAACGCATTAGAACCGGCTTGTGACTTAAACCCCTCGAATTCGAGGGGTTTAAAATCTGGATTATGTAAAGTTTCCCATAACCCCAAAAACTCAATAACATCGCGGCTTCGCATCCAGTTTTGGATTGTGGCAGCCGGGTCTTCACTTTTATACTTTGCAATATCAGTTAAAGAGATATAATCATCATAGCTTCCATCTGACACGACAGAAATTTTCATCCCCTTAGCATTTATTTTTGCTTTTAAGACCCTTTCCTCCTTCATTCTCAACCTCCAAGAACATTTCCCATATTATATCATATATTACGCAAAATGTCATGCTTTTACTCCATCATCAAGGAATACTTTCGACATTATGTAATACCGTTTTTAATCGTTTTCTAACATATTCTGTCGTTTTATGCCGTCACCACCTCCGGCGTCAACAATCGACCTTCCCATTCAATATCTCTGTATTAAAAAACCTCATAAAATCGCTTTCCATATTCTTCAGGGAGCGGCAGTTCACATAATAATAATCATATTTATAATTTTCCACCGCATCGTCGGCAGCATTGTTCCAGGCCTTCCGCGCGCTCTCCCTCCCCCTGACCAGAAGGGTGACGCAGCCCTCTCCCACGCTGCTTTTAAACTTAGCGATTTCCTGGGGTTCCCTGATATGAACAAATAATATTTCCCTGTCGCCGCCCAAAAAATCCCGATATCTTTCCATCAGGTATCTTTGGGGCAAATCATTAAAATCCACGAATAGCTGTTTTAAATCTGCCAGAAACCTCCTGGATTTTTCGTCTTTACTTCCATTCCATCCGTTTTCGGAGGCAATCCTTTTGATGGGATCGATGGATGACACATTCATAACGCGATAGTGCCTTCCCACCGTTTCACAGATGGTATCCTTCCCCACCCCGGCGCTGCCGTTAATTACAATGACCAACTTGCGCATTTCTGTTCTCCTGGTTTATATGTGTTTCGCAGTACCGTATACATTGTGCCATAACAGCAGGAAATCAAGCGCGAACGACGTGAGCATTTGATTTCATCCGATATGACAACGAAAGAATCAAATCTGCAAAGCAGATTTTAAGGGCGCAGCGCCACAGACGCGCAGCGGCTGGATTCTTGAGTGTATTATACCATAATATCGTGCGCTTTAGCGCACATGGAATCAGAAGTTGACACAGCGCACCTTTGTGTCAACATTATACACCATATACCGACAAAGTCAACGCCTCTCCAATCCTTATCGTAAGCTGCCTGTCCAGCTCCCCGCCGGGCATACATTCGCACCTGTTACCTTCTCTCGGTCCTTCACGCTTTTCCGGAAAAGCCGCCCCCATGCGTAATACCGTAAATCACAGCTCCAGCCTCATATAAACAAGCTCCTGAAATCCGGCCGTGCGGGACTTGAAGCCCTTTGGATTTCTGCCGTACTCAACAAAACCGGCTTTTGTATACATAGAGATTGCTCTTAAATTTTCGGCAACCACAGTAAGCTCCAGCTGCTCATAGCCCGCTTTTTTCGCACATTCAATACAGGCATTCAGCAAAGCCCCGCCGATTCCCAAGCCCCAAAACTCCCTGGCGACGCTTATGCCAAGCCTGGCGCGGTGCCGTACCTTGTATTTAGCGCCTATTTTCTCGATTCCGGCGGTTCCCGCCACCATATTACCCACCAAGGCAAGTATTTCGGCTTCATCCTCACTCTCGGACTTTTGCTTCAACAATTCATCCTCCTGGGCGCCGGAATAGCTATTTTCATCCGGATACGAAAGTAAATAATCTGTTTGAGAGTGGGTTAGTCTGAAGCTTTCAAATACCGCCTGCCCATCCCCTTCGCCGCCATTTCTCAGACAGCATTCCCTGTTGTCCTTTAAAAGTATTGTCCTGTTATATTTCAAAGCATATCCTCCTGCATAAGCAACCGGTTCAAAAATCCATGGTTTTTTATTTAAGGTCCGCCATGTCAAAGCTTTCCGATTTTAGATCGCAATAATGCCTGCCCTTTATGGCCGTAAATTTTAAGACACAGTAATCCGGGTCCGTTACCCCCTGCTTATAATACATGGTATCCCCTATCTGCCAGATCTCCCGCTTTATATTGTCGTCCTGCAGAACCTCCATTGTTCCCGTCAGCATAATGCCCTCATACTTAAAACGCCCCCGGTTATAAAAATATACGCTGGCCTTGGGATTGTTCATAAACTGCGACACGCGCATGGAGGACGTATTCGTGGAAAAATAGAAGCAGTCCCCCTGTATTTTCCGGGGCGCAAGCATCGCTTTCATATTGGGAAACCCGTTTTCGTCCACGGACGCGATAAAAGCGGTCTTTTGTTTTGAAATAAATCCCATAATCTGTTCTTTTGTTTTCATTCGGACATCCTCCCGGTATAAAATCATAAATTTCTATACAGATTATACCAATAACCTGTCATGAAAAGCAACCGGAAATCCGCCTGCGGGGTAAGCATTGATATTCCTATATATTCCTGACGCCGGCCTTCTGCTTTTCTTGACTTTAGCAGACAAAAGTGCTAAAGTATTGACAACGGTTTCCTCAATCGGCGGGAAACCGTAAAAGCTATCGATGCCAGGAAGGAGTTTTTTATGCCAACTTTAGATGAAATCCGCCGCCGCTTTAAAAACGACCGCTTTGCCACGGATACCACTGGTGTGGTTATCGATTCCGCGGAGCCCGGCAAAGCGGTGTGTTCCCTAACCCTGGAGGAACGGCACATGAATGAAAACAATGTTCCCATGGGCGGCGCCATTTTTACATTGGCAGACATTGCCTGCGCCGTTGCCGCCAACGGATTTTCCGAGAGAAAGACCGTCAGCCAGCAGGCATCCATTACCTTTCTCGCCCCCGCCAAGGGAAAACGTCTCATCGCGGAGGCCTCCTGTCTGAAGGAAGGACATGCAACCACGTTCTATGAGGTCGATGTGAGGGACGAGCTGGGAACCTTTGTGGCCCATGCCACGATGAACGGCTTTGTAATAACCAACAGATAACGGGCGCTAACCGCGCCCTGAAAAGCTGAAATCAGCGCCCGGGGAGGGCCTGCGCCCTTCCCGATCAAAAGGGCGCGGAAATATAAAAAAGGAGAAACCATATCATGGTAATAACGGAGTTTTTGGAACGGAACGCCCGTCTTTACGGTTCCGACACGGCGCTTGTGGAGCTGAATCCCTCCCAGGAGCGCGACAGCGCCGTGACCTGGCGGGAGGCCAGCCTTATCGAGAGCGCAGGAAACGGAGCGCCTTACCGCCGGGAGCTGAGCTGGGCGGATTTTGACAGGCGCGCCAACCGCTTCGCGAATCTGCTCTTAAGCCGCGGAATGGAACGGGAGGCAAAGGTAGGCATCCTTATGATGAACTGCCTGGAATGGCTGCCCATCTATTTCGGTATTTTAAAGGCAGGCTGCGTCGCCGTGCCTCTGAACTTCCGCTATTCCGCGGAGGAGATCAAATACTGCCTGGAGCTTGCGGACGTGGAGGCGCTGGTCTTCGGTCCCGAGTTTATCAGCCGTATGGATACCATAGCGGATGCCCTGCCGGGAGTGCGGATGATGTTCTTCCCGGGGCCGGACGGACCCTGCTACACGGAGGACTGTCTGAAGCTGACGGGCTTCTGTTCCTCCAGCCCGCCGCCCGTGGCCCTGGAAGAAACGGATTATGCGGCCATTTATTTTTCTTCCGGCACCACCGGATTTCCAAAGGCAATCCTGCACAACCACCGGGCCCTGCGCTCCTCCTGCGAGACGGAGCATAGGCATCACGGACAGACCAGGGAGGATGTGTTCCTCTGCATTCCGCCGCTTTATCACACCGGTGCAAAAATGCATTGGTTCGGTTCTCTGATCACCGCCGGCAAAGCGGTGCTTCTGCGGGGGGTAAAGCCGGAATGGATACTCAGGGCGGTCACAGAAGAAAAATGCACCATCGTATGGCTGCTGGTCCCCTGGGCACAGGATCTTCTCGACGCCGTGGATTCCGGTAAGGTAGACATGGAGCACTATCTGCTGGAGCAGTGGCGCCTGATGCATATCGGGGCGCAGCCTGTGCCGCCAAGCCTGATCCAGCGCTGGAAAAAGCATTTCCCCCACCATCAGTACGACACAAACTACGGGCTGAGCGAATCCATAGGGCCCGGCTGTGTGCATCTGGGCGTGGAAAACATACATAAGGTAGGCGCCATCGGAAAGCCGGGCTATCACTGGGAGGCAAGGATTGTGGACGAGCAGGGACGGGAGACCGACCGGGGAGAGGTGGGCGAGCTCATTGTCCGCGGGCCGGGCGTTATGCTCTGCTATTACAGGAATCCCGAAGCCACGGACGAGGTCCTAAAGGACGGCTGGCTTTATACGGGAGATATGGCGCGCATGGACGAGGAAGGCTTCATCTATCTGGTTGACAGGAAGAAGGACGTCATCATCTCCGGAGGCGAGAACCTGTACCCTGTACAAATCGAAGATTTCCTGCGGCGAAACGACAAAATCAAGGATGTGGCGGTGATCGGGCTGCCGGACGCAAGGCTTGGCGAAATTGCCGCGGCAATCGTTGAGCTTAAGGAGGGCATGACCTGTACGGATGAGGAACTCATGGGCTTCTGCGGAGAGCTTCCCAGGTATAAGCGTCCCAGAAGAATCATCTTTGACAAGGTGCCCAGAAACCCCACCGGCAAGATCGAGAAGCCGCTTCTTCGGGAAAAATACTGCCACGGCAGCCTTGTGGAAGCGCAGATCAGCAATTAAAACGACACTGCAGTCAAAAACCAGAGCTATCACCAGGAGGTATTTGCATGGATCTATTTATAAAGCTTCTCATGCTGATCGTCTTTTTCGGCGTTATGATCGGCATCGGCTTCTACTGCCGCCGACACGCCACCGACGTAAACGGCTTTGTGCTGGGCGGCAGAAGCGTGGGCCCCTGGCTGACCGCCTTTGCCTACGGGACCAGCTATTTTTCGGCAGTTGTCTTTGTGGGCTATGCGGGACAGTTCGGCTGGAAATACGGAATCGCCGCAACCTGGGCGGGACTTGGAAACGCCCTTATCGGCTCCCTTCTCGCCTGGGCGGTGCTGGGACGGCGCACCCGCATTATGACGCAGCACCTGAACAGCGCCACCATGCCGGAATTCTTCGGTCAGCGCTTTGGAAGCAGGCCCTTAAAGCTGGCGGCTTCGGCAATTATTTTTGTCTTCCTGATCCCCTACACCGCCAGCCTCTACAACGGGCTGAGCCGCCTTTTCGGCATGGCCTTTGACATTGACTACAGCGTATGCGTGGTCGTCATGGCAGTGCTCACCGGCATCTATGTCATCGCCGGAGGATATATGGCTACGGCAATCAATGATTTTATCCAGGGCATTATCATGATCTTCGGCATCGTTGCGGTGATCGCCGCCGTGCTGAACAGCCAGGGCGGCTTCCTTGCGGCTCTTGACAGGCTCTCCGCGGTAAGCGACGAGACGGTCTCATCCGCTCCGGGCGTGTTTAACTCCTTTTTCGGCCCCGACCCCGCCGGACTGCTGAGCGTGGTGATCCTCACCAGCCTGGGCACCTGGGGACTGCCCCAGATGGTACAGAAATTTTATGCCATCAAGAGCGAGAGCGCCATCAACAAGGGCATGATCATTTCCAGCGTCTTTGCCGCTATCGTCGCGGGGGGCTGTTATTTCCTCGGCGGCTTCGGCCGGCTGTTCGGCGACAAAGTCGATATTGCCGCAAACGGCTATGATTCCATAGTGCCTGCCATGCTGTCGGGACTTCCCACGATTCTGATCGCGGTGGTGGTCATTCTGGTGCTTTCCGCATCCATGTCCACCCTCTCCTCCCTGGTACTGGCATCAAGCTCTACCTTGACGCTGGACTTTATTAAAGGTAATATTATAAAAGAGATGGATGAGAAGCGTCAGGTCAGATGGATGCGGGCGCTCCTGGTAGTGTTTATCGCAATTTCCGTGGTTCTTGCGCTGATTCAGTACCGTTCCAATGTCACCTTTATCGCCCAGCTCATGGGAGTGAGCTGGGGAGCGCTTGCCGGAGCGTTTCTGGCGCCCTTCCTCTATGGCTTATATTGGAAGCGGACCACCAAGGCGGCATGCTGGGTAAGCTTTTTGTTCTCCGCGGCGGTAATGCTTGCCAACATCTTCTTCCGTCCGATATTTCCGGCGTACCTGCAGTCTCCGATCAATGCCGGCGCCTTCTGCATGCTGGCAGGGCTTGTGATCGTGCCTGTGGTGAGTATTTTTACAAGGGCTCCCCGGCAGGAAAAACTGGATATGATCTTCTCCTGCTATCAGAAAAAGGTGACTGTTTCGGTGACGGATTCCATCGGCGACCAGACCTGAGAAGGACGGCTTGGATGTTCCAGATTAAATATTGAATTGATGCCCGCCAAAGCGGGCAGGGAGGAATAAACATATGAAAACACTGATACTAGGCAACGAAGCGGTTGCCAGAGGTCTCTATGAAGCAGGCTGCTCTTTCGTATCCAGCTACCCGGGAACCCCCAGCACGGAAATTACCGAGTGCGCGGCAAAATATGACGAGCTGTACGCAGAGTGGGCTCCCAACGAAAAGGTAGCCATGGAGGCGGCGTTCGGCGCCTGTCTCTCCGGAAAAAGAAGCTTCTGCGCCATGAAGCATGTGGGCTTAAACGTGGCTGCAGACCCCCTTTTCACCATTTCCTATACGGGCGTGAACGCAGGGCTTATCATAGGCGTCGCCGACGACGCCGGCATGCACAGCTCACAGAACGAACAGGATTCAAGACACTATGCCCGGGCGGCGAAGCTCCCCATGCTGGAGCCCTCGGATTCCGCGGAGGCACTTGCCTTTGCCAGGCTTGCCTATGAGCTTTCTGAAGAATACGACACCGCGGTCCTCCTCAAGATGTGCACCCGGGTCAGCCACTCTCAGAGCGTGGTGGAAACAGGGGAGCGTGTGCTTCCGGCGCAGAAAAAATACGAAAAGAATCCCGGAAAATTTATTATGATGCCCGCCAACGCAAAGAAGCGTCATCCCCAGGTGGAGGCGCGCACCAGGGCCCTGACCGCCTGGGCGGAGACGGCGGAAATCAATCGTATAGAGGATGGCGGCGACCGCTCCTGCGGAATCATTACCTCCTCCACCTGTTATCAGTATGTAAAGGAAGCGTTGGGCGATACCTATCCCGTCCTAAAGCTGGGCATGATCTGGCCCATGCCGGAGCAGAAAATAAGGAGCTTTGCAGCCTCCGTTGACAGGCTTGTTGTAGTAGAGGAGCTGGACGGCTTTATTGAAGACCACTGCAGAGGCCTGGGGCTGGAGGTGTCCGGCAAGGAGCTGTTCTCCGACATCGGAGAGCTGAGCCAGAACCTTGTGAAGGAAAGGCTGGGAGGCGGTGTGCAGGCAGGCGCTTCCCTAGATGAAGAAATTCCCGCAAGACCTCCCGTAATGTGCGCGGGCTGTCCCCACCGCAGTATCTTCTATGTCCTTAAGAAAATGCGCCTGACGGTGCTGGGCGACATCGGATGCTATACCCTGGGAGCCGTGCCTCCTCTTGGCGCCATCGACACCACCGTATGTATGGGGGCTTCCGTTTCCGGGCTGCACGGCTTCGTAAAGGCAGGCGATAGGGAAAATGCCGGAAGAACCGTTGCCGTCATAGGCGACTCCACCTTCATCCATTCCGGTGTCACGGGTCTGATCAATATTGCATACAATGAATCCAATGCTACGGTGATCATACTGGACAACTCCATCACAGGCATGACGGGACATCAGCAGAATCCCACCACCGGCTATAATTTAAAGGGCGATCCCTGTACGAAGATCGACTTGGAGAGCCTCTGTCATGCGGTGGGAATCAAGCGGGTAAGGGTGGTGGACCCCTACGATATGGAAGCCTGCCAGTCGGTCATCAAGGAGGAGCTTGCCGCAGACGAACCCTCCGTTATCATCTCCCGCCGCCCCTGCGCGCTCCTGAAATATGTAAAGCATCCCGGACCCATCTGCTCCGACACGGAGAAATGCAAGGGCTGTAAGGCATGTATGAGCATCGGCTGCCCCGCCATAAGCATGGTGGACGGCAAGGCAAAAATAGACGCCACCCTCTGCGTTGGCTGCGGGGTCTGCGAACAGCTCTGTAAATTTGACGCGCTGGTCAAAAACCCTTCAGCAGGCTGACGGGGTATCAATCCTGCAACGCAGCATAGTACAATGCGTCCAGAGGACGCTGTGGCGCATGATTAAATGTAACAGTTCAGCTTTCGGCTAAACTGTTACACTGATGCACACAAAATGAGTTTTCAACTCATTTTGGCGCTCGCAAGTCTCGCAAAATTGCATAAGGATGCAATTTTGACTTCGCGGTACTGTATGGCTGAACTGTTACGATTAAATCCATTTCACTTTGGAGGATGATAATGAGGTATACAATTACTTTTAATTTGAGAGGAAAAGAAAACAAATTATCCATAGATTACGAAAAAATACCAGACCCTCAGAAATCCGGATTTGCCGCATTGAAGTTACCCTTTGATGTAAATAAATGCGTAGGCTATCCCATGCTGCACGCCTTTTTTGAAAATATCAGCTTAGACGGTTATGAAAGATACTGCGGCTGGATTCAGGTTGTTGAGCGTAGGGATTATGCTGATCTGAATGCTGAGGAGCCAACAGCGGTTTCATTCGAGCTGGATATTCCGGAAGAAATGAGAAAACATAAAATCCCCTATTTTGCATATGGATATCCCGCAGAATTATTTGATGCTCCTTGTAATAATTTGGGTAATAGCGAAAAGCTTGATTGGCGTGCCTATACCTACTTAGTTGATTTACCGTCCCGGATGAATAATAATCAACTGAGCTTTTTGACAGGATTTTCCTGGGGATATACAGAAGACAAAAACGGAAATGTTCAATTATCAGATTTTGCGGTGCTATCTGAAGATAGCTGGACAGCGCATCAAAAATATGCTTTATTTGCTGATTAAGGGTATATTGGGATTTGAAAAGCGGGAGCACCTTTCCGAAAAGGAAGCTTTGACCCCAACGACATGAGATAAAGGTTTTACATACATGGAGGAGCAAAATGGAAACGGAAACAAAGAATATGATGATCGTAGGCGTGGGCGGACAGGGTACCCTGCTGGCAAGCAAGCTTCTGGGCCGTCTGCTCCTTGGCAGGGGCTACGACGTGAAGGTCAGCGAGGTACATGGCATGAGCCAGCGGGGCGGCAGCGTTGTCACCTATGTCCGCTGGGGCGGGAAGGTCTTTTCCCCCATTATAGATAAGGGACAGGCTGACTGCATCCTCTCCTTTGAGCTTCTGGAGGCGGCAAGATATACGGAATACCTGAAGCCGGGCGGCAGAATCATCGTCAACAGCCAGCAGATCAACCCCATGCCGGTGATCGCCGGAACGGCGTCCTACCCGGAAAGTCTGGCGGAAAAGCTGGAAGCGCTGGGAATAGACGTGGACGCGCTGGACGCGCTTTCGCTGGCGGAGGAGGCAGGAAACAGCAAGGCTGTAAATCTGGTGCTCATGGGCAGGCTGTCCAGGCATTTTGATTTCACGGAGGATGAGTGGATGGCAGCGATAGAGCACAGCGTGCCCCCGAAATTCCTGGAGCTGAACAAAAAAGCCTTTGCGCTCGGAAGACAGTAATTTTTGAAAAAAACGGACAAATGTTACTATGCCGCTGACGCGGCGGAATGCGAGGATATATGGAACGATATTACCAAAAAGAAATCGAGACCGCGGACAGGGAGCAGATTCTTGCATGGCAGAACGAGCGCCTTGTCCGCCAGGTGCGCCATGTATGGGACAACGTCCCCTACTACCGCAAAAAGATGGAGGAAAAGGGAGTTACGCCCGAGGATATTCAAAGCATAGAGGATCTGCATAAGCTGCCCTTCCTCACCAAGGACGACTTACGCGAGGCTTACCCCTACGGGCTGCTTGCGAAACCGCTCAAGGACTGCGTCCGTATCCAGTCCACATCGGGCACCACCGGACGCAGGGTGGTTGCCTTCTATACCCAGCACGACGTAGACCTGTGGGAGGACTGCTGCGCCCGGGCAATTATGGCGGCAGGCGGCACAGACGAGGACGTCTGCCATATCTGCTACGGCTATGGGCTGTTTACCGGAGGCCCGGGACTTAACGGCGCCAGCCACAAGGCGGGATGTCTGACACTTCCCATGTCCTCAGGAAATACGGACCGTCAGCTGCAGTTCATGGTTGACCTGGAAGCCACTATTCTCTGCTGCACCCCCTCCTACGCCGCCTTTCTGGCGGAAAGCATCCATGAGCGGGGGCTGCGGGACAGGATCAAGCTGAAGGCAGGAATCTTCGGCGCGGAGGCATGGAGCGAGGAGATGCGCCAGGATATTCAGAACAAGCTGGGAATCAAGGCCTACGACATTTACGGCCTTACGGAAACCAGCGGTCCCGGCGTAGCCTTTGAGTGCAGCGAGCAGACCGGTATGCACATCAACGAGGATCACTTTATTCCGGAGATCATCGATCCGGATACGGGAGAGGTCCTGCCCGAGGGCATCAAGGGCGAGCTGGTCTTCACCGCCATCACCAAGGAGGCCTTCCCGCTCCTTCGTTACCGTACCAGGGACATCTGTGTGCTTACCAGGAAAAAATGCTCCTGCGGCCGCACCCATGTAAAAATGTGCAAGCCCATGGGCAGAAGCGACGATATGCTGATTGTAAAGGGGGTCAACGTCTTCCCTTCCCAGATCGAGACAGTGCTTCTGGAGCAGGGATATCCCGCAAATTATCAGATTATCGTAGACCGCATCAGCAATTCCGATACCCTTGAGGTGATGGTGGAAATGACACCCGAAACCTTCTCCGACAATCTTGGCAAAATTACGGAGATGGAAAAGGCCCTGGTGGCGGCTCTCAAGGCAATGCTGGGAATTTATGCCAAGGTACGCCTGGTAGCGCCGAAATCCATAGAAAGAAGCGAGGGCAAGGCAGTTCGCGTCATCGACAAACGGAAAATTTAAGCAGAAGCAGTTTCGGAAAAACGGCTTCAAACCAGATATATCCAAGCCAAGAAAGGAGCAAGGGTTTTATATGACAATACCTCAAATTTCTGTATTTCTGGAAAACAAAGCGGGACAGCTTGCTGATATCACCAATATTCTTTCGGACAATCAGGTCAATATGCGGGCGATCAACATTGCAGAATCAACGGATTACGGCATTCTGCGGCTGATCGTGGACGACGCCGCAAAGGCCTCCTCCATTCTGCTGGAGCAGGGCTTTATTCTGACCATGACCCCCGTGGTGGGCGTTGCCGTGGCAGATACGCCGGGGGGACTCAGCAACGTGCTGGGCGTGATCTCCCACGCCGGAATCGATGTGGAGTATATGTACTCCGTCTTCGGCCAGAGGAACGGGCAGGCATGTATGATCTTCCGCGTGGCAGACACGGACGGACTGGCTGCGGTCCTGGAACAGAACGGAATCGGCACCATCACCGGAGAAGACCTGGGACTTCACTGAAATCCTGGCCCCTCCGCATTCAAATACCCCGCGGCATTCGCCAAAATGGATGCTGGCGCATCCGCTGGCCCGTTGCCCGCAGGAATAAAGACATTCCAGGCATATGACATGTCTCGAGAAAATTGCTTTGCAGCCGGTATTGCAAAGCAATTTTGACTTTGAACCGCCGTATACCCCGGCTGCGGAAAGAAAGCCGTTTCAGCTGCCGCCGGGGAGAAACTAGCTCTCAAGCGGCATTACACGTAAATGATAAGAGGTAATATTAATGTCCGGCAAGAAAAAAGATAAAACGATCTTTCGAGAAATACTACTGCCGCTGTTAAGCATGCTGG
Organism: uncultured Acetatifactor sp.; assembly: GCA_910578215.1. Classification (GTDB taxonomy): domain Bacteria; phylum Bacillota; class Clostridia; order Lachnospirales; family Lachnospiraceae; genus Acetatifactor. The sequence continues at coordinate 38,422 of CAJTPH010000016.1, read as the reverse complement.
CTCTGGAAATGCTGTTTATGGCAGGCACCATACTGGCGGGCGGCGTTATAGACAGGCTGAACCAAAACGCCATGGATATACTTGCCCAGCAGACCGAAAACAGGGGAAATTACCTGTTAAACGAAATGATCGGCAATTGGTCAAACCTGGAGCTGCTCTCCGAGGAAATCGACGAAAAGGTTCAGGAGCGCCTGGCGCAGGGGCTGCTCTCCTATGACGACTTAAATACCAATAACGCCCAGAGCACCGAGCTTTTAAAGGAAATCGCTCCCAGTCTGGTAAACACCCTGTACAACAAGCAGATTACGGGCATATACGTTGTGTTTAACACCCGGGCAGGCGGAAACGCCGCACAGGAATCGGCTCCCGGCATTTATTTAAGGGATCTTGACCCGCTTGCGACGCCCTCAAGAAGGTACGCAGACCTGCTATGGGAGCGTGCCCCAGTAGGCGTGGTACAATCCGGTTATATCACCACGGATGCAGGCTGGCAGCCCAACTTTTCCGAGGAGGATATGGAAAAGCCTTTCTTTTCAAAACCCTTTCTGACAGCTTACACGGATGACCGGGGGCTGGCGCAGAAGGAATACGGCTACTGGACCACCCGGCAATACAGTCTGTCCGGCGACAGCCAGACGGCGCTGTCCTATTCCGTTCCCTTGATCTCGGAGGAAGGAACGGTGTACGGCGTTTTAGGCGTCGAACTGTTGACAGACTATATGGAATCGCTCCTTCCGGAATCCGAGCTTCTGGAGGGCAGACAGGGCTCTTACCTTTTGGCGCTGGCGCCCGGCGAAGGGCAGCCGCTGATTCCCATTATCCTCTCCAGCCGAACCATGACTCCGGAGCAGATAGCGGAGCTGCGCTTCGTTTTGTCCGAGAAAGGAACAAGCGCGGCGGACGCAGGCGGAAAATATTACGGGGCTGCAAAAAAGCTGACCCTGTACAGCAACAACGCCCCCTTTGACACAGACAAGTGGTATCTTCTGGGCATCAGCTCCAGAAAAAGCCTGTTTGCCTTCTCAAGGCAGATACAGGCCCTGCTTGCAATGACCATGGTACTCACCTTTATCGTTGGTCTCTCAGGCATTTTCCTGGCAAGCTACAGACTGTCGAAGCCTATCCAGCGCCTTTCCGGCGAGGTTGAAAAAGCCCAGCAGGACAACCGGCTGCCGGAATTACCCGCCACGGGAATACGCGAGATCGATCAGTTTGCGGCTCTGATTTCCAGGCTGGGACGCGAAGTGGTGGAATCCTCCACAAGGCTTCTGGGCATCATGAATATGGCCAGCGTGGAGCTCGCCGGCTATGAGCTGCAGGACGCCTCCGACAGCGTATACGTCACAGACAATTTCTTCCCCATGCTGGGCGACTGTGAGATCGATGCGGGCAGTCTGACGCCGGAACAATTCGGCGGGCATATGCAAAAGCTGCACCGGACTCTTGAGCATACCTGCGCCGAGGACGGAAGCATCACCTACAGCGTACCGCAGCCCGACGGGAGCATCCGCTATCTTCGCTTTGAACAGCAGAAAAAGGACGGACGGCAGATAGGGCTGATTGAGGATGTCACCGTGTCCACACTGGAGAAAAAACGGATAGAGCTTGAAAGAGACAGCGACGGGCTGACCAGGCTCTATGCCCGGAGAGGCTTCCGCAGAGAGGCGGATGCGCTGTTCCTAAAGCTTGCCGTTTTGAAGCATGCGGCGCTGCTGATGATGGATCTGGATAATTTAAAGACCACCAACGACCGGTTCGGGCATAATGTGGGAGACCAATATATCCAGACGGCTGGCAGGTGTTTCCTGGAAAACACGCCGGAAAATACCCTGTGCGCCCGTATATCCGGAGATGAATTCATCCTGCTTTTCTATGGATATGACAGCCGAGAAGCCGTCCGGGAGCAGGTGAGGATACTGTATCATGCAATACATACGGTGGATTTTATACTGCCAAACGGCGATAACATGGGAATCAGCGCTTCCGGAGGCGTGGCATGGTACCCGGAGGACAGTATGCAGCTTTCGGAGCTGATGAAGTACGCGGACTTTGCCATGTATCAGGTAAAACGTTCACAGAAGGGCAATTATCAGGAATTTGCCAGGGAGCTGTTTGACGCCCAGCAGCTTCAGGACCAGCGCAGGCTGGAATTCCATCAAATTCTGGCAGACAAGGATATAAATTACTTCTTCCAGCCGATCTTCGAGTCCAAAAAGGGAGAGGTTTTTGCCTACGAGGCTCTGATGCGCGTCAATCTCCCTTCGCTGCGCTCCCCTGATATCGTTATGAGCCTGGCAAGGGAAGAAGGCTGCATGCATGAAATAGAATATCTTACACTGTTCCGTTCCTCAGAGTGCTACGACACACTGTTAAAGAAGAATGCGGTAGCGCCCAATGCCCTGTTGTTTATCAACTCCATAGCAAACGAATGCATGACCGAGCAGGAGGAATCCCTGTACCGTGAATTGTACGGGCACCTTCAAAGCCGGGTGGTAATAGAAATCACCGAAGCAGAGCACATGGATATGGAGCTCATCCGCCGAAAGAGCCGGGTAAAGGGCTTTTCAGGCATGTTTGCGCTGGACGATTACGGCAGCGGCTACAACAGCGAGGTCAGCCTTCTGGAGCTGAAGCCTAAATTTGTAAAGGTGGATATCTCCATTGTCCGGGATGTGGACAAGGATGCCAACAAACAGCAGATTATCAGCAATATTGTAAGCTACGGGCATAAGAGAGACATGATGATTCTCGCCGAGGGCCTGGAGACGCCGGAGGAGCTTAAGAAGGTGCTTGAGCTTGGGGTGGACCTGCTTCAGGGCTATTTTCTGGCAAGACCCGGCGAGGTACCGCCCGAAATCAACCGGGAAGCCCTTGCGCTCATCCGCAGGGAGCATGAACAGACAATGCCGTGAACGGGAGCCTTACCCTAGTCCGTGAAAAGGGGCTGCTGCAAAACGTACCTTCTCTGAGTTTTGCAACAGCCCCTTATGTTAAATCAATCCGTATAATTGTCAAAGTATCCCTGCACCAAAACCACCGGCGTTCCCTTGTCTCCGGAGCCGCTGGTCAGGTCGCAGAGCGAACCGATCAGATCCGTCAGCTGCCTGGGCGTGGTTCCCTGGGATGCCATATTGCCCACAAGGTTATCGCCCTTGGCCTTTATGCTCGCCTCGATGGCCGCCTTCAGCTCCTCTCCCTTCAGATTCTTGAAATCGTTGTCCGCCAGATATTTCAGCTTCAGCTCATTGGGCGTACCCACAAGCCCTGCCGTAAACGCCGGCGACACGACCGGGTCGGCAAGCTCCCAGATTTTCCCCTGGGGATCTCTGAAGGCGCCGTCGCCGTAAACCATGACCTCCACATGCCTGCCTGTCCTGGACAATATCTCCTGCTGTACCTTCTCCACAAGCTTCTGGCAGGCATTGGGGAACAGCTTGATCTTGTCCTCCGTCGCCTTGTTCGAGCCAAGCAGCCCGTATTTCTCATTATAGCCGCTCCCGTTCACCGGCGCATTCAGAATCTCATCCAGAGAGCAGACCTTTTTCGCGCCTGCCGCCAGCAATACCCGCTTGGTCCTGGCCCTTGTGTGGATATCGCAGTTCAAAATACAGTCCGCATAATCCAGTATCGCCTTCGCCTGATTGGCAAATATGATCTGGACCTCCGCGCCTGCCTCCCGGATAATATCCGCATAGTAAGCCACATAGTCCACACCGGTAAACTCATGCTTATTTTCCCCGAAAAGCTCCCTGTATTTCTCCAGAGACAGTACATCGCTGTACGGGTTAATGTTCTTCTCGTCCAGCTGGTCAAGGGTCAAAAGCGCGTTACCCACCTCATCGCTGGGATAGCTGAGCATCAGCACCACCTTTTTCGCGCCCATGGCGATCCCCTTCAGGCAGATTGCAAAACGGTTTCTGGACAGGATAGGGAAGATAACGCCTATGGTTTCGCCCCCCAGCTTTGCCCTGACATCGTCCGCTATGTCCTGTACGGAGGCATAATTGCCCTGCGCCCTTGCCACGATGGACTCCGTAATAGAAATCACGTCCCTGTCATATATTTTGAATTCTTCGCATTCCGCAGCCTCCAGTACACTGTCCACTACAATCTGCGCCAGATCGTCCCCCTCCCGGATAATGGGACACCTGATTCCTCTTGATATCGTACCTACTCGTCTTTCCATATTTACCCCCGTTCTTTAGCTTGCGGCTCCGTCTCTTTGCTTTTTGCACCTTTGCCGCTGTCATATTTTCCCTCAGAAATTATACTTAATATCTCCCGGGAAATCAACTAAATGTTCTCTAAAGCGACTATCTGTGCGCTTTAAAAATCAGCATGGGCTGATCCCCTTTCTGCAGTCCCCGATATGCCCACGCTCTCCTGGCAGACAGCACCAGGTCGATGACAAAAGCCGCGCCGAATATCATCGTTATCAGCATCCTAATATGCACAGGAATCCAGCCAATTACCGTTTCCACTATCGGTTCCACAACGCGAAATACCAAAATCGACGCAAATCCAAACAATATGGCATTTCTCAGACATACTCTTCCCTTGATGTTGAAACGCATGTGAGAATAATCCCACCACTTAGTGTGGAACAGTCTTTCCATTATACCGCCAACAATGTATTCGAGCACGGAACAGAATATCACCCCAAAGGCGAACAGGATCAGATACGAATTCTTTACCCCGCTCAGTCCCACGGACGCCGCCGCCATACCCACGCCATACATCGGGCAGAACGGCATATGTAAAAATCCCCTGTTCTGGAATTCCCCGGCTTCTATCCTCATATCCACGACCTCGATCAGCCATCCTGCCACTCCCCAGAACATAAATATCAAAAACAGTTCTAAAAATCCATATTGAAAAGGCATCTTTTTTCTCCCCTCTGTACTTTGCCCTGTGTTTTCCGGTGCATTCCCAAATTGTCCCGAGGTCTATTCTACCATAACTTCTTTTATTTTTCCACAATAAAAACAAAAGCTTAAGAATCACCCTTGTTTTACTATACATGCAGATCGGCGTCACCGCCAGCCCCTATATAAATTTTCCTCCGGGTCATATCCACCTTGGCTGCCACGCCGTAGGGCAACGCGCACCTTGGCGTGGAATGCCCGAAATTGACATTGTACACAATGGGCAGCTTACCGTTGCCTGTCGCCCTCCGCAGAATATATTTGTATTCCTCATAATAAGCTTCATCCTGAGGCTTTCCCACTATGATGCCGTTGACAGCATCGAAAACCCCCTTTTCCCTCAACGCCGTCAGCTCCTTTTCAAACAGCTCCGGCTCCGGCTTTTCTTCACAGGTCTCAATAAATAAAATCTTCCCTGCCCACTGGTCTTTACCTGGAAATATTTCGTATTTCTCACATATGCTTTTTTGATCCTCATATCTGTTGCCTGTCAGTATGTCATACAGGCTTTCCAGACAGCCTCCAAGAAGCTCCCCCTGAAAGCTTCCGCACCCCTGAAGAAGTTCAAATCCCCTCTCCTCCCTGTGCGCCGTTCTTTCGGTCCCAATCGCCGCCCTGGAAAAATCCGTCCGTTCCTCATACCATACTTCACTGGACTCTATCGGACCGCAGGCGCCTCCCTCCAGGTAGCTCTCAAAGGCTTTTCTGCTATAGGGAAGCATATCGTCTGCAATCTCCCCCAAATCACAGATAAAATTAGGCCCATAATAAGTGGACAGCCCCAGCTTATAAAACATCAGATGGTTGACGGTGGTATCAGAAAAACCCGTAAACAGCTTTGGATGCATTTTCACCGCATTCAAAAATTCCGCATCCTCCATCAGGAAGGGCAGAAGCCTGTAGGTATCGTCACCTCCTATGGCGCAGATAATGCCCCTGATGGATTCATCCAAAAAAGCCTGCTTCAGGTCCATCGCCCTCGCCTCCGGATGCGCCTTCAAATGCGCAATTCCCTTCAGCGAATTTGGCATAAAGACCGGTTCCAGCCCATATTGCCTCAATCTCCTCACGCCAATCTCTATATTATGACTGCAAAATTCCTCTCCAAGCATCCCGCTGGACAGGCTCACAACCGCTACCCTGTCACCTTTTCTCAATTTTTCCGCAAACCGCATAATAACCTTCCCCCTCCGCAGCCTATATAATTTCAAGGCGTCAGCCCATACCCTTCGGCGCATATGTACCCGAAAGCCGTCGCCACGCCTTTCCGTGTCACCATTATAACACAATACCTGCGGAAATTGCTATAAAACCTTTTTCTACCAAAATCCGGGCAGAAAAGAAAAAGGAAGCAAAAAGCCCTTTCACCAAAACACGGGCTTTTTGCCTCCGGATCTGCAAGCCTATTTGGACAGATCGATTTTTCTAACCGCCTCCCGAACCTTTAACACAAAGGACGGCGATACCGACAATTCGTCTATGCCCATGCGCAGGAACCTTTCCGTAAGCTCGGTATCCGCCCCAAGCTCACCGCATATTCCAATCCATGCGCCGTGCTTGTGCGCATTCTCCGCGCTCATTTCAATGAGCCGCAGGACCGCCTCATGGTGGGTATCCACAAACTGTTCGATGTCAGGGTTCTGTCTGTCGCAGGCAAGCGTGTACTGAGTCAGATCGTTTGTGCCCACACTGAAAAAGTCCACCAGCGGTGCAAGCCTGTCGCTGATAACGGCGGCTGCGGGAGTCTCTATCATAATTCCCAGCTCGATCCCTTCGGAATAGCCCATTCCCTGAGCTCTCAGCTCGCCCTTAACCCCTTCGCATATTTCAAGAATTTTTTCTACCTCGGAAACGCTTGTTATCATGGGGAACATGATTCCCAGGCTGCCGTACACGGAAGCCCTGTACAACGCCCGAAGCTGGGTCCTGAAAATGTCCGGACGGGTCAGGCATATCCGTATGGCTCTGTACCCCAAAGCGGGATTTTCCTCCTTTTTCAGGTTGAAATAATCGCACTGCTTATCCGCGCCTATATCAAGGGTGCGTATGATAACCTTTTTTCCCGCCATGCTTTCAAGCACCTTTTTATACGCGGCGAACTGCTGCTCCTCGGTGGGGAAATCGCTGTTTTCAAGATACAGGAATTCGCTGCGGAAAAGTCCTATTCCTCCCGCGTCGTTGGCGAGAACCTTTCCGATGTCCCCAACACTTCCGATGTTGGTGTAAATGTTTATCCTATGCCCGTCAAGAGTAATGTTTTCCTTGCCCCTAAGCTCCTGCAAAAGGCGCTTTTTCTCCTCGTCTGCACGCTGCTTTTCAAGATATTTCTTACAGGTATCCTCATCCGGGTCCACGAAAATTTCGCCCGTAAAGCCGTCCACCACCGCCTGGCAGCCGTCCCTGACCTCGTTCAAGAAATCGTCCCCCGCGCCGATGACGGCGGGAATATTCATATTCCTGGCAAGTATTGCGGTGTGGGAATTGGACGAGCCGTGAGCCGTTACAAACGCAAGAACCCTGTCCTTGTCGAGGGAGACGGTCTCGCTGGGAGCAAGGTCGAAGGCACAGATAATCACCCTCTCGCCGGTCCCCGCATGGACGGAGCTATTTCCCGTCAGATTGTTTATAACGCGGTTGGAGATGTCCCGCACGTCCGCTGCGCGGGCCTGCATATAGGCGTCGTCCATTGCCGAAAACATTTCCGCAAAATTATCCGCGGTCACCGCGACGGCATACTCCGCGTTTACACTCTGGCTTTCGATAATACTGTTGATCGACTCATTGTAATCGTCGTCGTCAAGCATCATCCGGTGTATCTCAAAAATTGCGGCGTTTGCCTCGCCCACCTCCCTGAGCGCCTTGTCATAGATTTCCTGCAATTGATCCATCGCCGCGGCCTTCGCCTGCTCAAAGCGTGATTTTTCACCGTCCGTATTTTCAATGCGGACGCGCTTTACCGCCGCTTCCGGCTTTTTGAACAGCGATATTTTTCCGATGGCTACCGCGCCGTAAACGCCCTTACCCTGATAAATTTTCATAGCATTACCTCCCTGCCGGATTTTCGCAGCTGCGGTCAAAGGTTTTCCTTAAAAAATTCCTCCATTGCCGCCGCGGCGGCTTCCTCGTCAGCGCCCTCGACGGTAACGTTCACTGTGTCGCCGCATTTCACGCCCATGCCCATAATCGCCATAAGCTTTGTTGCGGCGGCGGTTTTGCCGTCCTTTTCGAGTGTGACGACGCTTTGGAATTCCTTTGCCCTTTTTGCCAGCAGACCTGCGGGTCTTGCGTGAATGCCTATTTCGTCCTTAATGGTGTAGCTGAAGCTCTGCATAATGGATTCCTCCTTAAATAATCTTTAATATTTCACTGCCCGCCGTAATTTTTCCCTGCGCAGCCGGCTCAATTACCGAATATTCGTCCGTGTTTGCGATGATAAACGGAGTGGTGACCTTATAGCCCTCGGCTTTGATGGCTTCGATATCAAAGGTGATAAGCAGGTCGCCCTTTTTCACCTTCTGACCGTCCGAAACATGAGACTCAAAATATTTTCCGCCAAGCTTTACCGTATCTATGCCAATATGGAGCAATACCTCCACGCCCTCCGCCGAAAGAATATTCACCGCATGCTTAGTATCGAAAACGGAATCGACCTCTCCGTCACAGGGCGCGTAAAGCCTGCCCTCGGAGGGCTCTACCGCAATTCCCTCACCGAGTATTTTCTGAGAGAAAACGTCGTCCCCCACGTCCTCAAGCTTAACCGCCGTGCCGTTGAGATGGGCGTACATCCTGATCGCGGCGGCTTTCTCCGGCGCGTTTTTCTTCTGAGGCTGCGGCTTCTCCGCGGAAGGAGCCTCCCCGAGAACACCGTCAAGGTCGTTTGACTGCGGCGAATCCATAAACGCTTCAAGATTTGATTTTACCACAGAAACCCTCGGTCCGTAAATAACCTGCACGCCGTTTCCCTTGTGGATAACTCCCGACGCGCCGCTTTCCTTAAGAAGGCTGTCGCTGACCTTCTCAATATCCGTAACCGTAATTCTGAGCCTTGTGGCGCAGCAGTCGATATCGGAAAGGTTTTCCTTCCCACCAAGCCCTTTAAGGATCAGCGCGCTTGTGACATCGCCAGGGCTTCCCGCCGCCTTTTCGGACCTGGCCGCCTCAACGTCGCTCCTGCGATAAAGCTTCGGTTCTATATCGTCCGGCTCTCGGCCCGGAGTTGCCAGATGCATTTTCTTTATCATAAAATAAAATACAAAATAATATACCACCGCATAGAACAGACCCACAATTACAATCCATATCCAGTTGGTCTTATGATTTCCCTGCAAAATTCCAAACAGTGTAAGGTCTATTACGCCGCCGGAAAACGTCATTCCCACACCCACATTGAACAAATGCATAAGCATGTAGGACAGACCCGCGAGAACACAGTGTACCCCATACATAAGCGGTGCCACAAAAATAAACGTAAATTCAAGAGGCTCGGTGATTCCCGTGAGCATGGACGTAAGGGCCGCCGAAAGCAGCAGACCGCCCGCAGCCTTTCTCTTTTCGGGACGTGCCGCTCTGTACATGGCAAACGCCGCCGCAGGCAGGCCGAATATCATGAAGGGGAATTTACCCGACATAAACCTGGTGGCCGATACCGAAAATACCTCGGTGGACTTTGAGGCAAGCTCCGCAAAGAAAATATTCTGTGCGCCCGTGACAATATTGTCGTCCACCATCATGGAGCCGCCAAGCTCCGTCTGCCAGAACGGCATATAGAAAACGTGGTGCAGCCCAAACGGAATAAGCGCCCGCTCCAGAATACCGTATATCCAGGTTCCGATATAGCCGGAATTCAGGACCAGACCGCCGAGCTTTGAAATTCCCATCTGCACAAACGGCCACAGATAAAACATCACAATGCCCACCATAAGATAAACCACCGTACAGACAATCGGAACAAATCTTGTCCCGCCGAAAAACGAAAGCACCTGGGGAAGCTCGATCCTGTAAAATCTGTTATGCAGCGCCGCCACTCCCAGACCTACTATGATACCCCCGAAAACACCCATTTGCAGGGTAGTTATTCCCAGCGCCGATGTGGTTGAATTTTCCGTCATTGCTTCAACGCCGCCTTTTGCCATGATGAGCACGCTTATGGCGGTGTTCATTACAAGGTACGCGATGGCTCCGGATAGAGCCGCTACCTCCTTTTCTTTCTTAGCCATACCTATGGCAACGCCCATGGCAAACAGAAGGGCAAGGTTGTCAAAGACGGCGCTTCCCGTTTTGCTCATAATGTCGAGGACAGTATACAGTATTCCGCCCTCATAGATCACGCTTCCCAGCCTGTAGGTCTCGATGGTGGTTGGATTCGTGAAGGAACCTCCAATCCCAAGCAGAAGCCCCGCCACGGGCAGAAGCGCTATCGGAAGCATAAAGGAACGACCCACGCGCTGTAATATGCCAAAAATTTTATCCTTCATAAAGACTCCTCCTCAAATGGACTTATTTGGACAGTCATTTATCATCTTTGTTATAATCAGGAACCTGCCCCATATTTGTGCCCATTTTTGCGTTGATTATGTGCATTGCGATAAAACCGGCTTTATCCCCAGCAGGCTCCATGCCAAGCTCCACGCTTTTTTCCGAGTTTCACTGCCCTGGCCAAAATGCCTTTTTCTTCCATATATACCAAGCGCACTGACGGTATTATTATTTACCGCCTTACTTATTTTATATTTTAGTTAATTATAATTAAAATGCACCTCCGTCAGCGGGTCTTTATACCCAGCTTTTGGGGTGCAGTTTAAATGCGCCGTTCATCCGAACCGTTGACAGCCCAGACCGGCTTTGCCGATTATTGAATATAAATTTCCGAAACGGTATTTTCAACGCCATTGATCTGCAATCTGACGTGAATTTTGCCATTTTCAAATTCGTTCAAAGGATATACCAGCGGTTCGGAAAGGCTTGTGACATCGACAGACTTTGCCGTATCTCCCTGTACCAGCCACAAGACAAGCGTTGCTCCGTCCGGTACTGTCCCACAAAAAATATCGGCATAAAGCAGCTGAGCGTCTGCATCTGCAATGGTCATATTTTGTTCTTCCACAAATCCTTCGCTGGCTCTCTTAAAATCCAGCTTCCAAACATCATCCAGATAAGTGTTATAATTCATACTGATTGTACCTAAGTTCCATACTCGATCGTCTGAAGCAGCATTTGTGTTGATACCCTTTCCGGAGGCCGCACTGACGATAAATCCTGTCAAGCATACCAGCATAAGCACCATACTCACAATACCGGCAATAATGAATTTTAAGTTATGCGTTCCTTGTTTTTCCATAACACTGTAATCCTCCCTTTTGATATGTGTTCCACATTCTTCGCAATATTTTGCCTTTAATGAAATTCGTTGTCCGCAGGCCGGACAGATCGTTTTGATTTCTGAACGGCGCAGAAAGTAAATCAGCAGTCCCATAAAGGGTGTGGCTGCAAAAACTACAATCGCCCACAGTACCGGGTCGTCCCCTCGCCTTTTACAATCCTGATATACCCATGCTGCAAAGAAAACAGCGGTACACAATGCAAAAAGTATAAAGCAAAGAAGCAGGACGGGGAGCAGCTTGGAAAGACCGCTGAAGCCATGGCTTTTCATAAAATAAATGCCAAACCGTAAAAAAATCAACAATAAGATAGCCGGGATACCAATATAAAGCGGAAGCCTGTTCTTCTTTGTATTATTCATGCCAACACACCTCTTTTCTCAATGCGGATTATGATTTCCTCTTTAATGTTTCCTCTTTTTACGCCCACTGCGGTAAGCAATATACCAGCCACGCCAAAATAAACGCAGATACCGGAGGCAAAGTAAGATAAATAAATATTTTCAATCATTATCAAAGCAAAAAGAGCCAACAAGGAAAAAGTTATCAAATTTAAAACCATCGGCAAATACCAAAGTGATATTTTATGTGTAACAGGCTGTTTTCGCAGGACGGCCTCTTGTTGATACAGAGCCGCTTTGAGCTTCCTATTCAGCTCCGGGGCCGGAACATCGGTAATTTTCATAGAAGCCCGGATAGCTTCTTCCCTTGAACAATCGACTTTTTACGGTACCGGGCGGTTTCTTTATTATGGCCGCTATCTGCTCTATGGGACAATCGGAAAGGTAAAATAATATCAACGGTACTTGAAATTTTTCCGGGAGAGTTTGAATGATTCGGCGGACTTCTGTAATCAATTCTTTTTCAAGATAACCTTCTTGAATACTTTCTTCAGAATGTATTACCGTTTCCGTTTCATCATCAAAATTGCTGCAGGGAAGAATTTTGTTCCGGCGTGCTTGTTTTCTTCTGTCGCTTTTCCAAAGATTATGAGCTAAAGAGAAAAACAACGCTTTCGGGTTTCTCTCCCAGTCAAGCGTCCATTCTGTTTCTAACGCTTTCAGGAAGGTTTGTTGATATAAATCCTCGGCATCCGCCCTGTCCGCACAGAGCTTCAGGCAAAATCTATAAATATCCGTACCGAAATCATCGATACATTTTTCTATTTCTCTTGCATCCACTGTTTCACCTCCTCTGCCTGTTCACCCTATATTCGACATAACTTTATATTTGGTTCATTTTTTATATAATAAAACCGGCAGCGAAAATAAGATACTCTCGCTCCCGGTCATAGCATTCAAGATTCAAAAGCGTCCGCCTCCCGCCGAAACAGGAGAGCAGACGCTCTTTGTTTATATTGCTTTATTTGATACTTCTTTATGCCTGACTGCATATTACCGCCAGGCTGCAGGCAAAATCATCCTACTTGGTAGAAGTGATGATAATTGCGTTCAGTCTGCCCCAGTCAAGGTGATCATCGGTGCCCTTAACCTCAATGGTAAGCACGCCGTCAGTAACCTTTGCGGTGAAATTGCCCTCAGTAAACGTTGCCTTCTCGGGCGCAATCAGAGTCTGAGACTCGCCGTTTACGGTAATAACGGAGGAAGCCTGGGTCTTAGCATCCAGATCGCCTGTCAGTACCCATACATCATAGGTGCCGTTTGCAACATCTGCCTTAAATGTAACACCTGAGTCTTTGGTAGTAAGAACTTCGCCGCCTCTCAGGTCGCTTGACGTATAACCAAGTGTGGAGCACTCGTTCATTCTCCAACGTCCTTCAACACTGACAGTAAAACCGGCAGTCTTGCCTTTCTCATAGACAGAGCCTGTGATTTCTTCTTTCTTGCCGCGTACAACTACGGGTGTGTATCCCTTTGCAGCTGTAGGAGTTACATCATTTTTGTCCTTATCCTTCTGTACCTGAGTCAGAGTGATGTCATAACCAACCTGGGTTACAGAGATAGAAGTCTTGCTGGAAGATCCAGCTACGGCTACTGCATACTCAACCTTGCCGTTTACGTCATAAGCAGTATCCTCAAACTTATTGCTGGAAGCGGTGCCGATCTTAGCGCCGTCTCTGTAAATATCATAGGAAGAAGCTCCGCTTACTGCGTCCCATGTAAGAGATGCCTTCAGAACTCTCTGCTGCTTTGTGAAGTCGTGAGAGCCCTGTGCGGAGACTGCAAGATTCTTAACCTCGCCCTGTACTGCAGCGGTTGAATCTCCGGTGGAAGGTGCGGGAGTAGGAAGGGGCACGATCGGACCGGTAGAACCTGTCACACTGTTAATATGCAGTACCTGACCTGCAAAAATCTGCTTTGCATCCTTGATGGTTGCGGAATTCAAAGCATAGATATCAATCCATCTGCTTCCGTTGCCCAGAAGCTTCTTTGCAATGCCGTAAAGGGTGTCGCCCCTCTGTACGGTATATGTTCCGTCTGCAGAGATCGTGCCGGAAGAACTGGGGGCAGGAGTGCTCTTGCTGGGTTCGGGAGTGCTTGCACTGGGAGCGGGGGTACTTGCGCTGGGCGCAGGAGTATTCTCGCTGGGTGCAGGAGTGCTTTCGTTGCCGGAAGCTGCCTCGCCTGCGGTAAGAACCATATTGTCATAGAAAGGACCTTCGCCTGCCGATACAAGCTGGATACCTGCTACGCTGAACTTTGTAATTCCAGGGGTAGCAGCGCCGTTTGCATGGGTGCCTGCATCTACGATATTGCCGCCCTTGTTGTTGCCCAAAGGCTTAACGTATGTATTCGCCTGAGTGAACTGTCCGTCTCTCTTCTGGCCGTTTTCCGTATCCTCTGCCGCAAAGAGCTTCCACTTGGTATCCTTTCCCTTGTAGTCGCCGTCGGGCTCATATACGTTAAGAGTGAAGCTCAAAACGCCGTCCTTGTTGGACTTGTCAAGGTCGATCTCTATAGCTACCTTTCTCCATGCTGCCTTACTGCCGCCTACCCATGTAAATACCTTGCCGCTGGTTGCGTACTCGGTGCCTGAAGCAGCGCCGTCCGCATAGCCGGGCATGATATTCATGTTGCCGCTGCCTGCGCCGCCGACATTGATCAGAGCCTTGCCGTCGCTGTCATAAACAACCATTGCATTTGCCACGCCTTCGTTGAACACTTCATACTCCAGCGTTACCTTTCCTGCGGACACTGCGGAAGCCAGCTTATAATCCGCCTTTGCCTTGCCTGCCAAAGCAAGCTTGTTGGAAGTATTGCCGCCCTTATCAGCGTCTACGCCCTTAACAGACCCTGAGCTGACAGACCAGCCTGCGGGAAGCTCCGCTTCATCCGTATAGATGGAAGCGCCTGCCTCAGCCGCCTGTACGGAGCTTGCCGGCAACATAGGAAAAGCCATTGCCGCAGCAAGAGCCAGTGCCATGACTTTGCTCTTTTTCCCTAGAAATTTTCTTTTCATCTCTTTTCCTCCTTAACATTGTCTATCCTGACCTGTTTTCTTTAATTACACGGTCAATATAGTGTAATAAGTATACAACTTTTAGTAATAAATGTAAAGTAGGCTTCGTCGTTTTTCACGGATTTGATGCGGAACGGCAACTTTTGCAAGGTAATTTCCATGAAATATTGTAGATATTCTCCTTAAAATAATATATAATGACATTATCAGAGCAAAAACGACGCCCTGACAGCGCTCCAATGCCCCATGGCGTTTTATCCATGGACAGCTCATTGGTCAAAACGGAGACTGTCAGGCCGCCCCCCAACAAGACTTAAATGAGGTATAAGCTTATGTCATCCTATGTTATCCCGGAGGCCTCCGGCGCCTCCGTCCGCCCCTCGCATCTGTACAAAAAGGCACTTTTTCCCATTACCGACTTCGGTGCAAAACCGGAGAATCCGCCGGTCCGGAACACCGAGGCGATCAACCGCGCCATCTGCACGGCAGCAAAAGAGGGCGGCACGGTGACAATACCCCCCGGAACCTTTTACACCTACACAATTCTGTTAAAAAGCAACGTAAACCTGTACCTGGAGGAGGGCGCGGTGATCGCGGCGGCTAAGCCCGACCTCCCCTGCCCTCCCGGAAAATCTCCCCGGGAAAAACCGGCAGGCGAGGGCGGCAGCTATGGGGAGCCGGAAATCAATCCCTACCTGGGGCTGCAGGACCACGGGCACTCTTATTTTGCAAACAGCCTGGTATACGGCGCCGACCTGGAAAATATTATGATTTACGGCAAAGGACTCTTTACCGGCGGCAGATTTGACGATGAGAGAGGCATCCTTGAATATGTCCTTCAAGGCGGCGACCCCCGGGAGCCCGAAAGCCGTCAGGCAAGAGGACACCGCGGGGAATGGTTCGGCAACAAGGGGCTGGCGCTGGTGCGCTGCAAAAATATTGTTTTTGAGGACTTTTCCGTAACCATCGGCGGGCACTTTGCCATTATTGCCGAGGGATGCGAAAATCTCTATGTGAACCGGGTGCTGGTGGATACCACCAGGGACGCCTTCGATATAGACTGCTGCCAGGATGTCACCGTCCTGAACACCACCTGCAACTCCCTGACCGACGACGGGCTGTGCCTGAAGGCCTCCTTCGGCGCAGGCATCTTTAAGCCTCTCCGGAATGTGCTGATTGAGGACTGCGTGGTCAGCGGCTACGACGCAGGCAGCGTCTACGCCGGGGAATACACGAGAGACAAGCTGATCGCACAGGACCGCTGCGGTCCCACGGGACGCGTGAAGTTCGGCACGGAGTCCACCTGCGGTTACCATCTGGTGACCATCCGCCGGGTCCGCTTCGACCGTTCCCGCGGCTTCGCCATGGAAGCGGTGGACTGTTCTTCCCTGACGGACGTTATTTTTGAGGACTGCCAGCTGGACAATGTGTCAAGCTCTCCTGTCTTTATCAGGGCAGGCGACAGAGGCAGGTTCCCGGTGACGGGAAACAGCGCTTCCACAGCCTACCCAGCCGGGGAGTCCGACGTGCGCATGGACAACCGAGGCTGGATACTGCCGAACGCTCCGGGCTGGCACTGCTATCCCGCCGCCAGATATACCCCCCATTACAACCGGACAAAAACCGTTACGGTGGACGGGCACTCCTCCTTTGAGATCGTGGACCCCGACGCCCCCGTCACATGTAACCCGGCAAATTACGAGGAGCGGGACGGTCACATGTTTTTAAAGCGCTGGCAGCCCTGGGGGGACGGTTCTTCCCACGGACAGGACTCCCGGGGAGACGGTTCTCCAGGCTCCTACCAACCCGACTTTTCCGCAGAGATTCCGGCGAGGGATCTGCCCCTTTATGCCAACGGCGTGGGCTGCGGGGAGCTGGCAAGAGTGGAAAACGTGCGCATCAGCAACATAAAAATCACAAACGCCGACCCCCGCTATCCCATTCTGCTTATGGGCCTAACGGACTCTCACCTGAAGAACATTGTACTGGAAAATATTTCCGTGGAGTACAGAGGTGGTCTTACCATGGAACATGCCATAGAGCAGCGCCAGCTTAATACCGAGTGGAAATTCTCTCAGTTTCATGCAAGGGAGCATGTGCAGAGCCTGCCCTGGCTTGTAAACACCTTCTTCTTAAAAAACGAAGGGCTGCTGCCCCGTGCAGATTGGGACCCGGAAAACAACCGATGGAAAAACGACCCCTACAATGTGCCGGAGCTTCCGGAGGTCTATCCCGAGCCCAGCAACTGGGGCATCCTGCCCGCCTTTGGGCTGTTTGCAAGGCATGTGGACGGTCTGAGCCTGAAAAATATCAGCATTTCCTGCAAGGTGCCCGACGGCAGGCACGTCTGCGTGTTGGACGATATAAACGGCGTGCGGCTGGACGGTCTCACAGCGGGCTGTGCGGAGGGCATCGCTCCCATCGCCGCCGTCACCCACCATTGCAGAAGACACACCAACGCGGAGAATGTGCCGGAGCAGCCCTACTTTACCACCACGGTCACAGGGCTGGAGCTTGTAAGCCCGCCCGTTATCCGCACATGGCATACGGACGCCGCACAGCCCAGCCCCAACCCGGTTCAGCCCCAGCGCCGCACGGAGCAGTCCGACGGCTACAGTACATCCTGCGGACATAATCCGGTTCAGTCTGACGGCCGCAGTACATCCTGCGGGCATAACCCGGCTAAATCCGGCACCGTTCAGGCGCAGATAGCGGAAATACACATTCACGCCCCCGCTCCGGGCACGCCCCCGGACAGCCTGTACGCTTACCCCACCGTCCCCTGCCGGGAAACAGGCTATTCCTTTGCGGTGGACACGGATGCTTACCCGCTGCCGCTGACGGTACACCGCCCCTTTATCCGCCCCGTTGCCCCGGTGTCCGTCGCCGCGGGCGAAACCCTGGAGCTTCGGCTGTCCGTCCGCAATCCTGCCACGGACATCTCCGACCGGGCGGACGACGGGATGATCTACAACGAACAGCAGCGCCTGAACCACAGTGTCAAGGGTGCGGCGGTGACGCTCACCCTCTCCTGCGAGAGCCTGCCGGAGGGCGCATCGTTCGACCCGTCGGAAAAATTATTCCTCTGGACGCCTGCCCTCTCCCAATGTGGGGAATATAACCTCATATTTGCAGCGGACGACGGAGTAATACCAGAGAAAACCACGGTACGCATAACTGTCCGTCCCGCTTAATTAAAGGGGCTGTCGCACTAAGAAAAACATATACAAGATTCAGTGGGATTTGCTGACGCATCCGCCTGGCTCATTGCCCGCGGGAATAAAAATACGGCGCCCTACGGCACACGGGCGGACGCAGACACAAAACCCGGGGCTGCTGCAAAACAAAGCTGCAGCAGCCCCTGTCACGCCGTATCACAGGGTCAGCCGCCCCTCCATACCTTCAAAATCTATGACCTTAACGCTTCCGTCCTTCATTTTTAATGTGACAGGCCCGAAGCTTCCCGTTCCCTCCGGGTCCGTGTAAACCACCTGGTCAACGGGAAACAGCTCCTCCTGCGCGAATTCCTCTGCGCTCTCCCTTGTGATCACCTGGGAAATCAGCACATAGGGCTCAAAGCCGCCGTAATGCTGCCTGCGCTCCATGGCGGCAAAAACCACCAAAGACCTCTCCGAGTCCGGATTGGTTCCGGTACTGTGCAAAAGCTCCAGCTTCTGCCAGCCTCCGTAGACCGTCATAGCAAGCTGCTTCTCCCTACCCACGGCGTCCTTTCCTTTTAAAATAATACATTTCCCGCTGCCGCAGGTCTTTTCCGTAATCTCCGTGCCGTTGTCCGGGAAGCCATAGGCTCCCAGCGTAATCGTAACCGGCGCCCTGTGAAGCTTCAGCCTGTCCACCCTAACGATTCCGCCCGGCACCGGGAAGTCCGCAAGGTTGATTCCCTGGGTCCAGTGGCTTTCCCGCTCCGGCCCGTAGTCAAAATACTGCCTGCGGTACAGCACGCCCTCCCGTTCCCCTGCCCAGAAGGTGACGTTTGCCTTTTCCACGCGCCCGTCCGTTCCGTCCCTGAGCACATACTGCTGGGACTCCACATCCGGCGCAGGCGCGGACTCCCAGGGATATTTGGTGTTATAGCAGAGCTTGGAATAATTCCACATCCCATGCTCATCTCCGGCGCGCTTATTCACCTTGCCGGTGCGCAGAACCGTCTCACCGTTTGCCTCATGATTGGAAAAGCACAGCCCCGGACCGTCAAGCGCGGTCACCTTCACCTCATCCTTTTTCAGCCGCTCCCATGTGCCGTTGTTCTCCCTGGCCGTCCAAAAGGGATGGTCCGCCGGCAGGTGCAGGCAAAGAAACGCCTTACCCAGCCAGAAGGGAGACTCCGCGCAGGAATAGCCCTGTACCAGAGGCGAAAACTGCCCGTAAAAACCAAGGGCAGGCACCCCCTGGCACAGAAAATCCTCCCTTCCCAGGAATTGCATCAGGGAACCCGAGCAGATGCGCCTTGCCCGCCCCGGGTCTGCCTTTCCGCCTCTCATCATCAGATTGCCGTCAAAGGCGCTGGTGGACGCATTCCGGTAAATATTGCTGCGCCCCCACATATTGGTCCAGCCGTCCCTGTCAAAAAAGTCCCCATAGGTCTCCATAAGCCGGTTGGAGTACTCCTCAAACCTCGCCGCTATGTAAGGCTCGTGCTCATACCCGTACCACCTGTTCCAAAACGCCGTGTACACGTTAAAGCCCCAGCAGGAATAATAGTCAAAGGAATGACCGTCCCTGTACCAGCCGTCCCCTGCGTAAAAATTTAAGATTGCCTGGGCATGGTCCCGCATGACGGCTTCCTTTATGGGATACCCCTCCATATGCAGGAACGCCATGTCCAGCATGTTAAACAGCCGCCAGTTCTGAGGCACCGTGCTCTCATGGGCATAGCCTCCGATCAGCGCCGCTATCCTGTCCTTCTCCTCCTTCGTACAGGTGTCCCAGATCTGCTCCCTGCTGATCCACAGGCAGATCACCAGCGCACAGGTCTCAACCGTCTGCTGGAACGCGCGGTATCTGTCCCTGCTCCCCACAGTCATCCTCTGATCCTCATAGGTTCCCACATACAGCTCGTCCCCCCTGGTACAGACGCGCAGCACCTGATTTTTATAATATTCCGCCAGCGTATAGGAATACCCGCAGACCCTTAAATCAGGCTGGCTGGCGATCATGGGCGCCGCTATGAAAAAGGTCCGGGTCAGCCCCTCAAACACCTCTGCACAGCGCTGGGTCCTCTGCGTCTCCGGCGACGCCTTCAGATGAGGATAGGTAATCTCCGTCTCCCTTCTGGGCATTATCACCGGCTTCTGAAAGTCCCCGATATTCCGGAAAATACCCTCCAGCATATATCTGCCCGCTTCCAGCCAGCTCTCCCTCGTCAGCCCTGTATACGGGCTCAAATCATAATCTAACGACTTCGGTTCAAATCTCATCTTTTTTCCTCCATCCTGCCGGCACAATATCCAATCATAAATGCAAAAAAATAGCCGTACCTACAATTAATATTATAATAACTATCGCAAAGGGTTTGCAACTGAAATCACACAGAAATTTTCCGCAGATACACTTATGACATGATACCCGGGTCAAAAGACAACACCTTGAATAGGAAGGACTGCATTCCGAACCGGAAGAACCGAACCGGAAGGACGTATGATAGTACTTGAAACAGGAAGCGTTTTTTAGTATAATAAATATTATTTAACAAAAAACGCGGCTCCGTATGCAATGGCTTTCCATGAAGATCAAGCCGGCCCCTGGCTGGCTTTTAGCACGGTCCCCTGACGCATTGCTGGCGGAAATAAAAAACGCTGTGTACCCACAGCAGAATGAGAGAAAGAAAATGGCGGAAAAAACACAAAAATGCCCTATGTGCGGCACAAAGCTCAAAATGATCAACGGCCGGATGGCCTGCAAGGACTGCGGATATTATCTGAGAAGCCAAAGCGAATCCACAGGCTCCGCAAACGGTTCCCAGCCCGGCAGCTACGGTTCCACAGGCAGTACATTCCCCTCCGGCTCCTATGGCAGCACGCCCCAGCCAGGCCCCTACAGCTCCTCGGGCAATGCGTCCCAGCCAGGTCCCTACAGGGCGCCGAGCAGCGATTCCCAGCCCGGCAGCAAGCCTTCCGGCTTCAAGAAGTCCGTCAAGGCGGTGCTGGTTTCTATCGGATCAATCCTGTTGATCGCATTATCCTCCAGATCTGTGAGAAACGGCATCGTGGATATCGTGCAGATCATCACCGCAAAAAATAACAGCGTGGCAGACATGGATTATTCGGTTTCGCTTCCCAGCATATCCTACCCCATCATCCCGTCAGGCTCCACGGCAACCGCTGCCCCCGATACCGGAACGCCCGCCCGCGTTGTGCTTCCAGATTCCGACTTTGCCATCGGTTTTATAGAGACTGTGTACGGAAAGGGCTACCGGGTCATCACCGCGGAGGAATACGCCGCTGTCACTGCCCTAAGGGTGAACGAAGATGATAACATCGTCTATTATCAGTTAGATCACGGAGAAACCCAGTATTTATACTATTCGGACTCCTACCATCTGGATGTGTCGGACCTTAAGTGCTTTCCCAATCTGGAGCAGCTCTATGTGGAAGATAAAATGCTTGTGCCCGGAGACCTGACTGGCTTTGAAAATCTGTATGCCATTCATTCCAAAAACTCGGTGAAGGAACTCGCAAAATATGTTCCCCACCCCGAGAATATAATAGACCTGGGCACATATGACTGGAGCTTCAGCGCTACCCTGGACGACCTTTCCAGCTTTCCGAACCTGCTTTATCTGACTGTGGAGGCCGACCACCTGAAAGACATATCCGCCCTGAAGTCCTTCCCCGACCTGCTTGGGCTGTACCTTGACGGCTGCAAGGACCTGACCGACTACAGTGCTCTGATGTCCCTGACGCAGCTGGAGGAGCTCAGCATTTCCTCATCCCAGCTGAAAACCATCGACTTCATCAAGCAGATGCCAAACCTTACTTACCTGATCATAGAGGAGTCCCAGGTCCAGGACATAAATGCACTTACCTCCTGCCCCATGCTGACGAACCTCATACTGAATGAAAATTACAAGATAGCAGACCACTCTCCCATAGGCGAACTCAACAACCTCGCCTACCTGACGCTTAAGTTCCACCAGAATGCGACGCTGCCCTCCTTCCAGAACCTGACGGGACTAACCTACCTGTCCCTGGATAACGTAAATGACATATCCCCCCTGCGCGATGCGGTAAATATCACGACTCTGGTACTGAAGCACTGCGGAAGCGAGCACCTGGATGTCCTCACCGCCATGCCTAAGCTGTCATGGCTGAAAATAGACGACTTCTGGGGTCTTACCGAATCACTTGCGCCGCTGACGCAGCTGCCCAGCCTGGAAGAACTTGATATCAGCGGCACGGATGTCTTTGGAAACATGGAGGAAATATTCTCCATTCCCACCCTGAAATACCTGTATATGGATGACTGTCAGGTGGGTATAGACTTTAACGCCGTATCACCCAATCCGAACCTTGAGGTACTCTCCATGTGCGACGTCCGTATTTTGCGGGACCCTTCCTACAACAACGGAGATAAGATTTATCTGTCCGAGCACTATGATTTTTTTGATAACTTCCCCAATCTGACAGAGCTGTACGTGAGCTCTGCCAATCTGGACAGCATTGACTTCGTGACAAAACTGCCCGGACTGCAGTTTCTGGATATCTCCAACAACAATGTTACCAGCCTCACTCCCCTGCTTGAGCTGAAAAACATTTATTCTGTATGGTGCGGAAAAAACACCATATTGGAGAACCTTCCGGAGGACAGCGGCATCAGGATCTACACTGACTCAAGAAAATGACGGCAGACGCCGCCCCTGCATAACAGGGGCGGCGCTTTTCTTTCCATATGTTTATTTGTTTTTTTATATTTGTGTATAAACGTTATACGGACATTGCAAGATAAACCCACTCCTCAGATGCCCAGGCCTCTTTAAAGCCCAATTCGGCAAACGCCTTGACGCCTTCGTCTCCGACCCTTTGGGGAGAAACCAGCGTCTGAATGCCCATATCCCTGCACCTGATTTTCATTTCCTCAAGCAGTGCCTTCATCAGCTCGTCCCTGCCGTCTCCTCTGGCAGCATAATTATTGTCCCACAGAAATCCCAGGGGAATCCAAAAGGGCTTACTCATGGGAAGCGTCATGACAACGGTCCCGTCAACCTCCGCCGCAAGCTCGATGCCCGTATGGTTTTTCTCTCTCTCCATGGCGGGCTTAATTTTAACCTCGGTAATTTCCTTCGGCGTCATCGCGCTGTAGACATTTTCCCACAGGTCGTTGACGTCATCAAGTGTCACAGGTCTGATTACAGTTTTAGAATTATTCATATTTTCAAATCCTTTCCAATATTCGCCGCAGCAATGTGCGGCATAGTCTCTGGGCCGGCAGCCGAAAGCGGCCTTAAACGCTTTGATAAAGCCTGCGTGAGTTTCAAAACCGTACTCCATCGCCGCAGCGCATATTCCGGAACCGGTTTTTATCATTTCGGCCGCCGCAAGAATACGTTTTTCGCGAACATATTCCATTACGGTCTTATGTGCTTCCTCTTTGAATCTGCGTGCAAAATGGAAAGGCGAATAGCCGCAGGCACAGGATATATCTTCAAGAGTAAATTCGTCCTGCAGATGCCCTGCGATAAACCTCTCCGCATTGCCTAAAAAATCATTCAACTCCATCCTCGCCGCTTCGGGTGCCTCCTGATAATTATAATTTCTTTTGAAAAATGTTTTGTCCATGAACCTGAGAAATTATTTTGTAACCGCATTTTTCGTAAAATGCATCTTCCTCAGATCCTAATGAGATACATTTAAAGCCCTTTTTTCTTGCTATGTCTTCAAAATATCCCAAAAGCTCCTTTGTTATGCCTTGTCTCCTGTAGTTTTCACGACATGCTGCAAAACCAATCACCAGACTGTTCTTATTCTCTGCCCGTCCCAAAATTGCCGAGACTATTTGTTCATCCTTCATGGCATATACCAAGGGCTGTAATCCGTCTAAAAATCTTTTATGCCATGCATCATAGCCATATAATTCCGGAGCATTTACGGTCAGAATATCATAGCACAATTCTAAAACCTCCTTTAGTTCCTGCTCTGTTTCTATTTCCTTCTTGATTATAGTTGACATTTCTCCTTCTCCTTCCTTCATTTTTGACCGTACAGTAATTATATAATATAATAAATTTCTTCCCCTGTCTTTTCCTGTATTGCTTTCTTGCCTGCCGGCAAAAGCGCCTTCTTTGGAAAAAATTAATTTTTGCGGCAGGGCAAAATTAGAAAAATGATGCAACATTGATGCAACATTCTCTTAAAGTACTATTGTCTGTTGTTGGTATTTGATGTATATTTATATCAAATACCAAAATGGTATATACTATAACACCATAACCGAAAAACAAAAACACAAAGGATGATAAAAGCTCATGTTTTATTGGATTATTTACGCTGGAATTTTATTGTATATGGAAATCGTTTTCCATTTCGGATGCTTCGGCTTCAAAGGCGGCAATCCCGTGTTCACCCTCGGATTGATTGCGCTGATTGCCTGTATTCAGGCTCTGATAAGCGGCGTACAGCAAAAGAAATGGCGTAGAAGGGTCTTTTGGATACTGACGGTGCCGGAATATCTTTTGTTTGCGGCCCAGGCCGTATATTACAGAATCTTCAGACAGCCCCTGCGAATCGGCATAGCAGTCAACAACGGGCAGGACGCACTGAGCAATTACTGGCGCGAGGCTTTGACAGGCATTGTCCGCACCCTTCCCCTGCTGCTCATGCTTGCGCTTCCTTTGATTGCCATAGGGATAATGCTGCACAGGCATAAAACCTGGCATCCCTTCCCCCTGGAAGGAATCCAGAAGCTCCGCCTGGGGCTGGGGACATGGACTGCCCTGCTATACTGTGTGTGCTGCATGGCAGTGGGCAACATGCTTCAAACCACCTACGCCGAGGATTACCTGGAATTTTTTGATCCGGAAACGGTCATGCAGAACATGGGCGTCCTCACCATGGCTCAGCGGGACGGCTGGTACGAGATACAAAGCCAGATAGACGCAATTGCAAGGCGCAGCACCCAGCGCGCCGACAATAACTCCCAGCCAAACGGTAAGCAGGAGACAAACAGCCTCCTTGGACAGGTTGCGGGGACCGCTATCAACAATTTCCGCCCTAATATGAACACCATAATGCCGGGCGGCGAAGGGCAGATTCCCTCCGGTCCTGACATAAGTGTAAACAACCCTTCGGAGGTGCATGAGCAGGAGCCCGATACCTCGCCCAATGCCTGGAAAATCGATATGGAGCAGCTGGCGGCAATGTCCCAGGGCAATAAAGAAACCAAATGGCTGGCGGAGTACATTGCAGGGCTGACCCCCACCAACCGCAACGAATACACCGGGATGTTCAAGGGCTATAACCTGATCTACCTGACGGCGGAGGGCTTTTCCACCTATGCGGTCAGGGAAGATCTAACTCCCACCCTGTATAAAATGCTGAATTCCTCCTTTATATTTAACAACTACTATGTGCCGCTCTGGCAGACAAGCACCAGCGACGGCGAATATGTAAACTGCACCGGTCTGATTCCGGACGGCCAGCGCAGCATGAAGAAAAGTGCCGCCAATTATATGCCGTATACACTCCCCCGCTTCTTTGCCGCTGAAGGCGTGTACAGCTGGGGATATCACGACCACAACCTCTCCTATTACGACCGCCACCTGACACATCCGAATCTGGGATATGATTTCAAGGCGTCGAAGCTTGGAGATACGGCACAGCTGAAAAAAGACGGAATCTCTGAGGCGATGTGGAATAACTACCTTTTCCCCATGGAGAACCCCGAAGCCTGGCCCGCATCCGATTACAACATGATGGTAGGAACCATCCCCGAATATATTAACGCCGACCGGTTCCACGTTTATTACATGACGGTGTCCGGTCATGTGAATTACTCCTTTACGGGCAACAGAATGGCAAGGCAAAACAAGGATGCCGTAATGGGACTGGATATGTCCGAAAACGCTCAGGCATATATCGCCTGCCATATCGAGGTGGATAAGGCTCTGCAGTATCTGCTGGAGCAGCTGGAGCTTGCCGGCAAGCTGGAAAACACGGTGATCTGCCTCAGCGCGGACCATTATCCCTACGGAATGACCCAGGAGCAATATAACGAGCTTGCAGGAAAAGACCTGTCCGGCGATCTGGACGTTTACCGCAACAGCCTGATCCTGTGGAACGCCGGAATGGAGGAGCCTGTCATAGTGGACAAGGCCTGCTGCTCTGTGGATGTCCTTCCCACCCTGCTGAATCTGTTCGGATTTGATTACGATTCCAGAATGTATGCCGGACGGGATATTTTCTCCGACGAAGAAGGGCTTGTGATCTGCAACGACAAGAGCTTTGTTTCCGATACCGTCGCCTACAACAGAAAAGAGAAGACCACCACATGGCTGAAGGAGCTTCCACAGGAAGAAAAGGATGCTTATATGACGGCAAAGCAGCTGGACGTAAAAAACAGATATCTGTTCAGCGCCTATATCCTGCGAAACAACTATTATGACATTATAAGCAAATGCATCACCACAAATTAAGTTTTCTTTGGTTGTACACAGGCATTACCGCTTTGGAGACGAAAATGAACTACAAAATTGCAATCTGCGACGATGAGGCCGAACAGGCTGCCCTGTTAAAAAGCATGGTGTCCGCATGGGCGGACCAGGAAAACCATACGGCAGACATTGCATTATTCTCATCGGCGCAGGCCTTTCTCTTTGACTATGAACAAAATAATCCCTTTGATATCCTGCTTTTGGACGTAGAAATGCAGGCCGCTATATCCGACACAATGCCCGCAGGCGCCAATGCCTCTGCGGGCATTAATGGAATTGAGCTTGCAAAAAAAATAAGGGAGACAGACAGACGGGCGGAGATCATTTTTGTGACCTCCCATTTTGAATTTATCGGCGAGGGATATGAAGTGGACGCGCTGCATTACCTCGTCAAACCGGTGGCACAGGCCAAGCTCTCCTCTGTCCTGACGCGGGCAGCCAAAAGGCTTATGGACGCGCCGGCCTCCGTCATCATCAGCTGCGCCGGAGAATCCATAAAGCTGACCGAGGACAAAATCCTGTATGTGGAATCCTTTCTTCATTACGTCACTGTTTACACTTCAGACGCTCAATACAAAATCAAGGAAAGCATATCCGCTTTTGAAGGCAGGCTGTCCGACGCATTTTTCCGCATCCATCGTTCCTATATCGTCTCATTGACGCACATTACACGCATTTCACGCACCTCGGTGACCTTAGAGGGCGGCGCGGTCCTGCCGCTGTCCCGAGGGCAGTACGACAATTTGAACCGGGCCTTTATCCGGCACAACTGATCCCACTGACCGCAGAAAACCGATATGACAAAGAAAACCTTTTTAAAAATAATACAACTGCAGACCGAACAGTCCGCCAGGCACCTGGACGAGGTGCGAAGCATTCACAGAGAAATGCGCGGCTATAAGCACGACTTCCACCACTATCTCCAGACATTGAAGGGACTGCTGGAAGCCGAAGAATACGAGCGCGCCGTGAGCTGCATCGACGAACTGGACAAAAGGCTGACCCATGTGGACATGCTCCTGAAAACAGGCAACGTGGCGCTTGACGCCGTTTTATCCGGCAAAATTGCCCATGCCAGGGAGCTGAACATCGATATCACCATAAAAGCAAACGTTCGGGATCACCTAACCCTTTCCGATGTGGAGCTGAGCATCGTTGTAGGCAATCTGCTGGACAATTCCATAGAGGCATGTCTGGCATCCTCCGACCAGCCTCCTTTTATGCGGATCTATATTGCCATGAAGGGAAAAATGCTGTATTTCTCCATGATAAACTCTGCCGGAAAAAAAAGGAAAAAGCTGGGCGGAGTTTTTCACAGCGAAAAAAACGGTCTGCACGGCTTCGGGCTGAGACGTGCCTGCGACATTATAGACCGGCACGGCGGCTGGTATAAATTTAACAGCGAGGACGGCGCATTCACCTCGGAATTTCTGGTGCCTGCACTGGACCCGTCAAAAACGTAATTCGTGTACGAAAATCAGCAATTCGTGCACGAA
>CAJTPH010000016.1:0-10529 GCA_910578215.1 uncultured Acetatifactor sp. | reverse complement strand
TTTTTGGAAAATTGCCGGGTAAAATAATCATATATATGGGCATTGCATCAGTTTCCGGCTCCGTTTGCCCATTACGCGCCGGGTAAACCTATCAGCGCCGGAGGGAGAAACCGTCTTGAAAATAAAAAATAATATTAAAAAAAACAAAAAAGAAAACGCCGCAGATAATAAACCTTATAAATCTATGCCATCCAACATACTGTGGTGCTTTTCCCGCCAGCTCAAATATACGCCGGAAGTTTTTTTAATGTGTGCCGCTCAGATATTGGTGAACACAGGAATAAGCTACGGGACAGTTTACCTGCCGTCCTTAGTAGTGGCAGAGATAACCGACGGGCAGACCTTCCGCCATGCTGCGGCGGCCCTGGGCGCCGTGATGCTTGCCATGCTTCTCGGCGGAATACTCCAAAAGCTGTTTTCTTACCTGATATCGGGTAAAGAAGAACTTTACCGCTGCCGGGTGACGACCGAGCTGCACAAAAAAGCCCTGAACTGCTTTTACCAGCAATATGAGAACAAGGCCATGCGTGACCTTTTCAATCGGGCAAACACGGCGCTCTCACAGTGGAACGGCGTCATGCCTCTCTACGACCTGCCCAGGCAGGCATGGTCCCTGGCGGAAAGCGTTATCTGCTATGCCCTGTTCGGTACGGTGGTATCCTTTGTAAGCCCCTGGCTGGTACTGCTTCTCACCCTCACGCCCGTAATCAACTGGTTCAGCCTGCGCGCTTATCAGAACTGGACCTATAAAAACCGCGCCACACGCGCAGACATAGACACCCGGCTGGAATATTTAAACACAAAGCTGGGCGATTTCGGCATAGCCAAGGACGTGCGTATCTACGGCATGGCGGGATGGCTCACGGAAATCTATCGCAGCCTGGTAAAGGAGCATTCCGACTTCAGCCGCATTCAGGAAAGAAATTCCTTCCTCTCCCGCTTACCAGGGCTGGCGGTCATTCTGCTCCGGGACGGGGCTGCCTACGCGATTTTGATATCCATGGCTGTCAAAGGGGAACTGAGCGCGGATAAATTTGTGCTCTATTTTGCCGCCATCTCCACCTTTGCCGACTGGGTCGGCAAAATATTGGGCGGCTGGAGCGACCTGCACAAATCCAGTCTGAGCATCTGCAGCCTTCGGGAATATCTGGAATACCCCGAACAGGACGGCAGCGGAGAAATAACCGCAGACAAGATATCTCCCCTACCGGAAATCAAATTTGAGCATGTTTACTTTCGATACGAGGGCGCCCGGGAAGATACGCTCAAAGACATAAGCCTTACCATTCGTCCGGGCGAAAAAATCGCGATAGTTGGCTTAAACGGCGCGGGAAAGACGACGCTGGTAAAGCTCCTCTGCGGTCTGTACCTGCCAACCGGAGGAGATATCCTCATAGATGGTCATTCCGTCCTCGAATTCCGCCGGCAGGATTACTATTTGCTGTTTTCCCCGGTATTCCAGGACGTCCGCACCGCCTTTTATTCCCTTGCGGAGACAGTTTCCTGTAAATCCCCGGAGGCTACGGATTATGCGCTGGCTGAAAAATGCATGCGGGACGCGGGACTGGGCGAGAAAATCGATTCCCTTCCGCAGGGCATTCTGACAAAGCTGGATAAGCAGATCAACAAGGACGGAACCGAGCTGTCAGGCGGCGAGGCGCAGAAGCTGCTGCTGGCCAGAGCGCTGTACAAAAACGCTCCGATCCTGGTGCTGGACGAACCCACCTCAGCGCTTGACCCGATTTCCGAAAATGAAATTTACCTGAACTACAGCCGGATGGCGGCGGGCAAAAGCTCCCTGTTTATCTCCCACCGCCTTGCCTCCACCCGCTTCTGCGACAGAATCCTGTACCTGGAAAACGGGCGCATAACGGAGGAGGGAACGCATGGGGAGTTAATTGCCGCAGGCGGCAAATATGCGTCTCTTTACGAAATGCAGAGCTGCTGGTACCGGGATGAAACCGGCTGACAACGCAGGTCCCAGGCGGCCCAAGCTCTCACGAAAGCCCGAAACAACATCCGCCCGCACATTAATGCCGCGAACCTTTGCAAAGGACGTGCACAGCACTTAGAGGTGAAAACACTATGAAACTGTCCGAACAAATCAAAATTACAAAACGGGGCTGGAGGCTCCTCTTTGACCTTGACAAAACCTTTACTGTCTGCAGCACGGCAGGCTCCGTCCTCAAGTCCCTGATTCCCTATATCCCCATTTACTTTTCCGCCAGGCTGATAGACGCCCTTATCGCCGGAAAATCCGCAAAGGCTCTTGCCGCCTATGCCCTGCTCACCGTGGGACTGACCTTTTTGGCGTCGCTTCTGAGGCAGTGGCTGTTGTCCGTGGAAAAACGCGCAAGCCAGCGCATGTACCTTGCGGAGGATTGGCTATATTCCCGAAAGGCCATGGAGCTTGCCTATGAAGCTATTGAGGACAGAAATACGGCACTGCTTAGGAATCAGATCAAAATGGAGAGCCAGACCGGATTCAACCTGTATTATATTATCTTTTTCTCAGATATGATCGTCTCCAGCCTGACAAAAGTCTTTGCCTCTGTGGGAATGACACTGTCCTTCTTTTCCCTTGACGCGGTTTCCCCCGGGATGAAGCTTGCGCTCACAGGCGGAGTCCTGCTTCTGGCAGGGTACAGTATCTTCTCCAATTCAAAAAGCGCCGCTCTGGAATCCGCCTATTATGCGGCTTGTGTGGATGTCAACACCCTGGGCGAAAAATATCTGACCTATATTACGGATTACAGCGCAGGAAAGGATATCCGCCTGTATGGCATGTCGGATATGATTGCTGATAAAAACGCGGAAATCGGTCTCGTTTTCTTTCTCGGGCAGCTTCGTATGAACATAAAAAAAGCCCTGCTTGCCCTCCCCCAGACGGTCCTACAGGATTTCTTAAAATACGGCGCTTACCTGATTCTAATCGCGGCGTCGATACAGGGAGCGGTATCCGTGGGCTCCATTGCCAAATATGTGTCCTGCCTGATGATACTGATTTCCGCCATATCCGACCTTGTATCGGGGATACAGATGACGCTTGTAAACAGTCGTTACCTGAAGCGGTTCTTTTCCTACTTTGACATCCCCAACAACATGTACCAGGGCACCCTTACCGTGGAAAAGCGGGACGATAACGAATACTATGTGGAATTCTGCAATGTGTCCTTCAAATATCCCAACACGGAAGCCTACGCCCTGCGCAACATAAATATTAAGTTCAAGATAGGCGAAAAGCTTGCCGTTGTGGGCGCCAACGGCAGCGGCAAGACAACCTTCATCAAGCTTATGTGCCGCCTGTACGACCCCACGGAGGGGCAGATCCTCCTAAACGGCGTGGATATCCGAAAGTACGACTATGACGAATATATGTCCATTTTTTCCGTGGTCTTCCAGGACTTTAACCTCCTTGCCATGACTCTTGGACAAAATGTGGCTGCCGCCAAAGACTACGACCCGGATAAAGTCCACGAGTGCCTCATCCAGGCTGGGTTCGGCGAAAGGCTCGCGGCCCTGCCGGACAAAACGGAAACCTATCTGTACAAGAATTACAGCAAAAAAGGCATCGAAATCTCCGGCGGCGAGGCGCAGAAAATTGCTCTGGCAAGAGCGCTGTACAAGGACGCGCCCTTTATGATCCTGGATGAGCCTACCGCTGCCCTGGACCCGGTATCGGAATATGAGGTATACTCCAAATTCAACGAGCTTGCGGGCGAAAAAACGGCAATCTATATCTCCCACCGCCTTGCCTC
Organism: uncultured Acetatifactor sp.; assembly: GCA_910578215.1. Lineage (GTDB taxonomy): Bacteria > Bacillota > Clostridia > Lachnospirales > Lachnospiraceae > Acetatifactor. The sequence continues at coordinate 6,771 of CAJTPH010000016.1, read as the reverse complement.
CTGCCGCTTCTGCGACAAGATAGCCGTGTTCGATAACGGGCAGATCGTCCAAACCGGCGCACACAGCGAGCTTCTGGACGACGCCGACGGCAAATACCGCGAGCTGTGGTTTGCCCAGGCACAGTACTATACGGAGTAAGCCATACCTGTTCTGCCAAAGGGCGCGTATTTCAGCGCCCTATTTTCTACTCCCATTTCCTATTCCTCTTTTCTTTCACATTCCTCCACACACCCTTGAGGCGTACCTTCGCCCAGCATAAGCTTCAACAAGCCCTTCCCGTATCTGTCGATCATCGCAATCCCCACCATTACGCTGTCTTCAACGGTTTCCTGGGATATTTCCCTATCCTTAAATTTGACAAAGGTCTTATAGCGTATCTGGCCATCATTATAATCCATCTCAAAGTTGCCGTTTTTTAAACCGAAATTTGCCCTATGTAAAAATTCCCCCACGGTATTATAATATTTTTCTTCTACCCTGCTGTTTAAAACCAAAAGCACCCTGTAACTGGCTTGTTCCACATAAATATACATTTTTACGTTTCCCAGGATATTTCCCATATTAATACCCGAGGAAAAAAAATGACCTTCTTCATCATATTCATAATTCCATTCATTTTTTTCATAATAAGCTTTAATCGCTTCTATTACCTTTTCCATACGTCTTCACCTCATATTTTATAATTTTCAGAAACCTTCATTACTATTTCATCGTCCAATATTGAAATTCCCAATGCCAGGATAGAGATAATATCATTTCCCAGGCCTGAACAGCAGCACAATAAGTATAACACAATTGCAACGACACTGACGCCTATACTCACCCCCCATATTTTAAACCGCGTACTTTTTATTTCTCTGATGATGATCTGCTCCGGCACGTTACTTTTTTTAATTTTATCTGTTATGTTACCTACAATCTTTTCAATGATTGTATACAGTACGAACGCCATCGCTACAATATTGATGCCTGCAACAATAAATACCAGCTTATTATTGCCGTCCAGCATGCACCTGAGCCCAATTATAATTGCAATCACAACGCTTAGAACAGATATATTTTTATTCATTTGAACCTTTTCCTTCACCAAAGAAGATTTTCAATATAAGAAAGCTTACTTTTATTTCTATCATTAAAAACAAGTACTGAGACATATTTTTTTTTACATGTAACCATTAATTCGCTATTTTTATATATACTTTCTCTTTTACTTTTAAAGCATAAGCTCAGGTTTAATCTCTCCGTCAATTCCCGTTCAATATCGCCCATATGCTTTTTTCGCAAGAAATACCTTGTATTATTCATTGTCAGCATCCTTTTTTGAAAACCTTTCAAAATTAGATTTGTACAGATTATCCAAATTCATTAAATCATCAAAGTCTAACCTGTTCCCTGAAAAATATTTACTTCCTATTTCTTCAGACAATATCTTTTCATCCGGATGCCCATATTTTTTTACAACGCCTATAACATCTTTTAATGTTTCGGTATCGATTTTTAACATAGTTTTTTTTACAAGGTCACTTTTCTTATTATTTAATTCAGCTTGCTTTTTAGCTAAATCATCAAACTTTTTCATCGTACCCTTATCAAACAACGAATCGATCATATCAGACACCATTCTCTTCTGCGTTTTTCCATATTTCTGTTATTTATAACCGCTTCCAACTATCCGTGAAACAGACATGTAGAATTGCCTCCTGTGTCAACATTATACCCCTAATCTTATGCGCTTCTGCGCATATGGAATGAGAAGTTGACACAATGCCCTCCTGTGTCAACATTATACCACAGATATTTTTAATTTACCATAAAAATGTAATATTTTCGTCAAAATTTTAATATGTTTATTTGAATATGGCACATAAATATATAACCTGCAGGCAAAATCAGAAACCGCAGACTCTTGATTTCTCAAAGGCCTGCGGTCTTTGTTCCCTTATCTCCCTAAACCGATTGTCATTCTTTTCTAAAAAGCAAATGATGAAAAAAAGCTATCTTTCTAAATTCCTCAATTTGAGATACCCTCATCTCGAGCTGGATCATCTGGCTCTGCCATTCCTCCGTTCCATGTTTTTCCTGATTTTGCTGAAGGTCCCAGAAGGTGCGAATGCCAAATACATCAAATAGCTTCAGTCCTCTATTCCACCCTGTAATCTGATCGTCTTCATAATATCTAATTGCTCCGAATTTTAAAGATTCGCCATCTTTTCCGTCCAACAGCTCATTTGCTTTTACCAAGTCATCAAGGAGAACCGCCATCTGCATAACCCGGCCTGCACGATTATGCTTTATAACGGAAAGAATCCCCCCGGTCTTCAATAAACGATGCAGTTCATTGATAACCTGCTCTTTATCATCAATATACTCTAAAACATTATGGCATATAATCATATCAAACGAAGCGTCTTCAAGCTCTGAAAGCTTGGAAGCGTCCCCAACAATCTGTGTATATTCATAATCCCCCCATCTTTTACCAAGCATTTCCTCCGAAGGCTCTACAGCCACAACAAGATTTCGTTCCGCAAGATAGTTAGCTGTAATTCCCTCACCGCTCCCGAAATCCAGAATCCTTTTTCCCTCTACATTTCCCAACTGCTCCCAGACGATTCTTTTTAATAACCGTTCCCACGGAGGTAATTCAAGAATAGTATGCATAATCCATTTCTCCCTTCTAAATTTAGTCTGCGTGTGATTACTCGCCTTCCGTTTTCCTGCGCTTATAATATTTGATAAGAGTATCTGTCTCGGCGGCGATACATAGAACGTCAAATGGTCCGGCGTGCACTTTGATGCCTTATCATCAATCCCACCAGCAATAGTAAACGGCCTGCCCGTCATTGAACAGCTTTGTACCGGGAATCAACTCACCATTATCACCAATGAGAAAAGTCGGTTGCGAAAAATCCGTTTCTTCTCCAATATCACTCGGGAATATATCCTTTGGTTCATTAAAAATTTGCTTAATCTCAACAAGTGACAATCTGCTGAAAACAATCAAAGTATCTGCACAAATAACCTGCCCATTGTCCTCCAATCCATAGACCTGCACAAAAATTTTAGCGGCCTTATCTTTGCTTATTAAATTTTCAATAAGAGCAATATATTCATGTTTTCCTTCAAGACGCTCACACGAGAAATCTGTAAAATCATCGGTTGGATCTAAGAAATCTTTGTATGAGAACCAATAGTTTTTTGTAAATTTCCTATTCATTTCATCATTTTTCAGCAATGATAAAATAGTGTCTTTTTGTTGATTATCCATATTGATTGCTCCTTAATTTATGAAAGGAATAGCCACCGTATTTGCGTATTAGCAAAATAGCTCTGCCATCCTTGAAGGTACATGCTGGATTCTTGAGTGTATTATACCACAATTTTATGCGCTTCAGCGCATATGGAATCAGAAGTTGACACAAAGCCTTTCTGTGTCAATATTATACCATAATTTCATGCGCCCCGGCGACTGACTTTATGCATGTTTCCGCTTTGCCCTTCCCTTACCCATTAGAAACGTACCATAAGGCGAACATAAAAAAGCACCCAGAGAATGAAATCATTCTCCGAATGCTTTTACTGCCCAAGGTCCAGTTTGAAATTTCTATAATTGCTTATTTATTATGACGGTTCACCCACTCGGTTGACGCATCCATAGCAGTACGGCAGGCGTTCGTCTGATCCAGAGCGTTCAGCATCACAAAATCATGGATAGTACCCTGCACCCGCAAAGCCGTTACTTCCACGCCCGCACATCGAAGCCTTTCACCAAAGGCTTCCCCTTCGCTGCGTAAAACATCCGCCTGGCCGTTTATTATCATCGTCGGAGGAAAACACTTCAAACAATCTTTGCCCGCCCTAAGAGGAGATGCAGTTATCTGGTTTCTATCCTCCATGGAGGCTGTATACTGCCGCCAGAACCATTTCATCCCTTCCCGGTACAGATAATAGTCCACTGCAAATTGATGGTAACTGGGAGTGTCAAAGCAGGCGTTTGTAACCGGGTAATATAACAGCAGCTTGTGGATACACGGGCCATGCCGCATGGCTGACATCATAATCATGGCGATTGCCATGTTGCCGCCAACACTGTCGCCTGCCACTGTGAGTGAGACATCATTTGCTAACAAAAACCTCTCACCGATGATTTCCTTTAGATGACAAAGACTATAATAGCACTGTTCTATAGCTGTAGGGTATTTCGCTTCCGGTGACCGGCTATATTCGGGGAATACAACCAGAGAATTTGTCCTTGCCGAAAGCTCCCTGACTAGCTTCTCGTGCGTATGAAAGCTGCCGAACACCCAACCTGCGCCATGAATATAGAAAATAATGTTTTTGACTTTTTCACCTTTGGGCGCAATAAAATATACCGGGATACTTCCCCACATTCCAGTATCGATACAAACTGAGGATATATCGGCAGGATATTTATATACTGGCGTATCCTGCATTTCCTCCAATACCCTCCTGCCCTGCTCAGGCGGCATCTGAAAAATCAGCGGAGGTATAGAGCTTTGATTGCAGACAGCCTCCGCAGCGGGTTCCAACGGAACACATCGTTTCATATTTCTTTCTTCCTTTATGCTGTTATCGGTTTTATTATAATATGTAAATGTTCCCTTTTTGCACACCTGTCAGCAAATTTGTCCCACTATCAGGACATACAATAAAGCGCTCAATCGTGAAGGACAACTCTCAATAAAACGAGCCTCGCGTAATCGGACCTATAGCTGCAGCTTGAAAGCCATTCCTCAAAATCCACAGCTGAGCCTGCCGCTATTTCTCATGGATTATGCTCATGGCTTGCCAACTGTGATTTCCCGATTTTCAAAAATCCCGCCTGTCAAAATAGTACTTCCCAGCTTAGTTAGGAGCCGGGGGACACCCACAGTGCTGTCGGATATGCTATCCTCACTATGACTCGGAGTAGATACAATTTCTCTTAATGCCCATATTTTCAAGAAATTCCCGACTGTTTTTACTGCCGATTATGATTGAATTATCAATATTGATAGATTCATAATTTAATCGTTTATCTCTTGTGAAAATCTCATCTGCAAAATGAATATGTGGTCTCTGTGTATCGATTAACAAAAGTTTTATTCCTTGCTCCCAGTAAGGGCAGAAAGTCCCTCTCGCCCTGTGCGCTGTCAACACCTTCATTGATCGCAATGAAACAGACGTTTTTCTGTGGGAAAATCATTTCACTGATATGGACAAGACCACAAAATTTAAGCGGGGCTGCTGACGATAGGAGCCGCCTGGAACTTCTGCGATTAAAGGCGGTTCTTGCTATAAGTGCATTGATTTATTCTCATTTCTATTCAAATCTTGACACCGCTAAGTTTTAGCGGTATAATCTTATCACTGATAAGATTGGAGGCTGTTATGGAAAATAGACCTTATCACCACGGAAACCTACGGAATGCTTTGATTAAAGCAGGATTAGAGTTAATCAGTACAGAGGGAGAGGAGAATTTGTCCTTACGCAAAGTCGCTCTAAAATGCGGTGTTAGTAATGCCGCTCCCTATGCTCATTTTAATAGCAAGGATGAATTTATTGCCGCAATCCAACAACATATTATGGACTTATTTACATCAACATTAGAACAAACAGTAGAGATGTATGCGGATACCCCTAATCTTCTCTCTTTGCTTGGAACTGCCTATGTAAAATTCTTTTATCAAAATCCCTTATACTTTGATTTCCTTTTTTCCAGAAAAAACATTCGGATAAATTTATCCTTGGATTCGGGAGAAAAGGAACTTCCACCGCTAAAAATACTGAAGCAAGCTGCAATACAAACCTTTAGCAAATTTGATATGCCGGAGCCTATTATGCAAAACAAAATAATAGCGATGTGGGCCTTGGCTCATGGTCTGTCTGCTATCGCAACTATGCCAAATGTGGAATATGACAAGGATTGGGAAACAAGAATTGAAGAAATAATACAATCCATATAGAACCCTATATAGAACAGCAGGAGAACAAATATGATTAGCTCCTATTAGGAAAACACACTGTCAAAAGGTTTTTTGCTTTGGCGGGGGTCAGCCCGCCTCGGCGGTGTCAGTGGTGTTGATTTCAATGTACTCGGCAATCTTGCGGAACTCGTCCGCGAATTTGAAATGAACGCTTATATTGCCGTTTTCGTAAACCTTGATATGGTCTACCAAGTCCGTGAGGATTTCACGGGTGAGCGTTTCAATGCTTTGATACTTTGCAAAAGCTACCAGCGCGGGGTGTTCCTTGTCAACGCCATTCAAGAGCTCCGCCCGTTCCGCGTTCAGCCGGGCCAGCACATCCGCAAGCTCGGCGGCCTGCCGTTCATAATCGGCTTTCATATCCCGGTATTCCTGCTGGGAGATTTCCCCGTCTTTCCAGTCTTGATACAGTGACTGCTTATAGCGGGTGATTTTCGTCAATTCCTTTTCCTTTGCGGCTATCTGGTCGTTAAGGCGGTGGGATTGACTTTTTTTCAGCGGGGCCGCATTGATACGGGCAATCAATTCCGAGTAGGAAACGGCGGTGTTCACTTGATACTGGATAGCGAACAGAACGGCGGCCTCCAAACGGTTGTGCTTGATAGAGTGCATGGAGCAGGCCGTCCGGGAGCGGTTCTTGTAGGTGGAGCAGGCATAATATACATTTTTCCCGCTCTGGCTCCGGGTGACGGATTTCCCACAGTCCGCACATTTCAGAAAGCCGCTGAACAAATGGAGCTCCCGGCCCTTTGGGGTCGTCCGGGTATCCCGGAGCAGGAGGGCCT
>CAJTPH010000015.1 GCA_910578215.1 uncultured Acetatifactor sp. | reverse complement strand
TTGAGGAAAATCTTCTCCGTCCCGTCGTCCAGCCTGATTGCAGGGTCCTCCCTGCAGAGGTTCTCAAAATGATAAATTTGCCTACCCGCGCCAAACAGGTCGAACGTACAGATAAAAATCACATAGCTCTTTTTTACTGCGGAATAGCCCTCACCCCTTTTAATCAGGTTAATGTCTATGACCGCCTGATAATACCGGCTTCGCTCCGGCAGCTCCCCTGTGTTTTCCGTCTGCATCTCCACATTGTAGACCGCGTTCCCCGCGTCCTCCAGGTACACGTCCATCCGGATGCCTTTTGCAGCATAGTCCGGATTCAAGAATTCCTGGTCCTCAAGGAATACCACTTCCCTGATTTTCACCCCCAGAAGCATTTCCAGCAGCTTCCTGCAGCGCTGCGGGTGGCGCATGACCTTCCCAAACATAAAATCATCCGTAATAACAAGGTCCTCATACTTCTTTCGTTTTCTTTTCACAGGCATTGCCCTCCTTCTGGTAAAATGCCGGCACGGAATTTCCGGTGCGGCTTCCGCTTCCCTGTGTGCACATACGCACAGAATAGCGGAAAAACTACTGCAGGAGCGGCTTTTCCCTGAAAACTCCTGCTTGTTTTAATGGAATAAAAGCATGAATTTTCAAAGAAAGTCTGATGAAAGAATCAAGATGCACCCATTGGAGCGAATAAATTATTCACCGTTCGGCGCACGAGAAAATATGCTTTGAGTATAGTCTAACATCTCAAAGCATATCTGTCAACTGTCATATTCTGTTTTCTAAAAAAATCTATTCAAAGTATATCCTTACAGCCCCTTTCTCTATCCCTCCTGCGTCAGCATGGCTTCAAACACCGGCTTACAGGCAGGATAAAGCTTCTTAAATTTCTCGTAGCAGGCGTCATACCTTGCCACCAGGACAGGGTCCGGTTCCACGGTGTCAATGATTTTTACAATGGCAGCCGCCGCAGCTTCCACCGACGGATACTCTCCGCAGGCCACGGCAGCCAGCATGGCTCCACCCAGGGCGGGACCCTCCTCGCTTTCTATGACGTCCACCTTCAGATTCAGAATATTTGCAATTATTTTTCTCCAGAGAGGGCTTTTGGCCCCGCCGCCGCAGATCCTGGTGCGCTCCAGCCTGATGCCCAGGGACCTTGCCACCTCCAGAGAGTCCCTCAGCCCAAACGCCACACCCTCCAAAACCGCCTGGGTCATATCGGCTCTCGTGGTATCCATGGTCATTCCCAGAAATACGCCCCTGGCATCGGGATCATTGTGGGGAGAGCGCTCCCCCATCAGATAGGGCAGAAAATAAACATGATTTTCGCCCAGCCTCTCCACACGGATATCCTGCTGCTCCCTATTATATTCCTTCGCCCGCAGGATCTCCTCCATCCACCATTTATTGCAGGACGCCGCGCTGAGCATGCAGCCCATCAGATGATAATGCCCGTCCGCGTGCGCAAAGGAATGAAGGGCGTTAAACCGGTCCACCCCGAACCTGCCCGAGGAAATAAAGATGGTGCCGCTGGTTCCCAGCGAAATGTTGCACATGTTATCTCCCACGGTCCCGGTTCCCACTGCCGCTGCGGCATTGTCGCCCGCTCCCGCGGCAACGGCCACGTTCTCGGGAATACCCAGCCGGGCGGCCACATCCGGCAGCACCGTCCCCACCTTCTGACTGCTCTCATAGCACTTTGCCAGCTGCTCCACGCTCACGCCGCAGATATCGCACATCTCCTTTGACCAGCATCTGTTCTTCACATCGAACAGCAGCATGCCCGAAGCGTCCGAAACGTCCGTACAGTGGACGCCCGTAAGCTTATAGGCAATATAATCCTTGGGCAGCATGATCCTGCGGATACGGGCAAAATTTTCCGGCTCTTTATTTTTTACCCAGAGAAGCTTGGGCGCGGTAAAGCCCGCAAAAGATATATTTGCCGTGTATGCGGACAGTTTTTCCCTGCCGATCACATGATTCAGATAATCGTTCTCCTCATGGGTCCGCCCGTCGTTCCAGAGGATGGCCGGACGAATCACCTCGTCCCTCTCGTCCAAAATCACCAGACCATGCATCTGCCCGCCGAAGCTGATGCCCGCCACCAGAGACCTGTCCGCCCCCTGCAGAAGCTCGCTGATGCCGGCAGCCGTCTGCTCCCACCAATCCCGGGGATTCTGCTCAGACCAGCCCGGATGGGGGAAATACAGCGGATACTCACGGGACACAATATTAAGTATCCTCCCTTCCGAATCCATAAGAAGCAGCTTCACGGCGGAGGTTCCCAAATCCACGCCTATGTATAACATATCTATCCTTCCTTTCCGCCGCCCTTCTACTCACAAGGCAGCTGTCGTCAGCTTCAATTATACAGGATTGACAGCCAATATTCCATGTTTTAAAATAAAAAAACAACCAGAAATACAGGAGGTCCGGGAACATGGAGCTGACGGAAAACAAAGAGAAATTAAAAGAATTCAGGGAGCGCGCAGAAAAGCTGGTAGCGCTGATGACCCTGGAGGAAAAGGTAGGGCAGACCCTCTACAACGCCCCCGCCATAGAACGGCTGGGCATCAGGGCCTACAACTGGTGGAACGAGGCGCTTCACGGCGTGGCCAGGGCGGGCATTGCCACCGTTTTCCCCCAGGCCATCGGTCTTGCGGCAACCTTTGACGAGGATTTTATCGAACGGATCGCGGACGCCATCTCCACGGAAGCACGCGCCAAGTTCAATCTGCAGCAGGCAAAGGACGATACGGACATTTATAAGGGGCTGACCTTCTGGTCCCCCAATGTAAACATTTTCCGTGATCCCAGATGGGGGCGCGGCCACGAAACCTTTGGCGAGGACCCCCACCTTACCTCCCGGCTGGGCGTGCGCTTCGTAAGGGGGCTGCAGGGACACGATGAAAATTATCTGAAGGCAGCAGCATGCGCCAAGCATTTCGCCGTGCACAGCGGTCCGGAAAGCGAGCGCCATTATTTCAACGCCGCAGCCACAAAGCAGGATATGTACGAAACCTATCTTCCCGCCTTCAAGGCATGTGTGCAGGAGGGACATGTGGAGGCTGTCATGGGAGCCTATAACCGTACAAACGGCGAGCCCTGCTGCGGCAGCCGGACGCTTCTTCAGGATATCCTTCGGAGGGAATGGGGCTTTACCGGTCATGTGACCAGTGATTGCTGGGCAATCAAGGACTTTCACCAGGGGCATCATGTGACGGATACGCCCGTTGAGTCCGTAGCCCTGGCCATGAACAACGGCTGCGACCTAAACTGCGGCAGTTTGTTCCTCTACCTAAAACAGGCGGTGGAGGAAGGCATGGTAGAGGAAAGCCGTCTGGACCAGGCGCTGGTGAACCTGTTTACCACCAGGATGAAGCTGGGCGTTTTCGACAGCCCTGAAGACAATCCCTACAACCACATTCCCTTCAGCGTCGTAGACAGCGCTCCCATGCAGGCTCTGAACAGGGAAGCGGCAGTCCGCAGTATGGTGCTTTTGAAGAACGAGGGCGGCATCCTGCCCTTAGATAAGAAAAAGCTCAAAACCGTAGGCGTCATCGGCCCTAACGCCGACAGTCGTGCGGCACTTGTGGGTAATTACAACGGAACCGCCTCCCGATACTGGACCGTTCTCGAGGGTATCCAGGATTATCTGGGCGAGGATGTGCGCGTAGTCACATCCCAGGGGTGCCATTTGTACAAGGACCGCTGCGAAGGACTGGCCCAGGCGGCGGACCGTATGTCCGAGGTGAAGGGTGTCTGCGAAATGAGCGATGTGGTCATCGCATGCATGGGTCTGGACGCCACCCTGGAGGGCGAGGAGGGCGATACCAGCAATGATTACGGAAGCGGTGACAAACCGGATTTAAACCTGCCCGGCCTGCAGGAGGAGGTGCTGGAAGCCATCTGCGCCAGCGGCAAGCCTGTGGTGCTTGTTCTCCTATCCGGCAGCGCCCTGGCCGTGAGCTGGGCGGACGAGCACGTTCCCGCCATATTACAGGGCTGGTATCCCGGCGCCCAGGGCGGCAGAGCGGTGGCGGATATTCTTTTCGGCGAAAGAAATCCCGAGGGAAAGCTCCCCGTCACCTTCTACCGCTCTCTTGACGGACTGCCCGACTTCAGGGACTATTCCATGAAGGGGCGGACCTACCGTTATATGACGGAGAAACCCCTCTATCCCTTTGGCTATGGTCTCTCTTATACAAGGTTCTCCTACAGCCATGTACAGGCGGATGCAAGCCGGGGGGGACAGGACGGCGTCACGGTCAGCGCCACAGTTAAAAACACAGGCGGCAGGGCGGGAGGAGAGACCGTGCAGGTCTATGTAAAAATCTGCAGGGATAACACCCCCAACGCCCAGCTCAAGGGCATTAAAAAGCTATACCTTGCCCCCGGAGAGGAGAAGGAGGTATCCGTTCATCTTCCCAGGGAGGCATTCGGGCTGTACGACGAGGAAGGCCGACTGCAGTTCTATCCCGGAGAGGCAGAGGTCTTTCTTGGCGGCCAGGCTCCCGATGCCCGCAGCCGGGAGCTTACCGGACAGGAGGTTCTGCCGCTGCGGGTGACGGTCTGACTTGCGCTGGCGGCAGGTAAATTTTCAATCTTTTTGCTTCAGGTCAGCCATTTTTTATTGGCTGACCTGACCAAAGCAGCTTCAACTATATCTGTCATTTTCTGAATAGTATTCATTGTCGGCATCCAAAGATCCTCGTCCGAAATTTCTATTCCGAATTCTTCCTCCAAGGCCACAATGCACTTAATAAAAGCAATGGAATCCAGTCCAACTGTTATAAGATCTGTATCCGCATTAATAATATATGATTCTTCTTTCTCAATGTTTGCTTTAACTATCTCATATATTTTCAGCTGTATTTCATTCACTTCAATTCACCTACCTAATGATAAATTCCACAAGTGCACCATTATAAAGCATTGCAAACACAACTTCCCTGTCATCTATTGCAGGGGCAACAATGGAACCCGTAAACACCTTTCCAATTTTTAACGTCCTGAACTGATTTACAAAATCAGAATCATCACTTACATCATAACAAATATGATGATAACCGTCTTGAAAATTATAAACGGTTGACTTGCTATTAAGAGGAGCAATCAACTCAAGCATATGTGTTCTATCCTCATTGGTTAAAAACACCACCTTGTTGTTTTGTATAAAATCTGTAATCGTTTGGCCAACACAAGAATAACCCAATTTTTTATATATTTCAATATTTTTTGCAAGGTCACGGACAACAAGCCCTGTATGATGCACAACCATTTGTTTACCTGAAAACCCTCCTGTTTTGTTTTAATTTTTCAATGTCTTCACTTGTCAGATCATTTCTGATAATATCGTACAAGCATTCTGCTTCGAGTCGTGTCTTAAAATCCACTTTCCAATGCTTACGCTCTTTTTCTGAAAGACCATAATAATCAAGCAATTCCATTCCTTCATTTGTACAAAATTTTTCTACATACTTTCCAAGTTCAGCATCCTTAAATATTTCGTTCGTTAAACAAAGAATATAGAACACATATGGAATAATTTGATACTTTTCACTTAATACATACAGTTTTTCCAACGATATTAAAGAGGCATTATTTTTCCAAAGATAATAAACATCCCTGAACATGCTATATGTAATACTGTTATGTCCTGCTAAATGATAAATAGAATTCATTTCTTTATAATGATGAAGAATAAGCTGAATCAAAGCTTTTAGAGGCGGCAATGTTTTAACTTTTATTCCATAAATTTCTACCTCAATAGCATCAGAAATAAATCCTTCTATATCTATCCGCTTTCCATTATATTCTCCCCAAAGAATATCAAAGTTTAAATCTACTGTCATTTGCATATATTTATTTTTTTTTACCATGGGAACATATTGATGAGAAAAGCTTTTACTAAACAAAATATCAAACCTATCTTTATTTTGTTCAGAAAATCCCAGGCTTTTTAATTGCGTAACCATATTTTTACAATATTTTTTAGGGCATAGTATATCCAGATCTGTTGTTACCCTTTCCTGGATATCGTTATAAATCAACATGGAGAGCGGTTTACCCTTTATCACAGCATACGGACAGGAACTATCAAACAAATCTCTGACTTCATTATAAAGCCCCTTTGAATATATATAGTCAACCGCATTCTTCACAGTCATATTACTCCTTGTAATCTTTGGATTGCGCCTGCCATAACTGCGCATATTTTCCGCCACAGGCAATCAATTCATCATGAATTCCTTGCTCAATTATTTCACCGTTTTCTATGACAATTATCTTATCACAGCCTCTAGCCAAGGATAATCTATGAGATATTATAAAAACAACTTTATCTTCAAAAACTTTTATTAAAAGATCCGATATTTCACGTTCTGCCAGCGGATCTAACGCACTTGACGGTTCATCCATTATTACAATCGGCGTATTCTGTGCAAGAGCTCTTGCAATTGCCAATTTTTGCGTCTCTCCCCCGGATAAAATAATACCATCATTATCAAACAGTTTTGTTAATTGCGTATTAATGCCAAGAGGCATTCCATAAATTTTTTCATATAATCCTACCTCTTTCAACACAAGCTCCACCAATTCTATATCTTGCTTGTCTCTCGGTTTTCTTAAAAGAATATTTTCAGCTATGCTGAACGAATAACACTGATAGTCCTGAAAAACAACCGAAAACAAAGACCTCAATTTATCCAAGTCATATTCGTTGTACTTCCGTCCATTTAAAAGCAAAAATCCGTCAACAGGGTCATAAAACCGCAGCAAAAGCTTCACAATGGTAGACTTTCCTGCGCCATTATGACCTACTAAGGCAACCTTTTCCCCAGATTTAATTTCAAAATTTATATTTTTTATCAATTTATGCTTTTCATCTGCCTTAACAGGATAGTAAAACGAAAGATTCCGCACACAAATATTTAAAGAATCATTTTCTATAACCGGCAAATTATCAGCTGAGTCCAATTTTGAGCGATACTTTTCGAGCACCAAGATATTTTCTATATCCAGGCTGTATTCATGAAACAAAGGAAACACATTAAACACATTCCGAATCTGCTGTGACAAAGACCACGCTGCATTTGAGAGCGACATAAAATCGCCTGCACCTAATACACCTATAATAATTTGATGCGCAATATACAGCCACATAAATATATCGGAAACATTCAGCGGGGATTCAAAAATAATATGGAAAAAAGCATACTTTTTCCCATATTTCTTTTCTAAATCTATTTTATCCTTATATGCTTTAGCAAAAAAATCGTCTAATAAGCGAGGCACTAAACCCATTCTGATATCTGCCGCATTCTGACGGGCAGAGTAAATCCCGCTCACGTAGTTGATTTTCCTTTCAAAAATAATCCTCTCCTTTTTGTGTTGTACTTTATATTTATTTAATACAAAGTTAGACGCCAATGAAACCGTCGAGCTTAACAATACAGCGACAATTACTAAAGGGCTTAACAATACAATATAACTCAATAACGTGGTCGATGCAATAATTGCCCCCAATAATTTTACCATAGCATTAAATACATTAAAGGCGGTGTCATCCGCAGTGCTGAAGGCAAGCGTATATTTATCATAAAATTCTTTATCGTCATAATTCTCAATATCAAAGCTTTTAATTTTATCAAATAGTCTTTGCTTTATAACTGCTCTGATTTCATTTTCTTTTGGGATTTTATAACAGTATGTAAAGCTCTGTTTCAAAACAACCAATAATATTTCTATAACAAGAAACCCTAACCCAGTAACTACGATTACCCCAAAATCCCGGCCCACAGTCGCAGCATCGACGATATATTTTACAATCAGCACGTCAAGCAGTCTGCGTGGAATATTCTCAAATGTATATAACACATTTAAAATAACATACATTGGACTTGTCTGCCAAATCGGTTTTAGTATATAAAATAAATTATGAATATTCTTTCTTTTCATTTTCAATCTTCCTCTCTGTAATTGCAATTACCTTCCCTATGATTTTGTTTATTCTAATTGGCTTATCCGCAATGGAATTATTATCCCCCTTTGTAATCATAAACTTATTACTAAAAATATGCACTATCCTATGTGCTACTAATTTTAAATCGCCTGATTCAATCGTATAATACACAATAATATCATTTAATTTGTACTCCATTTTAGATGTATCAACCATTATAACATCCCCAGAATGGATAATTGGCAACATTGAATCTCCAAAAGCGCGTATGGTAAAACAATTGTCCCTGACATCCAATAATTCTTTCACACGCATTCCTAACACCTTCCCCGAGCTTCCATAATGTAAGAGATTGCCGAAACATCCGGCTTAAATGCAAAAGAATAAATTCCACACCTTGTTCTAATAAAATTAAGATACCTTATTTTTTTCGCTACAGCCTTATTCAAAGACATAAAAGACGGAAAAAGCATTGCCGGAAATACTCCATATACCATATCATGATAATTATTTCCAACATCTTTGAGTTGATTGTTTCCATGAGACAATATAAAGACTTTTTTAATTTCAGAACAACTATTTTTACAATACTGAGGGTTTTTTATATTCCAAGGAGTGCCAAAGCCAACAGCTCCTCCTGCTGCTATATCTAATATGAATCTATCATCAGCAATCACCGTCACTTTGGCTGTATTTAAAAGATCACACAGAGTGCTTTTACCCGATCCGCTGTCTCCTAAAAAGATGACTCCCTCCCCATCAATATCTACAAGTGCTCCATGACAAAGCACAAAATTTGCTTGACACGAATAAGCAAGAAATAATCTTTGCAGCCAGGGACGCGTAGAAAGTTCATGTATAGCCTCAGCAAAACTGGCACAAAATGGTACATATAAAATACATTGTGAATACCCTTCATTACAGTCCAAAATCCAAATATCCGTCAAAGCAGCCGTGCAAAGCCTTTGGCTACGCTTTGAAAATATCATGTAATGACGATCCTTTTTTGATACCCATGCATATGTGCATTTATCATTCCAATTGCCGGAAAGCTTATTATATGCTTCTTCAATTTCCTCAATTCTTATTTGGCAAATATCTATTGATATATCATATTTAGGCGGCACAAAATCTGAAACAAATGGCTTATACAATGACAAAACGGATAAATCCAAGCATGAGTTTATTTTTATATACAAGTTTCCTATTTTATATTGAAAAACTGCCATAATTTTTTATACGTTCTGCTGGTTTAAACAGCTATCCACTACCCTTCTTTATATAATTCATCAAAAAACATATAATCACTCTAATAACTCAACTAAATCAATGACATTTAATGATACGAGCTGTTCAATACATTTACTTATATCTTCTTCCAGCTTATCCTGCTCAACATCATACATTTCCATCAAAAGGGCAATAATATCCGACAAGGTTTTTCCCTCGCCAATATACTCAAACATAGTTGCCGATATCTCATTAAGAAGAACCGCCTTTTGAGACGCGCCATCCCCATTAAAGGGTATAAGTAAAATATCTGTATCAATCTTGGTAACATCATATTTTTTCGTTTGCTTATACTTTGCATCTTTCATTATTATCCAACTCCAAATTTAAATTTTTTATTAGTTCATCATTAGCGTGACATTCAGGAAACGGGAACTTAAAAGATTTCTTCAAATTTTCAAAGGCTGGCGTGCATTTTCCACATAAAGCCCTCTTTTTACAGTTACTACAAGGATTACTTTTTTCAATATACTTTTTTCTTAATTGGTACATTGACTCCCAGCATTGTCCAAACCCCTCCTCTAACAACGAAACCTTAATATCCTGCATATGATTACACAAAAACATATTTCCCTGATAATCAATATAACAATTCGTTAAACCCGCAAAACAACGCTTATAACCATTATCCCACATTCTGTTATTAGTCCTGATAGCCTGTTTTAACTCATCCTCATCACATAATATTTTGTAACTTTCCAACTCTTGTGAAATCGAAATCTGGTAATTTAATGGCCGTGCATTTCCATCTATCTCACAGGTGATATTTCGATAAAAACTCATTTTGATGTGGTTTTTATTTGCAAAATCATTCATTAGAGAAATTTCATTATAATTCATGGTGTTCACTACAGTTTGAAGTTCAACATTTAACCCCATTTCATATAATGTTTTTATATTATAAATTATTTTATTAAATACACCTTGCACATCGCAAAATTCAGAATATGTTTTATCTGAAAATCCATAAAGAGACACAATAATACTATTTGGTTTTTTAGAACCAAACAGCCTTTTATGCTTTTCATTCAACAAGCTGAGATTAGATATAATTCTTATTTGAAAATTCAAATCATAAGCCATGTTATAAAATTCCAAAAAGTCCAAAGCGCTAAGCGCTTCTCCTCCTGATATGGTAAGGTAAATACAGCCATTATGCTTCAATTCTCTGAGCAGTTTTTCCCATTCGCCAATGCGCAGCGGAAGCTTATTTTTATTTTTTTGCGATTGAACATAACAATGCTTACATTGAAAATTGCAATTATTAGTCAAAAAAACAGTCGCATTAATTGGGATTCGGTTAGCAATAATCTTGTTCTTGAACTTTTCCCGAAGATCAATTTCATCTTCAGATATATCAAATAAACTCATAACACTATCTCCTCGCATGACAGTCAATACATAAATATCTGCTCACTTCACATAATACATCCAGACTTACACCAACAAGGCGAGATGACGTATTTCACAAAGTATTATTTAACTTCTATACGGATTATCATCATCGGCCGTACATGCACAGCGCAGCAATACAGCCAGTTCATTCATATCAATTTCAATAACTTCTGGACACAAATAAGGCTTTTTCATAACAATCACCTCCTTTGCAAAAGAATTGCGTAAATAATTGCATCATATTATTGTCAATACGTCATCTCTCCTATAAACACTCACATAATTCACATAACGACGAGCACTCTTTAACATTGTCAACATCTGGCATTGATTGCAGCGGACCTTTATTCAAAATCTTATGATACAGCTCACTTTTATTCATTTTATCAACCAATACAGCAAAAGAATCCTCGCATATATTACCAACTAACATTGGTGAACTTTGACTCAATATATTAGCGCCACAACAAGCATAAAAATTAGCATTATAATCAATACATGGATTTAAAACCTGATTGCATTTTTGGTTTTTAAACATATTAATTGGCAGCATACAATTCACTTTATTCCGCCGTGCATTTCCGTAATTGGCAACATGCTGCAAGATTATTTGCTCTTTATTAACAATCTTACAGCATTTAATATATAATGGCAGATAATCATATCCATTTGCAGCTGAAAAAATAATATATACTGTTATGCCATATTTCTTACAGGCTTCAACTGCATTATAAACATTTCCTAAATCGATAAATTTGGCATGAAATATGTCATAGCTGATTTCTAATCTTCTAATATTTGATGCTATTAACTTTTCACAAACCCCTTCAGCCTTTTCCTTTGACACTGCCCAAAAGGCATTAGTTGCTATTGAAAATGTAAGTTCATGTTTAAGATCAATCTCATCTATCATTGCGGCAATCTCATCTAAAAACAGCATAGCCTCGCCGCCTGAAATACTAATCAATCTGATACTATCTTTTGCCAGATATAATTCCCTTAAAATTTTCTGAAATAAACTATCTTCCATCCTGATTCCTGGCAACGATTTATCTAAAAAACAATGTTCACATGCAATATTGCAAATACTGCAATAAAACAATGAAACTTTCACGTTTTCACCTCATCTTTAATTTTTCTGAACTTTTTAATACCGTTCAAATTCCCGCTTTGCTATTGCTGACAAAATAAAGTCATTTCATGTATTGGCAACCCCTCTTAAAGAAAGTCCTTTGTCATTGCATTAGTTATCTGCTTTTGCATTAATGTATACCACATTTGGACACCACTGATTTAACTGTAAAATTAATTCTTCATTCTTTCCAGTGGCACTAATTTCCACTCTCCGTATATTATGCCTATTTATAATAAAATCCAGCATTTTTTGCTCAATATTTCTGCCCAATGCCCGACAGGAAAGGCTAAATAGCATGAGCGCATCGCCACAAACCTCCATTGCCCCGACAATTCCTAAATCAGAAAAACGGTCAACCACAGTAACCGAGTAAAAATATGTATCTTGTAAGCAAAGCTGTTCTTTAATTTCAGCCACAGTATAACGTTTTCCAATAGTACATCTGTTTGTCCTCTGAGTAAGTTCTGATATACGTCCATATTCCATAGGGATAGACTTATGAATGTCTATTTTCATACAAAGGGACTTTATAAAATCATCTAGGTTATTACATTGTTCTCTCAACTTATCACGGCATAAATTGGTTCGGTATGTTTCATTCCTCTGTTCTATAACCGAATAATTTATATTCCTTTTCAAATTAAAACAGGAAAACTGATTGTACATTAACTCGCGATCATATTGAATCGTAACTACATCTGGCAGCATGAATTTTACCGCTTCTATTTCATAAAACGAATCGTCTACAAAAACTATGTCATCTGTTCCTACATTTAATTTCTTTGCGATTGCTTTTATACCCTCAGACTTGTCATTCCAATTTATTTGGAAACATGCAATATGTTCTTTCTTTAACAACATTCCGCTATGATCATGAAACACCCGCAAAACATCATCTTCATCGTTCTTACTGCAAACCGCCAGTATAATTCCGCAATAATGCATTGCAAGCAGGAAACGCTGAAAATCCTGATATTCCTTGCCGAGTCCACTGCTTCCCAAGCGTATTCCTTCAATTCCATCTTCTGACAAAATACCTCCCCAAAGCACATTGTCACAGTCAAACACGATACATTTTTTTGTTCTTCCTGTATATATTAAATACTGCTTACACAGTTCCTCCGCCATCAACATAATAAATTCCTTTGAATAAGGAGTATTCCAACGATATTTGCATTTATTGCTATATACACCAACCGTCCCTACTCTGGCAATCAAACGCTTGAGATCAATATATGTATCATCTGTCAGCATATCAATCAACATCTGATTGACTTTTTCGACTGCCCCACTCAGCATAGGCACAGCGCCATATATAATATCGCAATTAACATAATAATCTTCAAATCCAAACCAAAGAATATGAGCCTTAGAGCAATATTTGACTGCATGATAAAGTTTCTGGCATTTTTGAATAACATCTTTCATAATATCATCTGCCATAGCTTTGCTTATTGCTGTATCTACTTCTGCATTAGGGTACATGGCTTCAAAATTTAAGCACACAGATACTATATCCGCATTATATAATTCGATCTGTTTTTGGTTTAATTCTTCATAAGAAACAAATACTGCCTGAATATCCAGTTCAAGGGATGAAAAAGCCTTTATTATATAGGTCATCAAATACGGTTCAAGAGTTATATTCGAAATCATCACTATTTTGTTTCTCAAATCTTCAGCTCCTATCTAACCTTCACGCAGCTCGAATAAAATATATTCCTTTCTGTTACTGATAGTTCAACATCCCCACTAAACAAATTCATTCAAACGCAAGATTACCTTTTCCAACAATTTTATTTCCACATCTTTGATATATTTGCTTTTTTTGCTTATACTTTCCAAAAGCTCCTTCACAGGTTTTAACTTATATTTCATGGCAAGATTAAAAATTAACGCCTGTAATTTTGCAATTTCTCCATATTCATTTTTTATGCTGTCATCTATACAAACACCCGCTTCCCCCAAAACATCAAACCTTTTTAGCATACAGCTCTTATGCTCCAACAACATCCTGAATATCCGCAGATCCAATCCCTTATTATCTCCAACAATATTTTTGATCAATCCGTCATAAACTCCCGACCCAAAATAAAAACAGGATATATCGTCCTTAAATATTCCGCTTGGCTTTTCAAAAGAACTACGTGCGCTGATAAAATCTTCCAAAAGCACTTTTATTTTTTTTACATCAATCTCAAAACTATAATGATCCTTTAATTTACAAAAATTTAAAATATTAAAGGTTCCCTTCTGCTTCAGGGTTAGTCCCCTGACAAGATTATCATATGAAATATCTACAGTTTCATATCTTCCCGCAATAGTATATCCACTTAAGTAAAAGCATTTTTCTACATCGTCATACCCATTTAAATAAAAATCGTGCCTCTTATCGTATTTGCCTTCTGCCCGTCTTTTCGGAACATAAAATTCATTGATTCTTCCAGAAACATAAAAACCAAGATCCAGCATGAGTTTGATACTTTTAACCAAATTGTCCTTCCGTAAAAGTTCCAAAGCAGAACCCTGGATATTTTCACCAAAGCAATCTGTCATCGAAAAATTATCATCACTGGTCAACACAAACATGTCAAAGAACATGTCGTCACAATACCATCTCTCCATTAAAAAACCCGACACAGATGACATAGAATCTGAAAAAATATTAATAAAATCGCTATAAAAGTACTTATAATAATCTCTCACGGTAAACAAAATACTCAGATAAGAAGCATGGCAATTAAATGTAAGAATCGGTGGCTGCTTCTCCAAAGGCAATATTATTTTTCCTTTCATATCCCTAAACCTCTTACCCTCTTTAAATCGCCTGCTGTCCTAATAACTTACCCCCACCCTTGTTCCTCCTAATACCCCTCAACAGAATAGCTGGCATCCATCAGACACACTTAATTATCCACACTCGTAATTTATTGATTTTTTGCAGATGCCCTCATTTGGCACTTTAACTCCCTGCATGCAAAAACGTGGTTTTTTACTTGGCTGTAATGTTTTTTATAGTATCACATTTGTCTAGTATTGTCAACTATATTTTAGTCGTATATTGCATACAGTATATTGCATACGTAACAAAAGCAGGAACCCTTTGCCTGAGTTCCTGCTTTTGTTCCACACGCTACGGACAGTTGTTTCGCAAATTATGCTCATTTTACAATCATCTGCCTAACCGTCCCACACCCCATCTTCTAAAGACCCAGTACGGCTGCCTGCTCTATGCTCACGCGCACGGGGCTGACCGCGGCGCCGTCACGCCGCCTGCCTTTGAAATTCCCTCCCCAGGGAAGGATTTCCTTATCTGTGCCAAGCGCCCGGTCCAGCGCTCCGCTGTACCGATAACAGCCGCTGTACACAAGCTCTCCTTCCCTGTACACCAAAAGTCTGCTGTCCAGGGAGCCCCAGTCCTCAAAGGCGGCAAGCGCCAGCCTGGTTCCGTCAAAGGCAAAGGCATGCTCATAGGGAAAGGCGCTAACACCTTCACCCTTTTCTTTCGCCGGAAAAATCCCGCCGCACCAAAACTGATATGCCTCCCCGTCCCCGGCGAGAAAGACAAATCCGTTGTCCCGCCAGGTCAAAAGGATGCCGTCCTCCTGAACGGACATTTTGCTGAATTCAGAAAAATTCGTATTTCCAGCATATTCCGCAGGGGCAGGTTTGCCCGCGGCATCAACTATACTCAAAATCTCCAGCTGCTGAAGCAGAGTCAGCTCCCCTTCGTCGACCAAATAGGTCAACAGAATGTATTGCTCCCTCTGCGCTGCCAGAAGATACAAAATCCGTCTCTCCCTGTCATATTGCATTGTCACCGGCAGAGCGTCCTCCGGAAGCCAGGCGGCAGCCCTCATCTGCTCCAGATCCGCCCCCGACATCCTCTCCTTGTCCTCAAAGGGCAGCCAGTATACGGCGTACTGCCCTCCAAACTCCCTTTGAAGCTGTTCAAATCCCTTATTTTTCCCTTCAATATAAAAGGAAAAATAAAAGCCGGTATCTCCCAGCGCCGAGACTGTCACAGGATAATACCCCTCCCCGGCGCTATGGCAGTTCAGCTCAACCACTTCCCCGTCCCAGTCCTTGCGCACCGTAACCTGAAAGCTTTCATCCTCCGGTATGGGAAAATGAAAGTACTCTGTCACAGATTCCACCCAGGTGTTCCAAGAGCCAATTGTGATTCCGTTGGGCGGACTGACAAAAAGCGCCAGAGGGTAATATTCATAATAGTCTCTGACACGCAGATTGACCGTACGGGTCTCTCCTGCTGCAGTCCTGTCTGCCGCTGCCTGAAGCACCCCGGGCCAGGGCATGCTTTCTATGGCGATCCCATGATCCCCCCCGTTTTTCCCTGAGGTCGACGCCGTCCCGAAATCAGGGGAGATAATCCCCAGCTCCACATACCTGCCATCGTAATTCCTTTCGCCGCCCCTATGCCCTGAATTGATAAAACCGTCCCCTTTTCCCAGGTAACTGTCATTCCACTCAATTCCCTGACCGGAAAAGTCAAAACTGCTTGACGCCTCCTGTACATGCCCGGGCCGATACAGGGTGTTCCACAAAAGCCGTCCCTGCCAGTGAGTTCCAATCTCCACCAAAACGCCTTCGGCTTCCGCCGCATCCCCTGCAAGGACCGTCTCTGTCACCGTAATATTTCCCTTCTCTTGGTCCACCTCCCAGAAGACAAACAAAATGGAACACAGTCCTGCGACCGCTGTCAATATAAATATACACAAGCATTTTTTCATTATAAATCCCCCCTTGCGCGCCTGGGTACACATACCCTTATTCACTCCCCCGTCAGCTTATCCAACGCCCTGCTCACTCTGTCCGAGCGGTAGTGATAGCAGTCCTTGATATATTCTGTCAGGCTGGCGCCCTTCTCCTCAAGCTCCAGGACATTTACGTCGCCCAGCACCCTGCCGCTGCGCAGCACCACCGCCCGGCTGACAAACCTCTCCACCTCCTCTATTAAATGGGTGGACAAAAAGACCGTCTCCCCAGACTCCAGAATCCCCAGCAGCACCTTGTAAAAGTCTTCCCTGTTAAAAATATCGTTCCCCGCAAAGGGCTCATCCATAAGAATATATTCCGCGCCCTGGCACAGCGCCATAATCACCTCAAACTGATTTTGCTGACCGGTGGAATAAGATTTCAGAGCTGAATTCTGCGGCAGACCAAAAAAATCCATCAGAGCCTCAAACCGCTTTTGACGAAAAGCGCCGAAATGCATTTTGTAAAACTCACAGTGGTCCCGCGGTGTCAGGTTCGGAAAAAAACTGTGCTCGCAGGTGGCAAAGGACAGCCTTGCAATATTGCGCCTTCCGATCTCCTCCCCATCCAGCAGAATTTCTCCCTCATAACCCAGGTATCCCAGAATACACTTTAAAAGCGTGGTTTTTCCTGCGCCGTTTTCCCCGAACAGCCCAATAATCTCACCTTTGCCAATGGTCAGGCTCACATTCTGCAGAGCCTGCACCGTTTTGAAATATCTCTTAC
This sequence comes from uncultured Acetatifactor sp., assembly GCA_910578215.1. Taxonomy (GTDB): domain Bacteria; phylum Bacillota; class Clostridia; order Lachnospirales; family Lachnospiraceae; genus Acetatifactor. The sequence goes on along the minus strand of CAJTPH010000015.1, from coordinate 66,300 downwards.
TCACATTTTTAATCTCCAGCATTTGTTACACCTCCCCCGCTTTCCAGATTACACAAAACGCGGCATGCATTCCGCCGGCACGCTCAGGCAGTAGATACCGAAATACAGCGCGTACACCAATAGCGCCGTCCCCATGGCAAGGCACACACCAAGCCCCGGTCCCCGCACACAGCTTACCAAAACGACTCCCCTCCGGGATATCCGGCGCATCACATATATGCTTTTGGCGTCACGATAATAATAGTGATAATGTAGCAACGGCATGACAATTAAAAAGAGCAGCAGCGGCAGCCAGAGCGCCCAGTACCACAGAGTAAGCTCCCCAAAGGCTGTGACCCTTGCGCCCTCCTGCAGTACCCGCCCGTAACCCGTATCCCCATAGGGCACAGCCCGGTACAGCTTATCTACGGCATAATACAAATTACAGGCAAAGCACACCAGACTGATACCCACCGCCGCTCCCCATAAAAGCCCTGCAAGCCTTAGCTCCGCCTCATATTCATAGCCGGGGGGAAAGAGCTTCTCAAGCCTCCTCATCACTGTCACCTCCAGTCACGCCAAACAGCCGAAGCAGCGCGGCAGCAATAAACATAACGCTGAAAAGAGCATAAAAAAGCATTATGAGAGAATTGCTTTCAGACACGAACCATTGCACCAATATAATATAGATCCAGACGGACACCAGCAGATTCCTTCCCCCATTGCCGCCTGTATTTTTCCCCCTTTTTACTCTGAAAAAGCTGCCGCTGCAGGCGGCATCCATGGCAAGCGCAAGCAAAAGCAGAATGTTGCACACCCACTTTCCCAAATCAGCCATGGGCAGAATACAGTGCAGAAAATCATTGCGGTAGAAGGCCAGAAACAGGTATTGGGGAGAAACCAGCTCCGGGGGCAGCTCCGCCTTATAAAGCCTGCAGATTGCATACGCCGCCAGAATCTGCATTGCAAACACCAGCATCAGACACAGTAAATTATAAGCCGTTTTCACCGCAAACTGCCCCTTTTTTGAGATCCGCAGCCGAAGCAGCGTGTAGCCGTTTTTACAGCTGCTGCACTCTCCCTCTGTGACGACCAGAATAAAGTACACCAGGGTAAGCGCCGCCAGGAAAAGATACTTCAGCATACACATGTCAATCATTTTTTCGGGGTTAAGCACCCCTTCGCTCTGCCCCTGCTTCATACACACCATATAGAAGCTTACGCCCTCCGCAGCGGCCAGGCCGGCAAGCGCCGCCAGAATTTTATAAAAGCTGCTCCTGGCATACAGCGCAAGCAGGGATACCGCAGGGCTGCCCGGATTTTTCAATTTTTCTTTCGCTCTGTATTTCATCATGCCTTCTGCCATTTTCTGCCCTCACCCTTCCTCCCATATTTTTTCAAAAAGAACGGCCGCTTCCTCCCTGCCCACGCCCAGCTGCTTCATGGTCTTAACCCATTGGATAGTACTGTTTGCCATCAGCTCCCGCCGTATCCGCCGGACGGTACTTTCATCCACACGGGTATAGCTTTTTGCCCCGGAGCGTGAGACGATAATGCCTTCCTCCTCCAGAATATGATACGCCTTCTGAATCGTGTTGGGATTTACCCCCAGCAGCGCCGACAGCACGCGCCTGCTGGGCGCCTCCTCCTGATCTCCGATCGTTCCCGCTGCAATACCCTGCTTGATATATCTGATGATCTGCATATAAATGGGGCTGTCGTCCTCCAGAATAAATTCCTCAAAGGATATCATGCTGCACCTCTCTGTTTTCCCATACGCTATCCCCATATCTGTTTCTCATACAATAAGGGCACGATATCTGTGCAATATTTCAAACCGTATTAATTATATAACACAGTTCTATAACCGTATTATATAATTAATACAGTTTACTGTCAACCGCTTTTTAGAATTTACATTAATTCCGGGTTACGCCGCCGCAAAGTCCGGTCATAAGCTGTTACTGCAGGCACAATCATCAGACAATTTCTACTTTATATCAAAATAGGCAAAAAAGTAAATAATATTTTAAAATATGTGTTGACAAATCACAAAAATAGAGCTATAATAAACTCAACAAAAGGAGATGAGACAACAACACTTCTTCCCAAGTTTCAAATCAGACAGAGATTTAGACAATATAAGAGGGGAAGAAAAAGGCAGAAAAATAAAAAAAGGAGGTACGGTCCGTTGGAGAATCCATTTTAAAAGCGCGTATTGATACAATATATCAATACGCGCTTTTCCGTTTTTCGGCGGTCTCATCCGCCCAACCATTTTTGCATAACCGCCATCAGCTGATCCACATCCAGAGGCTTTGCCACATGCTGGTTCATACCTGCCTGCATTGCCGCCCGGACATCCTCCGCAAAGGCATTTGCCGTCATGGCGATAATAGGAATTTCCTTTAGATCCTCACGCCCCGAATCGCGAATCGCACGGGTGGCCTCATATCCGTCCATCACCGGCATCTGAATATCCATAAATACCATATCATAAGCTCCCGGCGCCGCGCCTGTAAGCATATCCAGCGCTTCCTTTCCGTCCCTTGCCCACTCTACGGTCAGCCCCGCCATACCCAGTATTTCCTGAGCAATCTCCGCATTTATCTCATTATCCTCCGCAAGAAGAATCCTCTTTCCGGCAAAAGCTTTGCCGTCAAGCTTTTCCAGCGGGCTTTTATGCTCGGCGTCGCCGTTCAGCAGGCTTCTGAACAGATCGGCAAGTCCCTTTTGGGACAGAGGCTTGCTGATAAATGTATTTACGCCCGCCTCTCTTGCCTCCGCTTCAATTTCCCCCCAGTCATAGCCGGAGAGTACGATAATCGGAACGGAATCGCCTGTAAGCTCCCTGACTGCCCTTGCCGTCTCTACCCCGTCCATGCCCGGCATTTTCCAGTCCAGTATAATCGCAAAATAATTGTCACAGGCACGCACCCTTTCAACCGCTTCCCTGCCGCTTAAGACCCATTCGCCCTTCATGCCAAGATCATTTAAAAGCAGGCAGGCGCTCTCGCAGGTCTCCTGTTGGTCATCCACCACAAGCACCGAAAGACCCGCAAAGGCGTCGTAAGGAATCTCCCTCTCCTCCTGGAGCTTGAGATAGAGGGTAATGGTAAACCTGGATCCCTTCCCCTGCTCGCTCTCCACCTTGATTTCGCCGTCCATCATCTGCACGATGCTTGCCACAATGGCAAGTCCTAAGCCTGTGCCCTGCACCTGATTGCTCTTTGTCTCATCCTCCCGGGAAAAGGGTTCAAATATACGCTCCACAAACTCCTTGGACATCCCGATGCCGTTATCCTCAAAGATAAACTCATAGCAGCCTATCTTCGGTCTGTCCGCGGGCTTTTCGGCAACGGAAAACCAGATGCTCCCGCCCTGAGGCGTATACTTCACCGCATTGCCCATTATGTTGACCAGCACCTTCTGAATATGCAGAAGGTCTCCGATTACATCCGCATGCTCCATGTTCTCTATGGACACATGGAGCGTCTGCCCCCTTGCATCGATCTGAGGCTGGATAATGGTCAGCAGGCTGTCGGCAAGCTCGTGGAGATTAAACTCCTCCTCGGCCAGCTCCAGCTTACCGGACTCGATCTTACTCATATCCAGTACCTCGTTGATCAGGGTCAGCAGATGCTTTCCGGAGGCAGTGATCTTTTTCAGGCAGTCCGCCACCCGCTCCCTCTCGTCGATATGGGCCGCCGCGATAGCCGTCAAGCCGATTATGGCATTCATCGGCGTACGGATGTCATGGCTCATGCGCGCCAGGAAATCCGATTTTGCGTGATTTGCCCTGTTTGCGGCCTCATAAGCATTCTCAAGGGCGGTCTGTGCCCGGAACTGCGCTTCCTTTTCCTCCGCTATGATCTGGATGGCATAAATGACCCTCTGCAGCCTTCCCTGGGGAGTTCTCTCCACCGTGACAAAGCTGCCCCGGCACCATCCCCGGCGCTCCGTCTCATATTCCATGCTTATGCTGTCCACGGACCGCATACGGTCTGCCAGCGTATCGAGCTCCAGAAATTCCAGAAGCTTTTCCCTGTATTGGGGCCTGACCTCCGACACTACCAGCTTTTCCACCCCTGCTTCGTCGACCGCTATATATGGCTGGCCGTTCCCTTTCGGATCAAAGCTGTTGATACGCTGATACGCTTTATTATCCAAATCTACATAATATGTATGGATGTAGATTCGGCTCAGCGAACCGATGATCTTATACTTCTCCTCCTTGTCGGCGTAATACCTTTTCTCCCTTTCATGAGCCTCTAGGGACAGCCTGCGCTCGCGCTTGACACGGTTCCAATAGAGAAAGAAAAACAGGAACAAAAGCAGGACAAAGCCAAGCACAAGCCCGGAAACCAGCCCGATATTTTTCACCACAAAATACCGGAGGGAGTACTGCGGCTCCACATGGGAATTGCGTATAACCGCGTCATTGATCCTGGTTTCTTCAATATTGTTCAGACCCTTGTTCAGTATAGCGTAGAGCATAATGTCACTGCGGCGCACGGCAAAGCAAAAATGCACCATATCCTCCACCTCCGCTATATGCAGATCGGAAAATTCCTCATGCTCGTTCAGATACCGGTAGATCAGGTTGCTGTTCACCAGCATACTCCCTGCCTCCCCTGCCTGAATCGCCTTCAGGCAGTCTCCCCAGGCGTCATACTCCGCCTGCCTGGCTCTGGGATAATTGATAGTGACATAAAAGGGCTGCAGCGGGCTGCCCTTGGACACCGCAATGCAATCATAGATTTCGTCACGGTATTCCCCCTTGTAGACCACACACATCTGTGCCCCGGCAACGGCGGCTGTCTGGGTATAATTCTGGTTTTCCGAATACCACAGCTCCTCAAAGGTGGGAAAAATAGCGTCGATCTCCCCCTCCTCCAATGCCTGCAGCATCACGCTGTAATTGTCAAAGCTGCTGCACTCAAACCGTGCGCCCGTATAATCCCCAAGCTCTGCCAGAATCTCGGGCAGGATTCCCCTTATTTCACCGGGCTCCTCTCCCTTGTCGCAATAGGGCATGTATTCCTCCAGATACCCAACCCTGAGCAAAGGGTGGGACGCCAGCCACTGGGTCTCTTTTTCCGTCAGGCTCTGCCAGACGGTTCCCTGTTTAAAATACTTGCTCTCCAGCCGGGAAACATAATAGGGGAAATTAAACAGGATCTCCTCCTGCGCTTCGTTGATCTCCCGCAGAACATCCGGGCAGTTTTTGTTTATGGCAAAATAAAATTCAGCCGAGCCTATTTTAAAGGCGGGCCTGAAGCCCGGCACTATTTCGTTCTCAATGGTCACAATACAGTCGATTTCATGCGCGTTAAGCGCTTCTATCCGCTCCTCAAAGCCGTCGTAGGATATGATCTCACAGCTGAGCTTATTTTCAGCTGCAAAGGTCTCCAAAAGCTGCCTCATAGAGCTGTGGGACTTTACCCCTATCCGCGCGCCGTTCAGCATACCGATATCATATGCGGAGCCGTCCGGGTTCTCCGGCACAAAAATATAATAGATCTCCTCTCCCATGGCATAATTGGGAAACAGCATTTCCGACATGCGGCTGTCCTGCCTGGAAATGCCTGCCATAATGTCTACTTCCCCCTGCAGAAGCTTATTATAGAGCTCATCCCAGCTCCCGTATACGTACTCATAGGTCCATCCGGTATACTTGGCAATCTCCTGATAATAATCGTAGGCATAGCCTGTTTTCCTTACATCGTCGGAGGCACCTGCCTGAAATCCCTCGCTGTCCTCATAATAGCCCACACGGACGACCTTTTTCCCTTCCTCACGGCCGCTGATTTCTCCGTCCCCACCGGAAGCGGCGGCGCTCACGCACACCGCCGGCGCCAGAAAAGCCGCGAGACACAATGTGAGCACAGTGCGGAAAACCTTCCCTCGCAGATCAAATAAGCTCCATTTTATCTTTCCTTCCATAAACAACCCTGTTCCTTTTTACAAATTACTGTTAAATAAAACTGCTTTACAGCATTGTATTTTAAGCACAATGCCAGAGTACGCCTGAAAAAAGCGCACAGGTCTTATTTTATCATTTTTAACGGCTTCTGACAACACCCTATTTTTGTTGTCAACCCTTATTTTACAGGTTTGTCAAGCCTTATTTTCAGGTTTGCAATGCCTCGTTTACCGGCACTCCCGTCTCTCCCCGTATCCGCAGAAAATGCCCCTCTGCCCATCGGGCGGGAATCGGTTGATTAATGCGCCCCGATACGGTATAATTTTCCGTGTTGTTTTAACCGGGGCGAAACCGCTTTTGACTGCGATTGGGACGAAAGGATTATACCGCTATGAAAATTACTCTCTGCGACGACAGCTTAACGGACTTGTGCGAAATAGAAAATTTACTGTTGAAGTACAAGACCTTCTATCCGGACAGACATTTTGAGCTGGAAAAATTCTCCGATCCGTCCTGCTTATACCGCAGAATTTCGGAAGGGAATCTGGCAGATATCTATATCCTGGATATGCTGATGCCAAAACGGACCGGCATAGATCTGGGCAATCAGATCAGAAGGTTCGGACCGGAAAAGGTCATTATTTATATCACCTCCTCGGATGACTACGCACTGGATGCCTACGGGGTACACGCAATCCGATACCTCCTGAAGCCCTTGGATGAAAGCAGTCTGTTCGAGGCGCTGGATTACGGGCTGTCTTATATGAGACCAAGGGAAGAACCCGTATATATGGTCAAGACAAAGGAAGGGCTGGTGCAGACGCCCTGTACCAAAATAGAATATATTGAAAATACCGGCCGAAGGCTGGAGGTACATCTGACCGACGGCGAAATAATAAAAAGCCTCTGCATCCGCAAATCCTTCGACGAGGAAATCCGTGAAATTGCCGAAAGGCGGAATTTTCAGCAGATTCATAAGTCTTTCCTCGTCAATCTCGATTATGTAAAGCAGCTGACAGCCGGCAGCGCCACCTTATGCTCCGGCAGACAGCTCCCGGTCAGCAAGGCAAGAGCGGCAGCCGCCAAACGGGAATATCTCCTCTTTATCTCCGAAAAACACAGCGCGCAGGGGGGTAAAAATGGTTTATTTTAAAGACATATCCTATATGCTGAGCCATGTATTCTTTATGGCCTTTATCTATCTGTTTTTGCCTCACCGCCATTCCAGGCTGAAAACGTTCTCCATATGCTTCGGGGCCTTCACCGTGCTGAACCTGCTGAACTATGTAAAGCTGCAGCTGTTTCCCGACAGCAGCCTGTGCTATTTTTTTACGGACATCATTCAGATCTTAACGGCCCAGTCAACGGGGCTCTTGATTTCCAGAAAAAGAAACAGCCAGGTATTATTCATCGGGCTGAGCGCATCCAACTATGTGATTGTGGGAAGCATAACCGCATCCATCCTGTACATATTTACGGATAATTTCCTGCTGTCCCTGGGCGGGAATCTCCTGACGCATATTTTGACCCTTCTGGTGCTAGACTACAAAATCGGAAATATATTCCACAAGCTTGCCGAACGTGATATCGGAAAAAGCTGGTGGGAATTATGCCTGATTCCGGTACTGTTTTTTTGCTGTTTTTCCTGCCTTGCCTTTTTCCCCTATACCCTTTATGAGTATCACGAAAATATCCTCGTCAGCATTTTTCTGATGATTACCATGATTGCGTCTTATATAGTGGTGCTTCGCTACCTGGACAGCGAGACAAGGCAGACGGAGGAATATTGGAAAAACGTGATGTTTGAATCCTATATCAGGGGGCTGGAAAGCCAAAATTATCTGGCAGAGCAGTCGGAGCGCAATCTCAAGATTCTGCGGCACGACATGAGACATTATTCCATGATGATAGATTCTCTGTTAAACCAGGGCGAATATGAGGAGATCAGAAGGCTTGCCCGGCATATCAGCATGGTGATAGACGAAAATAAAATCCAACGATACTGTGAAAATCTGGTCGTCAACACGCTCCTTCTGAGAATAACCGGGCAGGCCAAGGCCCTCCAGATCGATTTACGGCTGGATGTGGCCATACCCGGAAAGCCTCCGGTAAACCAATACGAGCTGGCGATGGTTCTTGCAAATCTCCTGGAAAACGCCGTTTCCGCCGTGAAGCCTCTGGACGCCCAAAGCCGCCGTATAGATGCCAGAATCCACTGCACCGCAGAGGAGCTGTTGATCGATATGCGCAATCCATATGCCGCCCAGATCAGCTTTGATTCCCAGACCGGGCTGCCCAAAAGCGAAAAGGGCGGCAGCCACGGGCTGGGAATGCAAAGCGTGCTTGCCTTTTCGGATAAGCTGGGCGGAACTCTTGACTGTTATTGCGAAAACGGCTTCTTCAGGCTCATTCTGTATGCAAATTTACGGTAGCTGTATAAGGCAGCTGTATAAGAAACGACGTACAAAGCCACAATACTTAAAGAGACGCCTGCGAAATTTTAACCTCCTTTTGTGAAAAAAAGGGGATAATAGAACCTCCGTATGGATGCTATAATATCCACAAAGAGCGGCACTGTGGGCTTAAGCCGGCGCCATGTAAATATATAAGGAGACGGTCCATGCAGAAAACATTTATCAAATATGCGGTCTTTATCGTTACCACTGCCATCCTGATGATTCTTATCATAAATTTTCTGTTTAACCTGCACCTGCTGGAAACCCAGCAGGCTGATACCTTTAACGCCAAAATCGAGCAGATGATACATACTCTGGAGAATAATCAGCTTGAGCTGGCTCTGCTGAAGGAAAGCCTGGATGAGGATTATCTGACAAGGGCAAGGGCTACCGCATATGTGCTGGACCGGCAGAAGGAGGTCTCCATGGATGTGGCGGAAATGCAGTATCTGGCCGATCTGCTGAATGTGGATGAGCTGCATATCATCGACGAAAACGGCATCATCGCCGCAGGCTCCGTCTCCCAGTATGTGGGAATCGATATGTCGCAGCACCCCCAGACAAGACCCTTCCTGGAGCTCCTGGGACGGGACGGCGAGGACGCCTACCTGATTCAGGAGGCACAGCCAAACGCGGCGGAAGGCAAAATGATGCAGTATGTGGGCGTGGCAAGAAAAGGGCAGCCGGGAGTGGTTCAGGTAGGCTTTACCCCCACCAGGCAGCTGGCCGCCAGAGCCCGCAATACCTACGGATACATCTTCTCCCGATTTCCCACGGATATCGGCGAGGAGCTTTTTGTGGTGGATATCTCCACCGGAGCCATCCTGGGGCATTCCGGCGGACTCAATAAAGACTTCTCCGCCGACTGCTACCGGCTTGACCAGCTGTGGAGCTGTACGGAAGGAGCTTTCAGAAAGGGGGACAACGGAATAACAATGTACGCGGTCAGCCGGCAGTATGACAATGTGCTGCTGTGCGCCCTCCTGCCCCGGAATCTTCTACTTCATAAGCTTTGGAAAAATGTGCTTGCAACCATTCTCTACCTGCTTTTCATCGAGGCCGTGGTAATCTTTCTTTTAAATTATCTGGTAAAGCAAAAAGTAATTAACGGTATTTATGACATTATGGGTAACCTTGACTCCATAACAAAAGGCAATCTGGATATCCAGGTAGCGGTGGGAGGAAACCGGGAATTTGAAGCCCTGAGCGACGGTATTAACTCCATGGTAAAAAGCATTGTCCATCTCTCCGACCGTACCTCCGCCATCATAGCCGTCAGCGGCATTCCTCTGGCGGCATTTGAGTACGAGCAGGGGATCAATCATGTGTTCGTCACCTCCGGCTTAAGCGAGCTGCTGGGATTATCGGCGGAACAAACGGCAGCGCTCTGCCGGGACCCTGCCATGTTCAAGGAGTATGTCCGCTCCGTCACCATGAATCCCCTTAAGGACAAGGAAGAGATTTATCAGACAAAGGAAAATAAATACCTTCGTATTCATCTGTCGGAATCCCCCAACGGATACCTCGGCATTATAACGGACGTAACCAGGGATATTCTGGAGAGAAAACAGCTTTACTACGAAAATACCCACGATCCTCTCACCGGATTATACAAATATGATTATTTCAAAGAGCTGGCTGCGGAAGCGCTGTCAAGCATGGAAACCGGAAGAACCGCCGCCATGGTCATGATGGACCTGGATTATTTTAAATCCATAAACGACACCTACGGACATGACGCGGGAGACCGGTATCTGCAGAGCTTTGCCCACATCCTTAAATCCATGCCTCCGGAGCACTTCCTGTCCGCAAGGCGCTCGGGAGACGAGTTCTGCATGCTGATTTTTGACTGTGCCGCCGGCGCGGATATCGCCAGCCGGCTGAACCTTTTTTATGAGACCCTTCAGAAGCAGCCCGTAGCCCTGTCCGCCGCAAAGTCCTTAATCATCAGCGTCTCCTGCGGCTTTGTGCAGGCGGATAACACAAACGATAATATTACGGAGCTTCTGCGCTGGGCGGACGAAGCCCTCTACAGGGCAAAGAAAAACGCACGGGGAACTTCCGCGGAATATACTCCGTAAAGCGGGACGCATTTTTCGTCCCGCAGGCTCGGTCTATATATTCGGGATTTTCCCCACGGCTCATGCCTTATGCCCTCCGATCTGACGGTTTCTATCCCTTGTGGTGGCGCCCTCCTGCAGGTTCATCCCCTTAAGCACGGCATTTTTGCCGTATTTGCCCTTGATCTCCAGCACCGCCTCCTGCAGCCTTCTCTCCTTCAAAAGCCTTTGATTCTCTTTATCCTTCTCTCTTTGAACCGCCTCGTAGTCCGTAAACAGCTCCAGCTGCTCAAACTTCTGCACCTCCCCGGCCTGCGCCTCATCCGCAAGCCGATTTGCCGCTACCGTCACCCTGCGCACCAGAAGGCGCGGGTCTGCGATCCTGTCATAAAGCTCCATGACGGCATCCGTGATCATACGGGAGGACGAGGTCCTGCGGGTAAGATTTGCCGTCCCGTGGGCGTGCCTGGGTACCTTTCTTCCATAACGGTCCGTGGCGGTTTCACCCCTGTAGCTTTTTCTGAGCTCGGGGTCGGTCAGATTTTCTATATCATAGCCTATGGTAAGGGTCATCTGGTCGGTGACCAGCCTTTTCTCCACAAGCTCCAGGGCAAGCAGGTCCGTCATCTCCCGCACAATCAGCTTTCCCTTCTCAAAATCATAGGGCTGCTGCAGTACCTGCCCCGAGCTTATGCTGTTGGTTTCCGGCTTATAGGCTTTTATCATTTCCATGGTGACAGGCTCCCAGCCCCAGGCATGATCAATCAAAAGCTCCGCATTGACGCCGAACAGACGGTACAAAAGCTCCTCGTTATAATAATCCCCGTCTCCCCCCAGAGAGCACCTGGCGATATCCCCCATGGTGAACAGCCCTGCCTCCTCCAGCCTTTTTCGATAGCCATGCCCCACCCTCCAAAAATCCGTCAGGGGACGGTGGCTCCATAGCTGCCTTCTATAGCTCATTTCGTCCAATTCCGCTATCCGCACACCGTTTTCATCCGGCATTACATGCTTTGCCCCAATGTCCATGGCCACCTTGCACAGGTACAGATTCGTGCCGATTCCCGCCGTGGCGGTGATGCCCGTTTCCTCCAGCACATCCCTCACAATTTTGCCCGCAAGCTCCCTTGGCGTCATATTGTATACATGCAGATAATCCGTCACGTCCATAAAGACCTCGTCGATAGAATAGACGTGCATGTCCTCGGGAGCAACATACTTCAGGTAAAGGCTGTAAATCCTTGTGCTGTATTCCACATAAAACGCCATCCGTGGCGGGGCAATGATATAGGACAGCTCCAGCTCGGGATGCTCCGCAAGCTCCGTGGCATTGCAGGAGGCTCCCGAAGCCTGCCTTCCCGGCGCCCTGCTCCTCCTCTCCAGGTTTACCTCCTTCACCCGCTGCACAACCTCGAACAGCCTGGCCCTGCCGGAAATGCCGTACGCCTTCAGGGACGGGGAAACCGCAAGGCAGATAGTCTTCTCCGTCCTCTCCGAATCCGCCACCACAAGATTGGTGGTAAGCGGGTTCAGCCCCCTCTCCACGCACTCCACAGAGGCGTAAAAGGATTTTAAATCTATGGCTATATAAGATTTCTGTCTGTCGCTCATAGGCTGCCTCCACTTGAATTATTGTACCGTTGCCGCAGGCTGCGGCCAGGTGCCCGAAAAGCCTGCGGTTTTCCGGGCACCTGGCTCTGCCCTCCGCGTACATTATAACAGAAAATACGTTCGATGAACATACTTTTTTCCTTGCATTTCACAGGTGTTTGTTGTATAGTGTTTTCAAGTCAGTCAATATCCCCCGCCGCAGGCAGCGGGGCGCGGAATCTGATGCGCCCCAAGGGGAATGTGTCCCAAGGGCACATTGATATTGACTCCCGCGGCATTCGTCAGCTGTCCAGGCCGGCCCCCGGCTGGCTTTTAGCGCGGCCGCCTGACCTGTTGCCCGCGGGAATAAAACATTTACACATTTAAAACGGAGGCTTATCACAATGAAAGAAAAAGTAGTTCTGGCGTACTCCGGCGGTCTGGATACCACCGCCATCATTCCCTGGCTGAAGGAGAATTTTGACTATGAGGTCATCTGCGTCTGCGTAGACTGCGGACAGGCAGAGGAGCTGGACGGTCTCGAGGAGAGAGCCAAGTCCTGCGGCGCGTCCAAGCTGTACATTGAAAATGTCATCGACGAATTCTGTGACGAATACATCGTTCCCTGTGTACAGGCTAACGCAATTTATGAAAATAAATATCTTCTGGGCACTTCCATGGCAAGACCCCTTATCGCAAAAAAGCTGGTTGAAATTGCCCGCAAGGAAGGCGCAACCGCTATCTGCCACGGCGCAACCGGCAAGGGCAACGACCAGATCCGTTTTGAGCTGGGCATAAAGGCTCTTGCCCCTGACATCAAGATCATTGCCGCATGGAGAAATGACAAATGGACCATGGACTCCCGTGAATCGGAGATCGAATACTGCAAGGCGCACGGCATCGACCTGCCCTTCTCCGCGGATTCCTCCTACAGCCGTGACCGCAACATCTGGCATATCAGTCATGAAGGCCTGGAGCTGGAGGACCCTGCGAACGAGCCCAATTACGCTCACCTGCTTGTGCTGGGCACCACTCCCGAAAAAGCTCCCGACGAGGGCGAATATGTGACCATGACCTTTGAAAAGGGCGTTCCCGTCTCCCTGAACGGCAAAAAGCTGAAGGTTTCCGAAATTATCTCGGAGCTGAACAGCCTCGGCGGCAGGCACGGCATCGGCATCATCGACATCGTGGAAAACCGCGTGGTGGGCATGAAGTCCCGCGGCGTATACGAAACCCCCGGCGGAACCATCCTTATGGAAGCGCATCAGCAGCTGGAAGAACTCATCCTTGACCGCGACACCTATGCCATGAAAAAGGAGATGGGCAGCCGCTTTGCCAGCCTTGTATACGAGGGAAAGTGGTTTACTCCCCTGCGTCAGGCAGAGCAGGCGTTTATTGAGGAAACCCAGAAGTATGTCACCGGAGAAGTAAAGTTCAAGCTCTACAAGGGCAATATCATCAAGGCAGGCACCACCTCTCCCTACTCTCTCTACAACGAAAGCATTGCCTCCTTCACCACCGGCAGTCTGTACGACCATCACGATGCGGAAGGCTTCATCAATCTGTTCGGATTGTCCTGCAAGGTCCGCGCAATGAAGATGCAGGAGCAGGGTGAGCAGTACTTATGACTTTTATTGCCATCTATCTGGCCGTCATCAATATTATAGGCTATGCGGTCATGGGAATAGACAAGCAGAGAGCCATCCGGGGCGCCTGGCGCATCTCGGAGGCTTCTCTGTTTCTGACGGCGCTCCTGGGCGGAGCCCTGGGCTGCACCGTGGGCATGCGGCATTTCCGCCACAAGACAAAGCATTGGTACTTCAAATACGGCATGCCCGCCATCTTTCTGGCTCAGGCGGCACTGCTGTCCTTTATACTTAATCGATTTTTTTAAAGCTGCGGTACGCCGCAAACCTTACATAAAAGAAGAATAAAAGCTGATAAGGTAAATTCAGACACATTTAACCCGCGTTTTGGGCGCCGGCTCAGATTCGCAGGCTACAGAGAGGCATGAGCGATGACAGCACTGCAGATTTCTTCCATGAAACAATTTATGAACCATTTTCTTGCCGCGGATACCTTTGACTCCTTTCTGTTGGAGGAGGCGGTCATCTCCATGGCAAACACCTTCACCATAGACGGTCATATAAATCGGGAATTTTATCAAAACGAAGATGACGCAGGCTCACAAGACCTGGCTGAATTCCGCCCCTGGAGCGAACTGAAGGGGGTGTGCTTCGACCTTATCAAAGGCAGACGCACACCCCTGTTCTTTCGATTCGTGCTGCACCTTAAACCGGAAAAGGCTTTCTCCCTTCTTGAAAAGGAGGGCTGCGAGACGGACCTCTCCCAGCTTAAGGCTCTTGTCCTGACCGTCCGCTATGACGGTTCCAAGGCGGTGCTGACCACCGGAACCGCTTTTCACACCTTTGTCCCTTCCAAGGAGCCGGACGCAGTCTGGGACCGGGCAATGAAAAAATTTCTGGACGGCAAGGGCATTTCCTATGAGGAGCTATGAGCCTTGAAGCACCCCGGGCCCTGATTGACGCTCAGACTCCCGAAGCGGCTGCCGCCCTTATTCAGCTCTTTGTGCGGGGCTTGAAAACAAGGCTTGCCAGATAGCCGAAGATCAGCGCCGCGGAGGTGCCTACCGCGCCTGCCTTAAAGCCGCCTGCAAACAGTCCCAGAAGCCCCTGCTCCTTCACCGCCTCCTTGACTCCCTTCATCAATACGTTTCCAAAGCCCAGCAGCGGCACGCTGGCCCCTGCTCCGGCAAATTCCTGAAAGGGCTCGTACAAACCGAACACGCTTATGACCGCGCCGGTTACAACCAGCAAAACCATAATGCGCCCCGGCATCATCTTCGTCTTTTCCATCAGAATCTGAACCAGCGCGCATATCAGTCCGCCTACCCAAAAGGCATTTACATAATCCATCATATGGCTTGTCTCCTTTACCGAACATTTATTTCCGCCGCTGCGCGGCAATTTTCTGCTTACGGTTAGTGTTCGCCAAAATCATGAATTTATGTATTTAAATTCCGCAGTATTCCCAATCATTTCTTTTTGTTAAACTGCCGCTATCACCTCGATCTCACACAGCACGTTCTTAGGAAGCGTCTTTACGGCCACACAGCTTCTTGCAGGCTTCTCCGTAAAGTATTTTGCATACACCTCGTTAAAAGCGGCAAAATCCCCCATATCCGCCAGGAAGCAGCCGGTCTTTACAACCCTGGTATAATCCGTTCCCGCCTCAGCAAGCAGCGCGCCGATGTTTTTGCACACAAGCTCCGTCTGCGCAATGATATCGTCCCCCTCCACGTTCCCCGTGGCAGGGTTAATGGGTATCTGACCAGACGCAAACAGCATGCCGTTTGCCACAATTGCCTGTGAATAGGGTCCGATAGCCGCGGGAGCCTTGTCCGTTGAAATTTTCTGTAGCATAGTCTTGTCCTCTTTTCTTGTTTTTTTGTAGTGCAGGCCCTGATATTCCGTCACCCGTCCACATCCGGCTCGTCAAACTCCGCCGTCACATAGAAGCCTCTGGAATTCTCCACAATATCCGCTACAATACCCTCGCGGCTTTTCAGCCTGCTGCGGAAGGGAATATTTGCCGACATGGCCAGAGACGGATCTATAATATAATAATAATTGCTGGGCAGCAGGCCCTCCGTCACCGTAATTTTCTGCCCCTTCTCCAAAAGCCCGGAGCGTTCCATCTTAAACTCCATCCTGCGCATTTCCAATTCCTCCCCTTGAACCGCGAAGCCCGTGCGCCGTTTCCGAAATTATCACAGAAGCCCTGCAGGTATTATTCATCAAAATAATTCTTCACGATATCTTCAAAGTCCTGCCTTACCTCGGTAAAGGCCCTCAGGATCTTCTGGGAAAAAACACCGCTCTGCCCGTGTATAATCATTTGAAAAGCCTTTTCGGTATCGTACGCCGCTTTATAAACGCGCTTTGAAGTAAGCGCATCATATACGTCTACCAGAGACACGATCTGAGCCGCAATGCTGATCGCCTCGCCCTTTAAGCCATCCGGATAGCCGTTACCGTCATATTTTTCATGGTGATGCCTGGCTATGTCATACGCATAAGAACAAAATTCTTCGCTGTCCAGATTAATTACCTTTCCTATTATTTCTGCGCCCTTGGTAGTATGGGACTTTATGATTTCATACTCATCCTCCGTCAATTTACTGGCTTTTAAAATAATATTATCCGGAATCACAATTTTACCGATATCATGAAGCGCGGACGCACGGCCAATAAGCGCAAGCTTTTCTTCCGTAAGCTCATATTCCGGATAGAGCTTCATGATACTTGTTCCAAGACATACGGTAAATTCACGGATTCTCTTTATATGCTGCTTGGATTCCAGATTTCTGAATTCCACAATGTTGCTCAGAGCCTCTATCAGTTCTTCATTCACATTCTTTTGCTTTTCAATCATCAGCTTCAGCGTGGCATTCTGCTTTTTGAGTTTTTCGTTCTGCTTCTTAACCATAACCTCAAGCTGGATTTTATGCTGAAACTCATTGACGACATTATCCACCAGCAGCTTAACAGCATCCGGATGAAAGGGCTTTTTAATATAGCTTACAATGCCGTATTCGTACCCCT
This sequence comes from uncultured Acetatifactor sp., assembly GCA_910578215.1. Classification (GTDB taxonomy): domain Bacteria; phylum Bacillota; class Clostridia; order Lachnospirales; family Lachnospiraceae; genus Acetatifactor. Next base: position 49,664 of record CAJTPH010000015.1, on the reverse strand, counting down.
TTTTCTCATATTCCTCTGTTTGGTCATTTGTCAGCATGATAAACGGAATATGGCTGACCAGCTTTTTTTCGCACAGGCGCTTGAGCACCTGAAAATTATTCTTCGCCGGTATCATGAGATTCACCAAAATGACCGCAATGGACTGGGCATGCTCCTTTAACAGATCCAAGCCGTCTTTCTCATTTGTAACCTCAAGAATCTCATATTTATCCCGAAAAATTTCAGCTAGCTTTTTGCGGCTTTCGTCTTCATTTTCAAGAATCAATAATTTATCTCGCAACATCCTCTGCTATACCCCTTTATATTTCTATAATCTAACCATTGCAACCTGCTTATGTATAAGCTTAAAAATGACTCTGCTAACCTGTGACGCCAAGGTATACTTTATCTTATTGATCTCAATGGTACTGCCCTCATATGCGTTACCCCTGACAATAACAGCCTTCATATCCTTTTCCGTTATATTGGCAAGCTTAGACGCCTCAGCATCCAGATCAGCCAGCTCATGATCCTTTGTCACAATCGCCGCATTGAGCTTCTTAATAAGCTGCTCCGCCTGCTCCTCATTCTCCGGAAGATCCTGAAGAATATTATGCCACTGCTCCTCGAGTATCAATAATTCGTCTAAAATTCGCTGTCTGTTCTGAGCAAAAAGCTCCTGTCTCCTGTCATACAGCGCGTTTTGCCCCACCTCCAGGAATGTCTTTATATTGGATCTATTGCCGAGATTAAATGTATCTATCCCTCTGACCGCACAGACCTTGCCGCCAAGAAGCATACCCTTGCTGCCGGAAACGATCACCTTTCCCATGGTGTTGATGTTGCTGTTCATAATATAATTCGCTTTTATATTGCCGTCCGCCTCAATATTGGCGGCCTCAAAAAAGCTGCCGGAAACCTCTCCCTTGGCCTCAATAAAACAGTCGTTCTTGGAGCAGCTTCCCTTTTTGATCATAATATTTCCGCCTGCAATCAGCCTGCCCGCCTCCACATTATGCTCGATGACAATATCCCCCTTGGCCCAAATATATCCTCCCGAATAGACGCTTCCGATAACATATACTGAGCCGTCAACCTCCAGCTTTCCCGTGACAGCCGTCACATCTTCATTTACGACAAGCATATTGGATACTATGATCTGACCGTTTTGATACTCAAACTTTCCGTTCAATTTAGCCAGATATGTCACTCCGTCAGGCGCAATAATAAATCCTTTTCCTTTCAACGGCTTTTTATCAACCCCCGCATTGGCATGCAGGACCTCGCCAAAAACGTTTTGCCCGTCGATTCCCTTCTGGGCGGGATGGTAAACAGCCAGCCTCTCTCCCTCCTCCACCATTTCAAATGCCTCTATATTGGCATAATCCACTCCACCGTCCGGAAGGGGCGCAGGAATACGGGGCAGGTCAAGACGTACAAAAAATTCATACCAGCCATTCTTGCCGTCCTCTGCAGGCGTTCCCTCGGCAATCAGTATTTTCTCGTTCATGCGCCTTTTCTGAACCATAAAGGAAATGGCGTCGCGTTTGATTCCCACCACGATTCCCCTCTTTTTCAGCGCATCATAAATATCGTCCTCCGTAACCATATTGCCGGCAATCAATTGAATAAATCCAAAAACCTTATTGCCGTTATCCTCCACAAAGATACTGAATTCTTTCTTCGTCATGGACGCAACATCGTTCCTCAGTTTATCGGACGCCATGTAAACGTTGGTTTTATCTTTTAAAAGACTTTCACGTTTTTCTTTCATGTCGGTACCGGAATAAATCAGCTTGGCATAAAGCGTCACGTCCAGCCCCGCCTCCAAGCCCAGCCGGATCTCCTTCATCTGCCAGTGGCTGAACAGATTGTTTGTATAATGGGATACCTTCAGCTTCTTCTCCAGACCCAGACGGATCTCCTGCATCTGCATCCAGTTATATTTGGAATCGGCATATGCAGAAACATCAAGACTCTCGCATAGCCCTATCCTGATCTCGTATATCTGCTGCATATACATATCATCCGTCAGCCATACGTCAATAGGCAGGTTATCCTCCAGCGCAAGCCTTATCTGCTCCAATTCGTCATCCACAAAGCCCCTGTCCAGATAAGGAGTCAGATCGCAGGACGAATAGATCGAAAGCCTTATCTGCTTCATTGTTTCATAGCTGTACGACGGATCAGCGTATGACGAGACATCCACCTTATCCTTTATCCCCATACGGATTTGCTCCATCTGAAGCCAGTTCAGTTCCGGATTGGAGTAAAGCTCAACATCCAGTCCCTCCTCTTTTCCAAGAAGAATCTCCTGACGCTGCTCTGTCATAAATTCCGAATTTTCTGCCATTATATAATCTGCATCCTGAGGCAGAATTCCATCTATATCCATAAATAAGCTTTCCTTTCTTAAAATCAATATGGAGATTCATATATTATACACTAAAAAAGCCGGAAAGTCTACCTTTTTGACCTTCCAGCTTTTACAATGTACACAAAAAAAACATGTATATTCGGTTTTTTACTGCCAATTTGCCAGTAACCGACCTAAGCTCCGCTTACGCCTGTCTGTACTATACTTTTCTACCGGCTCACAGCTTCAGATATTTACGCAGTAAAGGCGTATCGCTCAGCTCCACATCCTGAAATTTTCCATAAAATCTGCCTGCTTCCTCATTTGTGGCGCGGATCAAATAATACTGGTCTATATTATTCCGCAGACAGTCCTTTTCAAATTCCGAAAACAGCATTTGTGCGATTCCTCTGTGTCTGCAGGCCTTCCGGACATAGACCCAGTCCACATATGCCATCCGGTAGCCGTCCTGCATACAGCCATAAAAATGATATTCGATCCGTCCAACCACTCTGCCGTCCTCTTTTGCAAGAATGGACGTGGTTGCGGCATAAAAGGGGTCTGAGACTCTGTTCCTTATGCCCTGTTCATCCACCTCCCCGGCGGTCATATTATCAGGCTCCTCATTCATTGCTTCCCTTAAATAAGCAATATACTCCTCCACATTATCCTGATTCAAGCGCTCAAACAGCATTCCCTTTCCCCCCTTATACAGTCTACAAATTTGCGGTAATCTGCCTCACCGGAACCCACAGCTCGCAGAACAGCCCGGTTTCACCCTTTTCAAAATATATTTCATAGTCCGTATCGTCCGTTTGCGTATAACCCGTCTGCGGAACAAATTCCCTGAAAAATCTGCTCCACGTTTCACCCAGGCAGCTGCCGTCGGAACCAAAGCATTTAAAAACCGCATAGTCGGCCGGCTCTGTATGCCAAAGAGAATAACCGTTTTTCAAAAAGTCATCCAATTTTGATACATCGGTGTCCTCATCGACTAAGATACCGATACCGTAGTTGAAGCTGGCTTCGCTGTCCTTTGCAGGACTGCACAAGCCGTACAGATCTCGTTTGCCCTCTGCGCGAAGCAGCCGCATGGGCTCAATAAGATTTTTCTCGGAGCATTCCGTCCAAAAGTCAGGGATGCTGTGGTCACTGTCATCATTGACGATTTCATTCGGAAATGCTTTTACCAATGCGACAAACTGCCGGCTCTCTCTTTGTTCGATTCTGTAATCCATAATACTACCGCCTTCCAATATAATTTTTATTACAAGCGGATTAAACAAATGAAGTCTTGTGCCCTTTTGCTTTGCCTGCTTTGGAGTCGAGCCATGAAATCGGGAAAACGCTTTGGAAAAGCTTTCCGGCGAATCATAACCATATTTGTATGCCGCATCGATCACCGAAATATCCGTTGTCTGCAGTTCCCTCGCAGCTAATGTGAGACGCCTTTTCCGAAGGTATTCATTAGCCGTCATTCCCACGATAAAACTGAATGCCCGATGAAAATTGTAGCTTGACATATGCACGCTTTCCGCAACCTCCGCGTAGCTTATGTCTTCATAAATATGTTCCTCCAAATAGCATATTGCCTGCTGTATAAGCTGTATCAACACCTTGTTCAGCCCTCCTTGTATGCACTGATTATAGCGCATCATACATTGAAAGTCCTGTTCCTGCTTGCACAGTTTTGTCCGAAAATACCATACCAATCCTTACAACGATAAATAGTTTAATATTCCCCTGTTGGCCGAACAGCAAAATGCGTCTCAATACGATCCTCCTTCCGATATTGCTTGTTGAACCGCCATCATGGATTTATAGGATGCACAACTGCGCAAGAGGGCTTCATGTGTGTCAAAGCCTGTTACTATTCCTTCTTCTAAGAATATAATCTTATCTGCAATACCAACACTGGTAAGTCGATGCGAAACCAGAATGATTATTTTATCTCGAAAAATGTTCTTAATCTCACAATACAGGTCCCGTTCTGCCAACGGGTCCATACTGGCAGTGGACTCGTCCAAAATAACAATATCACACTGTTTATACAATAAACGCGCAAAGCTTATCCGCTGCCATTGACCTCCTGATAAAACAGGGGAAGTACAGCCGCCGCGCAGATGCCCTTTCCCGCATCTTCCAGGTATGCATTCGACAAAAAGACAGATTAGAATGTACAGAATAAACATACAATAGAAATCACGCTTTGCGAGTTTTCTATTGTCATAAATAATGAGCCAGAAACGCTGGCTCAAGTCCGCCGGGTACAGGTCGAAAAGCCTGCGGCTTTCCTCGCTTTGCGGCTGTCGCCGCATGTGTCCAACAACGAAAACGGCTGTCGGTGAGCAAGCTCCCCACAGCCGTTCCCATTGCCGGACCCGCCCGGCTCGTAGCTATAAAAAATCGGGGTGACAGGATTCGAACCTGCGGCCTCCTGGTCCCAAACCAGGCGCTCTAGCCAAGCTGAGCCACACCCCGAGACAATACGCTAAAATTTAGTATATAGCACTCTCATTTATATTGTCAAGAATTTTACAGATATTTTATGGTAAAATGCGCCTTTTCCCCGTCGTCCAGCTCCATCAGCGCATAGGAGGGTCTTCTGCCCTCCTGTCTCGGATAAGAGATGCTGCCCGGATTCACTGCAATTATATTTTCGCCGATGTCTATCAGCGGCCTGTGGGTATGCCCGAACAGTACAATATCCGCACCGCGCGCAACCGCCTCCCGCTTAATATTTTCCACTCCCATATTTACATAATAATTATGTCCGTGTGTCACCCACACCCTGTAGGGTCCGATTACCAAATCCAGCTCCCTTGGCAGGTACGAAAAGAAATCATTGTTTCCCAGCACGATCTTAACGGGGCAGTCCGCCGCCTCAAGCACGTCTTCCGATCCTCCTGTATCCCCGCAGTGAACGACCAGATCCGGATGCTGCCTGCGTACCGTTTCAATATAATTTTCGTTTTTTCTGTGCGTGTCACTGACAATTAATACCTTCATATTTTTTCAGTTCCTCTTTCATAAGCCGCAGCGCCCTGCCTCTGTGGCTCACCTGATTTTTTTCATCCTCCGTAAGCTCCGCTGTGGTTTTATGTAATTCAGGCACATAAAAAATCGGGTCATAGCCAAAGCCGTTGCCGCCCCTTTCCTCATAGCCGATCCTGCCCTCTATTGCCGCGCGCACCGTGAGCTCCCTGCCGTCGGGAAAAACGGCGGCAATGGCGCAGACAAATCTTGCCGTGCGTTTCTCCTCCGGCACTCCCTCCAGCCGGGCAATTATATCTGCGTTTTTCACACTGTAGGGCGTATCCTCCCCCATGTACCTTGCCGAATGTATTCCCGGCTCCCTGTCCAGCCAGTCAACCTCCAGCCCGGAATCATCTGCAAGCACCAGCGTATCGGTAAGCGCCGCCACCGCCCTCGCCTTAATCAGCGCATTTTCCTCATAGGTACCGCCATCCTCCTGAATCTCCGGCCAAATCCCGGCTTCCTTCATGGACAGAATCTCCATGCCGGTGTCTGCCATAATCCTCCGGATCTCCTTCATCTTCCCCGCATTTCCCGTAGCAAAAATCATATTAACACCTCTCTGTACGCTTCAGCGCGCATTCATTCAATTATTTGAAAGCTCTTTCCCTTCTAATTTATGCCTCTCCGTGCACTTCAGCGCACATCAGCTTCCCCGGCTCTTACGGATCTCAAATCCCCCAACTCCTCACAGGACTTAGCCAGTGCCGCCAGAATTCCGTCCGCCAGCTTTTCCTGATAGCTCTCCTGCCCCAGCAGCTCCCGCTCCCGCGGATTGGAAAGATAGCCCACGGAGATCCTCGCCGCCGGAATCTTGATCTGCCCCAGCAGGCTGTCCTCCGCGGCAGGCTCCAGCCCCAGCGCACGGTTGCTGGAAGCAGTGGCAACCTCTCTTGCCAATATATCCGCAAGACGCACATTGCCAAAATCAGGTATAAAATACTCCTGATTATAATAACACAAAATCCCATACCTTTCAGGAGCCTCCTGCTCCCGGGAGACACCGATACCAATATAGAGGTCAGCTTCTACCTGCTCCGTCAGCGCCAGCCTTTCCTCCCTGGAAAGCTCTGTGCCCTCCGCATGTGTCAAATAAATCCGCACCCCCTCAAGGGACAGCTTTTTCTGAACCATTCTGGCAACGGAAAGCACTGCATCCGCCGTCTGCACCTGCGTGCCCATAGCCTCCCTGTCTCCGTCTTCGGGAGCCGGGTCCAGCACCACTACATAGTCGTACAGATCTCCGGGCGCATAGCATGCCACCGCAAGCAAATTTCCCCTCATTGCGCTTCTGTACTCCATTACCCGGTTCATTTTCAGCCTCAGCAGCACACCGTTGTCCTGAATCTCACAGCTGCCTTCATTGATAAAACCAATATCCCCCGTCAGGGCATTTTCTTCATAATAACCCGTATCTCCGCACTCGATACGCAGCCACAATTCACTGTGAATGTAATGGTTTTCCACCATAACATTCTCCGCCTTGACGCCCTTAGGCAGCGGAATGTAAAATATTCCATTCCCCTCGGAGGTCCTCTGTAAAGTAAGCGCATTTCCCTGCAGTGGTTTACTCTCTGCCAGCGCGTCGTCGCCCGTCAAATCGGAGGGAACATTGGCAATCACAATGGTTTTATTCGCCGCAAAGACCAGCATAACCGCCATGGAGCACACGCACAGCAGCGTCCAGAGACATAGCTCCAGGCGCATATTCTCTTTTCCCTGTTGCCTTTTTTGTTTATTTCTATGCATTATTACCTTTTTCCCGCCCTGGGAGGCTTAGGTCCCAGAAACTGATAATAGTAGGCTTTTAACATTCCGTTATAAACCTTGCGGTTTTTGTCTGCCTTACGCCCGATATCCCTTTCGGCATTTTCATACGACGTGATCAGATACAGGCTCCACGAGTCAAGCTCCCTGTACCTCTCCCCGACAGTCCGGTACAGCGCGGAAAGCTCGTTGTCCTGCAGCCGTTCACCATAGGGCGGATTCGTAATCAGAAAGCCGTACTTTTTAGGATGGCTGAGCTTTTCCACGTCTCTCCTCTGAAAATGAATCAGTTTATCCACTCCCGCCAGCCTTGCATTCTGCCTTGCGATTTCCACCATCCCGTCGTCGATATCATACCCCTGGATATCAGGGTCCGCCGTCATGTCTATCAGCTCCGCCGCTTCCTCCAAAGCTTCGTTCCAAAGCTCTGTCTTCACAATATGCTTCCAATTCTGCGCCGTAAAAGTCCTGTGCATTCCCGGCGCCACGGACGCCGCCATCATCGCCGCCTCGATGGGAATGGTTCCGCTTCCGCAGAAGGGGTCCACAAGTATCCTGCTCTTGTTCCAGGGCGTCAGCATAATCAGCGCCGCCGCCAGATTTTCCGCAATGGGCGCCTTTGCGGTCAGCCTGCGGTATCCTCTCTTGTGAAGGGATTCCCCGGTGGTATCCAGTCCCACCGTGACCTCATCCTTCATCAAAAAAGCCCTCACCGGAAAGCTGTCGCCGTCCTCCGGAAACCATTCAATGTGATAAGCCTCCTTCATGCGCTCTACCATGGCCTTTTTCATAATGGACTGTATATCGGAAGGGCTGAAAAGCGCGGATTTTATGCTTGCCGCCTTTGCTACCCAGAATTTCCCGTTCACGGGTATGTACTCCTCCCAGGGCAGCTTCTTCGTCCCCTGGAAAAGCTCCTCAAAGCTCTCCGCATGAAAGCTTCCTATCTTTATTAAAACGCGTTCCGCCGTTCTCAAGAATATATTGGCGCGGCACACCGCCTCCTCATCCCCGAAAAAGGTTACTCTGCCGTCCGCCACCTCCGTAATATCATAGCCAAGGTCGTCGATTTCTTTTTTTAAGACCGATTCCATTCCAAAATGGCAGGGAACTATCAATTCAAATTTTCGCATTATCTCCCTCTCATCCGTATTATTATGTATACTTGGCATAGCCGCCAATTAAGTATACAATTTTTTTCCGAATATGTAAATAGGGACACCGAAGTGCCCCTATTACGTAACGCCTTAGTAGTTGTCGTTCTGATTGTTCTTGTTCTGATTCTGGTTGTTGTTCTTGTTCTGATTGTTGTTCTGATTGTTTTTCTGATTGTTGTTCTGGTTGTTGTTCTGAGTGCTGTTCTTGCAGTTCTCAGAATTGCTGTTATTATACTTATTGTTATTGTTATCCATGGTTCATACCTCCTGTTGTTGACTAGTTACAGGAGTAGTATGGCAAATTCGCACAAAAAATATGCTTAAATTTCATTGGTACTTTGGTACTATTTTAGTATTGCCTTATTAGGAAATTAGTACTATAATATGCTTGTAAACAGATAAACCTTTCATCCATCTGTTTATGACCCTTATTATTTATACTCCCCTCAATATGAGCCATCGGTCCCCTCCGACGGCTCATATTTTTTGCTTATCGTTACTGAAACCAGTCCCGAAACAGTTTAACCAGAAACAAAACCACAAGAATCGGCAGAAGAACCGGCAAAATCATGGAAAGAACAGAAAATACCGCACTTACCACAAGCACCGCTGCTATGATGACCAGCACCAGCCACACCCAGAGGGGAAGCCTGAAAAGCCGTGGACCGGAGGGCATACCGTACTGCCCGTCCCTTGAGCTGCCCTGCTCCTCGTCCGCATAGCCGCCTCTTACGCCTGCCTGTATCGGATTCGTCTCCGCAATGGTTTTTGCTATCAGCCGCGGGTCCCCGAGCGCCTGCATCACATCCTCCTCGCTTCTTCCCTTGCGGATCTCCACATTGATATAATCCGAATAGTAGTCAATATTCTCCGCAACTACCTCGGGATTTACCCTTCCGCTTAAAGCAATTCTCAACTTATCCAAAAAATCCTGCTTTGTCATATAGCTCCCGTTCTAACCTTCCTCCCGCCATCTTTTTCCGGGACAGCCGTTCGCCTTTACTGCCGCGCGCAGCTCCACATAGCAGCCGCATTTCCGGCACATCCCCTGGAACAGCATATCACATTCCCTGCACAGGGACAGTCTCTCCTCATACAACGCTTCCCCTGCTCTGATATCTATGTCCAAATTTTCAATATAATCGCGCAGCGTCTGAAAAATTTTATTCTGGTCTGCCATATCTCTGATCAGACACTTCTTGCAAAGCCGCAGGTTATCCACCCTCCGCTCCTCTCTATCAGAAAAAGTCCCGTAAACCCACAGTTACGAGACTCTCCCCCACATAGCCAATCACTACCACATTAAAATTCAAAACACCCGCACCTAGTAACGTGCACAAACGCACACAGTAACGTGCATAAACGCACCTAGTAACGTGCACAAACGCACACAGTAACGTGCGTTAGAGGATTCGAACCCCCGACCTTTTGGTCCGTAGCCAAACGCTCTATCCAGCTGAGCTAAACGCACACTCTAATGTTGCGGCTCATTAAGCCTGCAACATTATGTATAATAACCGTTTCCGCCTTAAAAGTCAAGTCCTATTTCAAAATTTACTGTAAAATTTTTGAAAAAGCTCTCGCCGACTATTCCGCCTGTTTCAGCTTCTGCGCGTCGGCGCTCAGATTTTCGACTATCCTTGTGACCGCCTCCACCAGCTCCGAGTTTTTGTCACAGGAGTTGTAGGTCTCTCCCGCATGGGCGGAAACCTCCTCCGTAATCGCGGAAATGGTCTGGATATTTTCCACGATATCGGCGTTTGCCGTCTCCAGCTCAGCCACAATTTTCATAAGCGCCTGTATCTGGCTGCCGATTTCCTCCGCTCCCTGTGCAATGCCCGCAAAGCTTCCGCTGACCGCCCGGGCGCTCTCCGCGTTAGCCCGGTTGCTGTCGTTTACCACCTCTACCGCCGTTTCCACGGACTTCAGCTCCTTATTTATATTCTCGATAAGGGAGGTAACGTTCACAGTAGCCGACTTGGTCTGGTTCGCAAGCTCCGAAATCTGCCCCGCCACGACGGCAAAGCCTCTCCCAGACTCCCCGGCCCGCGCCGCCTCGATGCTGGCATTCAGCGCAAGCAGGCTGGTGCTGCCGGCAATGCTGGTAATGGTTTCTATGATAATATTCATCTGGCTTGTGTACTCGCCAAGCGCCTTCATCTGGTCAATCATCTGCCCGTTTGCCGCAGTGGATTTCTCCACATGCCGGGAAAGCGTTTCCATCTGTATCTTTCCTTCGCCAACCTTCTGGCCTGTGTCACTCATGTTTTTCTCAATCCGGGAAGCGGTCTGCTTTACCCTGGAAATCTGATCCTGAATCTGCTCCGTGCGCTCCAGCTGAGCCTGGATGGCCTCCGCCGTCTCCGTGCTTCCCGTAGACACCTCGCTCATGGAATCATGGATCTTCGTCATGGATTCCCCTAACAGGCCGACCTTCCCCGCCGCATCGCCGATTCCGTCAATCATGCTGTCGGAGGTGTGCAGAATATGCTCCGTCATCTCCTGCGCTGCATCCGCCTGGGACCGAATCAGCTTCATCTTCTCCTGATTTACCTTCTTTACCGCCTTTGTCACCATACACATAAAAATTACGGTAAGCAGTACGCTCATGACCTTGATTTCCACATCGGGTATTTCCTCCTGCGCATACCCCGCCGTAAGCGCATGGTATATCACATAGCCCACATTCGCGGCAAAGGCTCCCATACCGGCGATAATGCAGGCGCGCAGATCCGTATATAAAATAATCACCATAAACATGGGGAACGCGTAAGTGTAGGGCAGAATACTGTTAGTGGTAAAAATTACGAAAATATACAGTATCCCATATGCCACACACATTAAATGCTTGGCGGCGGCAGTTTCGGGATTCTTTTTGTAAAGGACCCATTCCAGAACAACGGGAACCACACACAGAAGGGCAAAAAGGGAAAAATACCCCAATGTCCTGGACCCTTTAAACAGCTCCAGGGCATAGGCGATCAGCAAAATCGTATCGATGATGGTGTGCCCCATGATCGCCGTGCGGTTTACATAAGCTTTTTCAGAAAATTTCATTGGTATGTACCTCCAAATCTTATTGTTCAACAGCGTTTATATTTTATCATATTATAATTAACTTTACAAGAAAAACGCCGCAAATTCCTCTTGACATCAGCCTCCCTTCAATTGCACAATAGGTACATAGCCATAAAAGCCCTTCTCAAGACGCGGCTGTTATGTAGAATCCAAAAGGACGGTTTATGTATGAAGCAGATCAATGAAGATATTAAACAGGGAAATTTCAGGCATGCGTACCTGCTCTACGGCGAGGAGCGGTATCTGCGCAGACAGTACAGGGAGCGGCTGCAGAAGGCTCTGTGCGGAGACGGCGATACCATGAACACACATTTTTACGAGGGAAAAAACATGGTTGTGGGCGAGATCATCGACCTTGCCGAGACGCTTCCCTTTCTCGCCGAGCGCCGGGTAATCTTCATTGCGAACAGCGGGCTGTTTAAATCCGGCGGCGAACAGCTGGCGGAATATCTTGCCGCCCCGTGCGAGACCGCATTCCTTGTCTTTACGGAGAGTGAGGTGGACAAGCGCAGCAAGCTTTTCAAGGCCGTTCAGTCAAAGGGCTATGCCGCCGAGTTTGCCGTTCAGGACGAAAAGACACTGATGCGCTGGGCCGCCGGCGTTCTGGCAAAGGACAATAAAAGGATTACGGAGAGCACCGTCCAGCTTCTGCTCTCCAAGACGGGCACCGACATGGATAATATTCAGATGGAGCTGGAAAAGCTGGTCTGTTATTGCATGGACAGGGAGGTCGTCACCGATGCCGACGTGGAAGCCGTCTGCACCACCCGCATCGGAAACCACATCTTCGACATGATAAATGCCATTGCGGACAGACAGCAAAAGCGCGCCCTTGACCTGTACTACGACCTGCTGGCCCTGAAGGAGCCGCCCATGAGAATTCTGTTCCTCATCGCCAGACAGTGCAATATGCTTCTGCAGGCAAAGGAGCTGAAGTCAAGGGGCTATGACAATCGTACCGTCGGCTCCAGGCTTGGGGTCGCTCCCTTTATCGCCTCCAAATACCTGAATCAGGCGGCAAAATTTAAAGCCGCTGCCCTGCGAACGGCGGTGGAAAGATGTGTGGAAGCGGAGGAAGCGGTTAAAACCGGACGCATGAACGATGTAATGAGTGTGGAAATTCTAATTCTGTCCGTGCTGTGACAGGAATTCTTTTACCATCACCATTTTACCCCCTGCCCGTACGGTTACCGCGCCGCTCTCCGGCGTCAGGTACACGTTCGTACCCCCGCCCCTCAGCCGTTCCAGCAGCTCCTCATGAGGATGGCCATAACGGTTGTTTCTGCCGCAGGAAATAACCGCAATCTGCGGCTTTACCTGGGCAAGGAATTCCCGGGAGGTGGCGTTGCGGGAGCCGTGATGGGCGGTCTTTAAAACGGTGACAGCCCCGATTCCCCTCTCCCTCAGCTCCCCGATCAGAGCCCTTTCTCCCTCCCCTTCCACATCTCCGGTCAAAAGCAATGACAGCCCTTCCGCAAACCTGACATAGACACACAGAGAGTACGCGTTTTCCTCCGCCGCCGGCCATCCCTCCCGGGGATGCAGGCACAGAAATTCCGCGCCCCTGCACCGCCAGCTCTCTCCCGCCGCCAGGCAGCGCACCGGCACTGCCGTAATTTTGCCGCCCGAAACAGGCTGCTGCCGCGAAGCCTGGCATTGCCCGGCTGCCCGTATAACGTCCTGAAACTGCGCCTCCGCCTCCTCCGCCGCAGGCAGGATCAGCTGCCTGATCTCAATTTCGTTCTCTCCCGCAAGGGAAAGGAGTTCCATGACGCCGTTTACATGGTCCGCGTCCGGATGGGACAAAAATACCGCGTCCAGCTTACGTATCCCGTTATATTTCATAAAGGGCAGCAGCACATACCTTCCCACGCCGCTCCGACTGCTGCTTCCGCAGTCAAACAGATAGTTTTCCCCTGATGCGGTCTGCACCAGAATACAGTCGCCCTGCCCCACATCCAGAAACACCGCCCTGTTTTCCGCCGGCGGCCTGACTCCCAGAAGCAGTACTGCTGCGGACAGCGCCGCCGCAGAAAGCAGCCTTGTCCCAATCTCAGGGCACTTCATGGGCAGAAGCCTTTTGCCGCGGATTTTTTCCTGTTCCGGCAGACCTTTCTCTCTCTTACGCCCGGCAAACCGGACCACTCCCAATAAAATGCCATAGTACGCCGCGATCTGCCACACTGCCGGCCTCCCCGGATTCCAGGCTCGGAAGGGCAGTCCGTCAAAGCAGCCGCACAGCAGCTCATAGCCTTTTAAAATCAGGCTGTCCGCACCGCCCAAAAATCCCGTTCCCGGAAGCAGCATAACCATTAGCCCCGTTATCACCAAGGGCTTCATAAACGGCAGCACAAGCAGATTGAGCAGCACCGAATAGACCGGCGCCTCATAATAGAACCAAAGCTGCACCGGCAGGGTAGCCAATGTGACGGAAAGACCTGAAAGCAGCGACTGCAGAAAGCTTTTCCTGATTTTCTTCCACCTTTTCCATCGGTTTCGATTTTCAAGCGGCTCCTCCCTCCGGGGCAATAAATTCCTGTAAACCACGCCGATGCCCAGCACCGAGGTAAAGGAGAGCAGGAAACCGCTGTGCCGCAGATAGCAGGGATTGGCCGTCACCATCACCGCCGCCAGCACTCCCAGCGCAATCAGCATGTCATAGGTCCTGCCCAAAAGCTCCGCAAGCATCCTGAGCAGGTACATGCCGATGGCACGGCACGCAGACACGGAGAAACCCGTCATGCCGCCATACAGAACCAGCAGAACGCTGCCTGCGCACGCTGCCGCCCCAATGGGCAGCCCCGTCCTGCGCAGCAGCTTATAGACGCTCATGCCGATAATGGTAATGTGGAGGGAAGAAATGCTCAAGATATGCAGAATGCCGTTTCTTTTATACAAATCCTTTACCTGCGCATCCAGCCCTGACTTGTCCCCCAGCAGAAGGGCGCTCATGACGGACGCCTCCCTCTCCGGGAAAATCCCGTACAGGCGCCGCTTAAAGCAGGTTTTCAGCCCATACAGTCCCTCTCTTACCCTCCAGAAGCTTTTACCCGCGCCCAACAGCTCTGCCTTCACCAGCCGTCCGCCGATTTTTAAGGTGTTATAATATTCCTCCGCGTCAAACTCTCCCGGATTGGACGCCTGTGAAAAGGGCATAAACGTCCCCGACACCGTCACTACGCTGCCCAAGAGCAGCCGGTCCGCTCCCGCAAGCTCGCATTTTATATTTTCCCCGATTGGAATTTTATGTTGTGATTCTACGTTTGAAAGTACGTTTGATTTGAATTCTAAAGATTCGGATGTTATAAGATTTACCGATTTAAGACAAACGGATTCATCATCCTTTTGGTATACCTGCCCGGTTATGGTAAGCTGTTCATAGGCCTCAAGCCGGCTTGCGCCCGCATCTCCCGCCCGAGAACCGCCGCCTCCCGTCTCCAGCCGCAGCGCGGCAATCACGACCAGGCAAAGGGCAACCCAAAGCAAAGGCCGCCGCATATTGCCCTCCTTTCCTAAATCCCCGGCATGCTTCGGGCCGCATCCCGGGGTAAATTTTATGTTTCAGCTTCAGCACCCATCCAAAAAAATTTAACATGCTTATACAAAGCAGCCTTAATTCCGCTCTTTACGGCTCAAGCGTCGTCACAATATCCAGATTTCTTTCATATACGGAATTGGAAAAAACCGCCGGCACCTCCCCGTTGATCAGTATCTGCACCTTATTGATACCGCTTAACTCTATCAGCGAATTTACAATGGAATAGACGGATATCTCCGTGGGAACATTGTTTACCACCGTTAGAAAGCTCCCGTCCAGATTGACATAACAGGTATTGTCCTTTGTCATGATGCTGATTATCTTTGTGGACGGATTGACAGTGGGGTACAGCCCCTCCACCTTCCCGCTGGGTCCGGCTATGAGCTCCTCCACCACAAAGCGCTCCATGGGCGTGTTGGTGGAATAGCGCTTTTCCCTGTACGCCGCAATCAGTCTGTTACCGTCCGCATTGGCGAAATACAGCTTCACTCTGGCAAGCTCATAGGTGTTGATCTCGCTGCCGTCATTGTCAATAAACTGCGTGCCGTTCATTCGCCCCACTCTGACTCCGTTTGCATCATAGAGCTGGTTTCCCTCCACGGTAAATTCAATATTATCCACCTCCGGAAGCTGGGTCAGCGTGCGCACGATGGCAGCCCGCACAAGAACCTCCGTAATGACCGGGAGCTTCTTATATTCAGCGTCCATGTCTATGAGCATCCTGCCGTCCTCCAGAAAAACGCTCAGTACCCGAAAGCCATAGGACAGAGGCGCCTTATATTCCAGCTTTTCAGGCGTTGCCGCCAGCAGCTCAAGCAGCTCCTGCAGCCTGCCCTCATAGCTGTCCGCCTGAATTTCACAGGCGCGCTGCTCCACCTTCATCTCCGACTTGCTTACATAATATACCTGATATACGTTCTCCCCGCTGGGCTCCTCCTGTGCGCATGCCGCCAAAAGCAGCGCGCACACCGCCGCAAGAAGGCTTAAAACTAATTTTTTCACTTGGTTCTCCTATACAAATTCCGGGACCGGGGGTTAATTCCTGTTTTCCTGTGCCGCGCCGATGCTTCCGGCATTGTAGATCAAAGGAATTTTTACCTGAAAGCTTGCGCCCTCCCCCTCCACGCTTGTCACGGTGATAGAGCCTCTGTGCGCAAGCACCGCGCTCTTTGTGATGGCCAGTCCCAAACCCGTGCCTCCTATTTCCCTTGAATGGGACTTGTCGATGCGGTAAAAGCGCTCATATATACGGGGAAGCGAATCCTCGGGAATACCCCGCCCGGAATCGCTGACCACAAAGGTAAAATATTGATGGTCGGCATCCAGCTCCACCTTGACCCAGCCATGCTCCTTATTGTATTTAATGGCATTTTCCACCAGATTGGTCATAATCAGCGTCAGCTTGACCTCGTCCACCTCCGCGACCACAGGACGCATGCTCTCAAACACCACCTCTACGTCCTTCTTTCTGGCAATGGGGCGCAGACGCTTCAGAATCAGCTCTGTCAGCTCATTGACATCCAGAGAGGTAATGTTCAGCTCCTGGACCTTTTTGTCCATCTTCACAAGGGCGAGCAGATCTGTGATAATGCGGTTTTCTCTGTCAATTTCCGATACGATGTCCTCCATGAACTCCCTGTAGAGCTCGGCGGGCGCCTCACCCTGCGTAAGCAGGGAGTCCGCAAGCACCTTGATGGAGGCCATAGGCGTCTTCAGCTCATGAGATACGTTTGCCACAAACTCCTGCCTGGACTCGTCCAGGGCGCGCATCCTTGCCAAAAGCTGGTTAAAGGCTTCCACGATATGCTCGGTTTCCGCATAGTCAGGCACGGAAATACCCGCATCGCTGTAGCCTGCCTTCACCTCGTTAATCGCCCTGGTCAGTCTGTTGAAGGGGCGTACCAAAAGAAACGACAAGACAATCGCCACCGCCAGAATGCCTATCAGCATAAGATTTTCCAGAATTGCGGCATTGTGGTTCAGCGTGTCAATGGTTGCCACAATCGCCTCGTTGGATATGCTCGTCAGCATAACTCCCACCGTTTTCCCGCTGCTTTTCCCGTCTCCCGAAGCCGCGCTGGTATCGATAATAGGAGTGGTCATCTCTATGTAGCCGTGCTCCCTGTCGTAATGCCAGACGCTTCCGCCCTGAAAGCACTTAATCACTTCTTCGGAGATAATGGTTTTCCCCTCGCTGATGCCGTATGTGTCCTTGACCACCTTGAGGCTTGCGTTGATAATCATGACGCGCCCCTCGTAAAGGTTGGAGATCATCTCCAGCTCCGCGTTGATAACGTCCCTGGAGGTAGTGCTGTACTCCCCTGCCTGGGAATTAAAATAATTGTTGCTGAGCAGATGGTTCCCTATGATCATCAGCTGGTTCTGGACGGTGGCCACGCGCTGCTCCACGGAGCGCTCCTCGTATTTTTCCAGTATGCCGTACCTCATAAACAGGCTCGGCACAAGCCCCACTATCAATATAATGACAAAGATACGCGCCTGCAGGCTGCGCAGCAAAAGGAGCTTTTTCAGCTCTCCCAATAATTTTGCAAACATTTTAATCCTTTATATTTTCTGCGTTATGCGTTCTGAAAGTAGTAGCCCACACCCCACTTGGTATGTACATACCGGGGCTCGCTGGGATTCTTCTCCACCTTCTCGCGCAGCCTTCTGATATGGACGTCCACCGTCCTCACATCTCCCGGATAATCCGCTCCCCAGACCAGCTGCAGTAAATTTTCACGGCTGTACACCCTGTCGGGATTCAGCATCAAAAGCTCAAGCACCTCAAATTCCTTTGCGGTCAAGCCTATCTCGGCGCCCGCTATATAAGCTCTTCTGCCCTCACAGTCAAGGCGCAGCTCGCCGCTCTCCACCGTCTTTGCAAAGGACTCCTCACCCATGATGCGCTTGGGCTCTATGCGGCGCATGATCGCCTTGATCCTTGCTTTGACCTCCAGAATGTTAAAGGGCTTCGTTATGTAGTCGTCGGCGCCATACTCCAGCCCAAGGATCTTATCCATATCGTCGCCCTTTGCCGTAAGCATGATAATAGGCACATTGGAAAATTCCCGAATCTGCTGACAGACCTCAAAGCCCGTCAATTTGGGCAGCATCACATCCAGCAATATAATGTCATATTGATTATTGCGGGCATATTCCAGCGCTTCTTCCCCGTCATAGGCGCAGTCCACCTGCATTTCATCCTGCTCCAGGCTAAAACGGATACCCTTCACAATCAGCTTTTCATCATCTACCACAAGAGCTCTCTTTCCAGCCATCCCTTTCTCCCATCCTGCCCGCTGCCGGAACCCCTTTATCTCTTTCCCATAAAGCCCGGCAGGGCTATTTAACCCTTATTTTATCATGTATCTTCTCATATATGCTTGTCTTGATGCCCGGCACCTTCATAATATCCTCACAGTCCCCAAAGCCGCCGTGGGCCTCCCTGTAGGCGATGATATCCGCCGCCTTTGCCTCCCCGATTCCGGGCAGGCTGCACAAAAGCGCCGCTCCCGCCGTATTGATATTGACAAGCCCGCTCTGTTCATTCTCTGCATCCTGTGAGACAGGCAGCCATGCCGCCGCTTCCTCCGCCGTGGGAAAATACAGCATCTGCCCGTCACTGGCCCAATCCGCCAGA
This sequence comes from uncultured Acetatifactor sp., assembly GCA_910578215.1. Classification (GTDB taxonomy): domain Bacteria; phylum Bacillota; class Clostridia; order Lachnospirales; family Lachnospiraceae; genus Acetatifactor. Next base: position 31,110 of record CAJTPH010000015.1, on the reverse strand, counting down.
TTCACCGCCTCTGCCAGAGCATCCGGCAGAAAGCCTCCCGCAGCGGACAGGGCATCCTCTATCCGGCTGCCTCCGGGAATCTCCACAACCCCGGGGCGGACGACCGCGCCGCAGACATACACGCGTATCACGGACGGTTCCTGATCTTTACGTACCGGCGCAGGATTTCCGGACGCCTCCTGATTTACCGGTGTCTGCGCGGCATCCGGCTCCCCCGGTTCGGAAGCCTCCGTCCCGGGATACATGCCGAGGCTTCCGATGAGAATAACGTCCTCGTTCCCTTCGTCCCCGCAGCCGCACAACAATACGGACAGCGTCATTGCCGCTGCCATAAAAGCCCAATAAAATTTTTTCACCATAGTCCCTCTCCTTTTTATAAAAAACAAAGTCAAGGGATTGCCTCTCTATGCTGTTATTTCATTGTATCGGAATCGCCGTGTTTTTACAAGTAAATTTTACAAAAATATTACGAAGGCGGACGCAGGCGTTAAATATCGTAAAGCTACTTCCATTTAAAGATGATAATACCCGCCACCGCAACTGCCATGCCGATTGCCTTTCTCCATTCCCAGGGTTGCTTTTCCACTCCGAACCAGCCGAAAAGCTCAATGATATATGCCACCGCAAGCTGCGCCACCACAATGAGCATCACCGCCTTCGCCGGTCCCAGCATATCCATGCTTTTAATGACCGTATAGGTGATAAACGCGCCGATGGCGCCTCCCAGAAGCATATATTTGGGCTGTACCCGAAGCACGTTCAGAAGATTACTCCTGTCCGCGCACGCCCACGCGCCCACGCACACAATCAAGGCCGTGAGCTGTACAAACGAGCTTGCCGCCCAGATACTGGATGCCTTGGTCACCTGTGTGTTATAAACACCCTGAATGCTCATTAAAGCGCCTGAAATCAAAGCAATAAAAAAACCAATCATGGTAACACCTCCTTGGAATGCTCTCGTTCCATTTTTAAAGTGTATCCCCTGATTGGCTTTTTATGCGTGATTTTTGCTTAAGGAAGCGCCGCTTTAAACGCCTCCCTTGAAAGTCTATGAATTAACCTGCAAATAGATTCTGTCTGCCAGCTCCTGTACCAGCGCCGTCACATCATCTCCGTTCCACACCTTGGCAAACAGGCCTTCCAGCAGCAGCCAGAAGTTTTCCGTCCGCATCATCTTCGGAAGCGGGACACTGTCCGCATACTCCTGCTTGAAAACCTGCAGGTCCATGCTGTCCTGATTGGCATTTATCTTTGCAGGTACCCTTCCGGTCCTCTCGTACATGGAGTCGGCGCATTCGTCCACAAGATACGCCGCAAACCGGTTCGCCAGCTCCTTGTGCTCCGAATAGCCGTTCACCGCCACCGTGCTGGTGACAGACATGGAGCGGCTCTCAAGCTCCCGGCTCACATCGGGCAGCACCGTAAAACCGTACTCAAAATTTATAATCCCCTGTTCCCTGGCGTCCGCAATCCGGTTTACGGCATCTGTGGTCACAATGGTAAACACCAGCTTTCCGTCTATAAAATCCTGAAGCACGGAATCATAGGTCACCGTGTCCGGCTCAATATAAAAGAACTGATTCAGGGCTTTGTAGACCTCCAGACACTGAACCGTCTCCTCGCTGTAAATCGCAATCAGTTCCTTAATGTCCCCCGCTTCGCCGCCCACTATCATATAATTGCCCACAAACCAGAAATTATAGAAAATGTCCGACACCGCCCATTTGAACACGCCTTCCACTCCCTCCGGCGTTTCAAAATATTCCGCAACGTTTTTAATGTCGTCCACCGCCTTGGGAATGGCAATGGCAAAATATTCTTGCGCCTTTGCGGCAACCGCCGCCTCGTCCTCCAGCATTTCCGTGCCGGTCAGCTCCATCTCCGCAGCCTGCCTTGCCCACTGCTTCAAATAAGTGGTATTGTATACCAGGGCGCTTGTGTCAAAGGAAAGCGGATAAGCCACAAGCTTGTCATGATAAGAGACCGCCGAAAGCGCCGCCGCAGGAAAATTTTCGCTGCTGCAGACGCCCTCCGTATCCCGTATCTGTGTGGCCAGTCCCGCCAAATATGCCTTTTCCAGAAAGTCATGCCCGACGATATAGGCGTCCGGCACCTGGTCGGAGTGCAGCGAAGCGTTATTCAAAGCCTCCAGGTACTCGTTTTCCGAAGTGAGCACCGGAATCACGCGCACATTCTCCCTTTCGTTAAAGGAGACTGCCGCATTGTTTATAAAATTAGTCAAATTATCATCTGAATACCAAAAATAGATAGTTTCCTTCCTGTTAAACCAGGTACTCGGTTCCTCCACATCGCTTACGGCGTCAGCGGGAACACACATGCTCCCATATAAAACCGCAGCGGCAAAAGCCAGCACCGCCGCCGCAGATATCAGCCTTTTTCCAAAACTCATGCTTTATTAACTCCCAATACAGCCATCCAATATATCGATCATCCTGTTTACATCGTCCTTTGTGATAATAAGCGGCGGCACAAAACGGATGATATCCGCCCCCGCGTTAATCAGAATCAAGCCCTTCTCCAGCGCCCGGCTGATGTACTCTCCCACAGGCCTGTCAAATTTCAGCCCCTGCATCAAGCCCGTACCCCGTCTCTCGACAATGCAGCCGTGCCTGTCCTTCAGCTCCTCCAGACGCTTTTCCAGATAAGGCGCCACCTCTCTCACATTTTCTATTATACGATTCTTTTCAAAAAGTTCAAGCACCTTTTGCGCCGCCGCACAGGCAAGGGGATTTCCTCCGTAGGTAGTGCCGTGGTCGCCGGCCACAAGGGAATTTTGCCCCACCTTCTCCGTCATCAGAAACGCCCCGATGGGCACACCGCAGCCCAGAGCCTTTGCCGTGGTCATAATATCAGGCTTTATGCCGTATTTCTGCCATGCGAACATATACCCGGTCCTGCCCATGCCGCACTGAATTTCATCCAGAATCAGGAGGATATCCCTCTCGTCGCAGAGGGCACGCACGGATTTCAAAAACTCCTCCGCGGCGGGCACCATGCCGCCCTCGCCCTGCACTGTCTCCAGGATAATGGCGCAGGTCCTGTCCGTAACCTGCCTCTCCACGCTCTCAAAGTCGTTCAGATCCGCAAACCTGATATTGCCGATCAACGGCTCAAAGGCCTCCCGGTATTTCGGATTGCCTGTCACCGCCAGCGCTCCCATGGTCCGCCCGTGGAACGAATGGTTCATGGCTATGATCTCATGGTCCGTCCTGCCGTCCTTCAGGTACGCGTACTTACGCGCCGCCTTGACGGCTCCCTCCACCGCCTCGGCGCCTGAGTTGGTAAAGAAGACCCTGTCCATGCCGGAAGCCTTCTTGAGGCTCTTAGCCGCCTCAATGGCAGGCACATTATAGTAATAATTGGAGGTATGGATCAGCTTGTCAATCTGGCTTTTAAGCGCATCGTTGTATTCCCTGTTGTGATAGCCCAGCGCAAACACCGCAATGCCTGCGCAAAAATCCAGATACTCCTTTCCCTCAATATCGTACAAATGCACGCCCTCTCCCCTGTCAAGCACGATCTGATAACGGTTATAGGTGTGCAGAAGCGCGCTTTCCGCCTCCTCGATATATTCCTTCATGTCCATTTTTTTCTCCTATTCCAGTCGCTTCACGACTTCACATATCCTCCCGTCGCCGGGCGGCGCACTAAGCCCGCGGTACTTTGGACTCACGCACACCAAGAGGCAGCTTCCCCGTCTCTCACAGTGTCTCTGCTTCCCCGTCGTCCACAATGGCAGTCCCGATGCCCTGGTTGGTAAATATCTCCAGGAGCAGGCAGTGGGGTATTCTGCCGTCTAAAATGTGCACACGGTTTACGCCGTTTCTGACGGCGGAGGTGCAGTTGTTCAGCTTGGGCAGCATTCCGCCGCCGATAAAGCCGTCCTTTATCAGCTCCTCCGCCTGTGTCGCGGATATCCGGGAGATAAAGCTTGACCTGTCGTTGATATCCCTGTACAGCCCCTCGATGTCCGTCAGGAAGGCCAGCTTCTCCGCATTCACCGCCTTGGCGATGGCGCACGCAGCGTCGTCGGCATTGATATTGTAGGTTTGAAACTCCGTATCCAGCCCTATGGGCGCCACGATGGGAAGGAAATCCTTCTCCAGCAGATCAAACAAAACCTTGGGATTCACATCGGTAATCTCACCCACAAAGCCGATGTCCTGCCCGTCCGCATACTTCTTTTCCACCTGAAGCAGGCCGCCGTCCTTGCCGCTGATGCCTACCGCCTTCACGCCCAGCTCCTGAACCATGGTCACCAGGCTTTTATTTACCTTGTTCAGCACCATTTCCGCAATTTCCATGGTTTCCCCGTCGGTGACACGCAGGCCGTTCACAAATTTTGCCTCCTTGCCCACCTTGCCCACCCAGCGGCTGATCTCCTTGCCGCCGCCGTGTACGATAATGGGCTTAAAGCCCACCAGCTTAAGAAGCGTCACATCCTTGATGACATTCTTCTGCAGCTCCTCGTTGCTCATGGCGCTGCCGCCGTATTTTACCACGATGATTTTTCTGTTAAAACGCTGTATATAGGGAAGCGCCTCGATGAGCACCTCCGCCTTCTGAAGAACCTTTTCCATATCCTTTTCCATGTCACCGACTCTCTTTCCATAATATTTCCCCCCTGCTAAAGCAGGGCTTTTCCACGCTCAGCTCCTGTAATCCGCATTGATCTTCACATAGTCATAGCTCAGGTCGCAGCCCCAGGCCGTGGCCTGTGCCTCTCCCATATGCATATCCGCCAGCACTGTCACCTCCGGGTCGGAGAGGATTTTCGTAGCCTCCTCCTCGCTGTAATCGCAGGCCGTACCGTTTCCAAAAATCTGAATTCTGCCGCTCCTGCCCTGAAAATAAAGATCTACATTATCCGGGTCAAACCTTGCGCCGGAATAGCCCAGCGCGCACAGAATCCTGCCCCAGTTTGCATCATGTCCGAAAATAGCCGCCTTAGTCAGGGAAGAACAGATGACCGCCTTCGCCAGAACCCTCGCGTCCTCCTTTGTGGCGGCCCCCACCACTCGCGTCTCAAAAAGACAGGTAGCTCCCTCGCCGTCCCCCGCCATTTTTTTCGCCAGATAAGTAGTAATAAAATGCAGAGCAGCACAAAAGGTATCGTAATCCTCACCCTCGCAGACGATCTCGGGATTCCCCGCCATACCGTTTGCCAGAAGAAGCAGCGTATCGTTGGTGCTGGTATCCCCGTCCACGGAAATCATGTTAAAGGAATCCACCACATCGGCGCTTAACGCCCTCTGCAGCAGCTCCTTGGAAATATTGGCATCGGTGGTAACAAATCCCAGCATGGTGCACATATTGGGATGGATCATGCCTGACCCCTTGCACATGCCGCCCAGCGTCACCGTACGGCCGCCAAGTACAACCTCTACCGCAATCTGCTTGTGGACGGTGTCCGTTGTCATAATGGCCCTTGCCGCGTCCAGGCCTGCCTCCGGGGTATCCGCCTTGGCCGCCGCCAGCTTTCCTATACCCTCCGTAAGTCTGTCCAGGGGAAGCTGCATGCCTATGACGCCCGTGGACGCCACCAAAACGGAATCCGCGGGAATCCCCAGCAGCTCTGCCGCACATTCCGCCTCCTTTTCACAGCATTCCATGCCCTGCTTTCCGGTACAGGCGTTTGCAATGCCGGAATTGACCACCACCGCCTGAGCAAAAGGAGAGCTCTCCACGATTTTCTTATCCCATAAAACCGGCGCCGCCTTTACCACGTTGCTGGTAAAGGTCCCGGCTGCCCTGCAGGGCGTTTCGCTGTACACCAGCGCCATATCCATCCGGTTTTTATATTTGATTCCCGCCTCCGCGCCTGCGGCGTAAAAGCCCTTTGGCGCGGTTATACCGCCTTCTATCTGATTGATTTTCTGTTTCATTTTTCTTCCCTTTCTGACCGTTTAATAAAGTAGTATGTCATTTTCACTGTTCAGGCTCCCCTATTTATTCCCTTGAATCAAATACCCCGCAGCAAGCTGCGGAGTATTTGACCCGTACGGCATTCCCCAGAAAGGGCGGATATCACCGGTTAAAGGCGGTGATATTCGCCTCGTTCAGCGTAAAGTCATAATAATTCAAATCCTCCCGCTTCGTCCAGCCGATACAGTTCCAGAAGGCGTTGCCCACATCGTTGACCGTAAAGGCGATCAGGCTCACCTTGTTGATCTCCTGATCCTTCAGGGCATTCATGCAGTATACCACCATGGCCTTGCCGATGCCGTTCCTGCGGTAATCCTCCCGGACACACACATGGTACAGGCAGCCGCGCCTGCCGTCGTGCCCGCAGAGAATGCCTCCCACAATGGCGCCGTCCTCCGCCACCGCCACTACGCTGGTTTCGGGATTCCTCCTTAAAAAACGCTCCACGCCCTCCCTTGAATCGTCGATGCTCCTGATCCCGAAGCCGCGAATCGTCATCCACAGCGCCCGAAGCCCCTCATAATCCTCAATTGTCATTGCCCTGACGGTATATGCCTTACTGCCCATTTTCTTATCCTGTTCCTTATGTTTATTTTTTTCTAGCCGGTCTGCCTTCATCCGAATCCTACGGGAAGCAGGGCACCAGCTCCAGCCCTTCGCTTTCCGGCAGCCCAAAGAGCAGATTCATATTCTGCACCGCCTGTCCGGCAGCGCCCTTTACCAGATTGTCCAGCGCCCCCATCATAATAACGCGCCCGGTCCTCTCGTCGATGACAAAATTCACATCCACATAGTTGCTGCCCTCCACCCACTTTGTCTCGGGGCAGATTCCCTTTTCCAGCACACGGACAAACCTTTCGTCCGCGTAATATTTGTCGTAAGCCGCCCTGACTTCCTCATAGGAGGGCAGGGAGCCGTCCGCCTTTTTCTTAAGCGACGCATACTCCGTCACCAGGATTCCCCTGTTCATGGGCACCAGATGAGGCGTAAAGCTGATGGTCACCCGGCAGTTCCCCGCATATCCCAGCTGTTCCTCGATCTCAGGGGTATGCCTGTGGCTTGCCACGCCGTAAGCCTTTATGTTCTCGTTGACCTCGCAGAACAGGTTCGGCACCTTTGCTCCCCTGCCTGCTCCCGATGTGCCGGACTTTGCATCCACGATCAGCGTATCCGCGTCGATGAGCCCTTCTTTCACCAGGGGATAGGCCGTAAGGATAGAGCAGGTGGTATAACAGCCCGGATTTGCAACCAGCCGGGTGGCATGGGTAATCTTATCCCTGTTTATCTCGCAGAGACCGTAGACCGCCTCCGGAATAAACTGGGGCGACTTATGCTCGATACCGTACCATCTTTCATAAACGGCCACGTCCTTGATGCGGTAATCCGCGGACAGATCCACAATCTTTACTCTTGACAGAATTTCCTCCGTCAGAAGACCCGCCAGGAAGCCCTGGGGCGTGGCTGTGAAAATCACGTCCACCTGCTGCGCAAGCTCGGTCAGATTGTCGTCCCTGCAGACATCCTCCACGATCCGAAACATATTTTGGTATACCTGATAATATTTTTGGTCTATATAGCTCCTGGAGCCGTACCAGACAATTTCCACATCCGGATGATTCGCCAATATTCTGACCAGCTCTCCTCCGGCATAGCCGGTGGCTCCTATAATTCCTGCCTTAATCATGATTTTCCTCGCTTTTATCCTTTTTACATGCATGCCCACGCCATAAGCGCAGCAATTATTCTCTTATCATACCACTTTTTGAATAAAAGTCCACTACTATTTTATTTTTTATACACTATTTCACAAAATATATGTATAAAAATGCATAAAAGCATGCATAATAAAGAAATTATGCATGCTTATTCATATAATATACCTTTGTCCGTTTATCGGTCAGTGATATCCCTGCAGTTTTTTATGTGCGCCTTGAGTTTCTTCATCGCCCAATCGTAATGGCTGGATGTGCCGCTTACAAAATAGGAGCCTAACGCGCTTCCTCCCACCCAGTCAAATATTCCCTTTGAAAATAATTCCTCGTTTGAAAATGTCTCCGCCAGAGACAGCACTTCATTGTGGGACCCCTCAACCATCCTCCTCGCCTCCTCCAACGATGTGCTTTGATGTTTTTTCCAGAATTCCACATTCATATCGCCATAGGTTTTCCAGTTGTAAGGCAGGGGAAGGAACGGCGTACGCCCGCCGTTTTGGTTTGCATGGACCCAATTCAGCAAAAGCCTGTGCCATTCATACAGATGAATCATAACATCCCTGAGATTTTTATCCCGTTTCCAATGTGCCTCCTTCTTCTTTTCATCGCCTTCAAAATCAAACTCCGTCAACAGCTCTTTTTCTGTCATGCCGGAAATAAGAACGTTCAATTTCCTGTAATTATCGGTTGCCGCAAGCATTAAGCCTGCCTTTGTAGACGGTCTGCCCATATTGCCTCTCCTTTTTATCTGCCGGTCTTGTTTTATCCTTACGCCCTCACTATAGCACAGATATCTTGACATCCTCTGTCAGGGTTTGTTTTTTTCATAAATTTCCCGTGCCTGCCGGGCTAAAATTTCTCTCAGATATCCCGGTTCAAGAATCTCAACCCCTGGTCCCAGAGAAAGCAGATACCCTGTAAGCCATGCATCCACAGGCATTTCGGCGGAAGCGGTCAGGTCCCCGTTCTCCATGCAGCGAATCTGCGTCTCGTCGAACTCGTCGTAGGCGCGGTAGGCAATTTCCTTTGAAAATAAAAGGGTTATCCGCTGGCATGTCTGCGGCGGCATATTTTGCTGCTCCGGGTATTGCATTGGCGCAAAGGTCCGCTCAGACAGCTCCAGCTTTGACATCCGATTTAACTTAAAAATACGGAAATCCTGCTTATCGGGACAATATGCTTTCAGATACCATTCCTTTGACTTATAAGACAGCCTTAAGGGCCAGACGGTGCGCTGCCCTCTTTCTCCTTTTGTATTCGCATAAAACATTCCGATTTCCCTATGCTGAATCACCGCCGTTTTGAGTACGTCAAATTTCGAGTTATCGCAGGCGGATTTTCCCCAACGTGAAAAATCCACCTCCAGCCAATCCCCCGTATGTATGTTAAAAAGCGCGGACAGCTTTGACAGGGCATCCTGCCCGGCGGTATAACCCGTGGCGGATATGCCTTGCAGCGCCGCCAATACCTCCTGCCTCTCCCCCTGGGAAAGCAGCGCCCTGTCCAAAACAAAATCATGGAGTAAATATATTCCGCCGTTCCTGCCCGGTTCGGTGTAAACCGGAATGCCTGCCCCGCTCAGCGCCTCTACGTCCCGATAGATGGTCCTTGTAGTGACTTCAAGCTCCGACGCCAATTCGGGAGCGGTGGCCCGCCCCTTTTCCAATATATAATATAAAATTTTAAACAGCCGGCTGTCCGACATTACTTCTCCTCCGCTTCTGATAAGAGCCTCCGGGCATCCTGATATGTACCCCAAGGCATTCGCCAAATCGATAACCCCGCCGCAAGCAGCGGGGCATGGAATTGGATGCGTCCCAAGGGAAATGTGTCCAAAGGACACGTTGGCGTTGACCCTCGCGCCGTCTAACAGGCCTCTATCACCACGGCATGGGCAATTCCGGGAACGCTCTTTCCCTCGTTAAAGCTCGTCTTGCTGAGAAGTGCGCCTGTAGGCATAAAGATCACCTTTTTCCAGTTTCCCGCTTCCAGCTGCTTTAAAATATATGCCGAAAGGGTCACTGCGCTGCAGCCGCAGCCGCTTCCCCCCGCATGGGTGTCCTGGGATTCCCCGTCAAAGATTTCTATTCCGCAGTCCATGTGCTGTTCGGAAATGTCATAGCCCTTTTCACAAAGCAGGTCTATCAGCACCTTCTGCCCGATCTTCCCCAGATCTCCTGTAATGATCTTGTCATAATCCTCCGGCTGACTGGCAAAGTCAATAAAGTGCTGCTCCAGGGTGGAAGCTGCCGCAGGCGCCATGCAGGCTCCCATATTCATGGAATCCTTCAGACCGTAGTCCACAATTTTTCCCACCGTCAGTCCGGTTATTCTGGCCCTGGGCCTGCCCGCGCTCCCTCCGGGCTTCCCGTCTGGCATGGCTCCGCAGGCGGCAGGCAGCGCGTCGCCGGCAGCCTTGTCCCCAAGTACAAAGGCGCCGCTTCCCGTCACGGTCCAGCATGCCGAAAGCGGGCGCTGGTTTCCGTATTCCAGCGGGAACCGGAACTCCTTTTCCGCACTTGCAAAATGGCTGGATGTGACGCAGACCACCTTGTCCGCAAATCCGCCCGCTACGCTCATGGTTCCAAGCGTCAGCGATTCCCCGCAGGTAGAGCAGGCCCCATACAGTCCCAAAAGAGGTATTTCATAGCTGGACAAGCCAAAGGATGTGGCTATGGATTGACCAAGCAGGTCACCTGCAAAAATAAATCCGGCATCGCCAGGCTGCATCCCGGCCTTTTCCAACGCCAGCGCTACCGCCTTTTTCTGCAGGCTGCTCTCCGCGTCCTCCCATGTCTCACAGCCAAACATGTCGTCCTCGCCCACAACGTCAAACAAAAGCCCCAGCGGTCCCTGTCCCTCCTTAGGTCCCACAACGCTGGCGCTGCTTAAAATATATACAGGCTGTTCCGGCTTCACACTCGCCCTTCCCAACTTTTGATTCATAAATAATTCCCTCCGGCAATCAGTATTTTCAGATGCGAATTTCAAAACAGCTCGGCGCCTCAGCGCTTAGAAGTTGTCTCCGCATTATTATCTCCTGCCGAAGGGAAATCTATACTTTTTTATTCAGCTGTCTGGGTATCCGTCACCACGCTGACAATGCTGGTTACAACATAGAGAACCTGGCCATTATACTCCACCCTGGACCAGCCCATCTCCTCGCTGACGCCCGTACGGCGCGCCGTCTCGCCCTTGTTCAGCCTGCATCCCACCGTTGCCTCTCCCTGGGCGGTACTGGGCTCCGTCCTCAGGTTCACATATTCCTTTGGCGTAACCATATCGTCACAGTCCGTAAAAATGATAACCCTGCCATCCTGAGTAGTCACCCGGTTCAAATCCGCATCCGGAGCATCGGTCTCATCGGGATTGGACGCAGACACAGGATCGCCGCTCTGGTTTCCCGCCCCCAACGTTCCACCCGGCTCAGACTCGCCCCCGGGTCCCGGAGCAGCGGTGGTTCCCGCAAAGGTCTTTTGGTTTTGCTCGCCGGGCCTGTCATGATGTGTAAATGTCCAAAGCATAACGCATATGACCGCCGCCACGCCCACCATGCCAAGGAACACAAGCGTAATCGCCCAGGGCTTGGCAGGCTCCGTCTCCTCCTCCCAATCATCCCCGGAGTCCTCCTCCCAGTCGTCTCCTTCCTCCTGATCTTCAGACTCTCCGGCTTCCGACCGTGCCGAGCCGTTTTCCTCCCTGTCATTTCTGGAACCGTCCGGCTTCTCAGAGCTGCCCTCCGAGACATTGGCTTCGCCCGGTTCTCCGTCGGATTCTTCTTTTTCATGAATAGATTCTGTTACATTAATAGATTCTTTTTCATTGATAGATTCTGTTTTCTGATTTTTTGTATTCAATTTATCTGTTTCTGATTTTTCTGTATTCAGATCTTGTGCATTCAAATTTTCTGCTTTTATATTCTCTGTTTTTATATTTTCCGATTTTATATTTTCTTTATCAGACTTCACTTAAGCTCCTATCTGCCCGCTTCCTGAGAGGGTGTGCAGACACCCCTCTTTGGGCATATAAATCAGGATGTGGATATTTTCTTCACCTTAACTCCCGGCTCAGGCCGCACTCACACAATCGCTTAACCCTCGTATTTCTCACTCTGCATCCGAATCAATTCCTCATCCTCAAAATAATTGATGCGCATTGCGCTCTTTACCTCGGACAGGGTCTGTGCGGCGGCCTCACGCGCCGTTTCGCTTCCCTTCTTGAGAATGTCATACACGCCGGCAATGTCCTTTGCCAGCTCCTTCCTCCGGGTCCGCACAGGCTCAAGGATCTCCTGCATGATATTGTTCAGGAACTTTTTGACCTTCACATCACCCAGGCCCCCCCTTGTGTAATGTGCTTTTAATTCATCCAGATTCGCATAATCCGGCAGATATCTCTCAAAATGCTCCTGTACACAGAAGGCGTCCAAATAGGTAAACACCGTGTTTCCCTCCAGATGCCCGGGATCGCTGACCTGAAGATGCAGAGGGTCCGTATACATACTCATGATCTTGGCACGCACCTCGTCGGCAGTATCCGCAAGATAAATGCAGTTTCCCAGAGACTTGCTCATCTTCGCCTTGCCGTCCGTACCCGGCAGCCTTTTGCACGCCTCGCTCTCGGGAACCAGCGCCTCAGGCTCCACCAGCACGGGCGCATAGACCGTGTTAAATTTATGCACGATCTCCCTTGTCTGCTCGATCATGGGCAGCTGATCCTCTCCCACGGGAACCGTCGTCGCCTTAAATGCGGTAATATCCGCGGCCTGGCTGATGGGATAAGTAAAGAAGCCCACCGGTATGCTTGCCTCAAAGTTCCTCATGATAATCTCATTTTTTACGGTGGGATTTCTCTGCAGCCTGGCCACCGTCACCAGATCCATATAATAAAAGGTCAGCTCGCACAGCTCCGAAATCTGAGACTGGATAAAAAGTGTGGATCTGGCAGGGTCAAGCCCGCAGGCCATGTAGTCCAGCGCCACCTCAATAATATTCTGCCTAACCTTTTCCGGATTTTCAATATTGTCCGTAAGCGCCTGCGCGTCGGCAATCATGATAAAGGTCTTCTCGTATTCCCCCGAATTCTGCAGCTCCACGCGCCTTCGCAGGGAACCCGCATAATGCCCCACATGTAATCTTCCGGTAGGTCTGTCGCCCGTCAAAATTATTTTACCCATTTTTACTTATACCATGCCTTTCCTAACCTGCCCAAAATCCGCAGGAATCCCTTATAATATTTTTAAAATTTTTTATTGATTATACCTATGGCAATATTTAACAAAGCTCTTTGCCCGATGCTTTTCAGACGGAGGTTCCGTTCTCAGCGCTGCCCCGCGCCTGCCATCCTGTCATTTAAATTGTGACAGGTCTCGCTCATTTTGTCAACAATACTCGACCTATTTTTAAGAATATAAAATTTTGGATAAAAAACCTCACGCGGGAAATCCTAACCAAAAAAAGACTGACCAACAGCGTTAGGACGCGGAAATGAGGCTGATATGAGAAAGACGATTCCTTTTAACGATAACTGGAGCTTTTCCAAGGACAGGGTGAACTGGGAGCAGGTGACGCTTCCCCATACCTGGAACGCCGTGGACGGCATGGACGGCAGAGGCGAGTACTACCGGGGAAAATGCTATTACCGCAGACAGCTGCAGACTCCCGTATTGCAGCAGGGCGAGCGCGTGTACCTGGAGGTGCTTGCGCTATCCCTCTGCGGAACCGTATATGTCAATGACACGGAGGCCGGCAGCCACGAGGGCGGCTTTTCCTCCTTTACGGTAGATATCACGGAGCTTCTGACGCCCTGCCCCGAAGGGGCACAGACAGCTCCCGAAGGGTCTGCCAAAACCGCAGGCACACCCATCAATACCATAACCATCCTTGCGGACAACTCCCCTCACGGCAATATCTACCCCCAGATGGCGGACTTCACCTTCTACGGCGGGCTGTACCGTGGCGTAAACCTTCTGATTCTGCCGGAGCATCACTTTGAGGCGGACTTTCACGGCGCCCAGGGGCTTGCCATCACGCCGGAGCTTCTGGACAATGCCAGCCTGCCCCTGAGCAGCGATACGGAAAAAGGAGTGTATCCCTCTTGCTGCGATACGGCAGGGGACCCCCAGTACGCCATGCTGCACCTGAACAGCTGGGTGACGGCGCCTTCTCCGGATTATACGATACGTTATCGGATCACCGATGCCGCCGGAAGGGACGCCGCGGAGTCCTGGCGTCCCTCCGAGGAACCCAAGACGGATGTGCTCCTTCCCCATCCTCATCTCTGGCAGGGCGTGGATGACCCTTATCTTTATACCTGCACGGCTTCCCTGATATACCGCAACGAAACCGTGGACGAGGTACAAAGCCGCTTCGGTATCCGCTCCTTCCACGTCGACCCGGACAAGGGCTTCTTTTTAAACGGCCGCCCCATGATGCTGCGGGGCGTTTCCCGGCACCAGGACAGGCTTTATCTGGGCAATGCCCTGACCAGGCAGCAGCACTATGAGGACGCGGCTCTCATAAAGGAAATAGGCGCCAACACCGTGCGCCTTGCACACTATCAGCACAGCCGGGACTTTTATGATGCCTGCGACGAATACGGCTTTATCGTATGGGCGGAGATTCCCTATATCAGCTGCCAGAGCGACGATCCCAAAGCGCACGACAACTGTATTTTGCAGATGGAAGACCTAATTTACCAGAATTATAACCACCCCTCCATCTGCTTCTGGGGTATTTCCAACGAAATTACCATCGCCGGGGAGAAGCCGGGGCTTGTGGAAAATCATAAGGCATTAAACGCGCTGGTCAAAAAGCTGGACCCCAGCCGCCTGACCACCATCGCACATGTGAGCATGCTGCCCCTTGAGAGTCCGCTCCACGGCATCACGGACGTGGAAAGCTATAACCACTACTTCGGCTGGTACGGCGGCAGCTATGAGCAGAACGAGAAATGGCTTGACCACTTCCATAAAACCTTCCCCGATATCTGCCTTGGTCTGTCGGAATACGGCGCGGAGGGCATCATCACCTACCAGCCCGACAAACCCAAATGCAGGGATTATTCGGAAAGCTACCAGGCGGAGTACCATGAACACATGGCAAAAATTTTGACGGAAAGACCCTGGCTCTGGTCTACCCATGTATGGAATATGTTCGACTTCGGCTGCGCCGCAAGAAACGAGGGCGGCACGGCAGGCCGCAACAACAAGGGGCTGGTCACCATGGACCGCAGGATCAAAAAGGAAGCCTTTTACCTCTACAAGGCATACTGGAGCCGCGAGCCCTTTGTATACCTCTGCGGCAGACGCTATGCCCAGAGAGAGGGGAATTACACCCAGGTAAAGGTCTACTCCAACTTAAACCAGGTCACCTTGTATGTGAACGGCAGACCCTTCGCCACCCAATACGGCGACAAGATCTTTGTTTTTGAAAATGTGCCCCTGACCGAGAGCTTCACCTACCTGACGGCGGAAGCCTTGTACCAGACGCACCCGGAGCAGGCTTTCGAGGCTGGGTGCTGCATGATCCTCTCCGATCAGGCGCTCTCCGCCCCGGGATGCCGGGAGCGCGTGCTGCGGTGCACGGACACCCTGACCCTGGAGCTTGTTGAGGAGAAGCCGGCTATCTACACCCTGCCCGACGAGGACGACGGAACCGACGGCGTGGCAAACTGGTTTGAATGCGTGGAGACCGTGGCAAGCGACGCCCCCATGGAATATTCCGACCAATATTTCTCCGTGCATGACAAGATCAATACCATCGCCGCAAACGACGAAGCCTTCTCCGTGCTCTCCAACGCCATCTACGCCATGACGGGCATGAAAATGAAAAAGTCAATGCTTGCCATGATGGGCGAAAAGACCTTTGCCGAGCTGAACGGGCTTATGAGCTCCATGGGCGGCGCGGACATCAGCGCCGGCGATTCCGGCACAGCTCCGGACGGTTCCGATTCCAATGCGGGCTCCTCCGGTTCCGACGCCTCCGGCAGGAAAATTCCGGATAACGCCCTGCAGATCATCAACGCTGAGCTGAACAAAATCAGGAAGTAAACTTCGGAAACGGTTCCTTACCCTGTGCTTGACATTACCTGCTTCCGCGTGAGCCGCCCTTTGGCACAAGCATGCCCATCAGCACAAGAAATTCATGTGCGATCAGCGGAGCGGCTGCAAGGATGCTGAGCCTCATCCACTCCCTGCCTGTCAGATGAGAGGTGCCGAAGGCATTGATTAAAAAGGGCACCTCCGTCACCGCAAACTGCAGAAGGAAGCCTGCCACACAGGCAAAGACCATCAGCTTATTGTCCCTGTGGTTCATGCGGAAGAAGGATTTGTGCGTATCCCGCATGCCCACCGCATGATAAAGCTGAGACATGCCCAGCACCGTAAAGGCATAGGTTTGAGCCTTGGAGAGCACGCTGCCGTTCTGCAGGATCGTAGACAGATTCTCCAGGGTCACCGGCAGGCTGTTCACCCGGAGCAGCGCGCAGGGCAGCATGAGGAACGCCGTCAGGCTTACCCCTGCGATCAGGGTCCCGTAAAAGCAGGTGCATGCGAGACCGCCTCTTGCAAACAGGCTTTCCTTCGCCCTTCTGGGCGGCTGCCGCATCAGGCTCTTTCCGTCATTTTTATCCACTCCCAAGGCCAGCGCGGGCAGGGAATCCGTAATCAGGTTGATCCATAAAATATGACTGGACTTCAGGGGCGCAGCCAGCCCGCAGACGACGGCAAGAAACATAGTAATGATCTCTCCCAGGTTGGATGAGAGCAGGAAGATAACGGATTTCCTGATGTTTTCATAGACTCCTCTCCCCTCCTCGATGGCGCGTCTGATGGTGGCAAAATTATCGTCGGTCAGAATCATGTCCGAGGCCTGTCTCGCCACATCCGTTCCCGCCATACCCATGGCGATTCCGATATCCGCTTTCTTCAGGGAGGGGGCGTCATTGACCCCGTCTCCTGTCATGGCGACGATCTCGCCCCTGCGCTTAAAGCCGTCCACAATGCGCACCTTCTGGGCAGGAGAGACTCTCGCGAACACTCTGGTATCCTCCAGCCTTTCCGGCAGCTCGTCGTCCGGCAGACGGCTTAACGCCTCCCCCGTCATGCACTGCTCAAAGCGCTGTACAATGCCAAGCTGTTTTCCGATGGCAAAAGCCGTGTCCACATGGTCCCCGGTTATCATCACCGTTGCCACCCCAGCCTGCTTGAAGTCGGTCACCGCCCCCGCCGCCTCCGGCCGGGCCGGGTCCTTCATTCCAACCATTCCCAGAAAGGTCAGCCCCTCCTCCACCGGACGGTCCGTCCCGGTCCGCATTGCCACGGCAAGGGTGCGCAGCGCCTCACCGGACAGCTTTTCTATCGCCTGCCTTACCTGCCTGCGGTGGACTTCGGTAATCCGAACGCTTCCCTCCCCGGTCCAGATATATGTGCACCGCTTCAGCACCTCGTCGGGCGCGCCCTTGGTGTAAGCCGTAAGTCCGCCGCGCCCCTCCATGGCAGAGCTGAAAACACCTCTTGCCGACGGGGCGGAGCCTGCTGCCCTGAAGACGCCCCTTGTCGACGCATAAGCGCCCGCCGTGGTTCCCACAGCCTCCGCTGCCCGAAGCTCGCCGGAGCCGCCTGCCCTGTGCAGGGTAGTCATCATCTTTCTGTCAGAGTCAAAGGACAGCTCATCCGTCCTGGGCATGCGATGCTCCAGCTGCTCCTTTTTTATCCCGTACATAAGCGCCGCATCCAACAGCGCCAGCTCCGTAGGGTCTCCCGTCCTTTCCTCTCCGGAATAGGGATCAGAGCTCAAGACCGCGTCATTGCAAAGCACCATTCCCCGGTAAAAGTCAGGGCAGAGATTCGGACTGCAAGCCGCCGCTTCCATGATACCGCCATTTATAAAGCATTTCTCCACTGTCATACGGTTCTGGGTCAGGGTGCCTGTCTTATCGGAGCATACCACGCTGACCGCGCCCAGGGTCTCCACGGAGGGCAGCCTGCGCACAATGGTATTCACCTTTACCATGCGGGTTACGCTCAGGGCAAGACAGATCGTCACCACCGCGGGCAGCCCCTCCGGCACCGCAGCAACGGCCAGGGAGATGGCGGTAATCAGCATTTCCATCACGTTTCTGTGCTGCAATACCGCTATGGCAAACAGTGCAGCACAAAGGGCAAGGGACAGGAAGCTTAAGATCCTTCCCAGCTCTCCCAGACGCTTTTGCAGCGGCGTCAGCTCCTCCTTGCTCTCGGTGATCATAGCCGCTATCTGCCCAAGCTCCGTCTGCATGCCCGTTGCCGTGACGATGCCCTCGCCTCTGCCATATGTGACCACTGTGGACATATACGCCATATTCCTTCTGTCCCCCAGGGGAAGCTGAGACCCCCTTTTACCCTGAAACCTGGCGTCCTTCTCCACAGGAAGCGCTTCTCCCGTCAGCGCCGACTCCTCGATCTTCAGGTTGGAGGAGGTCAAAAGGCGCAGATCCGCCGGCACCTGACATCCCGCTTCCAGATACACCAGATCCCCCTTTACCAGCTCCGCCGCCGGAATTTCCCTGCGCCTGCCGTCGCGGATGACCATCGCCTTAGGGCTGGCAAGCTTCTTCAGGGATTCCAGTGCCTTTCTCGCCTTGCCCTCCTGAAGCATGCCCACCACGGCGTTCATGACCACCACCACGCCGATAATCACCGCGTCGCTGACCTCCTTCAGCAGCACGGACACCGCCGCCGCAACAATCAGCACATAGATCAGAGGGTCGTTAAGCTGTTCCAGAAAGGATTCCACCGGCGTCTTCTTCCGCCCCTCCTTCATCTCGTTTCTGCCGTCCCGCCGAAGCCTCTCTCCCG
The DNA here is from genome assembly GCA_910578215.1 of uncultured Acetatifactor sp. Classification (GTDB taxonomy): domain Bacteria; phylum Bacillota; class Clostridia; order Lachnospirales; family Lachnospiraceae; genus Acetatifactor. Next base: position 12,615 of record CAJTPH010000015.1, on the reverse strand, counting down.
CCTCCTTTGTGGTCAGCCCCGCCTGTCCATCGCTCCCTAACTCCCTCACCGTCTCCGAAACACTATATTGTTCAAACATAAGAATCCCTCCCGAAGCTTGTTTACATCAAAGTCTATGCTTCCGGGAGGGAGGGTATTCTTGTGTTTGTGAAATAATAACGTTTCAGCGGCCCTATTGCACAATCCTGCCGTCAGACATCCGTACCACCCTGTCCGCATAGTGCGCCAGGTCCGGATTGTGCGTCACCATAATGATCGTTGTGCCGTTTTGATTAATCTGCTTTAATAAATCCATAATATCCCCGGTTGTCTTTTCGTCCAGGTTGCCCGTGGGCTCGTCCGCCAGAACCAGGCTGGGACCGGCGATAAGGGAACGGGCAATCGCTACTCTTTGCTGCTCGCCGCCGGATAATTGAGAAGGCTTGTTTTTCAGCTTATCTTCCAGCCCAACCATTTTGAGCAGCTCTCCCGCCCTTTTTCTGCGCTCGCTTTTTCCGACTCCCGCATAACCCAGCGGCATCCCCACATTTTCCAGCGCGGTAAGTTCGTTGATGAGATAAAAGGACTGAAATATAAAACCGATATGACGGTTGCGAAACCTGGAGAGCTCATTGAACTTCAAGCCGCAGATGTCCGTATCGTTAAAATGATAGTCGCCGTCTGTGGGTCTGTCCATGGTTCCCAAGATATTGAGCAGGGTGCTTTTGCCGCATCCTGATTTCCCGTAAATAATGACAAAGTCCCCCTTGCCCACCGTCAGGCTGACGTCGGTCAAAGCGGCGGTAGAGACTCCTTTTCCCCGATATGTCTTGTTTACATTGGATAAAGTGATCATTGAGAATATCCTCCCTACTCGCTTTTCATTGTTTCCACGGGATTCACCGCGTTTACATCAGGCAGAATTACAATACCCGTCAGCAACGGAATCACCAGGCTAAGCAGCGCCGGCACAGACACACAGGAAAAGAAAAAATAAACCTGAAAGGTACTTTGCAGCTGGCAGCGGGTCAGCAGAAAGCCAAGCAGACATCCCAGCACGCTTCCTGCACCGCAGACCATAAAACCCTCAAATAAAAGCTCCGCGCAGATGTTCCGTTTCCGCGCTCCGCAGGCGAAGGAAACGGCATATGCCTTTCTTCTCCTGCGGATAAACAGCGTCATAACGCCCGTTATCCCAAAGACAGCAACACACAGGCATACTCTGGCAATAAAGGAGAACAGATCTATCTCGTTGAGTATATCCTCCGCCCGGCTGACGTAATTGTTCAGCACATCGCTGTACCGATAGTTGAATTTCCCCTCGTGCCTGTCCATCAGAAGGGTGATCATCTCCTGGACCAGCTCGGGCGCTTCCCTGAAGTCCTCAAAGCATACGGAAAATATTGTTCTGGCATTGCTCTGCCCCCAATCCCCGGGGCGTTCTTCTATGGGCAGAAAGAGACAACAGGAGCTGTCGATCTCAGCGCCCGCCTGGGATACGGGGATCATTCCGTCCACATCCAGAAGCTCAAACCGGTACTCCGCGCCGCCGATGTTGAGGGAATCAGGATAAGAGCCTCTGCCCACCTCTATGACGGAGCTGCCGCTCACCCTTGCATCCCCGCCGGACAGCATGGCGCCGGCTTCCGGTCCCATATATCCCGCCAGACTGCCGAATTCCATTCGCCCCCTTCCAAACTGCTCCTCGAAAAACTCCTCCGACCCCCACACAAGGTATATATTCTGATAAACCGCGTCCCCAAAGAGATGAAGGTTATCATACACATAATACCGGAATGTCGCCTGGCCGGAATATCTTTCCCGCAGAAACAGAAAGTCCTCCAGAGTGATGCCGCAGGCAGCCCGTTCCCCGGGGACATAACTGCCATCCAGGAAATAATAGTCAATGTAGAGCTCCTGCTCCCGATAAATATCGGACAGCCTGCGAATCTCCCTGTCCGCCGAGCGGTGCGTGGCATCCGCCAGGACCAGGACGCCTGTGATCAGCGCCAGCTCCACAACAATCCAAAAATAAATTCTGATATTCGATCTTATCATTACGGCCGCTTTCTGTATGGAATATCTCATCGTCACTCCCCCTTCAGCAGGGCGGCAAGGGACACCTTCACCACCTTGTTCCTTAAGAAGACGCTCATAACAGCCGCAGTAGTCACGCTAAGCCCAAGTATAAGCGGATAAATCCTCCAGGAGAAGGAGAAGTCGGCGCTGACAGGGACGAGTCTGGTCAGCAGGGGGCTGGTTACCCACAGAAGCAGATTGGCCATGCATACAAACAAAACATTTTCCCAAAAAAGCTCCGTCCCCATGTCCGGTCTCGCCGCACCCAAAGCCAGCTTTACCGCGATCGTTTTTTTATCTTCTTCATATTTGCCGGAAACCATCAGGAAAATGTTGAGCACCGCTATGACAAGAGACACCGCGCCCACCAAAAGTATCGCCGCCGAACGGGATACCCCCTCCCGGAACGTCTGCGCCGTTCCGTCCGAAGCCCGCCTGACAGACCTGATGAAACGGTCGGGAAATACCCTCCGCAGCCGATTTTCTACCCGGCCCGCGTCAGTGGGCTCTCCGTACCGCAGGTACAGCCTATGCTGCATAATGTCCGCTGTCACAGGAACCATGGCTCTGGGAATAAATATATTATTATAGTAGTTAAAATTGTTTACAATACCCGCGATCCTGTAGCTGACTCCGTTCAACATGATATGGCTCCCTGCGTGCAGGCCGTATTTCTTAGCCAGACCTTGCGCCACCACACACTCCGCCTCCCCCTCAGGCGCATCCGCCTCCCTGAGAGAGAACGAGCCCTCTATCATCTCAAACCGCTCAAAGTCCGCCCAATCCTCCCCAGCCCCTGTGACGGACACCTTCGCGGAGATTTCACCTGTCTGAATATTCCCGCGAAAATAGGTCGTTACCAGATAGTCCGCCAGGCCAAGGGAGGATAAGGAATTTTCGATATCAACACCCTCATTACCACAAATTGCCTGCAGATTAGCAATATATGTATTTTCCGAGTCTATGACATCTATGGTGCCCATACAGCTGACAAAAACCTCTATATTCGCCAGACAGTAAAAGGGCATCAGCAGTCCAAAGAAATAGGACAGGATAACTATGAGTAAAATCTTTTTGTTTGAAAAGGCGTTATGGCAGGAAAGATACACCGAATAAAAAAGCTTATTCATCCACTTTTTTCCTCACAATGAAAATTGAACCCTCTGTCCTGTGGGTTATATAGAACGTCCCGTCGGAGGACACGTCAACCCAGGCACAAGGCCCCTGAAAGGGGGGCATTTTGGCAAGGGTATCCAGATAAGCGCCCTCCGAGTCCAGCCGGTCAAGAGAAGCGCTCAGCCCGGACAGACAGTAATAGCTGTCGCCGTACAGGACAAAATCCAAAGGGTAATACTTATATGGCAGCTCCGAAATATCCTTCTTTTCCGTAATATTTTTCAGACTGGACTCCCCCGATCGTGTGCCAAAGACATTCTTTTCTTTATAAAACTCCATGGAGTTTACCCCGTAAACCTGGTTCCCCTTCGACGCAAGGTATCCAAAAAAGGTCTGGGAAGATATCTCCTCCGCTTTGTTATCGCCTGATATCCTGTAGATGCGGGAGATCCTCTTGTCAGTAAAACTCGAGGAAAGGTAAATATCCCCCTCCGATGTGACCGCAATATCCATTAAAAATTGCGATTCCGTGTTCCGTAAATCCGGCAGCCCTATCTCACGCACAAAGCCCAGCTTCTGGTCAAGGACCTGAAGCCTGTTATTGCCTGAATCGATCACATATATGTATTGATCCACCCGGGTTATGCCTGTGGGCCTGATAAATTCAAGAGGCCCGCTTCCCAGCGTTCCCGCCTCCCCCAGGTAATTCCCGTCCATGTCAAGGATTACGATTTTGTTCCCGGAGTAATCACAGACCAGAATATCTTCCTCCCGGCATACAATGCCGTAGGGAGAAGATATCTTCGTAATATCCCTCCCCATCTCGCTTACGGAGTAATCCTCGCTCAGCACCATTTCATGGTTTATCTCCCGTTCCTGTCTGCCGCACCCGGCGGACAGAAATAATAAAAATGCAAAAAGTGAAACAATTATTGTCTTTCTTATTGTTTTTTTGTGAATTTTTTTATTTTTCTTTTTCAAATACATCACCTGATATTTTATATGTGTCTCTGTTTCCGTATTACATTGTCTTATATCATCCAGTTGTGATATCTTTTTATTATATTACATTCTTCGTAATGAAATAGCAATTGACAAAATCGACAAAAAATCCCATCCATGTCCAAACAATATTACCAATCAATATATTTCACTATCCTAATTCAGCCATTTATATATTGACTTTCACAGCCGTCCGGTTTTTCAAGTCTGAAGCAAATCCCCCGCAGGAATAAACAATCATCTGAAAAGCCCGCCTCGTCCGGCAAAGTAAAATCCTGAGCGCCGGATTACGTTATTACCCGTTCTCCCACAGCTGAGAAAGATAACTGCCTGAAAAAAATACCCTCCCGAAGCCGGCTTACATCTAAGCTCACATCCCCGGGAGGGTATACTCATTTTATTGTTTTACAGGCGTATTTCCGCCGTCCAAATGCAGGTCTTTTAATCCGGCCTGTGTTAATCCATGTATAACCGGACTTATACGGACGGCTTGCCCGTGCCTTACTGCGCCATTGCGTTTCCGGTATAGAGCTGGTAGTACTTGCCCTTCTGTTCTATCAATTGGTCGTGGGTACCCCTCTCTATAATGCGTCCCTGCTCCAGCACAATGATACAGTCACTGTTCCTGACCGTGGAAAGCCTGTGGGCAATGACAAAGTTGGTACGGCCCTTCATCAGGGCATCCATGCCCTTCTGTACCAGCTTCTCGGTTCTGGTGTCGATAGAGCTGGTCGCCTCGTCCAGAATCAATACCGGAGGGTCTGCAATCGCCGCCCTGGCGATTGCAAGGAGCTGTCTCTGCCCCTGACTCAGGTTTGCGCCGTCGCCGTGCAGCATGGTGTTGTAGCCGTCGGGCAGCCTGCGGATAAAGCCGTCGGCATTGGCAAGCTTAGCCGCCTTAACCACATCCTCGTCCGTGGCGTCCAGCTTTCCGTAGCGGATATTCTCCATGACGGTTCCCGTAAACAGGTGGGTGTCCTGAAGCACGATCCCCAGAGAGCGGCGCAGGTCATCCTTTTTGATCTTGTTTATATTGATGCCGTCATAGCGTATCTTGCCGTCCTGGATAGTATAGAAACGGTTGATCAGGTTGGTAATCGTCGTCTTGCCTGCTCCGGTAGCGCCCACAAACGCAATCTTCTGCCCGGGCTTGGCGAACAGCTCTATGTCGTGAAGGATCATCTTTTCGTCTGTGTAGCCAAAATCCACATGGTCAAAGACCACGTCTCCCTGCAGCTCCTTATAGGTAGTGGTATTGTCCGCCTTATGGTAATGCTTCCATGCCCACAGCCCCGTTCTCTCCGCACTTTCCGTTAAAGCTCCGTCCGCCTGTCTCTTTGCGTTTACCAGCTCCACATAGCCCTCGTCTATCTCCGGCGTTTCATCCATCATCTTAAAGATTCTGTCCGCCCCGGCAAGCGCCATGATGATACTGTTAAACTGCATGCTGATCTGATTGATAGGCATAATGAAGGACCTGTTCAGGGTCAGGAAGCTTGCAAGCTCGCCCAGCGTCAGCCCCGATATGCCGGAAATGGCAAGTATGCCCCCTGCAACCGCACAGACCACATAGCTTAAATTGCCCAGCTGGGCGTTGACAGGTCCCATGATGTTGGCAAATTTGTTTGCTGCATAGGAGCTGCCGCAGAGCTGGTCGTTCAGCTCATTGAACTGCTGCAGGCTCTCCTCCTCATGGCAGAATACCTTTACCACCTTCTGCCCGGTCATGGTCTCCTCGATACAGCCGTTTAATTTACCCAGCGCCTGCTGCTGTGCCAGGAAGAAACGGCTGCTCTGGGAACCGATTTTCTTTGCCGCAATAATCATCACAGCCACCATCAGCAGGGTTACCAGGGTCAGCGGCACATCCAGCACAAGCATGGATACCAATACGCTGACCACCATAATCATGCTGTTGAAAAGCTGCGGCAGGCTCTGGCTGATCAGCTGACGCATGGTGTCTATATCGTTGGTGTATATGGACATGATATCGCCGTGGGCATGGGTGTCAAAATACTTGATAGGAAGCTTCTCCATGCTCTCAAACAAATCATTTCTCAAATTTCTCATGGTCCCCTGGGTCACATAGATCATGATTCTGGACTGCACGAAGGAAGCTATGACTCCCAGCAGATAAAAGCAGGCCACCCTTGCGATTGCCCCGGCAAGAGGCGAAAAGTCCGGATTTTGCTGCCCCAGCATGGGTTTAATATAATCGTCGATCAGCGTTCTCATAAAAAGCGTGCCCTGCAGGGATGAAAACACCGTCGTCACAATACAGATAAAAACAATGACCCACCGGACCCCATAGTCCTTAAAGGTGTAGCCCAGCACCCTCTTTAACAGTCTGCCGGGATGATCGATCTTGGGTCTGGGGCCCCTTGCCCCCCTTGGCCCTCCGGGACCGTGGTTTACCTTGGGCGCTCTTTCTTCCGCCATAACTACATGCCTCCTTTCCCATGGCTGCCTTTGCCGCCGTCATCAGCGTTATTTCCATGACCGTCTCTGCCGCCTTGGTTATCGTTATTTCCGTCACTGATTTTATTATCGTCGTGATTTTCGTCAAAATCACCGCTGCCGCTCATCTGTGATTCGTAGACCTCGCGGTAGATCTCATTACCCGCAAGCAGCTCCTCGTGGGTGCCGAAGCCGTCTATCTGCCCCTCGTGCATAACGATGATCCTGTCCGCGTGCTCCACGCTGGATACACGCTGCGCGATAATCAGCTTGGTGGTGCCGGGTATCTCCTGTGCAAACGCCTTTCTGATCTTGGCGTCCGTGGCGGTATCCACGGCGCTGGTTGAATCATCCAGTATCAAAATCCTGGGCTTCTTCAGCAGCGCCCTGGCAATACAGAGTCTCTGCTTCTGTCCGCCGGACACATTGGTTCCGCCCTGTTCGATGAAGGTGTTGTAGCCGTCCGGCATCCTCTGAATAAACTCGTCGGCACAGGCGAGAATACATGCTTTTCTGCATTCCTCCTCCGTAGCCTCTCTGTCGCCCCAGCGGAGGTTTTCCAGAATCGTTCCTGAAAACAGGACGTTGTTCTGCAGCACCACGGATACCTGATTTCTCAGCGCCTCCATGTCATAATCCCGCACATCCACGCCGCCCACCAGAAGCCTTCCGTCCGTCACATCGTACAGTCTGCTGACCAGGTTCACAAGGCTGGACTTGGCGCTTCCCGTGCCGCCTATGATACCGATGGTTTCCCCGGATTTGATATCCAGATTTATGTTCTTTAAAACAGGAGTGTCCGCGTCCTTCTTATAGCTGAAGGAAACATTGTCAAAACGGATGCTGCCATCCCTTACCTCCGTTACGGGCTTCGCAGGATTGGACAGATCCGGCGTCTCATTCAGGACCTCGCAGATACGCCTTGCGCTTGCCATGGACATGGTTATCATGACAAAGATCATGGACAGCATCATCAGGTTCATCAGTATGTTCATGCAATAGGTCAGAAGGCTCATCAACTTTCCGATCTCCAGCTCATCCTGCACGATCATATGCGCTCCCAGCCAGCTGATCAGGATAATACAGGCATACACGGTTATGCTCATCACCGGGCTGTTCCATGCCACGATGCCCTCCGCCTTGCAGAAGATCTTATAAATATTGCCGCTTGCCTTTTTGAATTTCGTGTTTTCATAGTCCTCCCGGACATATGCCTTCACCACGCGGATAGCGGAAACGTTCTCCTGCACGCTCTCGTTTAAATCGTCGTATTTGGGAAACGCCTGGGAAAAATGCTTCATCGCCTGTGACACGATCAGCCCCAGCACGCCGCCAAGGATCACCACCGCCACCAGGTAAACGCTTGCAAGCCTTGGGCTGATCCAAAAGGACATCGCCATGGCGATGATCAGGCTGAACGGTGCGCGCATACACATCCTTAAAATCATCTGGTACGCGTTCTGCATGTTGGTCACATCCGTTGTCAGCCTTGTCACCAGACCGGATGTGGAAAATTTGTCTATATTGGAAAAGCTGAAGGTCTGTATATTTTCATACATCGCCTTTCTCAAATTTCGTGCAAACCCTGTGGATGCCTTTGCTCCAAACACGCCCCCGCCTATGCCGAAGGCAAGGCTGATCAACGCCGTAAGCAGCATCAGCACGCCTATCAGATAAACATGGTTCATATTTGCCCCGTTCTCCGCATTGATGCCGTCATCTATGATGGACGCCATAAGCAGCGGAATGAGCATTTCCATGATCACTTCCCCTATCATGCAGATCGGTGTCAAAATGGATGCCGTCTTAAATTCTTTAATCTGGGCTCCTAATGTCTTTAACATCGTTACACTTCCTTTCCTGAAATTAATTCTGTTTCATTTTTATTCTCTTTAGTAATCAAGGCCCCCCGGCAAGCTGACCGTCCGTCCTGTCGCCAAGCTCTCCGTCCAGCTCCTCCAGATTTTTCATGACCACGTCCAGCAGTCTGTACAGCTCATCCGTCTCCTGCCGCGTCAGCCCCTGAAGCATCCTCCTGTTCATCATATCGATGTGCGCTTCGATCTGCCCGTGATTCTGCAGCGCCTCCTCCGTCATCTGGATGCGTTTCAGCCTGGCATCCTTATCCAGAGCCTTGCGGACAATAAAGCCGTTCCTCTCCATGACCTGCAGAGTGTTGGTGGCAGTGGCTCTGGAAATACGGAATTCCTTCTCAATGTCTCTCTGGTAGACAGGCTGTTCCCGATGATGATAGAGATAGCCCAGAATGCCTCTCTGAAGCTGTGTGCCGGGGCCTTTTTCACCTTCCGGCGAGCTCTTTCGGATAATATTTTTTATATTATTGTGGATCATCCGCAATATGAATCCCAATCGTCTCTCCTGCTCCATTTTCTCCTTCCTTTTTAAATTTAATTTTTTCTCTTCCTTCCTTAAAATTGTTTTTATATTTTATTCTGTAAATTTTTTGGAAGGAAAAGGTACGGCTGTGCTTCTGCACAAAAAATAATGTTAGCCTGCTAACTAAAATTGTTAGCAAACTAACATTACCTTTTTTTCAAAAAAATGTCAAGACACTTTCAGCGCTTTTAGAATTTCTTTATAAACTTTATAAATTGGAAAGGCGCCTCACCGCCCCTCATCCAGGTAGGTCTGCACCCGGTTAGCCACATGCCGGCTCACTGTCTCCGCGCTTATGCTTCCGTTGAAATAATCCGACGCCTCCTCGATGATAATTTTCAATATGGGAGCAGTGCGGAGGGGACAGGGGCGCGCGTCCTCCATCATCATGGTATATTCCTCCACGATCTCATCCGTAATATCCTCTTGTGTATAAACTCTCTCGTCAAACGTTTCCGCACTTCCATCAGGCAGGCTTTTGGTATACATCATAACAATTTTCTTCCCGTCAGAAAGCTTTTCCTTCTCCCCTTCCACCCAGGCGCCATAAGCCCTTCTGCCCGCCGGAGCACCGCTGCTTGCTGACTGCGCCTCCTCCCCAAGCAGGAAGGAGATAAATTCCCATGCCCCCTCCTTATTGGCAGAATTGGCATTGACAGCCAAAGCGGATTGAGATGTGACTGCCGCATGGCACCCGTCGTCAAACAGCATGCCGCAGATAACCTCGCCCTCCTTCTCCCGCTCCGCTTCGTCATCAAAAAGGTAAATTGCCATAAGCATACGCGGCTGCGCAATACAGCTTACCTCACCTTTTTCTCCGTTGTCTCCATACCGCCTTGCCGTTTCCAGAATTTTGGAAAACAGCTCTCCGCTGAAATCGCAGCTCCCCTTTTCCCAGTCCACCATTCCCCAGAGCGTGTCCGTGCCCTTCAGCAAAAGCTCCAACAGCCTCAGGGAATCATACCCTTTTAGAAATACCGCTTTCTCCTGCCTGGAAAGCAGGGCATCCACCAGAGTATCAATGTCAGGCTCCTGCGTCCCGCCAAGAACAAAGCCGTCTATACAATACCCTTCCAGACTGGGCGACGCCGGGCTGACGCCGCAGATCCTGTCCCCGTCCCGCCACATACCGAAGGTAAAAGGGAAATAATCCTCCTCACTGATGCCGCTCCTCTCCATGTAGGGGCGCAGGTCTTCCAAAGCCCCTTTTTCAATCATGCCGGTAATATAATCCTCCATCAGGCTTCCGTACAGGATGTCCGGTCCCTTCCCGGACGCAATCTGAATGCTGGTCAGGCACGCAAAGTCCTCCCTGTCATTTCCCTGCCCGCAGTCCTCAATCACCACATGATAGTCCCTGCTCTGTCGGTTGAAGCTGTTAATCTGGGCAGTAAGCCAGCCCTGGGTAGTCAGCCCTCTCAGGACAATGGGCGTTTTCTCCACCTTTTCCATCCGCAGCCTTTCCCACAAGCCCTTTCCGTCCTCCCTGGACGCCCACAGAATCTCCACGCTTTCATCCTCCAGTATCCGGAAGTCCTGCAGGCTCAAGCCCTTGGGCGACACATAGGTGGTTCCTTTTAAAGAAAAAATAAAATCCTCCGAACCGCCGCCCGCGCCGAATGCCGTAACCTCACCCCCAAGCTGCGAGTGGAATTTAATCATTGCCGGCTTTTCCCCAAATATTCCCAAATACAGATTACCCGTATATTGCTCCAGCGGGACGGCGTCCAGTTCCGTAACCAGCCCGGTGGCAGGGTCCAGCTCTCCCAGCCGGCCCGGCTCTCCTTCCCTGCTGCTTATGATAAGGTATACCCTGCCGTCCGCCGTCTGGCAAAGCGTTTTAAAATTGTATCCGTAATCAAACTGCTTCTCAAAAAGAAGCTCCCCAGACGGGCTGTACTTTTTCAGAAATGTATCTCTTTTTTCCGTTTTGCCATTGGGGAATTCAATTGTAGCGGAATTCTCCCACCAATAAAGATTTCCCTCCTGATCCAGGTAACCCTGGTGCCCATATGCCGAATCGGTTCCCTGTAGCACAACCGCCCTGTCTCCGTCCTGCCCATACAGACAAATATCCCAGGACAGCAGCTCCCCAGACGAACCAACATTCGGTTCCCTCCAAAGCTGCACCGGCTCCCCCTGATAAAACTGCATACTAATGAATGCCGACTTTATATTGAATGGGAATACTTCTTCATTTTCCTGCGTCTGTTGAAAAATCAGTTCCTGTTCTGCTACAATATCATAATAATCTGTCCGTTCTGTAATGGCGGACAGATCCTCCATCCCCGCCCGGATTCCCCGCCATACGCTGTCCCCATTGTCTATCTGCCCGTTGCAGCCGGTAAAAAGGCTGCAGAAAAGAAGCAATGCTAAAATCGAGCGTATTTTTTTCATAAGGTTTCCCTTCTTTCAAAAGACGATATTTTGTCATGAAGCGGATAATGCCATCCCAAGGCCTTGCTTTCAAAATTAATAAAGATATAATCATATCCGCTTCATAACATCAGCTGTTTAAGGCTATGCCTTGCATATTATTATATCACAGTAATGTTATGTAATCAAGACTAAAATGTCTTTTATGTATGCTTTATTACTATAAAAACGCTAACTCACAGCACCCGACAGCTTTCTTCCTGATGACACGCCAAAAACCTTTTTAGGCCCCCGCCGCGCTTTTGCCTCCGTTAAAGCAATGCGCCGCCGGAACCCTGTCAGCCATTCCCTCCTTGCAGGCGGCGCTGCCATACGATATAATAAATATTGCCATGGCAAGAAAATGCACTGTGACAGAAAATATTTCATATCCGTTTCGCCAAAGGACCAATCACCCGAAAGGGATATACCGGAAAAAGTCTTATGAAGGGAGCAGAAAAAGTATGAATTCAAATAACGGAAAAAAACAAAACAAAGACATGGAGGAGGATCTTGCGTGGGAGGAAATTACCACGGAGCATATCATACAGGACAAGTGGATCGATTTCAGGAAATCTGCTTATCGGTTTCCCAACGGGCGCGTGTTCGAGCCGTATTACAGCTACAGCCTCAGGGACTATGCCGTGATCGTGGCGTCGGATGAAGAAGGAAACTATCTCTGTGTCAGACAGTTCCGCCAGGGAATCCGGGAAGTGACAACGGAATTTCCCGCAGGCGTGATCGAGCGCACTGACTGCAGGGAAAACGGCAGCAAAGACAGTCTGCCGGAGGAGGACGGCTTGGAGGCCGCCGGGCGGAAGCCGATTAAAGGGGAAGACGCGTTGGCGGCTGCCAAACGGGAGCTGCTTGAGGAGACGGGGTATGTGTCAGACGATTGGAAGCATTTGCTTACCGTCCCCTCACACGCTACGATCGCCGATAATTACGCATACATTTTTATGGCTGCAGGCTGCCGAAAGTCCCGGGAACAGAGCCTGGATGAGACAGAGTTTCTCAAGGTCAGGAAATATTCCGCAGCCGAGATCGAAAAGCTGATCGCGGACGGCGGCTTCCAGCAGGCAGTCCATATCATGGCGTGGCTGTTGGCACAGAGGTGTAACAGTTCAGCCTTCGGCTAAACTGTTACACTGATGCACACAAAATGAGTTT
>CAJTPH010000014.1:6832-87790 GCA_910578215.1 uncultured Acetatifactor sp. | reverse complement strand
TGCAAAAGGAACTATGGATGATGTGAGTGATGAATTAAAGGCGTTCCTTGATTATGTGGCAGGGAAGAAGCCGAAGGATGCCTATGTGGAGAGATTGGAAGAAGCTGTAAAAGAGGCCAAGAAGAATAGAGAATGGAGGCATGAGTATATGACGTTGTTAATGAGAGACCAGGAGAATGTGAAAATTGGTGAAAAACGTGGCGAAGAAAAAATGCTTTTGTTAATAGAAAGGCTGATAGAAGATAAGCGTTTTGATGATATTGCCAGAATAAAAGAGGATAATGGTTATCGCCAGAAACTTTATTTGGAGTATCATATCATTTGAAAGCAGGGCATCACAGGGCAGAAAATTTTAAAGATTTTCTGTCCTTAATAATATTACAAGATTTTTCGCAGTTAGGTATGTTAAGGACAGCCTTACCATAAGTAAAGGCGAAGTTTTGAAAAAGTCCAAGAATTGCAGAAAAGCTAACATTCAAGCGGGAAATGGGTGTTGGATAAAAGTTATTTTAAGACAAAGATATTGAATTTTTCGCACTTGAGTATGATATGGAGAACCATATCACAAGTAAGGGCGGAATTGTGTAGAATTGCAGAAGATTCATGGAGAGAGTATATTGTACAAAAGCTATTGATTTATAGGGTTGAGGAAATGGAACTGTAAAATAAAATACATAGACAAGGGAGGGTGAGGTGTAAATGGATGAGAAACTGAGGAACATGACTTCTCTATATATAACAAAAGGGGATAAAATGCTATTGCTTTTCCGGCAGCGCGGCCGCGTTGTGAGCGATACATGGGTTGGAGCTGCGGGAGGCCATTTTGAAGAGAATGAACTAAACGATCCAAGAGCATGTGTATTGAGAGAACTGAAAGAAGAATTAGGAATAAGTGAAAGTGGTATCAGGAATCTGTTGCTGCGGTATGTTACTTTGCGGAGGGTGAAAGGAGAAATCCGGCAGAATTACTATTTTTTTGCGGAACTGGACAATGAGACGAGTGATCACATTGTATCAACGGAAGGGGTAAGCAGGTGGTTTACACTTTCGGAGCTATCGGCATTGGAGATGCCATATACCGCTAAATATGTTATTGAGCATTATCTGAAGATTGGACGAAGGACAAATGATATGTATGTAGGCATTGCTGATGGGGAACAAGTTAATTTTACAAAACTGCCGGAATACTAATAAAAACTGGCGCAGCTCTGAACACATTCTGGATGCTACAAGGCAGTATTAGTCAAAATAGACAGGTCCTCCGCTTATTGTAATTTGCCGGGATACTGTGTATAATAGGAGTAAGTAATAACAGAGACATGAAATACACAGCGTTTTCCTGCAGCTTTTTTGAGAGAAGGCAGGTAGGGAAAGGAATGGAAAATATAGAAACAAAACAGACCAAATGGGAAGATTTAGGCATAGGTTAAAGCGAAGCTATGTCATATTTATCTGCCCTTTTGATTTATATTGGGAAAGGACGGATTTAGGTATGATAAGGACAGCCTTACCATAAGTAAGGGCGAAATATTCCAGAACAATTCCGAAGAAAGGCGGTTGGAAACCACAGAAAAGCCAACATAAACAGGAAAGAGGGAGACAGGATGAAAGAATTGCGAAAACCGCCAAAGCTCTGCAAAGAAGATACTATTGCGGTAGTCAGCCCATGCCATGGCTGGGCCGGAGATACAAAGATTTGTTGGAAATACCAGCTGGGTGTCAAATACTTGCAGGAGATAGGGCTGAAGGTGCTGCATGCGCCTAATGCACTTAGAGGATCTGCTTATTTGTCTGAAAATCCCCGGGCGAGGGCAGAAGACATTATGTGGGCTTTTGAAAATGCCAATGTGAAAGCCATTATTGCCAGTGTGGGAGGTAATGACAGTATAAGAATAATACCCTATATAGAATCATATCTGATCAGTAATTATCCTAAAATCTTTATAGGTTATTCTGATGTTATGAATTTGCATATCCTTGCCTATCATTGTGGCCTGTCTTCTTTTTACGGCTGTAATCTGTTATCGCCTTTGGCAGAAGCACAGGGCTGGCACCCATATAGCAGGAAGTGGTTTGAAAAGGTGCTTTTTTCTGATACTATAATAGGTATGATTGAACCGTCTAAGGAATGGACCTATGAAGAACCGGATTATTTCAATCCGCTTCACAGGCGTACTTATTATCCAAACAATGGATATGAGCTTGTTCAAGGAGAGGGAACGGTGAAGGGCAGGTTGTTTGGCGGTCATACCGGGCTGAAGGAGCTGGAAAATACGCCGCTGGCACTTGATGCAGAGGACTTCAGAGATTCTATTCTTTTTTTGGAAGATATTCCCGAATTTTATACGCCTTCGGCCATTGAGGATTTTCTGAGGTGGCTTGACAGAATCGGAGCACTGGGAGAAATAAACGGAATTATTTTGGGAAAAGCAAATGAAAATACCGCCTTTACCAAACAGAAGGAGAGGGTAAGAGAGGTGTTGTCCCAATTGGGTCAGGGGAAGCTCTCGGTTATTTATGGAGTGAATTTCGGACATTCTTCTCCTGTCTGCGTTCTGCCATATGGGGCAGAAGCGGAAATAAATTGCGAAAAAGTTTCCTTTTCGATTTTGGAAAGCGGTGTATTGTAGGGTATAAGCTAATAGGTATTCGTAAGTATAACAGGCAGAGGATTCCTCCGTAATTTCACTTTGACCGCATTTAGTATCGAAATAAAGGAGAAAGGGATGATTACATATGGAGATATTAGTCGGAATGCGAAGGCCCTTCTTGAATTCTGCGAGTATCCTGCAGTGCAATATAAAGTAAAGTTTTCTATTTTAAATGTTCCTTACGAGGACAGCGAGCTGTCTCTTTTGCGGAAAGCTTTTTTGAAAAGCGACATTGTGGAGGAGATGTGTCAGGCACAGGACAGCTATGGCGGATGGGGAATATTCTTATGAGAGGGATAAAGCCGTGCAGCATGAGGTGTTTCTCACCAGATAAATAATTGGTGTCTGAGGATGCGGTTTTGGGTTATACTGTGGCTTCCCGGAGGTTGAAACCAGATTCATTGACAACAGCCGGTCTTCCTGAGAGATCAAGAGAGAAAAATTTCGGGAGGCCGGTTTTCAGCTTATTGTAATTTGCCGGAGGGCTGCAGCGGACAAAACAGGAATAAAGATGGAGGCTTGTTAAGGGAAATCCATATATTGAGGTATGTTATAAGGAAGGGCAATAAGTTCCGAAAAATATAGAAGATGCTTAGAGTAAACAATGGGAGAAGGTACATCATGTATATCAGGAAAGCAAAATGTACAGACGCAAATGATCTGAAGGTTTTATATTTTGAAAATTTGACACAGTTCCCACCAAAAGAAGAACAGGATATGAATTTTAATGTAAGACCCTTCGCGGTTATTGAAAACGTTGTGACACACGCAGACTACAGAAATAAGGGATATGCCTCGGCGCTACTGGAAAAAGTATCAGAAATAGCAAGGGAACACAGATGCTATAAAGCTTTTCTGGAAACCGGTTCAAATAAAGAAAGTACCCTAAATTTCTACAAAAGGAACGGGTTTGAAATAGATAAAAAGCATTCCTGTTTAAAAAGGCTTAAGTAGTATTTGGAAATAATACTTAACAAACAGAATAGTTACGATATTTTAAATTCATTTTGACAAGAATGAAAAGAGAAATGAGAATGAATAGGTTGATGCAGTTTTTATACCTGGTGGCTTATTCTCTGAATAGCCCGAATATGCTGTTGAACTTTATCACAAGGGTTATGTCAATCGGCTTATTTCATCGGGTGGATTTAGTGTAAAAGCAGAAGAATGAACAGGGGTTTCCTAAAATCGTCTGCAAGGGATTTTTCCGATTAAAAAAATAGTAAAGGGGGTACACAAATGAATTTTGTGTCAAAGGAATTTATAAAAAAAGGCTGGTCAAGTGATAAAAAATATTGTGTTACGGATAAGAACGGTATACGTTATCTTTTGCGTGTTTCTGATATTGTACAATATGACACAAAGCAGTCTGAATTTAACATGATGAAAAGGGTCTCCTCTTTGGGAGTACCTATGTGTCAGCCAATTGAATTCGGTACCTGTGAGGAAGGTGTGTATTCCATTCAGAGTTGGATTGAGGGTAAAGACGCAGAGCAGATTATTCCGGACTGTTCTGACAAGGAACAATATGAATATGGTCTTGAAGCAGGACGTATTCTTGGCAAGATTCATTCCATACCTGCGCCTGAAACGCAGGAAGCCTGGGAGTTGCGTTTTACTCGGAAGCTGAACCATAAAATCAGAAAGTACGGTGAGTGCCCCATTAAGTATGAGAACGGTCAGGCATTTATCGACTATATAAACGAAAATCGTCATTTATTGAAAAACAGACCGCAGGTATACCAGCATGGTGACTATCATATCGGAAATATGATGCTCGGCCATGACGGCCAGCTTTATATCATTGATTTTAACCGCAATGATTACGGTGATCCGTGGGAGGAATTTAATCGCATCGTATGGTGCGCTCAGCAAGTTCCCCTCTTTGCATCCGGTATGGTGGACGGATACTTTGACGGAGAAGTGCCGTTGGATTTCTGGAAGCTGCTTGCGCTTTATATTTCGAGTAATACGCTTTCTTCCGTATCTTGGGCCATACCTTTCGGGCAGGATGAAGTGAACACCATGCTGGATCAGGCCAAAGAAGTATTATCCTGGTATGACAATATGCGCAATCCCATACCGGCGTGGTACAATGCTGACCCCCATAGTGTCAACTCCTGATTCCATGAGCGCTGAAGCGCACGAAATTATGGTATATCAAAGGGCATGATTGGCAGTGATTCACCCGTAACTGTGGAGCTTTTGGGAATGATGTGTGAAATATGGAAGGGTGTTAAATATGAAAGTGGAGTATGGTGTTATACAGGATATAGATTCGTGGATGACGCTGGTGGAGGAGGGCAGATGGAGCTTTCCCGGTTTGGAGACTCCGGAGGGGCTGGATGAGCATAGAGCCGTTGTGCTGAAATTTATGGGAAAGAAGCAGGCTATCTGCGCAAAGGAAGGAAATGAGATAGCAGGTGTCATGCTGTTCTCAAGGGGACACAATATGATTTGCTGCCTTGCCGTATCGCCTGCTTACAGACGGCGTGGTGTAGCTTCCCTGCTGATGGACGAGGCGCTTCGCAACTTAGACCGGACAAAAGAAATAACGGTTACCACTTTTCGGTCCAATGATGAAAAAGGTTCTGCGCCAAGAGCTCTGTACGAGAAATATGGGTTTTTAGAAGATGCCCTGGTTGAAGAAATGGGTTATCCGAATCAGAAGTACATTCTTTATCCTGCAGACTCTGAGAAAAAAGAAAGAGCCATGGCAATTCATAAGATGGTGGGCAGGATCAGTGGTATTTTGCAGGGATGTACGCCGTCGGTTTATCTATACGGCTCCTCGGTTCTGAATGATTTCAGATTGGGATGGAGCGACATTGACATTCTGGTATTAACCGGGAAACAGATGTCTGAGGAACAGGCCCAAAGGCTTGTTGGATTACGCGGGGAGATGCTTGAGGAAGAACCCGGGAATCTATACTATCGTTCCTTTGAAGGCGGAATGCTTACTCTGGACGCGTTCCTCTCGGGTAAGAAGGAGCGTATTGTTTATTGGGGCACAAGCGGCGAACAAATTACGGATACTTATATGTTTGACAGTTTCGGAAGGGTTGAACTGATTCAATACGGTGATTTATTATATGGAAGGGATATTCGTTCACAGCTGAAAGCGCCGGCTTTCAGCGATTTGTATGCGGATGTGGAGCGTCATTACAAAACAATAAGAAGGTATGCGCAGAAGACGGAACGCAGTATTTATTCCTTTGGCTGGATGCTGGATATCCCACGATGTATTTATACGCTTCGCACCGGCAGAATAATTGCAAAAACCCGTGCGGCGGAGTGGGCACTGGAAAATAGACTTTGTTCGGATGCGGATGTGCTGGCATATGCTTTAGAGGTTCGCAGAGGTCCGATTGCCCACAATGACGAATATACATTTGATTATGCAGAAAAGCTTGCGGAATCCGTACAACGCTTTGCCGATGTACTGGAAAAAGAATTATATGCAAAGAGCACGAAGCTGCAGGCGGGTGAAGTCAGCGATGAGCTGAGGCTGCTTCCGGAGTATATAGAATAAAAGGAGAATGGTAAATTATATGAAGAAATGATGAATGGGAATCTTATGGCGGAAGGCTTATGGAAGAAGTTATGGAGGATGCCGGAAATCCGATAACCCCGAATAAAAGTCGAATAGGAGCATTATGCAAAAGGATACTTATCTTATCAACATTTACCTGAAAATACATAATAAAAAGGTCATAACCCTGGATGATCTGAGCTATCTTGCGGAGCATGACCCGGAGTGCTTTGAAAAGACATGTAAAAACGTTGTATATAACATTCCTGAAGCTAAGCCCGTAATGGAACCGGACATCTCAGAACCCTTATGTGAGGAACCGGGACCTGAGCCTTCAGATGGGCAGAACAGGCAGAACATAGAGAAAATTCTGGAGAATCTGAAACGCCTGGAAATGAAGGAATTTCCGGTTACAGATATCGACGTGGGCAGGATAAAGAGCCTGCTGGGAAATTTATATATGGAATTGCAGTTTCCTCACAATGATAAATACATGTTTATCGATATGGCAGATAGCGGTAATGTGTCCTTTTTGGACAAAAGAGTATAAAAGGAACGTATATAAGGAGAAGGCAAATTCATTATGGTAAATAAGGTTGACGGAAACGGTTACTATGTTTATCCAAAGCAGAAGAATCTGGAGATCTCAAACACTGGCGGGCAGTTTAATTTGGATTCAAAAAAGAATGGCGTGTCGTCGGGGGAAAGGGATAAGACAGAGGGGAAATCCTCCGACAAGGCAGAGCGGGAGGAGCAGCTTGGCGTTAAGCTGGAGCTCTCCAGCAATGGCCAGTCTGCCGGTGCGGAAAGGCAGAAGCAGGCAGACAAGGCTTCGGAGCATGGCGCCGCAGAGCAGAAGCCTTTGCTTGAGACTATACAGGAATTTGTAGTAAAAGCCATTGCCGCAGTGCAGGATTTCTTCCGCAGGCTCTGGAACGACCAGCCGGGGGAGTCCGTCAGCCGGGGGGCTGAAGAATCCGGTTCGGAGTCCCTGGAGCTTGGCGTTGAGCTTGCAGAGTCTGATCTGGAGCCCGGGGAGTCTGGCGTTGAGCCTGTAGAGCCGGGTTTGGAGACCACGGAGGCAGCCGGTGCTTCGGCTGCCGATATGACGGATTCTATAAAAGTGTTTGAAGCTGCGGATGCGGAAGGTATGGGAGAGGCTGATTTTCCCGTAGATGAGGAGAGCAGGAACCGGAAGATCCAGCAGTCTCTGCGTAACGGAGACATAGAGCAGGTCATCAGCCTTTTGACGGAAAACGGGAAGCGGACCGTGGCCAAAAATTCAACGCTCCTGACCAGCTATGACAGAAACGGCAGAGTGGTGGAGTCAAACGCTTCCGACAGGCAGAGGGTTCTGTATGGAGATAAAAATTCCTTGAAATTGTGAAAGTCAGGCATGTGGTGACACAATAGACGCGGCAGGCATACCATAGTACTGTGAATATTTTAGGAGACGGGTAAAAAATGGAAAAAAGTAAAAATTCGCTGGTCAATGGCTGCAGTCTGCAGGGAATAAGACCCATCATGGTGGATCTTCCCTATCCGCCCATCAAGGTAAAGGAAACAAATCTCCAGTACGCGGATCTGTTAATGGTCGATTACTGCGGCTCAGTGTCGGAGCTGTCTGCGATTTTGCAGTACATTAACAACGAAAACCGCATGCCCGGCGAGTACTGCGCCCTGATTCGGACCATTCTGGGAATCGCAATGGCGGAAATGATGCATTTGCAGAAGCTTGGGGAGCTGATTTATTTACTTGGCGGAAATGTCTGCTTTGAAACGAAGCAGCCAAAGAGCATGTGGTCGCCGGCCTGCCTCACCCTGCCCGACAGTATTCCGCAGATGCTGCAGGCGGATCTGGAAGCCGAGAAAGCGGCGATCAGGCAGTACAGAGCGCATATTAAAGATATCAGGGATGACTGCGTCAATGTGGTATTAAAACGGATTATTCAGGATGAGGAATACCATATTATGATTTTACAGTCGCTTATAAGCTACGAGTGAGAAATTTTTTTATAGCTGTCATACAAAAGGATTCCGGATGCAGATGACGGCAATTTTACAGGGAAGAAGTGTAAGACGGGGCGCTTCCCCAAAGCATGGGTGAAGAACTGTAATTTGGGCTTTGGGGGAGGTCCACCGGTTATTTATAAGGGGAGAATATGATACATAATATTGAATTTAAGGACAGGTCCAATGTGATATCCTGTTATCTGCCGGAGACCTCCGTGCCGGATAAAAATGCGGTGGAGGAATTACACCGGATGACCGCGTTGGAGGACACGCTGGAAAGGCTGGCGGCGGTACAGGGATTTTTTCAGGGAGGCGGGCAGCAAATCAAAAAGCTTGTTCTGACGCCGGACTTTCATAAGGGTGCAGGCATTCCCATAGGAACGGTTATGATGACAAAGGGCTTTGCGGTTCCTCAGGCGATGGGGAATGATATTAACTGCGGTATGCGGTTTTATACCACAGACCTGTCGGAGGAACGGATCAGGGAGCGGCTTCCTGAGCTGACAGGGAGGATACGGCACATCTTTTTTGAGGGGGGCAGACAGATCCCCATGACCGGGAGACAAAGGGAGGCGATGTTTCGTTATGGTCTTGAGGGATTGCTGGAAACCAGCCACGACAGTAAAAAGAGCGGGTTATGGCAATATTATCAGCCGAATGTGCAGGAGAGCTGGCTGAAGCGCACCGTGTTCCGGGGAAGCCTGAAGGCGGATTATACGGAAGGTCTGGAGGATTTTATCGGCAGCTATGAGCAATTGTCCTATGACGATCAGATAGGAACCATCGGCGGAGGCAATCATTTTCTGGAGGTGCAGCGGGTCGCAGAGATCTATGACGGCCAGACTGCCAACGCCTGGCATATCAAAAAGGGAGCCGTGGCGGTGATGCTTCATACGGGATCGCTGACCATCGGTCATCACAGCGGTCTGCTGAACCGCAGGATCTGTCAGGACATTTACCCGGCAGGGCTGCCGCATCCGGAGAATAAAATTTATCCCATACCTGATGCCGGAGGGGATTCGGCGGCCAGCGTTATGAGGGACGCGTGGGACCGTTTCCGGTCTGCTTCCGCAAACGCCGCCAATTTTGGCTTTGCCAACCGTCTGTTTCTTGGGTTTATGATTCAGGACGCCTTGACCGGCGTGCTGGGCGAGTTTGGCATGGAGCTGCTTTATGACGCTCCGCACAATTATATCTGGAAAACCAGGGTTGACGGCGAGGAATATTATATTCACCGAAAGGGCGCCTGCTGTGCCGGCGGCTGCCGGGAGATGGAGGGTACGGAGTTTGCCTATTACGGCGAGCCGGTGATGATTCCCGGCTCCATGGGCAGCTCCAGCTATCTGCTTCGGGGGACGGGGAATCCGGACTCGCTTTGGAGCGCCAGCCACGGCGCCGGCCGTAAAAAATCCAGGGGCGACGCGATTAAAGGGAACGATGAAGCCTTCCGTCAGTTTATGGAGAGATTCCATATCATTACACCCATCGATCCGGCGCGCAACGATATAAAGGGCAGAACGGATATCCTGAAAAAATGGGAAGAATCCATCAGGGCGGAGGCACCCTATGCCTATAAGGACATAGACGAGGTGATTGCCGTACATACGATGCATGACATGGCGGTTCCGGTGGCGCGGCTGGAACCTGTTTTTACCGTAAAGGCTTAAGAGAAAGAAGGAAAGGAATGGGGCTTTTCGGAAGTGGCGCCGGTCCGCGCAGGATCTTCAAAAATTTTCAGACCTGGGGGACGGATGGTAAATATGATAAAGCACATCAATAGAATAAGTGCCAGGCAGGCGGATAAGGCTGCATAGATTTTATGGACGCAGGATGCGCGTGATTCCGAAAGCTTATAGGAAAGTCCGAAAGCGATCAGTGTGCACAAAATAAATATGCCTATATCCAGGATAAAAATATTTTTGGCAAGGATAAAGGTGTACGCATAGTAAAATACCGGAATCAGCAATGTCCCCGCCAGATTCCCCCAAAGGAGGGAGGATGCTATACAAAGGCGGCTGCTCTTGAATATGACGCTTATAAAAAAGGAGTATAGCAGCATGGGGAAAAAAAGAAGCTTCATATGCTCCCAGACGGATTCGTTCACGGGGGTGAAAAGACCTGCTATGGAATTATTCCCTGTCCAGGCATACAGAAAATGTGCAAGGGAGCCTGTGATCCATACAAAAATGATTCCTGCAACGGTATAGCGTTTTAGCTGTATCATAATGTTACCTCGGGAATAGGGTATGCAGCCGGGGGAGTATTATACATATTTCTTTTACTTATAAACTCTGTTCCGGTTGAGCGCCGCCAGGGATTTTCATATTTTCATATATGACGGCAGACCGGCAGCAGGGAATTATATCGAAATGAGATCAGGGACATGCTGGAAAGCGCAGGCTTATATCTTTCGATCCGAAGCGGCTCATGTCCAATCCGTATATCTGTGAAAACGGAGACCATGTGTTTTTGATGGAATGGGTCAATAAGTCCATGTATCAGGTCAGCGGCGTGCGGGTGGCGGACGGGGAAATCGAAGGTGTGCCTATGGTGCTGTTTAAGGATAATTATGAGAGTCTGGTCCAGATGACCGTTCTGGGGGATCAGGCTGTGATATTTTGGGGAAAGGAGTATCTGGATGGCACCCGGTAGCGCTACAGGGCTACAGCGTTGGAATATTGAGCAGGAAAAGTGAAGTTTAATAATTATTTCATGGTTTGAGACCGGCAAATATGGTAGTATGTATTAAAAAGCCGAAGGGAAAGGTGGAAACGGATATGGCAGGCTGTGAATGGATCAAGGAATCAAATTGGATAACGCCCATTTTTGATGCGGATGACGGGGCAGTGGAATTTGTTAGAAGCTTTACGCTTGATAAAAAGGCTGCTTCGGCGGTGCTTACGGTAACGGCTATAGGCGTGTATGACGCGTACATAAACGGAAAGCGCATTGGCGATTTCATTCTGGCGCCCGGCTGTACGGCGTACAATAAACGGCTGCAGTATCAGACATATGACATTACGAATATGCTTGCCGGTGAAAATACGCTTGCAATAACGGTGGGTAAGGGCTGGCACAGGAGCAGAATGAGCGAAAACCGTGGGGAAATTAACAAAAAGCCCTGCGCGGTCATTGCCGGTCTGAAAATTGCTTATGCGGACGGCACAAGCAAAGTCATCCGTACAGACGAGAGCTGGCAGGCACGTAAGACAGGTATTTTGTTTAACGATATCTGGGATGGCGAGACCTGCGACGCGACACTTGAAAGCTTTGAGTTAGAGCCTGTCAGGATAGAGGAATTGGACAGAAATATTCTGATACCGCAGGAGGGCGAGCCTGTCAGAGAGCAGGAGGTCTTGTACCCTGCGGGGCTTATTATCACGCCCAAGGGTGAAAAGGTGCTTGACTTCGGGCAGGAGCTCACGGGTTATGTGCAATTTTGCGTAAACGCAAAAAAGGGTGACAGGGTGGTGCTGTCCTGTGCGGAGGTGTTGGACAGGGACGGTAATTTCTATAATGCCAATTACCGCAGCGCAAAATCCAGGATAACCTATATCTGCCGGGATGGGGAGCAGGCTTTCAAGCCCCGTTTTACCTTTTACGGCTTCCGGTACATCCTTGTGGATGAATATCCGGCGCAGGTCGATCCTGATAAATTCCGTGCGGTGGCGGTATATTCGGATATGAAACGCACAGGCTTTATCCGAACGTCGGATACAAAGCTGAACAGGCTGTTTTCAAACACATTGTGGTCGCAGAGGGATAACTTCCTGGATATACCTACGGACTGCCCTCAGCGCGACGAGCGTATGGGCTGGACAGGCGACGCGCAGGTATTTGCCAAAACCGCGTGCTACAATTATGACGTAAAAAGGTTCTTTGGAAAATGGCTGGCGGATGTAAGAGCGGAGCAGCGGGAGGACGGTTCGGTGCCTGACACCGTGCCTAATTTTTGGAATATTTCCCGTTCCAGCACGGCATGGGGGGATGTGATAAACGTAATTGCATGGCGGCTCTACAGGATGTACGGCGACAGGGGGGATCTGGAAGCAAATTTTGACGCCATGAAGCGCTGGGTTGACTATATGACAAAGGACAGTCTTGACAAGTATCTTTGGACCTGCAAGGATGATTCCGATAAAATGTGGCGCAAGCATTACGGCGATTGGCTGGCGCTTGACGCGCCTTCTGGCAGCTACCGCGGCAGTACGGAGGATAATTTCATAGCCAGCGCGTTTTACGCCTATTCCACGGCTCTGCTTGTAAAGGCGGGAAAAGCGCTGGGAAAGGATATGAGCGTTTACGAGGAGCTTTATAAAAATATAGCCGGGACCTTTAAGGAACGGTTTAAAGAGCTGAAAACCCAGACGGAGCACGTGCTTGCTTTGTATTTTCATTTGACGGACGATAAGGCGGGGGCGGCAGCGTCGCTTGACAAAATGATAAAAGAAAACGGGAACAGGCTGCAGACGGGGTTTGTGGGAACACCGTATCTGCTGTATGCGCTCAGCGAAAACGGATATGTCGATACGGCATATGACCTATTGCTGCAGGAAGAATATCCGTCATGGCTATATGAGGTCAATCACGGGGCCACAACGATTTGGGAGCATTGGGACGGCATTAAGGAGGACGGCTCCTTCTGGAGTGTGGATATGAACTCTTATAATCATTATGCCTACGGGTCGGTTATGGATTGGCTCTATTCCGTATCCGGAGGCATCAGGCCCGACGGGGCAGGATTTGACGGCGTAATTATAGAGCCGCACCCGACAAAGCGCATTGAATGGCTGGAGGCAGAGTATGATTCCGCAAAGGGCAGAATTGTCTCCAAATGGACAAATACGGACGAGGGCGTAAGATATGAGATACAAACGCCTGTTACTGCCAAAATCATATTGAACGGACGGGAGCGCGCCGTTGGTGCGGGAAGGTATGAATTTACAGTTAAGATATAAACTCGGAATATAAAATGGGAAGCAGCTTATCTAAAATAAATAATTGTTTGCAGTTTGCAGAGCCTTTGTAAGCAAAAAGCCAGCCATGGAAAGGGAGAACATTATGAAAAGGATCAGAAATACTGTTTCTTTAAATGGAGAATGGGAATTTGCGTACGTCAAGCAGGCGCCGGGCATTGGAGAGCTTTGCAGTGAAGAAGATTTTGCGGCGTTTCCGGAGGATAAAAGCTATGAGATCAGAATGCCGGTGCCGGGGTATTGGGACGATAACGAGGACCGACTGATATTTGGCAGCTTCTGGTCCAGAGGCAAACGAATCAATCCGGATTTTCAGCCTTTGACCATGCCTATTGGCTCTGGCAGCCCACCTGATATGTCTCTGCCTTGGCTGATGGGCTGCGGCTGGTACAGAAAACGGTTTAAGGCGGAGGCGGATTGGGGGGAAAAGAGCGTTACGTTGCATGTGGGAGGCGTGACCATGGAAGCTTATATCTGGTTGAACAGAAAGTGGATCGGCCATCATGAGGGGCATCTAACGCCTTTTTTCTATTCTCTTTCCGAGGCACTGCTTCCGGGAGAGGATAATGAACTGCTGATTGCGGTATCTAATACCAGAACTGACAGAAGCGGCTGCAGCATCAGAGGGAACAAGGGGAAGACTGCAGGCATCACCCGTCCGGTATTTCTTGAGGTGACAGGGAAACAGAGAATAGAAGACGTTTATGTTCACCCGGATAGCTCTATGGAAAAGCTTTTGTGGCAGGTGACACTTTCCGGGGAAGGCGCACATGAGATTAAATGGGAGGTGCTGGATACAGAGAAGGGGGAAATTACACATTGTGGAGTAGTGCCCGTAAGTACAAGGAAAACGTTATGGGAGAGCGGTGCAGATAAACTTGAGCGTTGGTCGGATACATCTCCCAAGCTGTACAGGCTGCGGCTGAAGCTGTTGCAAAACTGTATTGTGGAAGATGAAATGGAACAAAGCTTTGGGCTGCGCCTTGTGGAGGCGAAGGAGCAGCGCATATTGTTAAACAAGCGTCCGGTATTTCTGCGAGGGGCGACGGAGCATGCTTACTTTCCCAGGACATGTACTGTACCTATGAACAAGGAGTACTATTTGAATGCAATCAAAGCGCTGAGAAGCTATGGATTTAACTGGATGCGTTTTCATACATGGATTCCGCCCTTAGAGTGCCTGGAAGCGGCGGATGAACTGGGCATGATGATACAGGTGGAGATGGCAAATGGCTTTGCAGAAAATGAGTGGATGGATGCACTGCTGGTCTGCAGAAGCCATCCCAGTGTGATACTTTATTGCTGTGGAAACGAAGTGCGCATGGATGAAAAAATGATTCCTTTTCTGGAGAAAATGGCGGAATGCCTGCACAGACAGGTGCCGGATGTGTTATTTAATCCTATGGAAGGGCTGCGGGGTATTGAGTATGATGTGGACGACGCACATACTGGATTTCATGAGGAATTTTATCGCTATGACAGATTGGAGAGGCTTGATAAATTCAGCGATGTTTATGCGCCCCATGGACGACAGTTCAGCTATCATTCCCTGGCGACGACAGAGGAAGCGGTGGAGGAGAATCTGGGAAAATTTCGCAGACCCTGTCTGATACATGAGGCATGTATTAACGACACATATTTGAACCTTGATTTGGAGAAGCGTTATGAGGGCACGCGCATTGGCACGAAGCTGTATAGCGCCGTCAGGGCATATACAGAGCGTATGGGAGTGCTTGACAGAACGCCTGTATATTATCGTAATTCCTGTCTCTGGATGAAGCAGGTGATGAAGTACAGCCTGGAAAATGCCAGAAGAAGCAATCGCGTCAGCGGTTACGATTTGCTTGGAGCCATTGATTTTCATTGGCATCGTTCGGGTTATGGCTGTGGGTTTATGAATGAGTTTTATGAACTG
The DNA here is from genome assembly GCA_910578215.1 of uncultured Acetatifactor sp. GTDB lineage: Bacteria > Bacillota > Clostridia > Lachnospirales > Lachnospiraceae > Acetatifactor. The sequence continues at coordinate 72,703 of CAJTPH010000014.1, read as the reverse complement.
AAGGAAGGCTTTACCAGAGAGGAAATTCTGTCATATAACGGGGAGAGCGTATTGCTGGCATCCGTTGGGAAGAACAGGAATATCAGGGGCGGGCAGGGACTGGAGGTCCCTGTGCAAGTGGCTCTTTACGGGGAAAACGCGGCCAGGGACGGTGTTTTAAGCTATTATCTGGGAGATGAAGCAGGGAAGGTTTATTGCAGCGAAAGGCTGTCAGTAGCTTTTGTGGAAAATTATATGGTTTCCCGTATAGCGATACTTCAGTTGACGTTTCCGGAGGTGGAGCGTCCGGTAAAGGTAACCCTGAAGCTGCATTTTGACGCACATCAATATCAGCTTGACAACGGGTGGGATTTTTGGGTTTTTCCAGAGGAGGCTCCGTATTTTGGAGAAGCATGCGGTGCGGGAGTTGCCGGCGCGCAGGCAGAATCAAATGTGTTAGTGACGCAGAGATTGGATAAAAAAATATTTTCCGCATTGACGGCAGGCGACCGCGTGCTGCTCCTTGGGAGCGGTCCGTTTCCCAGCGTTCGGACTACCTTCCAGATTATGACGGCAGGCCGACCGCAGGGACTGAATGCCACGGTGGTCTATGAGCATCCCCTCACGAAGCGCCTGCCTCATGAGGGCTTTTGTGACTGGCAGTTTCAGCCATTGATGGACGGAGGTGAGACGGTGGTGTTCAATGACGCCCCTGTACCCTTTAAGCCGATTGTGGAAATGGTAAGCGGATATAAGATTATCCGCAAACAGGCCAGCATGTTTGAACTAAGAGTAGGTAAGGGAAGGCTTTTTGTCTGTAGCCTGAACATGAAAAATCAGGATGCGGGCACATTATATCTGCGAAAGCTTTTGGAGCGTTATACGGCGTCAGAGGAATTTTGTCCGGTCGCGGAAATTTCTCCAGAAAGGCTTCTTGAGTGGTGCAGGTCCTCCGGAAAGCCGGAGATCGATTTCAGCACCGATGAAGGGTATGACGAGGGAGGGCATGTTCGGAGAGAATCCGAAGACTGAAGGACTGTGTGTGGGAATACTGATCAGAGCTGCCAGCAGGCTGGCGACAAAGCAGCAATATGGAAGCACTGCTGAATAAGAACAAAAGGAAAGCAGGGATTTTGAAATTGAGCAGTTTACAGGAAAGCAAAAAGAATCAGATCGGGCTTTTGACGCCGAACCAACTTATCCGGAAGGCGCAGGAAAAGGGGCTGGCATTTTCGCACTTCAGTCTGGGAGAATTCCTGGGCATGGTGGAGGAAAATGCAAAGCCATACAGGGAACTGATGGCATTTTACAAATGTGCGTCCATGGAAATAGAGACTAAGTTCAGGGTTTTGGACGAGCAGCTGTCTCTGGAGAAGGAGCACAATCCTATTGAAACAATAAAAACCAGGATGAAAAGCCCGGAGAGCATAGCGCGGAAAATGAACCGCAAGAAAATACCGCTGAATCTCAGGTCGCTGGAAGAAAATTTATTTGACGTGGCAGGCGTGCGTGTGATCTGTGCGTTTCCGGAGGATATTTATTTTCTGGAGGACTGCCTGTTGAAGCAGGACGATATAAGGCTGGTGGAGAGGAAGGATTATATTGAAAATCCCAAGCCCAGCGGCTACAGAAGCCTTCATCTTATTGTGGAGGTTCCCATTTTCCTGAAAAACGAGAAGCGTCTGATGAAGGTGGAGGTGCAGCTGCGCACCATCGCCATGGATTTCTGGGCAAGTCTGGAGCATAAGCTGCGGTATAAAAAGGATATTGATACGCGGCTGCTGGGCGAGCTTTCGGACGAGCTGGTACAATGCTCTCTGGAGAGCGCCCGGCTGGATATGAAGATGCAGGAAATCCGCCAGAGGATCGAGGAAAGTAATAATAGAAGGGCGTAAAAGCTATGGAGATTTTGCTGACAGTCATTGTCACTTTTTTTGCGGGAATGGGAGCCGGTCTCGGAACCGGGTTTGCAGGTATGAGCGCCGCGGCGGTAATAAGCCCCCTGCTGATTACTTTTTTAAATATGGACCCGTATATGGCGGTGGGAGTTGCGTTGTCCTCCGACGTGCTGGCAAGCGCGGTATCCGCTTATACATACGGGAAAAACAAGAATCTGGATATCAGAAACGGCTTGATTATGATGGGCAGCGTACTGGCGTTTACCGTTGTGGGAAGCTTTGTCTCAAGGCTTGTACCGCCTTCGGCAATGGGAAACTTTTCCGTGTTTATGACGTTTCTGCTTGGCATTAAATTTATTGTCAGGCCAGTTATGACAACGAAGGAGTCCATGCAGGAAGTATCCGCAAAAAAGAGGGCGCTGCAGTCTGTAATATGCGGTATTATGATCGGTTTCATCTGCGGCTTTGTGGGTGCAGGGGGCGGTATGATGATGCTCCTGATTCTCACGGCGGTCCTGGGCTATGAGTTAAAGACCGCAGTAGGCACAAGCGTCTTTATTATGACGTTTACGGCGCTGACCGGCGCGGTGTCACACTTTGCCATCGGCGGGATGCCGGATATTCTGGTGTGGGTATTGTGCATTGCATTCACTTTTATATGGGCAAGGATAGCGGCGGTTTTTGCCAACAAGGCCGCGCCAAAGCAATCCGGGGACTAATCCGCCCCCGGTAAGGCCAAAGACCCTGAACAGGGCTACGGGTGTTATTCTTGTTGTGCTGGGAGCCGTGGTGCTGGGCTTTTCGCTCCTGGGCTAGACGATTCAGCCGGGAACCTGGCTTATGATTTTATTGTAATTTCTACGACGATTATGTATAATAATATCAAAAAAGAGCGGCCGGGGCAGGCAGGAGGTATCCTTTGATTTATTTAGAAGGTTTTTCGTTTCCGGATGCCGATGTGGAAAATGATTTCTTTTTGGCGCAGAGGAGGACGTGCTACGACTCCTTTTATCCTTTTCAGATTATTCCCAGACATCATCTGAGTCAGTTGGTTTTTGAGCCTGTCACCATTCTCTATGGGGGCAACGGCACAGGAAAATCCACGGTTCTCAATGTCATAGCGGAAAAGCTGGGTCTGGAGAGAGACAGCCGGTTTAACAGGTCAAATTTTTATCAGGATTATCTCAGGCTGTGTACGGAACAGGTCTGCGGGGAGATTCCCAAGGGAAGCAGGATTATTACCAGCGACGATGTGTTTGACTACATGCAGAATGTCAGGGCGCTTAACGAGGGGTTGGATCTGCGGCGCGAGGATCTGTTTCAGGAGTATCTGGATGCAAAATATTCTCACTTTCAGATGAAATCCATGAAGGATTATGACCAGCTGAAAAAGGTTATCCAGTCCCGCAGGCTTACCCAGTCCAGGTTTGTGCGAAGCGAGATGATGGATAATGTCAGGGAGTATTCCAACGGTGAAAACGCCCTGGCCTATTTTGCGGAGCGCATTGGTGAAAACGGACTGTATCTGCTGGACGAGCCTGAAAACAGCCTTTCCGTGACCCGCCAGCAGGAGCTTGTGTCTTTTCTGGAGGATTCTGCAAGGTTTTTTGGCTGCCAGTTTGTCATATCCACACATTCGCCCTTTGTGCTGGCTTTGAAAGGGGCAAGAATCTATGACATGGATGAAGACCCGGTGGATATAAAGAGGTGGTCGCAGCTGGAGAGCGTGCGCGCCTATTACGATTTTTTTAAGAAGCATGAAAACGAGTTTGTCTAGGGGCGGCTCAGAGGTATGATATTTGACGTATACTGTCATTCATAGGGGTATGGGTTTCAGCCTTATGGAGACGGGATTTAACAACGATAAAAAGGTGGGTACAGATGACAAAGAAACAGCGCGCGTTGGAAATAATAGAAAGGCTCAAAAAAGAATATCCGGATTCGGGCTGCACCCTCGACTATGACCAGGCCTGGAAGCTGCTGGTAAGCGTGCGGCTTGCGGCACAGTGTACGGATGCCAGAGTCAATGTGGTGGTGGAGAAGCTGTATCAGAAATTTCCGGATGTGGATGCTTTGGCGGAGGCGCCGGTGGAGCAGATAGAGGAGATCGTGCGTCCCTGCGGGCTGGGAAACAGTAAGGCGCGGGACATCAGTGCCTGTATGAAGCAGCTGCGGGACGTATACGGCGGGAAGGTTCCCGACGATTTTGACAGGCTTCTGGCGCTGCCTGGGGTCGGGAGGAAAAGTGCAAATCTCATCATGGGGGATGTGTTCGGGAAGCCGGCCATCGTTACGGATACCCACTGCATCCGCCTTGTGAACCGGATGGGGCTTGTGGACGGCATCAAGGAGCCCGCAAAGGTGGAAAAGGAGCTTTGGAAAATAATTCCTCCCAAGGAGGGAAGCGATTTCTGTCACAGGCTTGTGGATCACGGCAGGGCGGTCTGCACGGCAAGGACCAAGCCGTTCTGCGACAGGTGCTGCCTGTGGGAGGTGTGTAAGAGGACAGGGGTATAGGGGGAGTTGGCCCTTGCGTCATTTGCAGGTATTCTGCGCTGCCTGCGGGAATAAAACGGTCCGGCGCTGAACTGTTGGATTGAAAGCCGCATAGGATATTGTAAATACGGTGTGATGTGGAGTATTTCATGGAAATTTATGTGGTGAGACCGGGGGACAGCGTGGACAGCATTGCGGCTGCTTTGGATGTGGATGCTGAGCAGATTATTTTTGATAATCAGCTGATATATCCGTATGAGCTTGCCGTAGGGCAGGCTCTTTTGATCAACCGTTACGTCAGAAACCCGCAGAAGGCAATTTCCGTCAGCGGGTATGCCTATCCCTTTATCAGCCCCTGGGTGCTGGAGCAGACGCTTCCCTTTTTGTCTGAGCTGCCCATTTTTTCCTATGGCTTTACGGGGCAGGGGGAGCTTATTCCGCCCGTTTACGGGGATGACGAATGGATGATAGCGGAGGCGCTGCGTTTTGGCACTCAGCCCATTCTGACCCTGACGCCCTTTGGACCGGACGGAAATTTTAACAACCGATTAATCAACTCTGTGGTGAACAGCCGGGAGTACACGGATAATCTGATTCAGAATCTTCTGACTGTCATGAACCGAAAGGGCTATCAGGGGGTGGACATTGATTTTGAGTACATTCTGGCGCAGGACAGGGATGCCTTTACCGGGTTTGTGTGGCAGGTGGCGGAAACCATGCGCGCCAACGGCTATCACACCTCCGTGGCTCTGGCGCCCAAGACCAGCCCGGACCAGAGGGGGCTGCTGTATGAGGGAAAGGATTACAGGGCGTTGGGGGAGGCGGCAGACCATGTGCTGCTTATGACCTATGAATGGGGCTATACCTACGGGCCGCCCATGGCGGTGGCGCCCATCAATCAGGTAAGGCGGGTGGTGGAATACGCGCTGACGGAAATTCCTGCGGAAAAGATCGATCTGGGAATACCCAATTACGGCTATGACTGGCCGCTGCCATATGAGCGCGGAGTTACCAAGGCGGCAACCATCGGAAATATACAGGCGGTACGCATAGCGGTGGCGCAGGGCGCGGAGATCCGCTTTGACCAGCTGGCGGAGAGCCCCTATTTCAACTATACATCGGAGGATGGAACAGAGCATGAGGTTTGGTTTGAGGATGTGAGGAGCATGCAGGCGAAGTTTGACCTGATTAAGGAGTATGACCTGAGAGGCTGCGGCTACTGGCAGATTATGGAGTGGTTTCGGGCGAACTGGCTGCTTCTTCAAAGCCAGTTTTATATTATAAAATAAAAATCATACGGAGGTACACATTATGGACATCACAGAAAAAATGAAAAAATTTACGGAGGAGCTTGCAGGGATATCGCCCAATAAGCCTATGGTTGAAATCACGCCCTGCCGGCAGGAGGCTTTGGATAAGAGTCATGGGGAAATAACGGTTTTTTCCAGTAAATTCGGAGGGGTGCCGTATTTCCCCAAGGACATGGAATACCCCAGGGTGCGGGAGGGAGAGCTGGAGGGAAAACCCATCCGCTTCCTGGCGCAGCTTAATTTTGGAGAAATCCCTACCATGGAGGGCTTTCCTACGGACGGGATACTGCAGTTTTTTGTGGGCTGTGACGGAGACGATGCTTACGGACTGGATTTCGACAACCCCGTGAGCCAGAATACCTTCCGTATTATTTATCACGAAAATATCGTTTCCGATGTAAGCAGGCTCTATGCGGCGGAGGATATGCCTGAATTTGAGGACGATGATTTTCCCTTTGAGGGGGAGTTTGCGCTTCAGTTTTCGGAAAAGAAGTCCTCGTCTGTCACTATGGGGGATTATCAGTTTGACGATTTTGCCCGTGATGCGTACAACAGGGCGTTTGGCAGAAACATAAAATCCCTTTACGGAGAAAAGGACAGCATGGAGGAGGACGATCCGGAATTCAGCGATGCACTGCTGGACGGGGACTTTGAGGACGACGAGATGATGGAGGGTATTATTTGTGACGGCTCCCGTATAGGGGGGTATCCATATTTTACGCAGACCGATCCCCGGGAGTATGAGGCTGATTATCAAAAATACGATACCATGCTTTTACAGATCGATACGGATGAGGAGATTATGTGGGGCGACAGCGGCGTTGCCAACTTCTTTATCTCGGCGGAGGACCTGGCAAAAAAGGACTTTTCCAGAGTGCTGTACAATTGGGATTGCTGCTGATTTAACAGGATCGGAGGTATCCTTATGAGGATGTATGATATTATCCTGAAAAAACGAAACGGGGGAGAGCTTACAGGGGAGGAGATAGACTTTTTTGTGGAGGGCTACACAAAAGGTGAAATTCCCGATTACCAGGCTTCTGCGCTGATGATGGCGGTTTATTTCCGGAAGATGACAGAAGGCGAGACCCTTGCCCTTACCATGGCCATGGCGCACAGCGGGGATATGCTGGATCTGTCCGGCATTCGCGGGGTGAAGGTGGATAAGCACAGCACCGGAGGCGTGGGGGACAAGACCTCCATCGCTCTGGCGCCCATGGTGGCGGCCTGCGGAATTCCCGTGGCAAAGATGAGCGGAAGGGGGCTGGGGCATACCGGAGGCACCATCGATAAGCTGGAGAGCTTTCCGGGCTTTTCAACGGGGCTGTCTAAGAGCCAGTTTATCGAAAACGTAAACCGCATCGGCATCGCCATTATGGGGCAGACCGCGGACCTGGCTCCTGCGGATAAAAAGCTCTATGCTCTCAGGGACGTGACGGCAACCGTGGATAACATGTCCCTGATCGCCAGCTCTATTATGAGCAAGAAGCTTGCGGCGGGAGCGGACGCCATCGTGCTTGACGTAAAGACCGGCAGCGGGGCCTTTATGAAGGCGGAGGACGACGCCCGGGCGCTTGCGGAGGAAATGGTTAAGATCGGGAAAAATGCCGGGAGAAGGACCATCGCGGTCATCTCCGACATGGACCAGCCTCTGGGCTTTGCGGTGGGCAATGCTCTGGAGGTAAGGGAGGCCATCGACACCCTGAATGGAAGGGGCCCCGAGGATTTTACAAAGCTTTGCATGACCCTTGGCAGCCAGATGCTGCTTGCCGGGGGAAGGGCGGGCAGTGTGGAGGAGGCGGAAGGGCTGCTGAAGGAGGCGGTAAAGGACGGAAGCGCCCTGAGCAGGCTTGCCGATTTTGTGGAGGCTCAGGGTGGCGACAGTTCTGTCGTGTATCATCCCGAGAAGCTGCCCCGGGCATCCGTTGTCTTACCGGTCGCAGCGCCGGTAAGCGGGTTTGTCAGCCGCATCGCCTGTGATGAGGTGGGAGTATGTTCCCTTATTCTGGGAGGCGGAAGGGAGACCAAGGAGAGTGTGATAGACCTGTCCGTAGGGCTGGTGCTGCAGAAAAAGACAGGAGACTATGTGCGGGCAGGGGAGCCTTTGGCGTTTCTGCACGCAAACGACGAGGGGAAGGCAAGGGAGGCGGAGAAGCGTTTCCTTGCGGCCTGCTCCATTGCGGACGCCGCGCCTGAGAAAACACCCTTTATCAAGGCGGTCATCTCGTGAGGAGCAGCGGGCGGAGCGGTTTGCGGCAGGACAGGACGCTTTGCTGCGGAGAAAACGCATAGTTTCCGCCGTTGGATAATATAATGGAGCATGAAGAAAAATAATGAGCGCTGCAAAAGAAAAGAAATGCTGGTGGAATCCCTGAAGCTTCCAAAGGATATCTGTATGGGGGCGCTTAAGGTTACGATGACAGGAAACCGGGAGGCATGGATAGAAAATTACCGTGGTATACTGGAGTACACGGAGGGACTGATATTGCTTCAGGCGAAAACCTGTCAGGTGTCCTTTGAGGGAACCGGACTTTCCATTGATTATTATACAAATGAGGATATGAAAATCAGCGGCTGCATTGCCTGTGTGAAATATCTTGGGTGACGGGATTTCCGAGGCGCTGTAGGCGGCATTTTCATACGGATTTCCCCGGGCAGTGGGGCTGCGGGGTATTTGACCCTTGTGGCATTCGCCGGGCTCTTTGCGGGCTTTATGCTCAGGGCGATCCTTCATATGGCTTTGAGCGCGGCGCCAGGTCTATACAATGGGCTTGGCTCATTGCTCGGCGGGCAATTTTGCCTGCAGGAATAAACGTGGAAAGAGGTTAGTGGACCATGCTTGAATTGTTGAAATATATCCGGGGCTATCTGCGCATCAGGGTGAGCGGCTTTTCTCCGGAGCGTTTTATGAATTTATGCAGCAATAAGGGGATTCTCCTTTGGAACATTGTCCGCGAGGGCGATGTCTATTATATGAATGTCAATTTAAAAGGCTTTTGGAGCCTTAAGCCCATTGTGAAAAAGTCGGGGACAAGGGTAGCCGTATTGGAAAGATATGGGCTGCCCTTTTTTATACCCAAGCTTTTTAAGAGAAAGATGTTTGTGGGGGGGCTTATGATTGCGGTTGCCTTCTGGATCTGGTCCTCCTTTTACATATGGGACATAGAGCTGGAGGGGAATTATCAGATTACAGGCGACGTCTTCCAAAGCTTTTTGGAGGATAACCAGGTGAAGGTGGGAATGCGCAGGGATGCTCTCGATATCAAGGAGCTGGAGAAGGAGATCCGCAGGGAGTTCACGCAGGTTACATGGGCGTCCGTAAAGCTGTCAGGCACCAGACTGCATATCGATATCAAGGAAAATGACGCCCCCATAACGGTGGAGACGAAAAACAATTCGGGAGGCACAGACCTTGTATCGGAGTATGGCGGAACGGTGGTGTCCATAATCGTGAGGAGCGGCGTGCCCAAGGTCGCAATCGGAGATACCGTGGAGGAGGGAAGCGTCCTTGTGGAGGGCAAGGTTCCCATCTATAACGACGACTCCACACTGAGGGAATATTTTTATGTGGACGCGGACGCGGATATTGTTTTGGAGCATACAAGAAGCTTTTCGGAGAGTCTTTCCTTCAATTACATAAAAAAAGAATATACCGGCAGGAATAAGACGGATTATTATCTCAGAGTGGGCGGCAGCGAGTGGAGCATTGCAGATAAAAGACCCTATCTGGTCTATGACAGCGTGATTAAGGAGAGCAGGCCGCTGGTGCTGGAAAAGCTTTCCATACCCGTTTACTTTGGCAGCTATACACACAGGGAGTATCAAAATGTGGAGCATGAGTATACGTTAAAGGAAGCGGAAACGCTTTTAAAACAAAAATTAATCACATTTCTTACAAGTTTAGAGGAAAAAGGGGTACAAATTATTGAAAAAGATGTTAAAATAGATACAGACAGCAGCTCCTGGATAATTCAGGGGGAGTTCCTGGTGCAGGAGCCGGTGGGCGTCAGCCAGGAGACGGTGAGGATGGACAAATGAAGCGCGGCGCGGCCGGCTTGCCGGGCTTTGGAAAGGCTTTGAAAACAGATGGAAAATATTACGATAAACCTTGATATGCCTGCGGAGGATATGCGGAAGATATTTGGGATGCAGGACGCTTATGTGAAGAAGCTGGAGCAGGACTTCGGCGTCTCCATAGTAAACCGCAACGGCAGCGTGACGGTGACCGGGAGAGAGGATATGGCGAGAAGGGCAGAGGGCGTTTTGAGGCAGCTTGCCGTCCTTTCCGGCCGGGGAAATGAAATTGAGGAGCAGAGCGTGGATTACGCGATTACATTGGGTATGGAAGAAAAGGAAAATGTGATAACGGAAATAGATTCCGATTGTATTTGCCATACGGTCAACGGCAAGCCTATCAAGCCCAAGACCCTGGGGCAGAAGGCTTATGTGGACGCGATACGCAGGAATATGATCGTGTTCGGCCTGGGACCGGCGGGAACGGGAAAAACCTATCTTGCGATGGCCATGGCGATTACGGCCTTTAAAAACAACGAGGTGGGCAGGATTATTTTGACAAGGCCCGCCATCGAGGCAGGAGAAAAGCTGGGCTTTCTGCCCGGAGACCTGCAGAGTAAGGTGGACCCTTATTTAAGGCCCCTTTATGACGCGCTCTATCAGATTATGGGGGCGGAGAGCTTCGCCAAAAATATGGAGAAGGGCTTGATAGAGGTGGCGCCGCTTGCCTATATGCGCGGGCGCACGTTGGACAACGCCTATATTATTCTTGACGAGGCCCAGAATACCACACCGGCGCAGATGAAAATGTTTTTGACGCGCATAGGCTTCGGCTCAAAGGTGGTAGTCACGGGGGACGCCTCTCAAAAGGACCTGCCGGCGGGGACAAGCTCCGGTCTGGACGTCGCCGCAAGAGTTTTGGGCAATATTGAGGATATTGCGTTTTGCCGGCTGACAAGCAAGGATGTGGTGCGCCATCCTCTGGTACAGAGGATCGTCAAGGCGTACGAGGACTATGAGGCAAAGGAATCCGCCGCCGGAAAAGCGGGGAACGGAAGATCCGGAAGCAGAGAGAGGTATGGGAGAAAAAATGAAGCACCCCGTCGCGCAGGCCGATAAAAAAGAGCATAGGGAAGCAAAAACGGAAGCTCAAAGGTCCCGGACCGGCAGGTACGGCTGGAAATATTTCCTGATGGAATTTGCCGCCCTGCTTATTGGAACGGCACAGGTGTACGTCCTTTGCCGTCTTCGCGGGGAGGCGTCGGACAGGCTGCTGGGCAACTGCTGTATGACGCTGCTTGGGTTGGCGGTTACAGGGTTTCAGCTGCGCAGGGAGTACCTCAGGGACACGCTGGATTATAATAACAGGGAGCATGTGGCAAGGTTCTGGCTCTGCTTGTATATAGGCCTTTTTGCGGTCTGCGTGTGCGGTTTTCTGCCGGTGGGCGGGTGGCCGTTTCTTGTGGTGTTTTTAATGCTGACGCTGTTCTCGAATATGAGCACGGGGATTACCGCGGCGTCGGTGCTTTTGATGACGGCAGTCATGATAAGCGGCGGCACTGTGGGAAGCTTTGCCCTCTACATGGTCAGCGGCGTGTTTGCCGCAGCGCTGTTTCAGCATATAAGCAGTGATTTCAAAATCGGGATTCCGCTGTTTTTGTCGGCTTTGTGTCTCCTGGTCTGTGAGACGGCAAACGTCATATTGGTGGCAGACGCCAGGCCAGACCTGGAATTATTTGTGATTCCCGTAACAAATGTGATTGTGAGCGGTATTTTGCTCCTGGGCTGCCTCAGGCTGTTTTATTTTATGGTGGTATATCAATACAGGGAGAAATATCTGGAGCTCAACGATACGGGAAATCCGGTGCTGGTGGATATGAAGCAGCACAACAGGCAGGATTATCTTCACAGCGTACATACGGCTTATTTTTGCGAGAGGATCGCGAGAAGGCTGGACATGGATGCGGATGCCTTAAAGTGTGCGGGATACTATCATCGTGTGGGGGAGGGCCTGGGGGCGCTTATGGAGGAAAAGCAGTTTCCCCCTGCGGTGAGGGCGATCCTTACGGAATATACGAAGGGCAGAAAAGGCTTTACAAAAAAGGAGACGGCGGTTCTGGTCTGTTCCGAGGCGGTTTTGGGCGCCGTGCTCTTGGCGCTGGAGAATGAATCGGGAGATAAGGCCGATTTCGACCGGATCATCGATATGCTTTTCCTGAAGCTTTTTGATGACGGGGATTTTAACGGCTGTAATATTACGGTGCAGGAGCTGCGCGCCATGCAGAGGATTTTTAAGGAGGAAAAGCTTTACTATGACTTTTTACGTTGAGAATGAAACGGAGAAGGCATTTCCCTTCTCCGAGGAGGATACGGTCCGGCTTGTGTGCGAGGCGGTGCTGGCGGAGGAGGCGTGCCCCTATGAGGTGCAGGTGAATGTTTTACTTACGGACAATGAGGGCATACACGAGATGAATCGTGAGACAAGAGGAATCGACCGTTCTACGGATGTACTCTCTTTTCCTAACGTGGATTTTGAGAGGGAAGGGGTCTTTGACATAGACGAAAACCTCGAGGCTGACTATTTTGACCCGGAGACTGGGGAACTGATTCTGGGAGATATCATGATATCCGTGGACAAGGTGGAGGAGCAGGCGGCAGCCTATGGGCACAGCCTCAGGCGGGAATTTGCCTTTCTGGTGGCGCACAGCATGCTTCATCTCTGCGGCTATGACCATATGGAGGAGCAGGCGGCGGCAGTAATGGAGCGAAAGCAGGAAAAGATACTGGAAGGCTTGGGGATAACGAGAGATTAATTGAGGAACGATAGATGAATCGTGCAGAGGTAAAGAGAAGACAGGCGAAGGCGCTTGGGGAGATACTCACATGGATCGTGCTGTCGGCGGCGGGAAGCCTGACAGGAAATAACGGCGTCACATACATTGCGGCGGCATATGCAATATTTTTGCTGATGTGGCTGCCGGTGGGCGGCGGGCTGACGGATTCCCTGGGAAGGCTGCTGCGGAACAGATACAATAAGGGACAATACAAAAATGCGCTGAAAATGAGAAGCTTTACCGTTGTTTTCCAGGCGGTGTCGGGTGCGCTGGGCAGCGTTTTGCTGTTGGTTGCGGCGCAGCCGGCGGCAGAGCTGGTTTTTAAGGTGCGCTACAGTGTGCTGATTCTTATGGTGCTTGCGCCGACGGTGTTTCTGCGCAGTATTTCCTCCGTGCTGCTGGGATATTTCCAGGGGGATGGCTCGGAGCTTCCCACCGCGCTGGCGTTCTGCGTCCGCTGCTTGTTCTGGGGTTCGGGTATCTTTTTGCAGGCGCGTTGAGGGGATACGGCGAGCAGGTCAGCGGGCTGCTGAACCAGAATAATTTTACGGCGATGTACGGCGGCGTGGGAATTGCCGCGGCCATCTCCGTTGCGGAGGCACTGATACTGCTGCTCCTGTTTCTCATATACAGGTGGAGCAGCCGCAGAAGGAAAAGATCAAAGCCGGAGAGCGGAATGAGAACCACGGATTCCTCCATGGACTGCCTGCGTTACCTGTACGGAAGCAGATGGAGCGAGATTGTGACAGGGCTGCTTGTATTTATGCCGTTTCCGCTGGGATGGCTGTTTTACGGCAAGTCCGTGCCGGATGAGGATATTGCCGCCGTGGAATACGGTCTGTATGTCGGGAAGTACCTGATGGTGTGCGGAATTCTGATTTCGGTGATAACGATTCTGGCGCTGCCTGTGATCGGCAGGGGGCTTACTTACCTGAAAAAGGAGGAGCAGCGCTTTGCCAGGGCGGCCTTTCAGAGCGGTATACATATGTGCTTTGTACATGGAATTTTTGTGGTTATCTTTGTGGCAGTTATGGGAGAACAGCTCTCTGGGCTGCTGCGTGCGGAGGGCGGCGACATTGTTCTGAAAATGTTTCAGGGAGGCTCTGCGGTGATCTTTGCCGGGGCGCTTTCGGGGTACTTTGCAAGGGTTCTGCTTTCTACGGGCAAAAGGTATTTTGTTATGGGCTCTTTTGCGGTGGGCAACGTAGCGTTTGTGATTTCCACGGCAGCGCTGTTAAACCTTGGCAAGACCGGCATTTTGGCCTTGGTTTACGGCGGGTTTCTTTCCGGCGGCATTGTCTGCGTTCTTCTGGGGCTGTTTGTGTACAGACAGCTGCGCCTGAGAATCGACTGGCTGCGGCTTTTGATCATGCCGCTGATAGCGGGAGGCGCTTCAGGGCTCACGGGAATATTTTTGAAGAAAATGGTTACGCCCCATCTGGGTAATCTTGTGTCCTTGATTGTGCTGCTGGTGATATCGGTGGCAATATATTGGATTATATTGCTTTTGACGCGGAATTTCAGGGAACAGGAGCTGGAGTTTATTCCCGGAGGAAAAATTCTGAATGTGCTGGGACAGATGCTGCGTGTCTATTAAAGGATGAATTTGGATATAAAATTGTATAAATCTTGAAAATAAGCTGATACTGATTACGAGGAAATACTATCGGTGCGAGGATTGCGTATGAAGATTGTAAAACGTATCAGCTTATTTATTATATATCCGCTTGTTATGCTGGGGGTGGGATTTTATGCAGGGGTGCAGTCCACGCATTTTTTTTACCCGGAGCAGTACAGGGAGAGCTTTCCGCCAGCGGGAATTGATGACGGACAGAATCAGAATGTGATCGATCTTCTGGGGCAGGAGCCTCTGGACGTGCCTGTAGATTACGGTATTGCAGGGGATGAGGAAGACGATCAAACCGCAAAAGAGGTGCTGGCAAATTCCGAGACACTCTGTGTAGATACGGATTATATTCTGAAGGAGACTAATATTCTGGATCATACGGAAATGGAGATTGTCAAACGTCTGCCCGAAAAATATATAGGTATGAACAGGGAGCAGTTTCTCACGGTAATGGATATTTATCAGGCGTTCCCGCCTCTTTCCGAGCAGCAGCGCGGTTTTGTGGGGCTGGAGGTGCTTTCCTTTTCCAGAGAGCGGGTAGTGGTGAGAATGAATTATCAATATATTCAGCCCAGTACAAGCTTTTATCTTGCCGCGTATGACAATAAGGTCTGGGTCTATCTGGAGGACAAGCAGACAGTCTATATAGAGACGGACATCCGTGTGGATTTGCTGCCGGAGGAGCTGCAGCAGAAAATTATGCAGATGATGTGGGTGGAAAATCAGGAGGAGCTCTATAATTTTCTTGAGAATTATTCCAGCTGAAACGATTCGGCAAGGGGAAAAATTATGATTTTGGTTTGCCGTTCAAAGGGCGTGTGAAAACGTTCTGCTAGGGCAGGGAAGCGAACCGATAAAAAGAGGGGGTTGGGATGAGGAAGATAGGGGTGATCGGCGGAGGCGCTGCCGGCATGATGGCGGCGGTTGCCGCCGCCGAACAGGGAGCAAGGGTAACCATTCTGGAGGCAAACGACAGGCTTGGGAAAAAAATTCTCTCCACGGGCAACGGAAAGTGCAATCTTGGAAACGAAAAGCTTGATTCGGAAGAATATTACACCGGAGAGCCGGGGCTTTTGAAGGAATGTCTTGAACGGTTTTCCACCGGGGATACGGTGGGCTTTTTCCAAAAAACAGGGCTTTTGATAAAGAGTAAAAACGGTTATCTCTATCCGGCAAGCGAGCAGGCGGCTTCTGTGCTGGATGTGCTTCGTTTTGAGGTGGCGGCGGCAGGAATAGAGGTGGTCACCGGATGCCGTGCGGAGCGGATCGAAGCTGCCAGAGGTCCTGCGGAGCAGACAGAGGCTGCTGCCGGATGCCATGCGGAGCGGTCCGGGCAGATCAAGGGGACAGACCGGAACGATGGGACGGGTGGCATACGGGTACAGGGCGGCGGAAAAAGCTTTGTCTTTGACAGGGTAATCATAGCTGCAGGCGGCAGGGCGGCGCCAAGGACCGGCTCCGACGGCAGCGGATATACTTTGGCAAGGCAGCTGGGACACAGTCTGATTCCCACGGTTCCCGCGCTGGTGCAGCTCAAGTGCAGGGAGAACTTTTTTAAATCGGTAGCAGGCGTCCGGGCGGATGCGGAGCTTTCGCTTATGTCGGGCGGGGAGTGTACTGCCAGAGAGCGCGGGGAGCTGCAGCTTACGGAATACGGTATCTCGGGGATACCGGTATTTCAGATAAGCCGCCAGGTCAATTACAGGCTTTTAAGGGAGAACGAGGTGGAGATCAGGATTGATTTCCTGCCTGATTATACGCCTGAAGCCTATGAACGGCTTTACATAAGCAGAATGCTGCTGCAGGGGCAGCGTACGGTGGAGGAATTTTTTACGGGGATGCTCAACAAGAAGCTGATGCAGCTTTTCGTCAGGCTTGCCGGGCTGAAGCCCACAGAGGATGTAGACACGGCGGACAGGGAGAAGCTAAAGCAGGTTTTTGCCCTGTGCAGGCGTTTTGCCGTTCATGTGACTGACCACAACGGCTATGACAGCGCACAGGTCTGTGCGGGAGGCGTCCCTCTTTCGGAGGTGACGGGGAATCTGGAGTCCGTGAAGGCGAAAGGGATTTATTTTGCCGGGGAGATTCTGGATGTGGACGGCAGATGCGGCGGATATAACCTGCAGTGGGCATGGACCAGCGGGTATATTGCCGGAACAGCCGCGGCGAAGAAAGGGCGATAAGGATGTTGCGAGTCAATCAGGTGAAGCTGAAGCCGGGACATGATCCGGAGCAGCTTAGGAAAAAAACGGCGGAGACACTGGGCATCCCCTTGCAGGAGGTGCTGTCCGTGAAAATTGTCCGACAGTCTGTGGACGCCAGAAGAAAGCCGGAGATCCTTTACAGCTATTCCGTGGACGCGGCAGTGAAAAACGAAGGCAGGGTATTACATAAATTTAAGGGAAAGGAAAATCTTGTGAGCAGGTCCGACACGGCAGTTTACTCCTTTCCTCCGTCCGGCACTCGAAGGCAGGCTTATCCAACCGTCATTGTGGGAACGGGACCCGCAGGCTTGTTCTGCGGCTATTTTCTTGCACTTCATGGCTATAGGCCCATTCTTCTGGAGAGGGGAAAGCGCGTGGAGGAGCGTCAGAGAGATGTGGAGGCGTTCTGGGAGACGGGAGAGCTGAACCCGGCTTCCAATGTACAGTTTGGCGAGGGCGGCGCGGGAACCTTTTCCGACGGGAAGCTGAACACGCTTGTGAAGGACAGGGACGGCAGAAACGGGGCGGTGCTGCAGACCTTTGTGAAATTTGGGGCAGACGAAAAAATCTGTTATGAGGCGAAGCCCCATATGGGCACGGATGTGCTGCGGGATGTGGTCAGGCGGATGCGGGAGGAGATCATCCGTCTGGGCGGAGAGGTGCGTTTTGAGAGCCAGGTCACGGATATCTGTCTGGAGGATTGTGCCCCGGAGGCGGCTATCTGCAAGAAGGCGGGCAGTGGTCTGGAATCGGATACCTGTAAGAAGGCGGACAGCGCTCAGGAGGCGGCTATCTGTCCGGAGCGGGATGTATTGCAGGGCTTTTCAAGGCGCGTGACAGGCGTGATCGTCAACGGCAAAGAGCTGCTTCGCTGCGGGCAGCTGGTGCTGGCGGTGGGGCACAGTGCCAGGGATACCTTTCAAATGCTTTATGAGCGCCGGATACCCATGGAGGCAAAGGCCTTTGCGGTGGGTTTCAGGGTGCAGCATCCTCAGTCCATGATAAACGAGAGCCAGTATGGCATGAAGGAGCCGGGAGAATTGGGGGCGGCTGCTTACAAGGTGACGGCAAAAGGAAAAAACGGCCGGGCAGTTTATTCCTTCTGCATGTGCCCCGGCGGCTATGTGGTCAACGCATCCTCGGAGCCGGGAATGACGGCCGTAAACGGTATGAGCTACAGTGACAGGGCGGGACAGAATGCCAACAGCGCCGTCATTGTGGCAGTGACGCCGGAGGATTTTGCAGCGGAGCTTGAGTCATCCGGCGTGATTCCTGAAGCGGGGCATCCGCTTGCAGGAATCGAATTTCAGAGGCTTCTGGAAAAAAGAGCCTACGACCTGTGCGGAGGCAGGATACCCATGCAGAGATACGGTGATTTCAAGGAATGTGTGCAGGCGGCAGAGGAGAGATTCCCGGTGGACTCCATGCCGGGCAGCGATATTGTCCCTCAGTGCAGGGGGCTTTGCCGGTGGGCGGATTTGAGCGGTATTCTGCCTCCAGGATGCAGCAGCGCCCTTGTGGACGGCATGGAAGCCTTCGGACGGCAGATAAGGGGCTTTGACCGGCCGGATGCCATATTGCTGGGCGTGGAGAGCAGGACCTCCTCCCCGGTGCGGATAAGCAGGGACGAGACGCTACAGTCCCAGGCGCGGGGGCTGTATCCCTGCGGCGAGGGCGCGGGCTATGCGGGGGGAATCACCTCGGCGGCGATGGACGGGATCAGGGTGGCGGAAGCGATTGCGGGGGAGTATGCGCCCTTTGTGCGGCCATTAGACTTTGAGGACTTTTTACCACGGGGTAAATGATTTACCCCGTTTGCCCCACCTGCGAGGAACCCCGCCAACCCTTAATATCTTGATTCATGACAGAAGAAAGTTTTCTATTGCCATCAATTCTGAATAGCCGCCTGTATTATAATGATACTCCCTTTATTTCCATCGGCGAAAAAGGGCACAGCATGGGAAGCAGCGGCGGAATGTAGGAAAAAGACTTTTCCAGCCTGTATAAACGGCTTCCGCTCTCCTCTTTCAGCGACAAGGGCAGTTGTTTCAGGGCTTCTTCCACCTGACTGACAGACAGCTGCGCCTCTTGCGCTATCTCCTCACAGGACATATAAAAGCTGGAGTCCCCTGAGGTCAGGCCATATAGGACATATATCACTTTCAGAACATGGATCTGGCTTAGCTTTTCCAGACTCAGGGACAGAGCGCGTAAATCAGATATCATGGACGCAGTCTCCGCTTTCCCCAAGGAGAACGTAATACAGTTGTTCTTCCGCCCGGTACAACCTTCTTCCTCCACACTGAGTGACAGCCCCCACCGTCCGACCTCATCGGCGGAATAGTCTCTGTCCTTTTTCCAGGGCAGGAATTTCTTATAGCCATCTGTCACTGCTACTTCATGCAGCAGAGCCGCAATACGATAAGCTTTTTCAAAAGACTCCTTCTCGGGCAGCTCCGTAAAATAGTTCCGGATTTTCAGACAGATTTCTCCCAGTCCGCCAGCAGTCTTATGTCCCATCAGCTCGTCAATGGTCACCTCAAATAGCTCCGCAATTGCAGGAAGCAGCTGAATGTCGGGACAGCACTGTGCTGATTCCCATTTTGATACCGCCTGATTCGTCACGCCAAGGGCGCAGGCCACATCTTCCTGTGTCATTCCTTTTTGCTTTCTCAGGAAAATGATCTGTTCATTGATTTTCATAGTTTCCATGGTAGCACCTCACTTTTGTTTTCTTGCTGCAGCAATACTATCATACCACATAGCAGCAGGCAGGCACAATAACGCGTCGGTTTGACCGGTTTCCGTATTTTCCAACCTGGGGTTGGGATGAGAAATGGACAGAACACCGTATATTCCGTATACTATTTTACGTGATATTTGCGCAAAACGTGGGCCCCGCCACCCACATTTTTGCCTGATAGTACCACTGCTTTGCCATGCCCCTCCTTTCCACAAACTGTCTTCAACAGTTCACTTTATGTCAATCGCTCGCATGTTGCCTACGCGCATATGGCATCAATCTAAGATAGCCGCCTGTACAGCTGTAAAAAGCAGGTTGCCTTTTCGCGGTCATGTTGGTACAATGTGTTAAAGGCATTTAACGGCGGATTCAAAAATCAGGCATCAGCAACACGAAAAGTAAAGGGATTAAAAATATGAATCATTTACGGGAACAGATAAAAGATAAAAAGAGAATTGTTGTGAAAATAGGTTCGTCCTCCCTGACCCACAGGCAGACCGGGGACATGGACTATATCCGGATGGAAAGGCTGGTGCGGGAGCTGAGCAATATCAGGAACCAGGGCAGAGAGGTGATCCTTGTGACCTCCGGCGCCATTGCCGCGGGCAAGAACGCCCTCAATATGAAGGATGTGCGCGCGGATAACAGGGTGCAGTCCCTGGCGGTAAAGCAGGCGTGCTCCGCGGTGGGACAGGCGCGGCTGATGATGACCTATCAGAAGCTCTTTGCAGAGTATAATCAGGTGGCGGCGCAGATTCTGATGACGAAGAATACCATTTTGGATAACCTGAACCGTTATAACGCCCACAATACCTTTTCAGAGCTATTGAGGCTGGGTGCCATTCCCATTGTCAACGAAAATGACACGGTGGCAACCTATGAGATCGAAATAGGGGACAATGATACGCTGTCGGCAATCGTAGCGGCTTTGGTGGAGGCGGACCTGCTGATCTTGTTGTCGGACATCGACGGGCTGTATACGGACGATCCCAGAAAGAATCCCGACGCAAGGTTTATCGAGCAGGTGGACGAGCTCACGGATGAGCTTATGGAAATGGGTAAGGGGACCACGGGCAGCAGCGTTGGAACCGGGGGCATGAATACCAAGCTGATTGCGGCGAAGATTGCCACCAAGTCCGATGTGGATATGATTATTGCAAACAGCAGAGACATAGGGGTGCTGCACAGGATACTTGACGGGGAAAACGAGGGAACCCTGTTTGTCGCTCATAAGGACGAGGGCTTTGACCTGCCCGTATTTGTTGGCGGCCTGCATAAGAGCTAAGCCGCCATACAACTGGCCGTATTATGGACGGGAGCTTAGCTGTAGCGTATGGGGTGTGACAGGCGGCGGAATGAAGCCGGAGGCAAGATAAGGACGGGACAGGGACAGGATGGAGAAAGAAATTGTTGACAGTGAAATGCATGATCAAGAGATTGTTTCCTGTAAAAAATCCATAAGAAAGGCGGCGCTTGCGGCCCGTAATGCCCTTGGGGCGGAGGAACGAAGGAAGGCCGCTCTGCTATTGACAGAGCGTATCCTGGGGCATCAGTGGTTTTACAGGGCGGAGGAGATACTGTGCTTTGCAAGCTATGGCAGCGAGATCGACACCGGGGATATTATCGCGGAGGCGCTTAAGGCTGGAAAGAGGGTGTATCTGCCCAAGGTGCTGCCGGGGAAGGAATCCGCAGCGCTTGGGCAGAAGGCGGTTTCGCTCCGCGAAAAAGAGGCATTGTGTCAAAAAGAAGCATTGTGTCAGAAAGAGATTTTGAGCCACGAAAAAGGGACGCCGCTATGTATGGAATTTTTCAGGATAGAAAGCATGGGGCAGTTACAGGCGGGCTACAGGGGCATTTTAGAGCCGCACGGCGATTCGGACAGGTACGTTTATACGCCCGAGAGGGCGGAGCGCACGCTGATGCTGATGCCCGGGGCGGCTTTTGACTGTTTCCGGAACCGCCTGGGCTATGGGGGCGGCTTTTATGACAGATACCTTGCAGACAGGGAGACGCTGCAGCTGCGCACGGTTGCGGTGGGATTTAGGTGCCAAATGGTGGAGGAAATACCGGCGGAGGGTACGGATATCAGGCCCTGCCAGGTGATCTGCGTGTGAAACGGGATTGGTTTCCGCGGGCAATGGAATTAACCCAAGATTCTATAAAATGAAAGGAGTCAAGTACAGTGGCAGAACAAGCGGTTAGAAAATCAGAGACTGTTCGAGCCAAGCCTGTTTTGAAATGGGCAGGTGGCAAAACACAGATGTTAGGCGATCTTTTGCCTAAAGTACCGACCTCCTACAGGCGATATATTGAGCCATTTTTTGGCGGTGGAGCAATGTTCTTTGCTTTGCAGCCGGAAAACGCCATTATCGCAGACAGTAATCCTGAACTGATCAATATGTATCAGAAAGTAGCCGGTCAGGTAGAGGATGTAATTCAATGCCTTAAGCGGTACGAAAATACTTCTGAGATGTTTTATGCCGTCCGCAGTCAGGAATGGACGGCGCTTTCCAAAGCAGAAGCTGCTGCAAGAACGATCTTCTTGAATAAAACCTGTTTTAACGGTCTGTATCGTGTCAACAGGCAGGGACAGTTTAATGTCCCCTACGGCAAATATAAAAACCCCAAGATCTGTGACGAGGACGGATTGAGAGCAGCGTCTGCCGCATTGAAAAAAGCAGATATTATATGTGGAGACTACCTGTTTGTTTTAGAGCATTACGCTCAGCCGGGAGATTTTGTTTTCCTTGATCCCCCCTATTTGCCGGTTTCTGAATATGCTGACTTTAAGCGATATACCAAAGAACAGTTTTACGAAGAGGATCATGTTGAGCTGGCAAAGATGATTATGGCTTTGCATGAACGGGGATGTTATGTTATTTTGACAAACTCCAATCATCCGTTGGTGCATGAGCTATATGCTCCATTCAATATTGATGTCATTCAGACAAAGCGGCATATTTCTTGTAATGGAGGCACTCGCAGGGGAGAAGATGCCATTGTTGCCATTCCTCCGAAGCAGCGTACTTTAATTAAGGTGCTTTCGCTGCCTTTGCCGGAACAGGTGTCAGCTTATCCGCCAACTCGTTTTATGGGGTCAAAAAGTAAGCTGTTATCCGAAATATGGTCGGTTGCCTCGCAATTTAAGGTAAATACAGTTGTTGATCTTTTCTCTGGCTCCGGTATCGTTGGCTATATGTTCAAAGCACAGGGCAAAGCGGTAGTCAGTAACGATTATATGGCGATGTCTGCGACATTCACCAAGGCAATGGTGGAGAATAATTTTGTTATCCTGCCGTTAGAAGAAGCGAAAGAGTTATTGGTTACACACAAGGAGTCGGATCACTTTGTAGCGTCAACTTTCAAAGATCTTTACTATACCGATGAAGAAAATGATTTAATCGATACGCTGCGTACCAATATTGCCGAAATCAAAGATCAATACAAACGAGCTATTGCAATGACCGCATTGATTCGTGCATGTACGAAGAAGCGTCCCCGCGGTATCTTTACCTATACGGGGCAGCGATATGATGATGGGCGTAAGGATTTGCAAAAGACGCTCGTACAGCAATTCATGGAAGCTGTTGAAGCTGTGAATAAGGCTGTATTTGATAACGGTCAGATCAATCGCTCGAAACAGGGCGATGCAATGGATTTGAGGGTGGAACAAGCGGATTTGGTTTATATTGACCCTCCGTACTACTCCCCTTTGTCTGATAACGAATATGTCCGCAGATATCATTTTGTGGAAGGTCTTGCCCGTGATTGGGAGGGTGTTGAAATTCAGCAGCATACCCAGACAAAGAAATTCAAATCCTATCCGACACCGTTTGCTACTCGCAAAGGTGCATCCGATGCATTTGATCATCTGTTTAAGAAATTTACTGACAGTATTTTGATTGTTTCCTATTCTTCCAACAGCTTGCCTACACAAGATGAAATGGTAGCAATCATGGCAAAACATAAGCAGCATGTAGAGGTGATTCCTGTTGATTACAAGTACTCGTTTGGAAACCAAGGTGATGCAAAGACACACAGAAATTCCGTGCAGGAATACCTTTTTGTTGGATATTGATGGGAGGCTGCGGCTTGAGTGAACAAATTAAAATATGGCTGGTAGGAAATACCGGTCTGCGTAACCCCAACCGAATTCAGGAAGGATTTTTTGTATATGCCAATTCTCCTTTTATCGGAAATTTAAGAGATGAAAATGAAGTTGGCTTTATGAATTTCTTAAACGAAAAGGGAATCATTCAAAACGAGGAGGGAAAGGACGAATCCGGAAGTCACGCGCGCAAATGGAGACTGATGTTTGCAAAAAATGGATTTATCTATCCCCAAGTCAAGAAAAAAGACGGCCGTCAGGAGGAGCTTGGTGCTTTGGATGATATTACGCCTTTCGGCAGAGCGTTTTTGCAAGCAGATACATACCCTGCGGTGCAGGAATGTTACTTGCGGGCGATGAGTGTAGAGCAATTTGCTATGCCGGACGGTACGCAATATTTCTCTCCATTAAGATGGCTTCTGGCGATTATGCTTGAGCTTGAGAAGCGTACAGGTTCTTCCGAACTGAGCAGAATCGAATTTGCTTTGTGGGGACATACTACCAATCCCAGCTATAATTTGGATGAGGTTGTTGATAATATTCTTGACCTGAGACAGCGGAGAGCTTCCGCACCGTCTAAGCGTGCTTTTGACAAAAAGGAGATCGCCAGGAGAGGCGAAAGCTATGACAAAAAAGCTGAAAATTTCTTGGATTACAGTGATATGAATATGCGATATCTCCGTATTTCCGGTGTGCTCGGGCGCAAAGGCAGAGGTCTGGTCATCGTATCCACAAAACATATTCTGGCAGAAAAACTTGCAAAAGCCACGGCAAGTTCTGAGCCTATTATAGAGCAGTACAAGCTGCTTTGTGCTGGTGCGCCCCTGCCTACCGATAATTTGGATGTTGCCAAATCTTTGCTGGACGATTTGATAAAGCAGATGAAGGAGCGTCATATTCTGTTTGATATTTCTGATCTGCCTCTGAATACTCCGGCAGAAATAAACATTGCAAGGCAAAGACTTGAAAATATCGTTGCCCAGACGGATGAAATTCAGTATGCCAATGATCAGTGCAACCAGTGGGAAGAAATTCGAGATTATATGACGCTGCTGATCAAAGGCGGTGGCAAAATGGTCTATGACGAGGATAATGCCATTGAAGTACCCAGGGATGAAACACCTGCGTATCTTGAATGGACGCTTTGGCGTGCGGCATTGGCGATTGATCACATGGTTAATAAGCCTTATGAAGTCCGTGGCTTCAAATTGGATTCTGATTTCATGCCCGTATCGGCTGCCGGCGGTGGCAAGGGTGATTTGTATTGTGAATTTAACGACTTCACAATTTTAACTGAGGTCACTATGTCTACATCCTCCCGCCAAGAGGCAATGGAGGGTGAACCTGTCAGACGGCATGTTTCCGATGCTGTCCTGAAATATGATAAGCCTGTCTACGGTATGTTTATTGCTATTCGCATCGATACCAACACAGCAGAAACATTCAGACATGGTATTTGGTATGCAAAGAGTGATGTGAAGCAGCGGTTGGATATTGTTCCGTTAACCTTGGGGCAGTTCCAGAAATACTTTGTGGCAATGTTTGAGGCGAACAAGGCAAGTCCTGAAAAACTCAGAGATTTGATCATCAAGTGCGAATCCCGCAGAGATATTTTAGAAGCCCCTGCATGGAAGCAGTATATTGATACAATTGTTTCGGAAAAAGTATCCGAAATTGCAGGAAATACTGCTATGCATGAAGATGCGGAAGAACTTTTAATCCCCGCGGGAGCTATTGTGAAACATGAAGTTTTTGGAGAAGGGCAGGTAGTTGCAATAGAAGCAAGTTTTTCTGAAAATCCTGCAAAGGTCATCGAATTACCGTATTTGAGATCTTTGCCGGATGAGGTCAGTTTCCACCATGACGGTAAAAAGTTGTTGCATGACCGTTTTGGTGAGGGAATGGCATATGCTTATGTTATTGTATTTCCGAAGATTATTATGAGACTGTCGTACCCGGATGCTTTTAAGGACGGATTGATGGTGCTGGAATAGAAAAATGGGTCGTATTGTAGAAATATTAGGATAACAGAAACATCAGGATAAGGAAGGACAGTGAACGGATATGACAGACTTACAGACAATGGGAAAAAAGGCGGCGGCGGTGAAGCCCTTTTTGCAGAGACTGTCGGCCGGGGAGAAGAATAAAGCCCTGATGCACGGGGCGGAAATGCTGGTGCGGCGTGCGGCAGAGATTCTTTCGGCAAATGAGCGGGACATGGAGACGGCGCAGAGGAACGGCATGAGCGCCGGCATGCAGGACAGGCTGAGGCTGACGGAGGAGAGGATCGGCGCCATGGCTGAGGGGCTGCGCCAGGTGGCAGAGCTGCCAGATTGTATAGGCGAGGTCATGGAGGAGCTTGAGCGGCCGAACGGTCTGAAAATTAAGAAGGTAAGGGTTCCCATGGGGGTCATCGGCATTATTTACGAGGCGCGTCCCAATGTGACGGCGGACGCCTTCGGGCTGTGCTTTAAGACGGGAAATGCGGTTATTTTAAAGGGGGGCAGCGATGCGCTGTATTCCAATGCCGCGGTGGTGAAGGTATTGCGGGAGGCCTTGGAGGAGCAGAGCGTTCCGCCCGACGTGCTTCAGCTCATCGAGGATACGGACAGGCAGGTGACCGTGGCGTTTATGAAGCTGAAGGAATATGTGGATCTTCTGATTCCCAGAGGAAGCGCGGGGCTTATCAGGAGCGTGGTGGAAAACAGCACGATTCCCGTCATAGAGACCGGCACGGGCAACTGCCACGTGTATGTAGACAAGGACGCGGACCTGGAAATGGCGGCAGAGATCGTTTATAACGCAAAGACGCAGCGGATCGGCGTATGCAATGCCTGCGAATCCCTTGTGGTACACAGTAAGGTGCGGGAGGCGTTTCTGCCCAGGCTGGCGGAGGCACTTGCGCCAAAGAATGTGGAGCTTCGGGGGGACGAGGGTACGAGGGAGATTCTGACCGACTGTACGCCCGCCGTAGAGGAGGATTTCGGAAAGGAATATCTTGACTATATTCTGTCCATAAAGACCGTGGACAGTCTGGACGAGGCGGTCTCCCACATCAACAGGTATAACACGAAGCATTCCGAGTGCATTGTGACGGAAAACGCGCAGGCGGCGGAGAAGTTTTTAAACGAGGTGGATGCGGCGTGCGTATACTGGAATGCCTCCACAAGATTTACAGACGGCTTTGAATTCGGCTTTGGTGCGGAGATCGGCATCAGCACTCAGAAGCTTCACGCCAGGGGGCCCATGGGTTTGAGGGAGCTTACCTCGTATAAGTATCTGATTGCGGGAAACGGGCAGGTCAGAGCATAAAAATTGATTACTGTATTACAATATTATGAGAATAGAAAGTTGAACATTTAGGATTGTAAAATTAACGAGATATCTTTACTTTTTTGACGAAATATGCTACAATGCTGACACAGGAGAGAGCTGTGTCAGCTTTTATTTTGTGGTATCGGATACGCATGTGAATATTATTAAAATGGGAAGCGAAAAGGAGGCTGCAGAATGTTTAAAAATTGTAAAATGAGTTTGTCTGTTACGGTTATTATTGCATTGGTGTCGGTTGTGTCGGTGGGGCTTATCTTTTTTTCAGCAAACCAGAGTATGAGCGCCATACTGATAGAGCATGTGGAGAACAACATGTACACCTCGCTTGCGGCTAAAACTCATATTATAAACGAATATATCAACAATGCGGAAAAGTGCCTGCAGGCTTTTTCACGGGCAGGGGAGCTCAAGGATTTTCTTAAGGATACCTCCGACAAGGAAAAACAGAAAATTGCACAGGAGTATACCTCGCTTTTTTATAATGATCTTTACGGCTGGGAGGGTCTGTACCTGGATGACTGGAAATCGGAGGTGTATACCCATTCCAATCCTCCCGTTGTGGGAATGATAATGCGCACGGGGGATGGGCTGAAGCTTCTTCAGGACAGTATCCTTGCAGCGGAGAGCGGCGTTTACAACACGGGCGTCATGCAGTCGCCGGCATCAGGACAGCTTATTATTTCCATGTATGCGCCGATATACGACAATGGTAAGCCTCTGGGCTTTGTGGGAGGGGCGGTCCAGGCCGCAGGCTTAAGGGAGCAGTTTAACGCTGCAGGTACATATGGATTTAGCGAGGTGAGCTGTACCTTGATAAATCTGAAAAACAATCTCTATATCTTCGACGACAATGAGGATCTGATTAATACGGAAATCACGGACGGGAACATTCTGGATATTATGGCCAGGATACGGGAAGGCGAGAGTCAGGGTCATGTAACCTATACAGGCGAGGACGGAGAGGCGTATTTCTCGGTATTTACATCGATTCCGGAGAGAGGCTGGGCATTGATTATACGCGACAGCAGGGACGAGATGTACAGCTCCATCTACAAAAGTGCAAGAATACTTGCGATACTTTGTATCGCGGGATTTTTGATGATTGCGCTGGTATCCTGGGTTATCATCGGCTATAACATGAAGCCGCTTAAGAAGGTAATAAAGAAAATCGACAAGGTAAAGTCGCTGGATCTTTCCGAAGACAATATGATATACAGGTATGTGGGAACAAAAAGCGAGGTAGGGCAGATTGCTACGGCGGTGGATTCCCTTGTAAAGACCTTCAGGGAGATGGTGAATACCCTGAATGAGTGCTCGGCATCTCTGGACGGAAGTATGAACATAATGAATGTTACCTCCAAGGACCTTATGGACAGCGTTGAAAATAATATGGCGACGACTCAAAAGCTTTCTTCGGGCATTATCAGTACAAATGCTTCCATTGATTCCGTTACGCAGGAGGTGGAGAGAATCAACCAAATTCTTTCCGGGATTCAAAGCAGCGTAAAGGACGGGAACGGAAAGAGCGAGATCCTCATAAAAACGGCGGATACCATGAGCAGGGCGGCAGAGGAAACGCTTAAGGACAACCAGAGGAAGATCGAAACTACGCAGGCGGATATTGAGAAGGCTATCATGAACCTTCAGTCCCTTGTGAAGATCAACGACGTGTCAAAGCAGATTCTTGAAATCATGGGTCAGACGAACCTGCTTTCGCTCAACGCAGCCATAGAGGCTGCAAGGGCAGGCGACGCGGGGCGGGGCTTTGCGGTGGTTGCAGGGGAAATAGGAAATCTTGCCGTTGATTCATCCAAGATGGTAAACGAGATACAGGAGCTTTGCAAGGAAGCAAATACAAGTATCGGCAATGTGAAGGAATGCTTTGAGGATATCATAGACTTTATGGAAAGAGATGTATCCGGGAAGTTTCAGACCTTTGCCGAAATGGCCAGAGAGTATGAAAACGCGGTTTATGATATCCGGAAGGCGATGGAGAATATCAACGGCACATCCGTGCAGTTTAACGAGTGCATTGCCGGAATTAAAAATCAGGTGAAACAGGTAAGCATTGCCTCTAATGACAATGCGCAGGGGGTGGAGGATATTATCAATAAGAATAACCAGACCTCGGAGACGGCGGATACGATCGTTGAGCTTGCGCATGAAAACCAGGTAAATGCAGAGGCGATAAAGAAGCTGCTTGATAAATTCAGCTGAAAAAACAGACTGTAGTGTTGAAGGCTGAATTCTTAAAAGCGCCGGTTCGGATGCCCGGGTTCCTTTCGGAACCCGGGCATTAATCTTTGTGTGGAAGCTTTTCACAAACAGGCGCCGTTTTTTAGGACTTACAGGATTAAAAAGTTGACACACCGGGGAGTCTGCGCTATAATTTTTTTGTTAAATGATAATCAATATCATTAAAGGAGACAGACATGCCTAAAGCATGCAGAGGTGTAAAATTATGACGTTATACGAAGCGGAAAAAGGCGCCAGCTGCCTGATAATGGGGCTGTACGTAGAGCCTGCTATCACAAGAAGGCTGCAGGCGCTGGGTTTAAATGATGGAACGACGGTGAAGGTGCTGAACAGAAAGAAGCACGGAGCTTTGATTATTCAGGTCAGGGGCACCAGGCTTGCCCTTGGAAAGCACATTTCCTCCAATATTGAGATCAGGCAGGAGGTCGTTGAAGATAAACAGGAGAATCCTGAGACGAAACCGAAGAATGTGGAAACCGGGCAAAAGGGAAGCGGGCAAGAGGTGCACAAATGAGCGATACGGTACAACAAAACAAAGATATTTCGGATAAAATAATTAAGAAGGGTGTTTCAGGTGTTCCTCATAAACATATCAATGTGGCTTGCATCGGTAATCCAAACTGCGGAAAAACTACGTTGTTCAACGCCCTGACAGGCTCAAAATTAAAGGTGGCAAACTGGCCCGGCGTGACGGTGGAGCGTTTTGAGGGGCATGCAAGCTATGAGGATACGGAGATCACTCTGATCGATACTCCGGGAATCTATTCCCTGACCAGCTACAGCATTGAGGAAAAGGTGACAAGGCAGTGTGCCATGGATGACGATATTGATGTCATTATCAATGTGGTGGACGCTTCCTCTCTGGAGCGAAACCTGTACCTGACGCTGCAGCTGCTGGAGCTGGGAAAGCCCATGGTCCTGGCGCTGAACATGATGGACATCGTGCAGGAGAGGGGCATGGAGATCGACATTCACCGACTGCCGGAGATGCTGGGCGATACTCCCGTAGTGCCGGTGTCCGCGGCAAAGAGGACGGGGCTGGGAATTCTGCTTCATGCGGTGATCCATCATTATGAGGAGGGGACGGAGGAATATATCCTGGACTATCCTCCGTTCATTGAGGACAAGATCGCCAAGCTGTCCGTGATGATGCAGGCACATTACCCCAGCCATTCCTCTGTGAGATGGCATGCCATCAAGCTTCTGGAGGATGACGAGGAGGTAAAGAGGGAGCATCCCATCTCTGTTACAAATGTGGCGGACAAAAGCTACGAGAAGGAGATTATCCAGAGCAAATATACATATATTGAAAGCATTGTGAAGGAGGTCCTGTTTCATAAGAGCCAGAAGGCAGCCGCTACAGATAAGATCGACAGGCTGCTGACTCATCCGTTCTGGGGCGTTCCCGTGTTTCTGCTGATTATGTGTCTGGTGTTTTTTCTTACCTTTACGGTGGGAGACGCCCTGAAGGGTGTGTTTGAGGCGGGGCTTGGCTTTGTGTCCGACGGCGCCTCCGCCGTCCTGGAGGAGCTGCATGTGGCAGGGTGGCTGCAGTCGCTGATTGTGGAAGGCATTATTGCGGGCGTGGGCGGCATTCTGACCTTTGTTCCCAATATATTTATATTGTTCCTTGCTCTTGGCATTCTGGAGGACAGCGGCTATATGGCAAGGGTAGCCTATGTGATGGATTCCATTATGGGAAAGGTGGGGCTGTCGGGGAAGGCGTTCCTTCCCATGATTCTGGGCTTTGGATGTACCGTGCCGGCAATCATGGCCACAAGGGCACTGGAGACGGAACGCGACAGGCGCAAAACCATGCTGGTGACCCCGTTTATGTCCTGTTCGGCGAGACTGCCTGTCTATGTATTGTTTTCCGATATGTTTTTTCCGGAGCATCCGGCGCTGACGGCATTTTCGCTGTATGTGGCGGGGATGGTGATTGCGATTCTCGCAGCGCTTATAAGCAATCGTCTGGAGAAGGGGAAGGAAAACGATTCCCTGCTGATAGAGCTTCCGGAGTATAAGCGCCCCAATCCCAGGACCATCCGCATTTATGTTTGGAACAAGCTGAAGGATTATCTTTCCAAGGCGGGAACCACTATTTTTGTGGCTTCCATCGTGATATGGCTTGTGCTGAATTTCGGAATGAGTGGTATGGTGGACGATCCTGCCGAAAGCTTCGGAGCCGTAATCGGGCGTGTCCTTGTGCCCGTGCTTGCCCCGGCAGGGCTGGGCATGTGGCAGATCGTCGTGGCGCTGCTTTCGGGGATCTCTGCCAAGGAGGTGGTGGTGTCCAGCTTTGCCGTGCTTTTTGGCGTGGCGAACGCAAACTCCGAGGCGGGCATGGCGGCAATTGTGCAGAATATTCACAGCCTGAATCCGGGCTTTGGACCGCTAAACGCCTATTGCCTGATGCTGTTCTGCCTGCTGTATGTGCCCTGTGTAGCCACGGTGGCAACCGTGAAAAAGGAAAGCGGCTCATGGGGCTTTACCTTTAAAATGATATGCTTCCAGCTGATTCTTGCCTGGGCGGTGTCAACGCTGGTGTTCCAGGTGGGGAGTCTGTTTGTATGATCTTAAAATACGCAAAAGCATGAAAAGAGGGTGTCGCAAAATCAAATTAAATGATTGAGCGATGCCCTTGCTATTTATGTAAAAATCAAGAGGGGTGGAGTATAAAAAATATATATGATGGTCAACTCCTATTTGAGTTGACACATGTTTTATAAGGCAAAAAAGTATACGGAGGAATCGCATATGAGTAAAGTGTGGAATTCGGTTTCCAGGCCGCTGTACTATATATAACACAAGCAGCACAAAATAGTTATCACATTGATATGTTTGTGTAGAAAGAAGCTTTTATTTGTATGGCAAAAGCGGGGAAGTTATGGTATGATACACTCATGGAAGCGTTTTGTGCAGCTTTAAAATGTATGTGTAAGCATACATGGGTATGCGTGCCGAAGCACGCAGGGAGGTTAAAAATGTATATTGATTTGTCAGGTGAATGGAGAATTTCGCTGAAGGCGGAGGAAGGGGAGCAGAGCGGCGTAATAAGGCTGCCCGGAATCCTGCAGGCACAGGGGTACGGCAATCCCATAACATGGGACACGCCCTGGGTAAGCGCGCTTCATGATGATTTCTGGTATGAGCAGGAGGAATATAAATACGCACAGGAGGACGGGGTGAACGTGCCTTTTCTGTGTCAGCCCCCCAGACATTTCCTGGGAACTGCGGCATATGAGAGGACCTTTACGGTACCGCATTTGCAGGAGGGACAGAATTGCTGCGGAAACCCGGAGCAGGGTGCGGACTCAGGCAGTAAGGAAGGCAGTGAGGAGTGGCGGTTCCATGTGGAGCTGGCAAGGTGGAAGAGCCGGGTCTACATAGACGGGGAGGAAATGGGAGGGGATGTGTCCCTCTGCGGTCCCCATGATATCAGAGTGGGCAGGCTTGAACCCGGAGAACATACCATCAGGGTGGAGCTTGACAACAGCATGATCTATCCCTACAGACCCGACGGGCACGGCGTTTCCGACGCTCTGGGGGCTACCTGGAACGGTATGGCGGGCGAGATGGCGCTGTTTACCGAGGATGAGGCCGCAAGACGGGTCCAGGAGAGAAGGCGTTATGCCCGGGAGCATGAGCGAACGGTGGAGGTTAGGGACGGACGCTTTGTCATAGACGGAGCGCCGGTCTATTTCAGGGCTACTCACTTCGGAGGGGAGAACCCGCTGGCAGGATATCCTTCCACGGATAAGGAGTGGTGGCGCAGGATCATGAAAAAGGTCAGGGAGTGGGGGCTGAACGGAGTCCGTTTCCATTCCTACTGTCCGCCATCCGCGGCGTTTGCCGCCGCGGATGAGGAGGACGTCTATCTTCTTGTGGAGTGCGGCATGTGGAATCATTTTGAGGACACGGAGGCCGGGGCGGAAATGGATGAGGTCCTGCGGGACGAGACGGTGCGGATTCTGGAGAACTTCGGGCATCATCCCTCCTTTGTGTTTTTCTCTCCCACCAACGAGCCGGGGGGAAGGTGGCACGGACCCTTACGGCGTTGGGTCAGCGAGACCAGGGAATACGATAAGAACCTTGGCTACGGCGGCAGGAGAATCTATACGGCGGAGTCAGGCTGGCATTATGACGTCCCTCCCGCACAGATCGAGGGGACGGATTTCATCTATTTTCATCGTTCCGGCTATGGTCCGTTTATGGGAGGCACCATCCGCAATCCCAAGGGCTGGAACGGCAAAAATTACAGCCCTTCGTTAGAAGGGGTTAAAAAGCCTGTGGTCTGCCACGAGCTTGGGCAGTACTGCGCTTATCCCGATTACGGTATTATAAATAAGTTTACGGGCTTTATGCAGCCTGGGAATTATAAGATATTTTTTGAAAGTGCAAAAGCAAACGGCATTCTGCCCTATGCAGAGCAGTTTGTGAAATGCTCAGGTGAGAATCAGCTTCGTATGTACAAGGAGGACCTGGAGGCAAACTTCAGGACGCCGGAGATTCAGGGCTTTGAGCTGCTGGATCTGCACGACTACTTAGGGCAGGGCTCGGCTCTGGTAGGGATCTTGGATGCCTTCTGGGAAAGCAAGGGCTACGGCGATCCGGCACGGTTTCGCGAGTACTGCGGGGATACGGTTCTGCTTGCCGGCTTCCCGGGCTATGTCTGGAAAAATACGGACAAGCCTGTCATTCCTGTAGAGGTCTGCCATTACGGGAAGGAGGATATTGAGAACGGGGTCATTACATGGAGCCTGGAGGACGGCGCCGGTAAAAGGATAAGCGGGGAGCTGCAGGCGGGAGCCATTGCCAGGGGAGGCAATACGAGGGCAGGGGAGATCGCCCTGGACTTTGGGCCCTGGGACAGGAGCGAGAAGCTTACGTTTACACTGTCCCTCAGGGATAAGGCTCTTACCGTGAGCAATCATTATACGCTGCATGTTTTTGCCAGACCTGAGGAAACTTCTGCGGAAGGACAGCCGTTTTTGTATACCAGGGACTGGAGGGAAGCAAGGCAGGGTCTTGAGGCGGGGAAAAGGGTGGTCTTTAACCCCTGGCTGTCGGATCTAAACTATGAGTGTACGGCTTTGTCGGGGAGGACCGTGGGATGGAATTCCCAGATGGGACCTACCTGGTGCCGTTCCATGGGCGTGGTTGTAGAGGAACAGCATCCAATATTCAGGTATTTTCCTACGGATAAGGCAGGCGGCTGGCAGTGGGAGGATATTTTGAGGCAGGGCCGGGGATTTCATATGGAAGGCATGGAGCAGGTACGCCCTATAGTGCAGCCCATCGACGACTGGAACCGGAATCTCCTGCAGGGCTTGATTTTTGAGGCAAGGGTATCGGAGGGCTCCCTGCTGTTGGTTTCCGCCAATCTGGAGGGAGAGTTTGAGCGGCGCCCGGCGGCATACTGCTTAAAACAGGCTATATTTAACTATGTGTCCTCCGAAGCCTTTGCGCCCAAGACAGTTGCGGATGCTGGCGCCATTGAAAGAAAGCTGTTTCCCATGCAGAGGATGCAGGAGCTGACAAAGGAGATTATATATGAGGATAAGGCCCAGGTCAGGGGCGGAGAGGTCATTGTGGAGGCCGATCCAAGCTCCTCCGTGCGCCTGACGCAGCCTGATTTTCCGGCAGTGGTTACGATTATTTTGAAGAAGCCTGTCAGCATGAAGGGCGTTCTTTATGTGCCGGAGCAGCGGGACAGAAATCATGCCGGTTTTGTGAGGGACTATAAGCTTGAAGTTAGAGGAGCGGACGGGGAGTGGATGCCTGTAAAGGAAGGCGCCTTCCTGAATACGAGCCGTTCGCAGCAGGCTTTGTTTTCCCGGGAGGTAACGGGGGATGCTCTCAGACTGACGGTTCTTTCCGCCTACGGCTGTGTGGATAAGTATGTCTGGAGGGAGAATAACAGAGGCTGGAGTAAGGAATTCATGCCCAAGCGGGCAATATTGCAGATCGCGGGGCTTCATGTTTTGTGTGATGAGGAGTCTTCCCACAGGGATGATTATGCCTCCGTGGATGAGCAGAAGACGAAGACAAAGGAAATCGAACTGTAAAGAGACCAGCCGGAAGCCCCGGGGCATAGGAAATGAGGCTGTAAAAGGGTCAGCCGGAAGCCTGAGGCGTAGGAAATGAGGCTGTAAATAGGCCGGCCAGAGCCCCGGAGCGTAGGAAATGAGGCTGTAAATAGGCCGGCCAGAGCCCTGGGGCGTAGAAAATGGACTGTAAAAAGAACAGAAACAAGGCAAAGACAAACAAAACACATGATAAAGAATGTAAGGGAAAGTATAGGAGGTTAGGTATGAAACTGCATCCGCTTAAGAACACAGAGGCATTATTAAAGGCTCAGGTACCGTCAGAGTACCGGACGATTGGCTATACCACATTCGGCTGTATGTGGAAAAGGGGAGAATGTACTCCGGATACGGAGTATATCTGCAGGAACAGCCAGGGGAATGAGGTCCCCATGCAGTCCCGCATAACCGCGTACTGGCCTGACGGGAGCGTGAAATGGACGGCTCATACTGCGGATACGGCGCTTCTGGGGCAGGAGATCGAGGTACTGCCCGGAAAGCCGGCTGCCTTTGAAGGCATGCGGTGTGTGGAGACGGAAAGCAAGATTCTGCTGGATGCAGGTGCTGTTACCGTCCATGTGCCGAAGGATGGCAGGCATCTGTTTACCTCCGCGGAGAAGGACGGCAAGGAGTTTCTATGCGACGCTGAGGCGGTGCTTTTGCTGGAGGAGCCTGTGGAGGTTTCAGGCAATCCGGCCAGGATGCAGAAAAGCTATGTGAGCTGCATCGAGAGCGTGGAGGTGGAGGAGACAGGTTCTCTGCGGACCATCCTGCGCTATGACGGTATCCATGTTTCAGAGGACGGGGACAGGAAGCTGCCCTTTATTATCCGTATGGAAGCCGGGTACAACAATCCGAATCTGAGGTTTACCCACACCTTTCTTTATGACGGGGATGAGGATAAGGACTTTTTAAAGGGTATGGGAATCCGTTTTGGAGCGCCCATGTCCGGCGAGGTAATTAACCGCCATGTGAAATTTACCGGGGACCACGGGGTATTTCATGAGGCGCTTGTCCCTATGGTTTCATGGAGACCCAATCTGGGACGTGAGCTTTACAGGCGTCAGTTTACCGGTGAAAAGCTGGTTTTAAATGAGCAGGAGCGGGCAGCGGTAGATAAGGTGCTGGAAGCCGTTCCCGTATGGAGCGAATATGATCTGTATCAGGACAGCGTCAGCCATTTTGGAATAAAAAAGAAGCTGGCGGGTGAGAACCTGTGCTTTATAGACGCGCTGCACGGAAACCGCACGGCGGGCGGCGGGGCCTTTGGCTCCGAATACGGTTCCGTCACCGTGGCGGTCAGGGATTTTTGGGAGAAATACCCTTCCGGTCTGACCTTTAAAGGTCTGGACAGCGACAGGGCGGAGTGTACCCTGTGGTTTTATTCCCCGGAAGCCACGGCTTTTGATTTCAGGCACTATGCCACAAGAGGCTATAATCAGGTCTGCTATGAGGGATATGACTTTAAGGGAGCAAGTCCTAACGGCATCGCCTGCACGAACGAGTGCGCCCTCACCTTCTCCGAGGCGCTGATACCCACGGATGGGGAGGTGGAGCAGTTTGCCGCACAGGTAAACAATCCCGTGCTCTATGTGGGCAGCCCGGAATTTTATCATGATATGCGTGCGTTTGGCTATTGGTCCCTGCCTGCGGAGAACGGCACGGAGGTGGAGAAATGGCTGGAGGCGCAGCTGGAGCAGATCTTCGAGTTTTACAAGGGAGAGATCGAGCAGCGAAACTGGTATGGCATGTTCAACTATGGAGACGTGATGCATACCTATGACCCGGTGCGCCATCAGTGGAGATACGATATTGGCGGTTATGCGTGGGACAACACGGAGCTGGTGCCTACCCTGTGGCTTTGGCTTTATTTCATGCGCACGGGCAGGGAGGATGTCTACAGGCTTGCCGAGAAGCTTTCGCGCCATGCCTCCGAGGTGGACGTATATCATATGGGGCAGTATAAGGGGCTTGGCTCAAGGCATAATGTAAGGCACTGGGGCTGTCCCTGCAAGGAAGCGCGGATCGCCATGGCAGGGCATCACAGATATATGTATTACCTCACGGGGGACAGACGTCTGGAGGACATATTTGAGGAGCTGAAGGACAATGAGCTGAGTTTCTTGAACAAGGACCCCCTGGGAGAATTTTACGACAAAAAGGATATGGTATTTCCCAGCCATGCCAGAAGCGGGCCTGATTGGTCATCTCTGTGCTCTAACTGGATGACCAGGTGGGAGAGGTTTAACGACGCCGCTTACCTTGACAAGATCAGAACAGGCATTGAGGATATTAAAAACACCCCTATGAAGCTTGTTTCGGGACCTGATTTTGAATTTGACCCCGAGACCTGCCATCTGCGCTATATCGGCGAGAGAACCACAGGAGGCTGCCATCTGCAGATCTGTATGGGAGCGCCGCAGGTTTGGGCGGAGCTGGGCGATCTGCTTGGGGACGAGGAGTGGAAGGCTATGGTTGCCGACCTTGGCAGGATGTACTTTACGCCCAGGGAGGAAATGACGCCGGAGCAGAGAGAGCTGCTGGGCAGACGCGAGTTCACCTTTCCTTTTATGGGCTCCGGCATCGGAGCTTACGGCGCGGCATATCTGAGGGACGATAAGCTGGCGGAGCGTGTCTGGAGGGAGCTCCTCAAATCCCTTGCGAATGGGAATAATTATGAGGGCTTTGCCTTTACATGGACGGCTGACTGCGGCAATCGGGAGAGCCTTAGGGAGATTCCCTGGATCAGCACTAATTTTGTGGCGCAGTTCTGCCTGAATGTGATTTTTGCCATGGAGTTTATAAAAGACAAGCTGCCGGGCACCTTTGCGGAGGTGACGGAGCTTATCGGGGCTCATAACGGGAATTTCCACAAAGCCTAGTTTGAGAAGAATTACATAAAAATGAAACAGGAACCAGAAAACAGTCTCGAAAACGCCCCAAAGGAATTTTCAGCTGCATTCAGAGCAGATGAAAATTTCTTTGCTCAAAAGGGGCGTTGCAGAGCAGAGACGGAACTGGCAAACAGTCTCTAAACGAAAACGCCCAAAGGAATTTTCAGCTGCATTCAGAGCAGATGAAAATTTCTTTGCTCAAAAGGGCGTTTCAGAGCAGAGACGGAACTGGAATGGAGGGATTGAAGTTGCGGTATCGGATCAGTGAAAATGAGGTAAAATGGGCGCAGGAAACCTTTGGCCTGATAGAGAAGAAGATTTCTGCGGAGTGTGACAGGATCGGCTCACGGATGCCTTATATCCCTGTGGACGGGCATTATCACGATATGGGGGAGGAGCACCTGACCTGGTGGACGAACAGCTTCTGGGCGGGCATTCTCTGGCAAATGTATCATGCCCTGGGCGACAAAAAGTATGCGGACAGCGCTGTGGGGCTGGAGGAACGTCTGGATAAGGCGCTGGAGGATTATCAGAACCTGGATCATGATCTGGGATTTATGTGGTGCCATACATCGGTGGCGCATTACCGTCTGCTGAAGGACGAGAGGGCAAAGCTCAGAGGCCTGCATGCGGCGGCGATTCTGGCCAGCCGTTTCCAGCCCGCGGGGAATTATTTCCGAGCATGGAACACGCCGGGAGAAAGCGTGGCCATCGTGGACTGTCTGATGAATCTGCCCCTGCTTTACTGGGGCAGCGAGGTCAGTGGGAACGATTCCTGGAAACGGCTTGCCATGGCACATGCGGACACGGCGCTGAAGGAGATCCTGAGACCGGACGGCTCCAGCAACCATATTATTAAGTATGACACGGAGACGGGTGAGGTTGCGGAGAAGCCCGGCGGACAGGGCTACGGCGAGGGCTCCTCCTGGACAAGGGGGCTGGCATGGGCGGTTTACGGCATGAGCCTGTCCTACCGTTATACGGGAAAGCAGGAATATCTGGACGCGGCAAAACGCACGGCGCATTATTTTATTGCGGGCGCTGCAGTGAACGATTATGATGTGGTGATCGATTTCCGTGCCCCCAGGGAGCCGGTCTATTATGACAATACGGCGGCAGTCTGCGCGGCCTGCGGGCTGCTGGAGCTCTCCGAGCATGTGGGCGAATATGAGAAGGAGCTGTATGTGGCGCCTGCGCTGCGTCTGCTGCACAGGATAACGGAGCGGTTCTGCAATTGGAATGCCAGCGAGGACGGCATCACCACAAAGGGCAGCGCCAGATATCACCGGGAGGAGGACCGGGAGGTGCCTATCATCTACGGCGATTATTTTCTGGTGGAGGCGGTGCTGCGGCTGCTGGATAAGGATTTTCTCATCTGGTAAAGTTCAGACGGTAAGAACGGGCAGGGGAAAAGCCGGAAGCGTAAGAGCATGCAGGCATAAGAAGGAAATGGACTGCATGGAAAACGAAAAGAGAGGGAGGCGGGCGCTGTTTTGAATAGGGCAGATATTGAAATCATTGAAATAAGAAAGCACGGCGAAATGGCGCATGAGGTAGCCAAATGGTTTCACGCAAAGTGGGGCGTTCCTCTTGAGGCATATGCGGAGAGCATTGCAGTCTGCCTTGAGGGAAGGGCAGGCGTGCCTCAGTGGTATATGGCCGTCCAGGGCGGAAAGATCGTTGGCGGTCTTGGGGTCATAGAGAATGATTTTCATGACCGCAGGGACCTGGCACCCAATGTCTGCGCGGTGTATGTGGAGGAAGCATACAGGTGTCAGGGTATTGCAGGGAGACTGCTTGCGTTTGTGTGCGAGGACATGAGCCGTATGGGAATCGACACCCTGTATCTTCTCACCGACCATACTTCCTTTTATGAAAGGTATGGCTGGGAGTTTCTGTGTATGGTACAGGGGGACGGGGAGCCTGCCATGAGCCGGATGTACATACACAGGATGTAAGGCCTGCTGCATCCGGCAGGCGGATAAACGCCGGAGGGTAAAAAGGAGGGTGTATGGCTGTGGACGAAAAGGAAATGCCGTCCCGCAACGCAAGGCGCGGCTTTGTGCCGGAGGACGCAAGGCAGTTTGCGGGGGAGGAGCTGGAAAAGCTTAAAAGGGCGGCGGAGGACACACGCTATCTGCTAAACCGCGGATATGCGGTGAAGGATGCAACCACCTTTGTCGGAAACCACTTTTGTCTGTCGGAGCGTCAGCGGATGGCTCTGGCGCGCAGCGTCTCCTCCGACGGGGATGTGGAGGCAAGGATAAAAAAGGAAAGCGCCTGCAGGGAGGTGCATATCGACGGCTTTAATACCATTATCACCCTGGAGGTGGCGCTGTCTCATTCCCCGCTGCTGCAGTGCATGGACGGGACCGTAAGGGACCTTGCGGGGCTGCGCGGCACTTATCGCATCATAGACGAAACCAGGACCGCAGTTCATCTGATTTTCAGGGAGCTTACGGGGAAGGCCGTTGAGAAGGCGTTCTTTTATCTGGATTCTCCCGTGTCCAATTCGGGAAGGCTGAAGACCCTGATTTATGAGGTGGCAGAGGAGTATTCCATAGAGACTGACGTTATGGTAATTCCCGATGTGGACCGGACTCTGCAGAAGCTGTCGGGGGTCATAAGCAGCGATGCGATCATTTTAAATCATTGCGTGAGCTATATGAATATTATGCCGGATATTATCAGCAGGCTGGAGGGAATCTGGCTGATCAGGCTGTAACTGCCGGAGGAGCCTGCGGCTGCAGGGAAACCGGCGGGGAGGGTCAACCGGGCAAAGGAGCTGACGGGCTTTTCCCTGTAAGGAGAGTCTGTGCAGGAAAGGTGTGTGAGAGTAAGGATGGATCAGAATTTATACAACAGGATCAGCCGGTGGTTTGAGGAAAACCGGGAGCGGATGGCAGCGGATATTATGCGTCTGGTGCGCATTCCCAGCATATCCGTCCCTCAGGAGGACGATGAGGCTCCTTTCGGGCAGGCCTGCAGGGACTGCCTGGAAGAAATGCTTGCCATTGGAAGGGAGCATGGGTTTTACACGGAAAATTACGGTAACCGGGCAGGCAGCATCGGCGGACGGGACAAGGACTGGGAGAATATGATCGGTTTTTGGAATCATCTGGATGTGGTGCCTGTGGGTAACCGATGGGTTTATGAGCCTTTTGAACCTGTGCTCAAGGAAGGCTATCTTATAGGCAGGGGCTCCCAGGACAACAAAGGGCCTGCCGTGGGGCTTATCTATATGATGGAATGCCTGCGGGAGCTGGGGATTCCCCTGAAGCATGAGCTGCGGCTGTTTGTGGGCTGCGATGAGGAACGTGGAATGGCGGATATGGAATACTATACCGCTCATTATCCCGTGCCCAGGCTGTCCATGATAGCGGACAGCGGCTTTCCGGTGTGTTACGGAGAGAAAGGAATCATAGAGGGGAGCTTTCACAGCAGACAGCCCTTAAGCGGCACGATTCTGGAAATGTCCGGCGGAAGCGCCAGCAACATGATACCGGATGCAGCTTATGCGGTTTTGAAAGCTTCGGAGGAACTGGAGCAGGCCCTCAGGGCATTCCTGGAGGAGGCAGGCAAGGCGGAGCCGGACGGACAGGATTTTGCGGGGATAAGGGAAAAGGGAGTACCGGACGGGCAGCCTTTTCCGGGTATTCGGGTGGAGCGGGAGGCAGACCGCATCCGTATTACCGCCGCGGGGGAGAGCAGGCACAGCGCCTTCCCGGAGGGCAGCGTCAACGCGGTTCACGAGCTGATGCGCTTTCTCGCGGAAGCGGTTCCGCTGCCGGAGTATGACAGGGAGCTGTTTGCCAGGCTGGCATATCTGTCCGAGGAATATTACGGGGAACATACGGGTATCGCCGGCAGCGACGAGCTGTCCGGGCGCACCACCTGCGCGGCTACGGTACTGAGTTTTGATAAGGGACAGGTATCCCTGCATTGCAATATTCGTTATGTGATCAATGCAGACGGGAAAAAGCTGTCTGCAGCCCTGGAGCGGACTGCGGAGCAAAACGGGCTTGTTTGGGAGACGGAGCGGGATTCCGCCCCCAGCTATTTCCCCCGGGAGCACAAGGCGGTACAGCTTCTCACCGACGTTTACAATGAGATCACGGGCAGCAGCGCGGAGAGCTTTGTCATGGGCGGCGGAACCTATGCGCGAAAGCTTCCCCGGGCGTTTGCCTACGGAGTGGGAGGGATGAAAGAATCGGAGGAGGAGCTTCGGATAAGGAGCAGTCTTTTCCCTCCGGGGCATGGGGGCGCCCATCAGCCGGATGAAGCCTTGAATCTGCGGCTTCTGGAGAAGGCGATGGGGATCTATGCCATGGCAATGATCAGGCTGGAGGAATGCGACATATAGGAATTTATGCTTTACACCATGGATGTAGGTTGCTATAATGGGGATA
Organism: uncultured Acetatifactor sp.; assembly: GCA_910578215.1. GTDB lineage: Bacteria > Bacillota > Clostridia > Lachnospirales > Lachnospiraceae > Acetatifactor. The sequence continues at coordinate 30,512 of CAJTPH010000014.1, read as the reverse complement.
CGCTCTGGCTGTCAAGTCAGTGCCTTTTTTGGTATTTGTATGCGGAAATATGCCGTATTTTTAAGGTTTAACGCAGTAGGAGTTTTTTTAATAAGGGAGAAATATAACAGCGCAACACAGTAGGAGGCAACATGAAAATCAGGACAAGATTTGCGCCCAGTCCCACAGGGAAAATGCATGTGGGAAATTTAAGGACAGGGCTGTATGCGTATTTGATTGCAAAGCATGCGGGCGGGGATTTTATGCTCCGCATTGAGGATACGGACCAGGAGAGGTTTGTGGAGGGTGCAACGGACATCATTTACCGGACGCTGGAGAAGGCGGGGCTTACCCATGACGAAGGTCCGGATAAGGACGGCGGCTATGGTCCTTATGTGCAGAGCGAGCGCATGAAGACAGGTATTTATATGCAGTATGCAAAGGAGCTGGTCGACAAGGGAGAGGCATATTACTGCTTCTGTGACAAGGAGCGCCTGGCATCCCTAAAGAGCGAGGTGGTGGAGGGCAAGGAGATCTCCGTTTATGACAAGCACTGCCTGCGGCTTTCCAGGGAGGAGGTCGAGGCGAATCTTGCGGCGGGAAAGCCCTTTGTTATACGGCAGAACAATCCAACGGAAGGGACGACCACCTTTCACGACGAGCTTTACGGGGATATCACCGTGGAGAACGCGCAGCTGGACGATATGATTTTGATGAAGTCCGACGGCTTTCCCACCTATAATTTTGCAAATGTGGTGGACGACCATACCATGAATATCACCCACGTGGTCAGGGGGAACGAGTATATTTCCTCCTCGCCGAAGTATCAGCGTCTGTATGACGCCTTCGGCTGGCAGAGTCCTGTGTATGTTCATCTGCCTCTGGTAACGGATGAGAACCACAAAAAGCTTGCAAAAAGAAGCGAGAACGGCTCTTATATTTTTGAGGAGATGGTGGAGCAGGGCTTTGTGGCGGAGGCGGTAGTAAACTATATTGCGCTGCTGGGATGGTCGCCTGAGGAGGCGGCGGAAGAACCTTCCACGGAGGAAGCTCCTTCCGCAGAGGGAAAATCTTCCGCGGATGAGAAAAATGTCATAAAAGAAAAGCATTCCACGGAAATCTTCAGCCTGGAGGAATTGGTCAGGGAGTTCGACTATCACAGAATCAGCAAGTCTCCCGCGGTTTTTGACAATGTGAAGCTGCGCTGGATGAACGGCGAATACATCAAGGCAATGGATTTCGACCGGTTTTACGAGAGGGCGGAGCCTTATTTAAAGGCGGTTCTCACAAAGGATCTGGACCTGAAAAAGATTGCCAATATGGTGAAGACACGTATTGAGGTGTTTACCGATATTGCCGGGCATGTGGACTTTTTTGAAAGGCTGCCGGAGTATGATGTGGCCATGTATACCCACAAGAAGATGAAGACGGACAGCGCCTCCTCCCTGGAGGTATTGAGGGATGTGCTTCCCCTGCTTGAGGCGCAGGAGGATTACAGCAATGACGGGCTGTATCAGATGCTGCTTAAATATGCGGAGGAGAAGGGGGCAAGGACGGGAAAGGCGATAAAGACCGGTTTTGTGATGTGGCCCATTCGCACGGCCCTGTCCGGCAAGCAGATGACGCCCGCAGGCGCCACCGAGATCATGGAGGTGCTTGGCAGGGAGGAATCTCTTGCCAGAATACGAAAGGGCATAGAGCTTCTTGAACAAAGTGAGGCTTCGCGCGGGTGATTTCATGAATCCAGGAGGCACGCTTGACCTGACAGGACTTAATGAGGCGCAGCTTCAGGCTGTGACCCACGGAGAGGGACCGCTGCTTTTGCTGGCGGGTCCCGGCTCCGGCAAAACCTTCACCATCACAAACCGTATTTTATATCTCATTGAAAAGGGCCAGGCGCCGGAAGGGCTTCTTGTGATTACGTTTACCAGGGAAGCGGCGCTTTCCATGCAGCGCAGATTTCATGAGATATGCGGCAGCATAGTATATCCCGTCAATTTTGGAACGTTTCATTCCTGTTTTTATCATATTCTACAGAAATCCGGCGCTGTCGGCGCCAAAAACATCATTACCAATTCTCAGAAGAAGTATCTTTTGTTACCCGTTTTAAGACAGTTTATTCAAAATAACGAAGCCCTTCGTCAAATGGAAGGAGGGGCAGGGGAAGGCTTGAAGGAGGACGCCGCCCGAATTCTGTCCGCCGTCAGCTTTTATAAAAATACATTGAAATATGAGGCGGCACTAAAAAAGGTACCTTCGATCTGGCAGCCCCATTTTGAAGCCGTCATGACGGCTTATGGGCAGCGTGTGAGAAAGGAGGGCTTTATTGATTTTGATGATATGCTTTCCGAATGCGGGCGGCTGCTTCAGGAGAGTACAGAGGTCAGAAGCCGCTGGCAGGAGCGGTTTACACATATTTTGATCGATGAATTTCAGGATATCAATCCGGTGCAATATAAGACGGTGAAGCTGCTTGCGAGGGCGCCCTATAATATTTTCGCGGTGGGAGACGACGACCAGGCGATCTATGGCTTCCGTGGGGCGGAGCCGGGCTGTCTGCGGCGCTTTGCGGAGGAATTTTCCGCCAGAAGACTGCTGCTGGATATCAATTACCGGAGCGGGAGCGAAATCGTGCGGTCATCCCTTGCGGTTATCGGGGAGAACAAAAACCGCTTTGAGAAGAACCTGCGAGCGGCCGCAGAAATTTGTGAAGCGGGCGCCGGGACCTCCATCCCGGACGGAGTGGTCTGTGCGGGCTTTGAAGGCAGGGAGGAACAGTATCGGTATATGATAGACGCTCTGCATGCGTCTGCCGGGAGGGAGAGCTGCGCCGTGCTTTTCCGCACGAACTCTTATATGCAGGGTTTTGCGGCAAGGCTGAGCAGAGAGGGGATTCCGTATGAAATCAGAGAAAGGGCAGTCAGCATTTACGAGCATTTTATCGTAAGGGATATTGTCGCATATCTGGAGACGGCCCAGGGAAGCGTCCAAAGAGAGCATTTTCTGAGGATCGTCAACAAGCCGTCCCGATATGTAAGCCGGGAGGCGGTGGCAGAGTGCGGTGGGGATATGAAACGGCTGAAAGCCTATTATGAGAGAGGGGATTTTTCTTCCGCCCACAGATCGGCCGTATTGGCCGGCTTGACAGTTCTTGAAGGGCAGCTAAAGACCATGGGCAGACTGTCCCTTCGTCTTGCGGTAGAGTTTTGTCTGAGGGCGGCGGGCTATGAACGCTATTTGAGGGAGGCGGCATCCGCAAGGGAAGGACAGTGGCAGGAATGGCAGGAGATATTGGAGTGGCTGAAGGGGGACGCGGCGCAGTATCAGGATCTTAAGCAATGGAAGGAGGCGCAGGAGGCGTATGGAAGGGCGCTGGCGCAGGGGACGGCAGCGGCAAAGCCAACGGGCGCCGCAAAGAGGAGCCCCGTTCAGCTGTTGACCGTACATGGGGCGAAGGGGCTGGAATTTGACAGAGTGTGGATTCCCGATTGCAACGAAAAAATATATCCCTACGGCAGTCTGCCGGATTCGGAAGCCGTTGAGGAGGAAAGAAGGATTTTTTATGTGGCCATGACAAGGGCAAAAAAAGGTCTGGAGCTCTTGTACCTTACCGGTACGAAAGAACGCCCCAGACAGCCCTCGCGGTTCTTAAATCCGCTTGTTTATTCCTGCGGGCGATGAGCCGGGCGGCTGCGTCAGCATCCATTTGGCGAATGCCGCAAGGCTCAAAGTCCCCGTTAGTTTGCTGCGGGGGCTTTGATTATTGTTCCTGCTCCTGCTCTACCAGCTCGTCAAATTCGCAGCTGTCAAGATATTCGTCAAAGGCATCCGCAACCTTCTCATACTCGTCGTCATCCTCGATATAATCCAGAACGGGTTCCTCGTTGGGATCGTCGGGATTTTCGCTGTAGCCGTAGAACCAGACCTCGCCGTCCTGGTTTTCTCCTTTTTCATCCAGGGGGAGAAGTACGATATAGTCTTTTTTTTCTACTGTCAGGATTGTGATAATTGCGCAGTTTACCGTGCTGCCATCCTCAAGCTCCAGCTCCACGGTCATTTCCTCGTCCTCTAACGCCGCTTCGGTATTAATATCCGTGTTTTGTTCCGTTTTCTTTCTGTTTTCTGCTCCCATATGGAATCTCCTTTTTGGCCCCGCTGTACTTTTCGCCGAAATGCTCTGGGCTTTCCGGCTTGTGTGCGGGGGATGTTGTGGTTTGGCATGCTTAAAGTAAAGTCGTGCCGGATATCTGTTTCAATGTACAATCATTTTATCACGCCTGCCCCCTGGGACGCAAGGAAAGTGTGAGAAGAATTTCTAAGCGGTCAAAGAACACCCGCTAAGAAATTCTAAATCTCACACAGAAGAATCCGCAGAAGCGGATTCTTCCGGTCTTGCAGCAATTGTTTGTGTCGGCAGTGCCGACATGACGGTAAGTGTGAGAAGAATTTCATGGGATATTTGATTCGGCAGGCGCGTCAGAGGGCGGCAGAATGTCCCTTCTGAACAGCCGCATATCTCCGAAAGCCTCGTCGCACTGTGTCTGCAGGTCGGAAAGGTGTACGCTCACAAGGCCCTTGCTGTGGCGGGTGATGCCATGGCTTAAGGCCAGCTCCTCCGTGTAATCCTCCAGGAGATAGACCTTTTTCAGCCGTGTGGGAGGGCTGCTGTAATGGCAGACGATTGGCAGCATGCCGGTGGCGTTTTCCGAGATGAAAACCCCGTCCTCCGTTACATGAAAGGTTACCCAGGCCATCCCTCCCAGCAGACATTCCTTCCGGTCCTGGGTGGAGACATAATTCCCAAGAGAATAATAACATAGGACCCTTCTGCCGTCCTGTGTTGTCAGCCATTCCACAGGCTGGGGTACATGGGGATGGGTGCCGATGATCAGGTCGGCGCCCGCCTCGGCCATTTCGGCGGCAAATTTGCGCTGATATTTGGAGGGCTCCTGCTGATACTCGGTTCCCCAGTGGGGGCAGACGATGACCACATCGGCGAGATCTCTGGCAGTCTGGATATCGTCGATAACCTGTGGATTCAGAGCCGTAAAATTGATTGCGCCCGTCTGGCGGTCGTAGTCGCAGAGCATCTCCAGGTGTCCCTGGAGAGAGCTGTTTATAACCTGCGCGTTGGGTGCGTAGACATAATTTAAAACGGCAAAGGTAACATCCTCTATGGTAAGGAGGGGAATCTCCCCGTAGGTCTCCTCCGCGTGAATGCCAAGCGTCAGTATATCGGGATATTTTTCCCAGAAGGAAGCGCAGTTTATCAGCCCCTCCAGCTTTTGATCCGCCGCGTGGTTGCTTGTCTGGAGAACCACGTTAAAGCCGGAGGCGGCAATGGCGTCCCCCACCTCTGTAGGGGAATTGAATTTCGGATAACCGGAAAAGCCCAGATCGTTTCCCGCCAATATTGTTTCCTGATTGATAATTTTGATATCTGCATTGTCTATAAATTCCGTGATATCGTCAAATAAAAACGAAAAGTCATACGTACCGTCCTTTCTTTTGCCTGTGCTGACGATTCCCATATGCATCAGATTGTCCCCCAGGGCCATAAGGGAAATATCGTATTCCTCAAAGACCGGCTCCGGGGAAGGGGTGGGCGGGGCTTCTGTCTGGACCGGAGCGGGAGTGCCTGTCTGTCCTGAGAGGGTATTGGACATGCCGGGAATTTCGGAGCCTGTGACAGAGGAGCCCGCCCCTGCCGGATTTTTGTCTGAGGACAGATCGGGCATGGCAAGGAAGAATATTAAAAAAACCGGGACGGTAAAAATAAGCCGCAGCCTTTTCTTCAGCCTTTTATTTTTTTTCTTCATTATCATCTTACGGCGTCTCCTTTTGCAAGCCTGTCCTCCCGGGTTACGATGCGGGCATGTAATGTAAGCCTTGCCGGAGACAGGTAAACTGTAACTTAATAATAGCGGATTTTATGTATTTGTCAACCTGTTGCACTTGTGATTTTGGGATAAATACTATATAATGGAAAACGGACAACGGTTTTATATGAGGATAATACCGCCGAAGGCTGAACAGTTACGACAGATGACAAGGGAGGAAAAGGTTGAAAACAGATTATCGATATAGAAATCCGTATCCGCTGGGAGCCCATGTGGAGGGAGAGGAGATACGTTTTTCCTTTGTGTCAAGGGCGCCGGAGGCCGGTTCCAGAGGTATTTTGCTCTACGACAGAAAAACCTGCCGCAGACTGGATAAGCTGCCCTTTTTTGAGGAGGAGAGAATCGGAAATATATATTGTAAGCGGGTTTCAGGCATAGAGCCTGCTGCCGTTACTTATCAGTTTTATGAAGACGGATGTGCGTTTCCGGACGAGCATGCCGGGGAAATCGTAGGAAATACCCCCTATGGAAAGGAGAGGACCCAGGCGGAGCTGAGGGCCGGGATTCTCACGGAGGATTTTGACTGGGGAGACGACAGGCGTCCGAGGCTTCCCTATGAGCGGATGGTCTGTTATTGTCTTCATGTGAGAGGATTTACAAAGCATGTATCCGCAAGGGTCAGAAACAGGGGGACCTTTATGGGTATCGCCGAGAAAATACCCTATCTGAAGGAAATCGGTGTCACTACCCTGGAGCTGCAGCCTGCCTATGAATTTCTGGAGCTTTCCGGCACGGAAGCACAGTCGGAGAGTCCTTCCATGCAGGCAGTCCTTGCGGGAGGGACTGCGGAGGATAAGAAGATAAACTACTGGGGCTATAAGAAGGGGTATTATTATGCGCCGAAGGCGTCCTATGCGGCGTCGGATAAGCCCGCGGAGGAGCTGAAGGAGCTGATAAGGCAGCTTCATGCAAACGGCATGGAGCTGGTCATGCAGTTTTATTTTCCCAACGAAGTGAGGCAGAGCGAAATTTCGGATATTTTGCGGTTCTGGGTTTTGGAATACCATGTGGACGGCTTTCATCTTCTGGGAGAAAACCTGAGTGCGGAGCATATTGCGGCGGATGCGCTTCTTGCGGATACAAAGCTCTGGTATTACCGGTTTGACGGGGACGGGGTTTACGGCGGAAACGGGAGGCCGCAGTATCCGCACATTGCTGAATATAACGACAGCTGGATGTATGATATGCGCAGGTTTTTAAAGGGAGACGAGAACATGCTTTCCAGCATGCTTTACCATATGCGGCATATTCCCGAAAGGGCAGGCTGTATTCACTATCTGACCAATTATTATGGCTTTACGCTTGCCGATCTTTTTTCCTATGACGTTAAGCACAATCAGGCGAACGGGGAAGACAACAGGGACGGCAGCGATTATAACTGCAGCTGGAACTGCGGGGAGGAAGGGCCGACCCGCAAGACAAGGGTGAAGAAGCTGCGGCAGAAGCAGATGAAAAATGCCATGTGCCTGCTTCTGCTCTCACAGTCAACCCCGCTGATATTTATGGGGGACGAGTTTGGCAATTCCCAGAAGGGCAATAACAATCCTTATTGCCAGGACAATGCGGTGGCATGGCTGGATTGGACGTTTCTGGACAAAAACCGTGGGCTTTTTGAATTCTGGAAAATGCTGGCGGCGTTCCGAAGGGAGCATCCCATTCTGCGCCCCTCAAGGGAGCTTCGGCTGATGGATTACGCCGCCTGCGGATATCCGGATCTGTCCTATCATGGGCAGAGCGCATGGAAGCCCAGGACAGAGGGGTATTTCAGGTATATCGGTCAGATGTACTGCGGGAAGTACGCGCGGACGGACGAGCAGGGAGAGGACGATTTTCTGTATGTGGCAATGAACATGCATTGGGAGCAGCATCAGCTTGCCCTGCCAAAGCTTCCCAGGGGCATGAGGTGGGAGCCTGTCTTTTCCACGGAGGAGGACGGGGAGGAAACCCAGGAGAGCGGCTCGGAGCTTTTAAGGTCTGTTCCGCCCCGCAGCATCAGCGTTTTCAGGAGCGCGGATACGGATGTCCGGACGCGGGAAAAGGGCAGAGCGAAAACGAGGGCAGGGGCTGATTTCAGAAAGGATGCGGTTTGGGTATAGATGGGCGCGGCATGGAAACACTTTAAAACGATAACTCACCACAAGCTCTTGGTGGCAAAGGGCTGTTTTCAGGTAGGCCTGTACAGGCAGGGGCTGCTGCACGACATGTCCAAGTACAGTCCCGCAGAGTTTCTGGTGGGGGTGAAATATTACCAGGGAACCAGAAGCCCCAATAATGCGGAGCGGGAGGAGCGGGGGTATTCCTCGGCATGGCTGCACCATAAGGGGCGCAATAAGCATCATTTTGAATACTGGCAGGATTACAGTCTGCAGGGGCGGCAGGGCATGCTGACGCCGGTACCCATGCCTGATAAGTATATTGCGGAAATGCTCATGGACAGGATTGCGGCGAGCAAGGTCTACAAGGGAGCCGAATACACGGACGCCGCTCCGCTGGAGTATTATCATAAAAGCCGGGAGCATCCGTGCATTCATCCGGACACGCAGGCGGTTCTTGAGAGAATGCTGACAATGCTGGCGCGGGAGGGAGAACGGAAAACCTTTGCACGCATCAAACGGGAGCTTGTGAAAAGAAAATAAATCTGCACACCCGGAGGGGCATCTGCATATGATACCATAAAACGAAAACAGAAGCATTGCTTTTTGCTAAGCATGGCTTCAAAGGGATATGGTGGGCATATGAATTGTTGTTGGATTCTTTTACTGCTGTTTTGCTGCGGCAGAGGCGGCTGCGGCTCTGCGGTTCCCTGTGCTTCAAACCACAGCTGCTGTTGTGAACGGAGAGAGCCCAGGAACGTGTGCAGAAGAAAAGAACCGGAGACCGGCTGTGGGTGCGAGGAGGTAAGACCGGAACCGAGAATGGAAAGAAGAGATGACTGTGATGTTGCAAGTACGATTCCTCAGCCGTGGCAGGAGTACGCGAGGCGTGATTCCGAAGACTGTCATGATTGAGCCGGCAGATACTAAAAAACGTGGTTTTATGGGGGCGGTCAAGGTTGACCGCCCTGTATTTTTGTGCTATATTAAAGGCTGTGAGATATGGGCCCCTGGGGCGTTTGCCGGGTGCCTGACCCGGTCTTTGGCCGGCTCCGGCAGCGGCGCGGAGCTAACGGAATCGGCTTCGCTTACCGCCCGCAGGAATTAAGAAGGAAAGAGGAATGTGAATATGGCAGGAAAAGCTTCAAACAGCAATGAGGCTTCGCAGCACAATAAAGCTACTCATCGTAAAAAGGCTTCGCTTCAAGAGGAAAAATATGTGGCATATGTGTCTACCTATACGCAGGGAGACAGCCATGGAATCAAGATATATGATGTTGATATGGAGAATGGGCGCTTTATAGAGAAGGACAAGGTGGAGATTACCAATTCCTCCTATGTGACCATTTCCCATAACGGAAAAATCCTGTATTCCATCACGGATTTCGGCGTGGAGTCCTACACGATTCTGGCGGACGGAAATCTGGAAATGCTGAATTTTGCTCCCATCAACGGAATGAGAGGCTGCTATGTGTCCACCGATTATACGGACAGCTATCTCTTTGTGGCGGGATATCACGACGGCAAGCTGACCGTTCTGCGCCTTAAGGAGGACGGCTCCATTGGGGAGATAACCGACGAAATCTTTCACAAGGGTCTGGGAAGCGTGGCGGAGCGCAATTTCAGACCGCACATCAACTGTGCGAGAATGACCCATGACAATAAATACCTGCTGGTGGCGGATCAGGGTATGGACCATGTCAATGTCTACCGGTTTGATCTGATAACCGGCAAGGTCCTTCTGGCGGATATTATCAGAAGCGAGCTGGAGTCTGCCCCCAGGCACATCAAGATTTCCAGGGATGGACGCTTTATCTACATCGTCCATGAGTGGAAGTGTTATATCGACGTATATTCCTATGAGGAAAAGAACGGACAGCCTATATTTGAAAAGCTCCAGTCCATTGGAACCTGCAGGTGCGATAAGGGCAGCTCCAATGCCGCCAGCGCGCTTACGTTTTCCTCGGATTACAAATATCTTCTCAGCACCAACGCGGGAGACAATTCCGCGGTGCTGTACAGCGTGGATGAAAATACGGGCATGCTGACAGAGGTTTTCTGCCTGCCTGTAAGCGGAGAGTATCCCAAGGATGCCAGTCTTTTCCCGAACAACAGGTTTCTTGTATCCCTGAACCATGAGACGAACGACATGACCTTCTTTCATGTACATCCCGAGCAGGGGACTATGGTTATGAACGGAGCGCCTGTTAAGGTCAATGTACCGAACTGTATTATTTTTCACCGCTTATAAAAATCAACCACAGAGTCAAGCCTTGCGCTCATATTGATCAGCATGGCGTCAAGGACGGTAAGGGCGGTCATGCATTCCATGACCACTACCGCCCGGGGAACGATAATAGGGTCGTGGCGTCCCTGAATGCTGATGTCGATGTCGCTTCCGGACTGATTGACGGTCTGCTGGGTAAGCATGATGGAGGGGGTGGGCTTTACATGGGCGCGCACCACCACGGTGCTGCCGTCGCTGATGCCGCCTAAAATGCCGCCTGCGTGGTTGCTTGTCTTTGTCACCTCGTTTTCCTTCATGCGGAAGGCATCGTTGTTTTCGGTGCCGAGCCTGGAGGAAACCTTGCTGCCGTCACCGATCTCCACTGCCTTCACGGCGCCGATGGACATTATGGCTTTCGCAAGGTTTGCGTCAAGCTTTTCAAACACAGGGTCCCCGATTCCTGCGGGCAGCCCCTCCACAATGCATTCCATGCAGCCGCCTACGGAGTTGTGCGCCTTTCTTGCCGCCTCCAGATAGCCTATGACAGCTTCGTCCGCGGCGGTGTCGGGCATGGCGGTAGGGGTGTTCAGGATAGCCTGTCTGTCAAATCTGTGCATATCGATCTCAATGGAGCCGATGGAGCGTGTGTAGGCGCAGACGGTAACTCCGAGAGCTTGAAGGATTTTGCAGGCGACGGCGCCTGCGGCAACGCGGCCTACGGTTTCTCTGCCGGAGGAACGCCCGCCGCCGCGGTAATCCCGAAAGCCGTATTTCTCGTCATATGTATAATCCGCGTGACCCGGGCGGTAGCAGGAAGCGATCTCGCTGTAATCCTTGGAAATCTGGGAGGTGTTGCGCACCATCAGTGAGATGGGAGTGCCGGTGGTCCGTCCCTCAAAAACGCCGGACAGAATCTCCACGGCGTCGTCTTCCCTGCGGGGTGTGGAGATTCTGCTTTGACCGGGCTTGCGGCGGTCTAAGTAGACCTGTATATCCTCCTCGCACAGAGACAGCCCCGCAGGGCAGCCGTCGATGACCACGCCCAGAGCCTTCCCATGGGATTCTCCCCATGTAGTGATTTTAAAAATATTTCCGAAAGATGAGCCTGCCATGCCGATTCCTCCCGCCTTGCCGTAATGATTTCAGGTAATGTTTGGGTAAAATACTTTTTCCCAATCCCGTAGCCTTAAGCTGATGTAAATACTGAAGTTCATATTGAAAGATTTTACAGTTTAAATTATAGTGAACGAAATATAAAAAAGCAACTTTTTTTAGAAAAAAGGTGTACAGATTCTTAAAATATGTTATCATTAAAAATAGGCATATAGTACTACATAAATTTTCAAAACAGGATAGTCAGATAGAGGCTGAATATAAATGGAAAATTCTATGAAAGATCGCTTTGTAAATAGAATGATAAAAATCGGAAGAAAGAATAGGCTTTGCCGCATCTGCATCATTCCGGTGATGGCGGCAGGCATGACATGCTTTCATATCGCTGCCCGCATCAGAGGCAACGGAAAAAGATTGGCAATGCTTGTCTTGACTTTTTTACTTTTTGCGGCATACAGCAGCTTTTCTTTTCCCAGCTTTATGACGATCGTCGGGCCGGGGTACGGTTTGATGCCCATCTCTGAGGAAGCGCAGGAAATCCAAATGGCAGAGGAGGCGGTCATAGATTTAGACAGGATAAACAATTTGACCGCTGAAGACGTGATGCCGGAGGGGCGGTATCCCGGGGGCTTTTTCACGGAAGCTGACGGGGAAGGGGATGCCCATGCCGACGCTGCCGGAGGCGTGCAGAATCAGGGCGCCTTTGGACCGGCTTTGTATGATTCGGTGGCACAGGGGGATACTCCCGAGTTTTCCGCGGACGACTGGCGGCTTACCTTGGTGAACCTGCAGCATTCCATTTCCGAGGATTATGAGGTGGTATTGGGGGAGGTCCACACCCTGAAGGGCATGCTGTACTGCGACGCGCGTATCGTGGACGACTGGCTTGCCATGCAGAGGGCGGCGAAAAAGGACGGAGTCTCGCTGGTTATCTGTTCCCCTTACCGGGACCTGCAGTATCAGAAGAAGCTGTTTAACCGGCAGATCAAATATTATATGGGCCTGGGTGCTTCCTATATGGAGGCGTATCAGCTTACCAGCGAGTTTATCGCCGTTCCAAACACCAGCGAGCATCAGATGGGGCTTGCGTTCGATATCGTAACGCCGTCCTACACCGTTCTGGACGAGGGCTTTGAGAATACGGCGGCGGGGAAGTGGCTTGCGAAAAACAGCTGTGATTACGGGTTTATACTGCGGTATCCCAAGGGGAAGGAATATATTACCGGAATCGAGTATGAGCCTTGGCATTTCCGCTATGTGGGAGTGGAAGCCGCAAGGCTTATCACAGAGAAGGGTATTACCCTTGAGGAATTCTGGGAGGAGTATATGTAAATGGTTTTAGATAATGTAAAAAATACGGATAACGGCAAAGGTTCCCTTTCCAAAGCGGGCTCTTACCGTATATTAAGGCAGGAGGGCAGGGCAAAAAGGGCGGAATATGAGACGGTCCATGGAACGATACAGACGCCGGTTTTCATGAATGTGGGTACGGCTGCCGCCATCAAGGGGGCGGTTGCCACCTCGGACCTGGAACAGATCGGCACGCAGGTGGAGCTGTCCAATACCTATCATCTGCATGTGCGTCCCGGGGACAGGGTAGTGAAGCAGCTGGGAGGTCTGCACAAATTCATGTCATGGGACAAGCCCATTCTCACTGATTCAGGCGGTTTTCAGGTGTTTTCGCTTGCGGGACTGCGCAAGATCAGGGAAGAAGGGGTCTATTTTAATTCCCATATAGACGGGCATAAGATTTTTATGGGACCGGAGGAGAGCATGCAGATCCAGTCCAATCTCGCCTCCACCATAGCGATGGCCTTTGACGAGTGTGCGCCCAGCAAGGCGGACAGGGCATATGTCCAGGCGTCGGTGGAGCGCACTGCCAGATGGCTGGAGCGCTGTAAAAGAGAGATGGCGCGGCTGAACGGGCTTGAGGATACCATCAATCCCAGCCAGCTGCTGTTTGGGATAAATCAGGGAGCGATATATGCGGATATCCGCATAGAGCATGCAAAGCGGATCGCCGAAATGGAGCTGGACGGCTATGCGGTAGGCGGACTTGCCGTGGGAGAGACGCATGAGGAAATGTATGATATTCTGGAGCATGTGGTGCCGTATCTTCCCAAGGATAAGCCGACTTATCTGATGGGCGTGGGAACGCCGGCGAATATTCTGGAGGGCGTGGAGAGGGGAATAGACTTTTTCGACTGCGTATATCCCACCAGAAACGGACGCCATGGGCATTTGTATACCAATTCAGGAAAAATTAATTTATTTAATGCAAAATACGAGCTGGATGACCGCCCTGTTGAGGAGGGATGCGGATGCCCCGCATGCCGCAGGTATTCCAGGGCCTATATCAGGCATTTGCTGAAGGCGAAGGAAATGCTTGGCATGAGGCTGTGCGTTCTGCACAATCTTTATTTTTACAACACAATGATGGAGGAGATCCGCGACGCCCTGGATCAGGGCAGGTTTGCGGAGTACAAAAGGCGCAAGCTGGAGAGAATGGGGCAGGCGGCAGTCAGGGGCACGGCGGCTGAAGTTTAAGGATAAAGCGGCTGCGGGACTTCTGTAAAAAAAATATAAAATGCTTGCCTTGGCAGACAATTTTGTGTATTATGTATACTTGAAGCGATATGCAGGACAGGGTCGTTAAAGGCTGGAGCAAAAATTACTGACTTAATTGTCGGAATGGAGGAGATATGGGAATTTTATTGGAAGCTGGAACTGAGGTGGCGGGAGACGCCGCGGCGACTGGCGGCATGAGCCTTTGGAGCATTGCCCTTATGTATGCCGTTCTGATCGGCGGCATGTGGTTTTTCTTCATGAGACCCCAGAGCAAGGAAAAGAAAAGAGTGGCGTCCATGCTGGCGGCATTGGAGATCGGGGATGTGGTTATGACAACGTCGGGTTTTTACGGCACTGTGATCGCCATTGACGAGAAGGAAAACACAGTGGTCGTTGAATTCGGAAACAACAAGAACTGCCGTATTCCTATGGATAAATCCGCAATCAGCCGTGTAGAAAAGCCTGAAGAAAATTAAAAGGTATAGAAGTATGAGCTGCCGCACTGTTGATGAAAGGTCACAGTGGGGCAGCATTTTATTCCCACGGGAGTCAATCCCGATGTGTCCTCCGGACACATTATAAAAATCAAAAAAAGGTTTGGAAAGGATGTTGGAGCAGATGGAATTACATATTACATGTATCCCCGGCGACGGGATCGGACCGGAGATTATAGCGGAAGCGAAAAAGGTATTGGAAAAGACGGCGGAGACCTACGGACACAAGATGGTTTTTGAGGATATTTTGATGGGTGGTGCTTCCATCGACGTCCACGGTGTCCCTCTGACCCAGGAGGCAGTGGCGAAGGCGAAGGCGGCGGACGCGGTCCTGATGGGTTCCATCGGCGGCGATACCACCACCTCTCCCTGGTATAAGCTGCCGCCCGAAAAGCGCCCGGAGGCAGGGCTTCTGGCAATCAGGAAGGCTCTGAATCTGTTTGCGAACCTGCGCCCCGCAGTGCTTTATGACGAGCTCGCCGGAGCATGCCCTCTGAAGGAGGAGATCAGCAAGGCGGGCTTTGACATGATGATTATGCGTGAGCTCACCGGGGGGCTGTATTTCGGAGAGAGAAAAACGTTTGAGGAGAACGGCGTGCTGAAGGCCGTGGATACCCTGACCTATGACGAGAACGAGATCCGCCGCATTGCCGTCAAGGGCTTTGACATTGCAATGAAGCGCAGGAAGAAGGTAACCAGCGTGGATAAGGCGAACGTGCTGGATTCCTCCAGACTCTGGAGGAAGGTGGTAGAGGAGGTCGCAGGGGACTATCCGGAGGTTAAGCTGGAGCATATGCTGGTGGACAACTGTGCCATGCAGCTTGTGAAGGACCCGGCGCAGTTTGACGTGATCCTCACCGAGAATATGTTCGGGGATATTCTCTCCGACGAGGCGAGCATGGTGACGGGGTCTATCGGCATGCTGGCAAGCGCAAGCTTAAACGATACCAAATTCGGGCTTTACGAGCCAAGCCACGGCTCTGCGCCCGATATCGCCGGACAGGATATCGCAAATCCCATTGCCACGGTCTTAAGCGCTGCAATGATGCTGCGGTACAGCTTCGATCTGGACAAGGAGGCGGAGGCCATTGAAAACGCGGTAAAGCAGGTCCTGAAGGACGGCTACCGCACAGGGGATATCATGTCCCCCGGCTGTGAAAGAGTGGGCTGCTCCAGAATGGGAGACCTGCTGGCGGAGAGAATCAGATAGACTGCAGGGCGTATGGGATATTCGGTTTGACATTGGGGCGCCGCAGGCGGAAAACGGCGGCGGTCATGATTGAGCCGGAGCGTTTAATAATATTACTGGAGCGTTTTAAAATATTAAAAGAAAAGGAAAGATAAGATATGAGAAGTGATTCCGTAAAGACAGGCACCGCGCAGGCGCCGCATAGAAGCTTATTCAACGCGCTGGGCTACACGGAGGAGGAGAGAAGGCGCCCCTTGATCGGCATTGTCTGCTCCTATAACGAGATCGTGCCCGGGCATATGAACCTTGATAAAATCGCCGAGGCGGTGAAGCTGGGCGTGGCAATGGCAGGGGGGACCCCGGTCATGTTCCCGGCAATCGCGGTCTGCGACGGCATTGCAATGGGGCATGTGGGGATGAAGTATTCCCTGGTGACAAGAGACCTGATTGCGGACAGCACAGAGTGCATGGCGCTTGCCCACGGCTTTGACGGATTGGTCTGTATCCCCAACTGCGATAAAAATGTCCCCGGTCTTCTGATGGCGGCGGCAAGAGTGAATATACCGACGATTTTTGTTTCCGGCGGCCCCATGCTGGCAGGGCGCATTCATGGCCAGAAAAAGAGCCTTTCCTCCATGTTTGAGGCGGTGGGAAGCGTGGCGGCCGGCACCATGACCATGGAGGAGCTTTGCGAGTACGAGGAGAAGGTCTGTCCTACCTGCGGCTCCTGCTCCGGCATGTATACCGCCAATTCCATGAACTGCCTGACGGAGGCAATCGGCATGGGGCTTAAGGGCAACGGCACTGTCCCTGCGGTTTATTCCGAGAGAATCCGTTTGGCGAAGCATGTCGGCATGAAGATCATGGAGCTGGTGGAAAGGGACATCAAGCCCCGGGATATTATGACGGAAAAGGCATTTATGAATGCCCTGACCGTGGATATGGCTCTGGGATGCTCCACCAATTCCATGCTGCATCTGCCCGCAATCGCCAGGGAGGCGGGGGTGGACTTAAACCTTGACATTGCCAACGAGCTTTCCGCAAGGACTCCGAACCTGTGCCATCTGGCGCCGGCGGGTCCCACCTATATGGAGGATCTGAACGAGGCGGGCGGCGTCTACGCGGTGATGAACGAGCTCACCAAGAAGAACCTGCTGCATCTGGATTGCATGACGGTAAACGGCACAACCATCGGCGAAAATATAGAGAATTGCAAAAACAGGAACCCCGAGGTTATCCGCCCGGCGGAAAATCCCTATTCCGAGACAGGAGGCATTGCCATCTTAAAGGGCAATCTTGCGCCTGACAGCGGCGTGGTGAAGCGTTCCGCGGTGGTGCCCGAGATGCTGGTTCATCAGGGACCTGCCAGGGTGTTTGACTGCGAGGAGGACGCTATCGACGCCATCAAGGGCGGCAAGATTGTGGCGGGGGATGTGGTGGTCATCCGTTATGAGGGACCCAAGGGAGGACCGGGCATGCGCGAGATGCTCAATCCCACCTCTGCCATTGCGGGCATGGGGCTTGGCTCCAGTGTGGCGCTGATCACGGACGGGCGTTTCTCCGGCGCGTCCCGCGGCGCGTCCATCGGGCACGTCTCCCCGGAGGCGGCGGTGGGCGGTCCCATTGCGCTGGTGGAGGAAGGAGACATCATCAGCATCAACATTCCCGAAAACAAGCTGGATGTGCTGGTGTCGGATGAGGTGCTTGCCGAAAGACGCGCCAAATGGCAGCCCAGGGAGCCGAAGGTTACGACGGGATACCTGTCCAGGTACAGGGAGCTTGTAACAAGCGGTAACAAGGGAGCCGTATTGGAGATTCCTGGGAAGTGAGTGTTACCGCTGGCGTATTTCATACTTATGTCATGGCGGGACGGTGAATCGGGAGAATTTGACGTTAAAAGTGAAGGAGGCTGTGAGAGGCTGAAAAATTTACAGTGCGTCGTTTACGTGGAAACAGTTATTACAGGATGGGGAGGACATGAAAATGCAGCTTAACGGTTCGGAAATCGTTGTGGAATGCCTGAAGGAGCAGGGGGTGGACACCGTATTCGGCTACCCCGGCGGAGCCATTTTGAATATTTATGATGCCCTTTACAGGCACAGCAGCGAAATTAATCATATATTGACGTCCCATGAGCAGGGGGCCGCTCATGCGGCGGACGGCTATGCCCGTGCAACTGGCAGGGTAGGCGTGTGCCTTGCTACCAGCGGTCCCGGAGCGACCAATCTGGTGACGGGTATTGCCACGGCGTACATGGATTCCGTTCCCATGGTTGCAATTACGGCAAACGTTACCCTGCCCATGCTGGGGAAGGACAGCTTTCAGGAGGTGGACATCGCCGGCGTTACCATGCCGATCACAAAGCATGGCTATATTGTAAAAAATATTAACCAGCTTGCGGATACCTTAAGAAGGGCGTTTGAGATCGCCAGAAGCGGGCGTCCGGGTCCGGTTCTGGTGGATATTACCAAGGATGTGACTGCTGCTGTCTGCGAGTACACGCCTGCGAAGATCAAAAATGAAGCTTCGGACCATATGGAAAACAGCCTTTCCGCGGAAGAAAGGAGCATGTCCTGTACGGAGCAGGAGCTTGATCAGGTGGTGGAGTATATCAATCAGGCGCAGAGACCTTATATCTATCTCGGAGGCGGAGCCATCATTTCCGGCGCCTCCTGCGAGGTGGCGGAATTTGCGGAGCTGATCGACGCTCCCGTGTGCGATACGCTGATGGGCAAGGGTGCTTTTGACGGAAGAAGTCCGCGGTATACCGGTATGATCGGTATGCACGGCACTAAGACGTCCAATCTGGGCGTCAGCCAGTGCGACCTTCTGATCGCATTGGGTGCAAGATTTTCGGACCGTGTGATCGGGAATCCGAAGAAGTTTGCCGAGGGCGCAAAAATCGTGCACATTGATATTGACGCGGCGGAGATCAACAAAAATATCCGTGTGGACGCAGGTCTGACGGGAGATTTAAAGACGGTGCTGCGGGCGCTGAACAAAAGGCTCACAAAGCAGGATCACAGCCAGTGGATGCAGTCCATTTTTGATATGAAGAAAAAGTATCCTCTGAAGTATGACGACAGCGTCCTTTCCTGCCCTTATATCATGGAGGCCATCGATAGGGTCACAGGCGGCGAAGCTTTGATTACCACGGATGTGGGGCAGCATCAGATGTGGGCAGCGCAGTATTATCATTATACGAAGCCCAGGACCTTCCTGTCCTCGGGCGGCCTGGGGACCATGGGCTATGGGCTGGGCGCATGTATCGGCGCGCAGGTAGGGCAGCCGGACAGGATCTGTATCAATATTGCGGGGGACGGCTGTTTCCGGATGAATATGAACGAGCTTGCAACGGCAAGCCGTTACAATATCCCCATTATCCAGGTGGTCATCAACAATCATGTGCTGGGGATGGTGCGCCAGTGGCAGACCCTGTTTTACGGGAAGCGCTATTCACAGACGGTACTGAATGATAAGGTGGATTTCTGCAAATGTGCGGAGGGCCTGGGTTGTGAGGCGATTCGTGTCACAAAGAAGGAGGAGATCGTGCCTGCATTGGAGAAGGCCATTGCGCTAAAGGCGCCGGTGCTGATCGAGTGCGTTATTCCCGAGGACGACAAGGTATTTCCCATGGTTCCCGCGGGCGCGCCCATCGCGGAGGTCTTTGACGGGGACGACATCTAAAGCCCTGCAGGAATCGGATAAAACATAAATGAAGGTAAACAAAGCAATAAATACCGATAAAATAATTTTAGAAGTAAATGACTTATCAAAGGGACCATACAGGGAACTTGTGCGGATGAAAAAGTTTTTTGGCTTTCTGGCGCGCCTCATGCTTTTGGGCGCGCTTGTTGTCCTTGCGGCGTACTTTTTCCTCGCCCTGTATTACCGTAGAAATTTTCCGGTAAACACATGGATCAACGGAATTTACTGCACCGGAAAAACGGTGGAACAGGTAAATGAGGAGCTGTTAAAAAACGGGCCTGCAGAAAATACACAGCCGCTCAGGGTGGTTATCCTGGGCGGGGGCGGAGTGTCCGAGACTATAGAGATGAGCGAAGCGGGCATCCGCCCCGATTATACCGACGCTTTAAGGGAATATTTAAAGCAGAACGCAGGCGGCTTCTGGGTGAATCGTCTTAAGAACGCCGCGTCCGCACATCTTGCGGCAGAAGCATATGTCTGGGATGAGGAAAGGCTGCAGGCGGAGTTTGATTCTCTGGATATGGTGACAGGGGAGCTTTCCAAAAAAGACGGCGTGCTTCTTGGCTATGATGAGGCAGCCGGTTATTATCTGAAGGACGGGAACCGGGGACGTCTGGACACAAAAAAGGCGTTCGATTATATAAAAGCATGCCTTTCGCGGGGAGAGACCGTCATAGATCTGACGTCGGGAAATTGCCGCTATGACAGGGAGGACACGCCTCAGGACAGGGAACAGAGGGAGCTTTGGCAGAAAATCAGCGATTTTACTGACTGTAAAATCGTGTATGACATGGGAACCGAGAGCATTCTCCTGACTGCGGATATCACAAGCCATTTTCTGGAGAGGCAGGAGGCAAAGGGCCCGGGTCAGGAAGGCTTACCGGCGCTGGATACGGACGGCAGCCTGCTTGTGAACAGGGAAAAAGTACGAAGCTGGGTGGAACAGCTTGCGGAGGAATATAATACATATAAAAAAGAGAGGGAATTCCTCTCTACCAGAGGCGATGCGGTCACCGTAAAGTACGGGACTTACGGAACCAGGATAGATGTGGAAGCGGAGACGGCTTATTTGTTCAAGGCAGTGCAGACACAGCGCGCCGAGACGGAGATTCATGTTCCGGCATATAAACAAAAGGGCTATGTGCGGGGGCTGGACGATATCGGAGATACCTATATCAAGATCGATATGACCCAGCAGCGTATGTATTTTTATTTTGAGGGAGAGCTGGTGCTGGATACGGACGTGGTGACGGGGGACACTTCAAAGCGCAGGGGAACTCCGGAGGGAATTTATTATGTCTATTCCAAGCAGAGAAACCGCATTCTCAGAGGAGCCGATTATGCGTCCTTCGTAAAATACTGGATGCCTGTGGTCGGAGGGGTGGGCATCCACGACGCCTCCTGGAGAAGGAGCTTCGGGGACGAAATCTATAAGACAAACGGCTCCCACGGCTGCATCAATACGCCTTCGGAGAAGGCTTCGCAGCTTTATGAAATGGTGAAGGTGGGAATGCCGGTGATTATGTTTTATTGAAGGCAGACAGGGAAATGCCGGGACAGGGGCTGTAGGGTTTATAAAAATAATTTAATAATGTACTTGACTAAAGCGACTGTTTAGATTATTCTATCCCTATGTGTATTATTTTGTATTTTGTGCTCATGCCGGATTATGGGCTGTACTGGCAGCCTTGTAACGGAAAGGCAGGGCAATGTTCTAAAGGCGTACCATTCGTATATATTAAATCTGAGGAGGAATAGAGAGATGTCCAGAGTGTACAATTTTTCTGCGGGGCCTGCGGTTCTGCCGGAGGAGGTATTAAAGGAGGCTGCGGATGAAATGCTCGATTATAACGGGACCGGAATGTCCGTTATGGAGATGAGCCACCGTTCCAAGGCATATGAGGCGATTATTCAGGAGGCGGAGGCTGATTTGAGAGAGCTGATGAACATTCCTGACAATTATAAGGTACTCTTTCTGCAGGGAGGGGCAAGCCAGCAGTTTGCCATGATTCCCATGAACCTGATGAAAAACGGGACTGCCGATTACATCGTCACCGGACAGTGGGCCAAAAAGGCATATCAGGAGGCATGTATATACGGCAAGGCAAACAAGATCGCTTCCTCCGAGGATAAGACCTTTTCTTATATCCCCGACTGTTCCGACCTGCCCGTCAGCGAAGATGCGGATTATGTATATATCTGCGAGAATAACACCATTTACGGTACAAAGTTCAAGACCCTGCCCAACACCAAGGGCAAAACCCTGGTTGCGGACGTGTCCAGCTGTTTTCTTTCCGAGCCTGTGGATGTGACCAAATACGGCGTGATTTACGGCGGCGTACAGAAGAATATCGGACCCGCGGGCGTGGTTATCGTGATTATCAGAGAGGATCTGATCACGGAGGATGTGCTGCCCGGGACGCCCACCATGCTCCGTTACAAGACCCATGCGGACAACGGCTCCATGTATAACACTCCGCCCGCATACGGCATTTATATCTGCGGCAAGGTGTTCAAGTGGCTCAAGAGACAGGGCGGTCTGGCGGCAATGAAGGAGCACAACGAGAAGAAGGCAAAGATTCTGTACGATTTCCTTGATGAGAGCAGGCTCTTTAAGGGCACCGTCCGCAAGGAAGACCGCTCTCTGATGAATGTGCCCTTTGTGACCGGAGACGAGGAGCTGGATGCCAAATTCGTGAAGGAAGCAAAGGCGGCGGGCTTTGAGAATCTTAAGGGACACAGGACCGTGGGCGGTATGCGCGCCAGCATTTACAACGCAATGCCGATGGAGGGCGTTGAGAAGCTGGTTGCGTTTATGAAGAAGTTTGAGGCGGAGAACCTGAAATAAGAACAGGGCTTTCGTATAAGCAAAGAGGGCGGAATAACAAAGAGTCGATACGGATATGGAGGAGGAAACCATGTACAGGATTAATTGCTTAAATCCCATAGCGGATGTGGGCTTAAAGAATTTCAGCGAACAGTATGAGATAACGGCGGATGTCAAAGAGGCGGACGGCGTTTTGGTGAGAAGCGCATCCATGCACGAGATGGAGCTTCCTGAGAAGCTGCTGGCGGTGGCGCGTGCCGGTGCGGGCGTCAACAATATTCCGCTGGCGAAGTGCGCGGAAAAGGGAATCGTTGTGTTCAACACCCCCGGCGCAAACGCAAACGGCGTGAAGGAGCTGGTGCTTGCGGGCATGCTGCTTGCGGCGAGGGACGTTGTCGGCGGTATCGACTGGGTAAAGGCATCCAGGGATAACGCGGATATTGCGAAGGCGGCAGAGAAGGAAAAGAAAAATTTTGCCGGCTCCGAGATCATGGGAAAAAAGCTTGGCGTCATCGGTCTGGGCGCCGTGGGCGTTCAGGTTGCCAACGCCGCCGTGGCGCTGGGAATGGAAGTATACGGCTTTGATCCCTATCTGTCCGTGAACGCGGCGTGGAGCTTAAGCCGTGCGGTGGTTCATGTGACAAACATCGACGACATTTATTCACAGTGCGACTATATAACCATTCATGTGCCTTTGCTGGAGGAGACAAAGGGATATATCAACGCTGTGTCCATAGCAAAGATGAAGAAGGGCGTCATCCTTTTAAATTATGCCAGAGACCTGCTTGTAAATGAGAAGGATGTGCTGGAAGCCATACAGAGCGGCAAGATAGCCCGCTATGTATCCGACTTCCCCAACCCTGTAACTGCAGGGCAGAAGGGCTGTATCGTCATTCCTCACCTGGGAGCGAGTACCGAGGAGGCAGAGGATAACTGCGCGGTGATGGCGGTGCAGGAGATGATGGATTATCTTGAAAACGGCAATATCAGAAACAGTGTGAATTATCCTGCCTGTGACATGGGCGTCTGTACCAAAGCGGGACGTGTGGCGGTATTCCATAAGAATATTGCAAACATGATTACCAAGTTTACCGCGGAGTTCGGACAGAAGGGCATCAACATCAGCGACATGACCAACAAGTCAAGGGGCGAGGTTGCCTATACCATGCTGGACGTGGAGGCGGCGCCTACCCGGGAGATCGTGGAGGCTCTTGAGGGCATCGACGGCGTGTTCAGGGTCAGGATCGTGAAGGGCTGAGACGGGGCAGGCTGCAGGTAAGTGATTTTACAAATTTTGGCGGATGCCGCCGGTCGGGCAGGAGAAAGGCTTTTCTCCTGCCCGACTGCTTAAGGGATGTATATTTGCAAAAAGAGCTGCTGTTATGAGGGAGGCGTCATATGGAAGAAAAACTTTCCATGGAAATTTTTATTCCCGGGAAGACAAACGAAAGCGATGCGCTTAAAAGGACCACACATCTTGCCGTATCGGCGCATCAGGACGATATTGAATTTATGGCCTACGACGGAATAATGAAATGCTTTAAAAATCCTGAGCTGCACTTTACGGGGGTGGTTGCGGCGG
>CAJTPH010000014.1:0-6804 GCA_910578215.1 uncultured Acetatifactor sp. | reverse complement strand
GCGGAAAATATGCCGGTCTTACCGACGGGGATATGATGTGTCTGCGCAAGGAGGAACAGAAAAGGGCAGCGGTGATCGGCGAGTACAACGCACAGATTTTTCTTGACCTGCCCTCTGGGAAGCTAAAGGACTCGTCGGACAGCACGGCGGTAGAGTATTTTAAAGAAATCGTTTCAAGGACAACACCCAGGATTATCTATACGCATAATACGGCGGACAGGCATGAAACCCATGTGGCGGTAGCGCTGCGCCTTGTGCAGGCGTTGAGAGAGCTTGGCTATATCCCGGAGGCATTTTACGGCTGCGAGGTTTGGCGGGGGCTGGACTGGGTAAACGAGGATGAAAAGGTGGTATTTGACGTGGGCGGAAGGGAGGACCTGGAAGCTGCGCTGCTTGGGGTTTTTGACTCGCAGATTGCGGGCGGGAAGCGCTATGATCTGGCCGTTGTGGGACGCAGGCGCGCCAACGCCACATTCAGCCAGGCCCACGGCGTTGACACCGCCCGGGAAACAATTTTTGCAATGGACCTTCTGCCGCTTTTAAAGGATAAAGAGCTGTCCGTATCCGGCTATACGGAGGAATTTATTTTGAGGTTTGCAAAAAGTGTAAAAGAAAAAATTACGGAGCTGGAATAAGCAGGGGAGTTGCCCAAAATGTTTCCATCGTTTTGTTGAATTCCGTGGGGGTGTCCATATTGACGCAATGCCCCGCATTCTCAAAAATAACCACCTGGCAATTCGGCTCGTTGTTTTTCCAAAGCTTTACTGCCGCCAGCTCCTGGGGAATATCGTACTGCCCGCACCCGATCAACAGGGGATAGTGCCTTTTTTGTATCTGATTTTTGTTTATCATGCTGCCCAGCGAAGCCAGGTACATAAATGATTTCCTTGGAAACCGGATATTCATCTCATAAAATTCGTCTTGTGCCTGAGAGGTAAAGGCGGATATTTTCTTATTCGCCCTGGCGAACCATCTTATGGAAAACATTGCCTTCAACATCATAAGCATTTGCTTCGCGCCGTTTTCCTTCTGCATTTTCCCGTCAAAGCGGTTGATGTCGTACCCGCCGAAACAGGCAAGCGATTTAACTGCGCCGGGATAGCGGTTTGCAAAATCCTGAGCCAGAACCGCCCCTAACGAAATGCCTGTTATATGTATATTTTCTATTTTTTCCGCTCTTAATATATCATAAATCCACTCTGACATTTTATCTATGCTGTCGCCTCTGCGCGTGTCTGTGGACTGTCCATGGCCGATGATATCGACGGCTAATACGTTATATTTATCCCTGAAATATTCGGTCTGTGCCCTGAACATATTGTGATCCACGAAAGCGGCATGAAGGAAAAGGAGCCATTCCTTCTGTTCCGTTCCGCTGACATAATAGGCAATGGGAGAATTGTTCAGTTTATGCTGTTCCACGCTGTTTTCCTCCGTTCGTCTGGATTTTTTTGGGTAAGCTGTGGGTTTAATACCGGTTTTCCCTGCAGTATTTATTTAGATAAGATTATGCAGACTGCAGTAATATATAATATTTATTGTGCCAAATTATGATTTCCGTGTCAATAGATTTTCGTTTTTGGCAGTCGTCAGGAGCAAATTAGATTCAAATACTTGAGCTATAAGTGAGGGTCCTTCTGGATGAAGCATTGAAGTGAAGGTGTTCCTGGAGCAATCAGTGAATGTGAGAGCTGTCCAAGAGCCAGCTGTGCCCGGGCATGCCTTCTGAATTCAAGCAGTAATTGGGTGACAGGGGGTGTGCGCTATGGTAAAGTTATTGTAAAGCTAAGTCATGACATAGTGTTTTAAAATAAAGAGATAAAAAGGAGGAAGGATTGATGGAAATAGGAAATATTATCAGGGAGTATCGGGGAAGAAAAGGGATGACGCAGGAGGAGCTGGCGCAGGCTCTGTCCGTAACCTCTCAGGCAGTTTCGCGCTGGGAAATCGGGGCTTCATACCCGGATATTGCCATGGTCCCCGGAATAGCAAAGGTCTTAGAGGTGTCTGCTGACGAGCTTTTGGGCTGCGGTAATTTTGGAAAAAGAGAGCCGCTTTCGGAGCAGGATAAGCCGATGCGTTCGTATTCTGCATTGGTAAAGTCCGTACAGGGTATTGGGGACAGCATACTGAACCAGAGTCAGATCGACAGTATTTTTGATTATGCTTCTTCCGCGGGCAGGATGTCAAAGCTGGTTCTTGTTGTGGACGATTCGGATTTTATGAGAATGATGCTGACGGACATACTGGGCAGTGCCGGTCACAGAGTTGTGCAGCATGGGAGCGGAGAGGAGTGTCTGGAGAAATTACAGGCGGACAACGGCATCCGTGCCGATGTGTGCGTTCTGGATATTAATATGCCGGGGTTAAACGGATTGGAGGTTCTTGAGAAAATAAAGAAGGATTATTCGTATTTAAAGGTTATTATGCTGTCGGCGCTATGCACGGAAGAAATCGTGAAAAAGGCACTGGAGCTTGGCGCGGACGGTTTTGTCGCAAAGCCTTTTCAGGCGAGCAGTCTTCTGGAAAGAATTTAATCGGAAAAAAGGAACCTCGTAATAAGAGAACAGCGAGCTTCATTGTACACAGAAAGCCGTCCCAGAAAATGGGGCAGTTTTTTGTGTGCTTTAAATTCCGGACTATATAATTGACTGACATGCCGATGCGATATACAATATTAGATATTAATTCTTGAGAAGAACACACAAATCTAATATTGGGCATGAATAATCCGTGCCCCCGCTGTTACCGGAACAGCAGGGGCATTCCGTCAGTTCCTTCATTCAGGTCCTGAAGACTGTCCTCTAATTTCTTCTGAGTCAGGCAGGAAGCTTCGCTCTGAAGATCCATATATAAAATAAACATATCTTCAAGGCTGATGCCTTTTTCTTTTGCAATTTCCTCCATAATCGGTTTGAGCTTTTCAAGCTGTACGGATACCTGAACCTTCTGAGGGTCGATTTCCCCCAGGGTATTTTCCGCATAAGCGTTGATTCTCTCTAATATTTTTTTGTTTTCTTCCGTCATATCAGCAATCCTTTCTGTTCAATTGTGGCAATGTATGGTATAATGTTGACACAAAAGTGTGTTGTGTCAACTTCTGATTCCATGTGCGCTGAAGCGCACGATAATATGGTATAATGATGACACAGAAGGTCATTGTGTCAACTTCTGATTCCATATGCGCCGAAGCGCATGAGAATATGGTATAATACACTCAAGAATCCAGCCGCTGCGCGATGTCCGCAAAGGGCAGAGTCCGGCGCCCGGCGATTATTATGGATTATAGCATAATTTACTGTTGTTTAAAAGTAAAAATATATGAATTTTATGGAGGATAAAAGAATGGCGGAAATCAGACCTTTTTCTGCATACCGTCCGGCGCCCGGGCGGGAGAGCAGAATTGCAGCGTTGCCTTATGATGTGTACAACAGAGAGGAGGCGGCGGAGATCGTAAGGAAAAATCCGGATTCCTTTCTTGCCATCGACCGTGCGGAAACAGGTTTTGGAAATGAGGTTGACACTTACGCGCCTCAGGTCTATGAGAGGGCGGCGGGGCTTCTGCGGGAGAGAATTGCCGAGGGAAGCTTTATAAGGGAGGAAAAGGCCTGTTATTATTTATATGAGCAGGTTATGGACGGCAAGGCGCAGACAGGAATTGTGGCATGTGCTTCCATAGACGATTATTTGAATAATGTGATTAAGAAGCATGAGAACACCCGGGCGGACAAGGAGCAGGACCGTATTAACCATGTGGATGTCTGCAACATGCAGACAGGCCCCATTTTTCTTGCATACAGGACAAGCGATGTTCTGCGGGAGCTGACTGCGGAGGTGAAAGGCCAGGAGGCGGTCTATGATTTTGTGTCGGAGGACGGTGTGAGGCACCGGGTTTGGGTGATAGGTGACGAGGGAAGGATTGAGACAATACGCAAAAGCTTTTCCGAGATTCCTGCGGTTTATATAGCGGACGGGCACCATCGCTGTGCCTCCGCGGTAAAGGTTGGGCTGAAGCGCAGACAGAAGTATCCGGAATTCACGGGAGAGGAGGAGTTCAATTACTTTTTGGCAGTGCTTTTCCCCGACGAGGAGCTTCATATCATGGATTATAATCGTGTGGTTCGGGATCTAAACGGATATACTGCGGAAGAATTTATGGAAAAGGTCTCCGAGGGCTTTTTGGTGGAGGATGCGCCTGCTTCGCCCTACAAACCGGATAAGAAGGGCTGCTTTGGCATGTATTTGGACGGAAATTGGTATAAGCTCACGGCAAAGTCTCATATTTTGTCGGAGGATGCGGTGGACGGCCTGGATGTGTCCCTGCTGCAGAATCATCTTTTGAAGCCGGTGCTGGGGATAGAGGACCCCAAGACAGACAGGCGGATTGATTTTGTGGGAGGAATCAGGGGGTTGAAGGAGCTTGAGCGCAGGGTCCATGGGGATATGCGGGTGGCGTTTTCCATGTATCCCACCTCCATAGGGGAGCTGTTTGCGGTGGCTGATGCGGGACGGCTTATGCCGCCCAAATCTACATGGTTTGAGCCGAAGCTGAGAAGCGGATTATTCCTGCATGGCTTGGAGTCCCAGCCGGGCTGCACAGGGAGGTAAGCTTAAGAGAACCGCTTTCATACGGCAGAAGCCGTTAGCAGGCTTCTGCCGGCATAAACTGTTGACTGGAACGTGTGTGAAGCACGCAGGAGGTATAACCATGACAAATAAGCTTTACAGGCAGATGAACTGGCCAAAGATAGAGGATATTATTTATTCCGAGAGCGATAACCCACATGAGCTGCTGGGACCTCATAAATGCGGGGCGCAGACCCTGGTGCAGGCGTATTTTCCCCAGGCGAAGGAGGCTGAGATCGTATTTGAGAAGTCGGGAGAGACGGTGGAGATGGCGCTTGCCGACGAGGACGGTTATTTTGCTGCGTTTCTTCCGGGGACCGAACAGCCGGTATATCACTACAAGGTGACCGAGAGCGACGGCACCGAGCGGATCAGGGGAGAGGCGTACCGCTTTCAGCCCTTGATCACCAGGGAGGATACGGACAAGTTTAAGAACGGCATCCACTATACCGTTTATGAAAAGCTTGGCGCGCATCCCATGACCTTGGAGGGAGTGGAGGGCACTTATTTCGCGGTGTGGGCTCCCGGAGCGGTGCGTGTCAGCGTGGTGGGGGATTTCAACGGTTGGGACGGGCGTATCCATCAGATGCGCAGGCTGTGGGATTCCGGAATTTTTGAGCTGTTTGTGCCCGACGCGAAGGCGGGAGACAACTATAAATATGAGCTGAAGGCAATGGGAGGGGCCGTTTATTTAAAGGCGGACCCTTATGGCAACGCGGCGCAGCTGCGTCCTGACACGGCATCTGTCATAGCCGACCTGGAGGGCTTTGCCTGGGAGGATGAGGCTTTTATTGAAAAAAGAGAGGAATTTCAGACCGGAAGCGCGCCTGTCAGCGTCTATGAGATGTATCTTGGCTCCTTCATGGAGGCAGGCCAGGGCGAGACCTACGCAAATTACAGGGAAATTGCGGACAAGCTGATTCCGTATATTAAAGAGATGGGCTATACCCATGTGGAGCTGATGCCGGTGATGGAGCATCCCTTTGACGGCTCCTGGGGCTATCAGGTCATCGGCTATTATGCGCCCACCGCACGCTACGGTTCCCCCAAGGATTTTATGTATTTTGTAAATGAGCTGCACAAGGCGGGAATCGGTGTGATCCTGGACTGGGTGCCGGCGCATTTTCCTCGGGATGTCTATGGGCTGTCCAATTTTGACGGCACCTGTCTCTATGAGCATAAGGACCCCAGGCAGGGCAGTCATCCCCACTGGGGCACCCTGATCTACAATTACGGCAGGCCCCAGGTGGCCAATTATCTCATTGCCAACGCTTTGTTCTGGGTGGAGAAGTATCATGCGGACGGTATCCGCATGGATGCGGTGGCAAGCATGCTCTATCTGGATTACGGCAAGAAGGATGGGGAATGGGTTGCAAATATGTACGGCGGCAAGGAGAATCTGGAGGCGGTGGAGCTGATCAAGCACATTAATTCCGTCCTGCACAGGCGCAACAGGGGCGTTTTGAGCATTGCGGAGGAAAGCACCGCGTTTCCCAGAATCACGGGCAGCCTGGAGGAGGACGGGCTGGGGTTTGATTACAAGTGGAACATGGGCTTTATGAACGACTATCTTCAGTATATCCAGTACGACCCGTATTTTCGCGCGCATCACCACGGGGAGCTGACCTTCAGCATGATATACGCGTACAGTGAGAGGTTCATGCTGGTGTTCTCCCACGACGAGGTGGTTCACGGAAAGGCCACCATGCTGGGGAAAATGCCGGGAGAAAAGGAGCAGAAGTTTGCAAACCTGCGCCTGACCTATGCCTATATGATGACCCACCCGGG
Organism: uncultured Acetatifactor sp.; assembly: GCA_910578215.1. Classification (GTDB taxonomy): domain Bacteria; phylum Bacillota; class Clostridia; order Lachnospirales; family Lachnospiraceae; genus Acetatifactor. Next base: position 390 of record CAJTPH010000014.1, on the reverse strand, counting down.
TAAAAAGCTTTTGTTCATGGGGCAGGAGCTGGGCGAATTTGACGAGTGGAATGAAAACAGGCGTGTGGAGTGGGAGCTTGAGAGCGTGCCGGAGCACAAAGGTGTCTCGCTGCTGGTGAAGGACCTGAACAGGCTCTATCAGTCCAGGAGGGAGCTGTATATAAAGGACGATGTGCCGGAGGGCTTTGAGTGGATCAACAATATCTCCGCCAACGACTGTTACCTCACCTATGTAAGGTATGGGGAAAAGGAAGACCAGGCGCTTCTTGTGGCGGCAAATTTTGCCGGCGTCGGGAAGGAGCTGACTACGGGAGTTCCCTTTCATGGAAAATATAAGGAGCTTCTGAATACGGATGATGTGAAATACGGCGGGAGCGGCATTGTAAATGA
>CAJTPH010000013.1:61597-88799 GCA_910578215.1 uncultured Acetatifactor sp. | reverse complement strand
GGTCCGGACAAACCTGCCGGAGCTGTGCGTGGCGGAGCGCACCGGGAACATAAGGATCGGTGAGGAGGAGACAGGGCAGCTTAAGTTTGGGTAAGGAGGGATTATGGAGAGATTTACAGTAAGGAACAGTGAAGGAATTGGTGTACTTAAGCAACCGTTTGAATGTGAACGATGTGGAGATTTGCAGTGGAGCCTTCATGATTTAGGCAATGGAAGCCCTATTGATAAACTGGCAGAATACGAGGATTTGGAGGAACAAGGGAAACTTCTGAAGCTGCCTTGCGCGGTGGGAGATAGGATTTACGTAATTGATACCGATGAAAGACTTTCAAACAAGGAAATTAAGATATATGACATTGATAATATTGTTATTACATCTGACGGAACAATATTGCTAAAGTATGACGCTCATGACGGTGTGATTTGTGAATCAGAAAACATTATTACCGATAAACCGTATCTTGATTTTTACAGATGCTTTCTTTCACAAGAAGAAGCCGAAGCTACATTGAAAGAATTAGGGAGATGGGGAAAATGATTGAAATGACGAAAATGGAAGATGGCTCATTCGTCCCAAAAGAATGGTGTAGTTTCACTAATCCGCTTACAAGCGGAGGAAAAAGTGAAATAGATGATATCGAGATGAAATGTTTTGTGGGGTGTGATGGGGAATGTGGTAATTGCGATTTGCAGAAATTATTTAACGAATATGCAGAGCTGACAGGGCAGATCACATAAACATCCGCAAAGCCATAAACAGATTATGGGAATGCGTCAGAAATGGCGGAGAAAAAGGAGGCAGCGGAATATGGGCAGGGTATTGCCAGTTTTATTTAATACAGACATGGTGCAGGCGATTTTGGATGGCATGAAGGGAGCCACGAGGCGTGTGGTGAAATACAAATACAGCAATACAGAAATGAAGGTACGCACAGATAAGTATGGAACCCGCCTGATAGAGATTCAGAAGGATATCGAAGGTGAAACGCATGGTAAAAATCCAGATGGAAGAACATGGCATAAATTGCTTCCGTACATAGAAAAGACCCCGCCATGCAGGAAAGGGGACATCCTGTACGTCCGTGAAACGTGGGCATTCAAATGCTGTATTGACTGTATGGATAATGAGGATGATGAAGAATGCATGCTTGAGAAAACTCCAGTAATTCATGAGGATAGGGATTCTGTATCGGAGGGCTGCTACATATATCGCGCGGGTCATCCTTGCCCGGAAAGAATTACATGGCGTCCCTCCATCCACATGCCCAAGGAAGCTGCCCGGATCTGGCTCAAGGTGACGGATGTACGGGTGGAGCGGCTGCAGGACATGAAGCTGGGGGACTTCCTGAGTGAGGGCGTGGCAATCCTCCCGGAGGCGTACAATGACCCGGATAATGCCTATGGGCAGGCCAGGGATAATTTTATAGCCATATGGGATTCCACGCTTTCCCGGCAGGATAAGGGCAGATACGGCTGGGAAGCTAATCCCTGGGTATGGGTGATTGAGTTTGAGAGGTGCGGGAAAGAGTAATAAAGCAAGGTAAAGGAGGTGCCGCTTTTTGGACAAAACAATACTTCAGGCATACATAGACGCATGCGAACTGATGGAGGAGACAGAGAAGGAGATACAGAAGCTGAACCGGAAAAAGAAAACCATTATCCAGACGAATGTGACAGGCTCCATGCATGAATTCCCTTATGTTAAACAGCATTTCAAAATCCAGGGAACAGCTTTTACTGTGAAAGAGGACAGCAATCTGCGGTATGAGGAAAAGCTCCTGGAACAGCAGAAGGCGAAAGCGGAGCAAATAAAACTGCATGTGGAGGAGTGGATGCTAACCATTCCATCCCGGATGCAGCGGATCATCAGGTACCGTTACCTGGAGGGTTTGGCATGGAAGCAGGTGGCGGCGAGGATGGGGAGAAAGGCTACAGAGAATAGTGTAAAAAAGGAATTTGAAAGGTTCATGAAAAATTTTTAAAATTTGTCACGAATGTCACACATGTCACGACTGAAGCGTGTAATATGATACTATGCCATAGCAGACAAGGCATGCGGGATCTGGGTTTCCTTCATAAGGGCATTTTCTTCTGGTACGACTGGAAGGGGGTGCCTTTTGTATGTGTGTGAATATGGGAAAGGATAGCCCCAGTTGTCCCTCTTTGAAATAGTCAAAAACGAAACGAATGAGTGGTGGTGATGGTTGGGTGATGAGATAAGGGAACAGGCTTACGTAGATTATAAAAAGGGAATGAAATATAAGGATATTGCGGAAAAGTATGGTGTCAGCCTGTCTGCGGTAAAGTCCTGGGCGGCAAGGTACTGGAAGAAGGGAGGTTGCAACCATTCAGGGGGAAAGATGCAACCCAAAAAGAAAAAGGTTGCAACCAAAGGGGCACAGCCGAACAACCAGAATGCCCTTGGACATGGAGGGACAGGCCCCCCAGGAAATAAGAACGCATTAAAGACAGGGGAGTTTGAGACTCTCTTTTTTGATACCCTGGAGCCGGAGGAAAAACGGCTCATAGGATCCATGCCCACAGACAAGGAGAGCCTGCTGCTCCATGAGATCAGGCTGCTTACCGTGAGGGAGCGGCGGATGCTGCAGCGAATTGAGGACATCCAGGCGGCTTCTGAATGCAATGAGGATGGAGAGTCAGTTTCAGGTATGACTGTGGTAAAGCGTCAGGTCGGCATTGAAAAGGATAAAGACACGGACCTGAAGGAGTACCAGGGGAAGCTTGGACAGATACAGGCTGTTGAGGATGCCCTGACCAGGGTACAGGCCAGGAAGCAGAAGGCGATTGACTCCTTGCACCGTTTCGGTTTCGATGAGGCACGCCTGGAAATCGAACTGATGAAGGTTGACCTGGCAGCCATGAAACTGGACAGCCAGGATTCTGAAGTACAGGATGACGGTTTCCTGGATGCCCTGAATGCCGAAGCCGGCAGCCTGTGGGGTGACGGTGATGGATAAGGTAAAGGATCGCATTTCTGCCATGAAGCAGAAAATATGGGAGATTAAGCAGAAGCGCCATACCGTCAACAGGATACAGATATTCCGGTTTAAGCCTTTTTCCGCAAAACAGAAGCAGATACTCACTTGGTGGATGCCTGGCAGCCCGGTAAAAGACCATGACGGCATTATAGCGGACGGTGCCATACGGTCAGGGAAAACGCTTTGCATGTCACTGTCTTTTGTATTCTGGGCAATGGACTGCTTTAATGGTCAGAATTTCGCCATGTGTGGCAAGACTATTGGATCCTTCCGGAGGAATGTCCTGTTCTGGCTGAAACAGATGCTCCGGAGCCGCGGCTACAGGGTGGCGGATCACCGGAACGACAACCTGGTGGAGATCATCCGTGGGGATGTAACTAATTATTTTTATATTTTCGGCGGCAAGGATGAACGCAGCCAGGATTTGATCCAGGGTATCACCCTGGCAGGCGTGTTCTGCGATGAGGTTGCCCTGATGCCGGAGTCTTTTGTGAACCAGGCCACCGGGCGCTGTTCCGTTGACGGCAGCAAATATTGGTTTAACTGTAACCCGGACGGGCCTTATCACTGGTTCAAGGTAAACTGGATCGATAAGTCCACCTGGTACCTGGGAAAAGAGAAGGCAGCGGGGATCCGAAAAAAGGCGGAGCAGGAAGGCGAAAAGCCGGACTTGAAAAACTTGCTGTATGCCCACTTTACTATGGACGACAATTTAAGTTTATCTGGGGCGGTCAAAGAGAGATACCGGTCCGTATATTCGGGCGTGTTTTTTAAACGCTATATCATGGGGCTGTGGGCTATGGCAGAGGGAGTCATCTATGACATGTTTCATGTGGAGAAGCATGTGGTGGATGTGGGGCAGCTTGTCCAGGACGGGAAGATCAGATGGGCAGGCGATTATTACGTAAGCTGTGACTACGGTACCCAGAACGCCACGGTATTCCTTCTGTGGAGGAAGGCGGATAACGGGATATGGTACTGCATCCGGGAGTATTACTATTCCGGGCGGGACAAGGGAATACAGAAGACGGATGCTGAGTTTTCCGCGGATTTACGGAAGTGGCTGGACGGCGTCAGTCCCAGGTATGTAGTGCTTGACCCTTCAGCTGCCAGTTTCAAAGTGCAGCTGAAGAAAGACGGCTTTCATGTGAAAAACGCATGCAATGATGTACTGGACGGCATCCGTTTTGTGGCAGGCCTGTTGACACAAGGGAAAATCCTTTTTGATATGTCCTGTGAAAACACAGTAAAGGAATTCGGCTCTTACATCTGGGATGCCAGGGCGGCAGAACGGGGAGAGGACAAGCCGGTGAAAGAATGGGATCACTGTATGGATTCTGCCCGGTACCTGGCATACACGATAATCCGCAGGCGCGGCGGGATGAAGATATTGGAATAGGGGGTTGCTTGATGGAAATTGATGTGATAAAAAAGTTGGTGAAGGCCAGCCGTAAAAGGCACGCGGAAATGGTGCGCGAGGCAACTGTGGCAGAGAGGTACTACCGGAAGAAAAATGATATCCTGCAAAAAGGTGCCAGGGCACAGGCTTCGGACGGGAACCCCATGCGTTCTGCGGACAATAGGATCCCGGCTAATTTTTATAATATCCTTGTGAACCAGAAGGCTGCCTACCTGTTTACGGATCCTCCGGTTTTTGACACAAGGAACGAAGCTGCCAACAAGACGGTGCGGTCAGTTCTTGGGGATGGTTTTGCCAAGGTGTGCAAGGACTTGTGCATCAATGCATCCAACTGTACCATAGCATGGCTGCATTACTGGAAAAATAGTGACGGTGCATTCCGATTTGCAGTGATAAGCCCGAAGCAGATTATACCCGTATGGACGGATGACCTGGAAAAGGAATTATCTGGGCTTCTGCGGGTGTATGACCAGCTCGACGAGGAAGGTAAAAAGTGGAACATCTATGAATATTGGGATAAAGAGCGTTGCAGCACGTTCCGTAAAGAGTCACGGGCTATTATGGATGCGATAAAGCCATATGATTTGTATGGGGAGGCTGGGGAGCAGCCTGAGGGAGACCCTGGTTCCTGGCAGCACGGCTTTGGCGAGGTGCCGTTCATTCCTTTCCCAAACAATGCGGAGGGCAGCAATGATCTGAATGATGTAAAGGAGCTGATTGATGCCTATGACAAAGTTTACAGCGGCTTCCTGAACGACCTGGAGGACATCCAGGAAGTAATTTTTATCCTGGCTGGGTACGAAGGGGAGAATCTTGGGGAATTCCTAAAGAAGCTGAAAAAGTACAAAACAATTAAGGTGGACAGTGACGAGGAAGGCAAGGGTGGTCTGAGCACCCTCACCATTGACATTCCTGTGGAGGCAAGGGAGAAAATGCTGGCCATGACGCGGAAATCTATTTTTGAACAGGGCATGGGGATTGATCCTGACCCGCAAAATTTTGGGAATAGTTCCGGGGTGGCGCTTTCTTATTTGTATTCATTACTGGAGCTGAAGGCGGGGCTTATGGAGACGGAATTCCGTCAAGGTTTTGGCCGGCTGGTAAGGGCGATTTGCCGCCATGAAGGGATTTGTGCAGTGGATGTGGCGCAGACATGGACCAGGACTTCGGTACATAATGAGGCGGAGCTTTCTTCCATTGCCCAGCAGAGCACAGGGGTCATCTCCCGGAAGACTATCCTCCTTAACCACCCATGGGTAACGGATGCAGAGAAGGAATTGGCACAGATTAGGGAAGAAGAACAGGAAGAAACTGAGAAGCTGAAACAGCAGGAATACAACCCGTTTGCGAAGCAGGAAGGAAAGGGGCAGCAGACAGGAGGAGTTCCGTTGGAGAAGGAAAGTGTTTCAGATGGCAAAGCAGATTGAATTGGCGAACAAGAGGGTATTTGAGGGGTAGGGGGCGCGGGAAGGAGAGGAAGATGTGATAGCTGATAATTTAATTATAATGGACGGGCATTGGTACGAACCAGGCCAGGAAGTCCCGGATCTGGGAAGCTTTGTGGCAATGCCGGGAAGTGATAAGGTCAGAAATTATGAAGGATTGTCTGCGGACGTGGGCAAGCTGCCCAAGTATGATGACCTGGAGACCGGGAGCAGTGCGTTCTGTATTGATACGGGACAGTTTTTCAAGTATGAAAAGACAACTAAGACTTGGTATGAATTGTAGGTGAGAGATAATGACAGGAGACCAGGCATACGCATTAGCGAAAAGATATGTGAATCAAACTCTTGGGGGCGACGGAGCGGTAGCCGGTAAAAACGTGGTCATCCAGGGCATCGAGCCGGTTGACGGAGGGAACAGGATAACTTTTGGCTATACACTGGACAACGGACAGGCGCAGACTTCCATGCTTGATGTTATGGACGGCATAGACGGCCAGGACGGTGACACGCCAACAATTACAGAAAATGTATCTAACAAAGAGGATTATTACAGGCTTGATATAACAAATAAAAATAAGAAATTTACTACGCCTAATCTCATGGGCATTATTGGCATGGAATATAAGAACAAATCTGTGGGAACTCCGGTCGGTGAAATTATAGCCGTGATGGGTAATGAAGTTCCTGTAAACTACCTTGCGTGCGATGGAACAGTTTACCAAATCGCGGATTACCCGTATCTTGCAGAATACTTTGGCAAAAACTTTGGAAATGCAGGTTTCTTTGGAGGAGACGGAACTACGACATTTGCTGTGCCTGATCTGAGGGGGGAATTCTTAAGGGGCACAGGAACCAATTCTCATGCCAATGGAGGAGCCGGAACGTCAGTGGGTGTGCATCAGCCGCCTACATTAATACCATATATGCATGGAGGAGGTAGCGATATAGCCGTTGGAGATGCTGGTGTGTTAAATGCGCCAGGGAATGCGGATACTATTATACCCACAGATAATAATTGTAGGGTTATAAAGAACGATTCCACAAGTGCTGGCATGAAAAATCGATCATATACGGCAAGGCCTACCAGCACCTCCGTTCTTTACCTCATCAAGTACCAGCCGACATACTGGATCACGCCGACAAACTTAAGCGAGGATGGGACGGCATGACGGAGATAGGCTATGTTGACAGTGTGGTAATTTACAATTGCTACCAAAATCATACATTGAGCGGCGCAAAACAGTATTTCGGCGCGCGCAATGATAACATCCCGTTTTGTTTTGCGCCTGGTAAAATAAGATTAGAAAGAAGGTAGTCGGATGCAAAAGCTTAACCTGATGGGGAACGGAAAGACTATGTTCAGTTTTCACCATCTGATTACTCCCCACTTTCTGAAAGCAGGTGATTCTGGTGAAGGATAGCGCTTACTGGAAAGAGCGTTTTGTGCAGCTTGAAGCGGCACAGAACAGGCAAGGCGCAGAGACTAATGCAGAAATCGAGAGGCAGTACAGGCAGGCACAAAAGGAGATAGATGCTAAGATTGACGCTTGGTATAGGAGGTTTGCTGACAATAACGGGGTATCAATGGCAGAAGCCCGGAGGATGCTTACAGCCCGGGAGCTGGCGGAGCTGAAATGGGATGTGAATGAATATATTGCGCATGGCAAGGAGAACGCAATTGACCAGAGATGGATGAAGGAACTGGAAAATGCTTCTGCAAGGTTCCATATTTCGCGTCTGGAGGCGCTGAAACTCCAGACCAAGCAGAGCCTTGAAGTGATGTTCGGGAACCAGCTTGACAGCGTAGATGCTGCCATGAAGCGGATTTTCCTGGATGGCTATTATCACACAGCCTACGAGCTACAAAGGGGATTCGGGATAGGCTGGGATATTGCGGGGCTGGATCAGCGGCAAATAGAAAAGGTCATAATGAAGCCATGGGCTGTGGATGGGAAGAATTTTTCCGAAAGGATCTGGGGGAATAAAGAAAAGCTGATCACAGAGGTACATAATGAGCTGACCCGGAACATCATGCTTGGGCAGGATCCGCAGAAAGCCATTGACAACATAGCAAGGAAGATGGGTACGTCCAAAAGCAATGCCGGGCGGCTTGTCATGACGGAGGAGGCTTATTTCAGTTCCATGGCACAGAAGGACTGTTTCAATGACCTGGATGTGGAACAGTATGAAATTTTGGCAACGCTGGATTCCCATACATCCGACATCTGCCGGGAGATGGACGGGAAGGTGTTCTCCATGAAGGACTTCGAGCCGGGCGTGACAGCGCCGCCATTCCATGTGGGGTGCCGGAGCACGGCTATCCCTCACTTTGATGATGATTTTGGCCAGCCTGGGGAACGGGTGGTCAGGGGTGAGGATGGAAAGGCTTATTATGTGCCTGAAGATATGGCATATCAGGAGTGGAAGGAGAGTTTTATTGATGAAGGGAATAAATCCGGGTTGCAGGAAATCAAGCCTGATGATACAATAAGGCTGCAAGGGAATACGTCTGCAAGACCCGAGCCGTTGGTTTCGGATCAGGTAATTGAGAAGGCGAAGGCATTTGGTAAGAGCATTCTTTGTGGGGAGGAAAAACTGGATTTTAATAGCGGAAACCCTATTTTTGATTTTGTGTCAAGGAAATTAGGCTATGATACACTCCCACGAGTGGTCAACAGTGAGGATTTCAAGCAGTTTGCCAAGGACAGCCCGGTCGGCATTATTTATAGGGGGATTACTGCAGGCTCAAAAGATGATGCCTTAAAATATGCCGGGGATTTTAAGCAAGGGAAAATGCATGCCGGGAAATCCCATGTTTATGGCAGCGGTACATATTTCTCTCCGGATATAAGTGAGGCAGATAAGTACAATAATCAGGGGATTATGCTATGTGCTGCTTTAGACAAGGATGCCAGGGTGGTGAAATATGAAGATATCTTAAGCGAGTATTCAAGGACCGGTGCGGATGTGGCAAAGCAAAAAAAAGGAGATAATACGGAAGCATGGGAAGATATTCTTTCAACACTCGGCGAATATGCTGCCCTAAAGGGGTACGACGCGATAGATATGGCAGGAATTTTTGGGCAGAATCATATTATTGTTTTAAATAGGGGAAAGGTTGTGGTCAGGAGTGAATGAAAAAAAAGTACACGAAGATGTGGTTATAAGCTATTTTTCGAGTGGAATATGGAAATATATCAAGGATTATTTTCGCTCTCTGAGTCATGGCGGTATCTATAAGCCGGAGGTCTCTTATGAAATGCCTAACAGTGATTATATTTCAGCGCATTGGGAAGATATTCATTTGGAAGTGCTGAACGAAAAACCTGTTTATGAATACTCTGATGAATTAAAAGAAGTGGCAAAACAGTATCTTCCTGTTTTCTTCAAGGAATATGAGGAATATCCGGAATGGCAGAAGGCGGAGTGCCTGAAAATAGAAGTATGATGGAATAAAGAAATAAGCGCTTTTGAAAAGAATTTCAGAGGTGCTTTTTTCATGCCTTTTTCCGACAGGCGTAAAAGAACGGGAGAAAGGAGAAGCAATGAAAAAAGAGGAATTTACTGCCCTTGGCATCAGTGAGGAGCTGGCGGCAAAGGCAGAGTCGGCGTCCCTGAAGGAGCTGGAGGGCTACGTCCCGAAGGAGCAGATGGACACAGCCAGCGCGGAGAAGAAACGGCTGCAGGCGGATATCACCGCCAGGGACAAACAGCTGGAGGAATTGAAGAAAGCCAGCGGTGACAATACGGAACTGAAAAAACAGATTGAGGAACTCCAGAAAGCCAATAAGGAGGATGCGGAGAAGCATGCCAGCGAGATGAAGGAGCTGCGGCTTACCAGCGCGATTAAGCTGGCTGTGGCCGGCAAGGTGCATGACGAAGATATGGCGGCAGCGCTGTTCGACCGCGCGAAGCTGGTCTTGACGGAGGATGGCAAAGTGGCGGGGCTGGAGGAGCAGCTAAAGACCATCAGGGAGTCAAAGGGCTTTCTGTTTAAAGAGGAAAGTGATGTAAAGGGCGGGCAGACAGGATCTGGCTCAGGCGGCAAGGGAGGTTATAAGCCGAAAGGCGGGGAGGCCCATGAGGAAGGCTATGCGGCCCAGTATGCGCAGGAGCGTAATGAAGCGGAGAAAAGCAGTGTCAAAAGCAGCCTTTGGGGTGCAGTATAAGGAGGCTGGCAGGAACAGCGGCCAGTGGCTGCGGAATAGGAGGAAGTATGTATTACAAAACAAACATTGAAAGGGTAATGGAGAAAGAGTTCCTGGCATCGGAAAAAGTTGTTTCCTTCACAGGGACTGTAGTGCCTGATGGGGTGGAAGCGGATGCAGACGGCCGGAAGATTGTCCACAAAGGGAGCCTTTTGGCGGCATCCGGAAAGGTGGTGGCTGTCACTGTCTCGGAGGGCGCTTCAGGGGGAGCTGCGGAGGTATCTTTTTCGGAGGATCCGGCGGGGATCTTGCTGGAGGCTGTGGATGTCACATATGGCGCGCAGCCCGGGGCTTTTATGGTGGAAGGGTATGTCATCGGGGAGCGTCTGCCCCTGAACGTGGAGTATACACCAGCCGTGGGCGAGGCCATCCATAAAAAGCTGCCTGAGATCAAATTCGGGTAAAAAAGAAGGCAGAAAGAGAGAATGAAAGGAGTATGCGTAAATGCCGAGTGTAGAAGAATTACTGAACCATAAGGAGCTGGTGGATTATACGAAGACCAGGCAGCCCCAGAAAAAGGTGCTGGAGGAGCTGTTCCCCGCCAGGAAGACGGAGGCGCTGGAGATTAAAATGATCAAAGGGGCCAACAACCTCCCGGTATCAGCGTCCATCCATGCGTTTGACACAGAGACAGAGATTGACCAGCGTGAGACAACGGGCTACGATGTGGCGGAACTGGCGCTCATTAAGCGCAAAAGGAAGCTTTCTGAGAAAGAAATCATCCGCTTGGAACAGCCAAGGAACAGCGTGGAAGAAAGGGAAGCCATCCAGAGGATCTACAACGATGTGGACGCTTTGCAGGATTCCGTGCTCACAAGGGCGGAGGCAATGCGCGGGGAGGCATTGTCCACCGGGAAGCTGTCCATCAGTGAAAACGGCTATAAGGCGGAGATTGACTACGGTATCCCGGTTGCCCACAAGGGGACATTTACCTGGTCTGGCGGGGCGTCCGACATCCTCAGGGATATGGACTCCGCCGTGGAAAAGATTGTGAATGATACCGGGTTTACGCCCACAAGGGCGCTGACTTCCAAGAAAAACCTGAACCTGCTCCTGAGGGATGAAAAGATCAGGAAGGCGGTCTTCGGGGTAAACAGTGACCGGCTGCTGTCCAGGCAGGAGCTGAACAGTTTCCTGCAGACACAGGGGCTGCCCCAGGTCGCCACATATGACGCAAAGTACCGGGCGCTGGCTGCCAAGGGCACATATACCGCGAAACGGTATTTTGCGGAAAGCGCTTTTGTATTCATGCCGGACGGGGACATGGGGGAGACGCTGTTCGGCCTGACGGCGGAGGAACTGGAACTTCGCAAGAAGGAGGGCGTTGATATCTCCGAGATCGGGAACGTGATCATCGAGCAGTATTCCACGAATGACCCCGTGGCGAAGTGGATCAAGGCTGTAGCCACGGCATTGGTCACATTCCCCTGTGCAGACCAGGTGTTCATTGCCACAATAAAATAAGAGGGGATGCCATATGTTTGATGTCAGCATAGTAAAGGAACGGCTGCAAGCGTTCGGCTATGAGGCCGGGGAAGGGGATGACTTTTCCCTGGTCTTTTGCGTGGAAAAGGTGCGTGGCAGCATAAAGAACAAAACGCATCTTTCCAGTGTGCCCGCAGACTTGGAAGCTGTCGCTGTGGACATGGCGGCAGGGGAGTTCCTGCTGGCGAAGAAAACCTTCTCTCCGGACAGTCTGGAAGGGCTTGACCTTGGCATGGCAGTAAAACAGATCCAGGCGGGAGACACCAATACGGTATTTGCCACAGGGGAGGGGAGCCTGACTGCGGAGCAGCGGCTGGATGCGTTCATCAGCCGCCTGCTGTCCAGGGAGGGGGAGATCCTGCATTACAGGAGGCTGAAATGGTAAGAGCGGTTGAAGCCGCTAGAAAAGCGGCCAGGCAGGCGCAGGAAGCTGCATATGAGGGTCTGTGTACCATCTTTGAATATCAGGAAGTAACAGACGCAAAAACCAAACTGTCCAGCGAAAAGGAAGTTGCCGTGATTGAAAACCAGCCTTGTAAATTGTCCTTTGAAAAGCTGAATCCTGCCACCCAGACTGAAACGGCAGCCACTGCAGCGCAAGGAATAAAGCTGTTTCTTGCGCCTGAAATCATAGTTGGGAGCAATTCAAAGATTGTTGTTTCTCAGAACGGAATGACAGAGCGGTATTCAGCAAGCGGGAAGCCTGCGGTATACCCCACACACCAGGAAATTATGCTGGAATTGTTCAGGGGGTGGGTTTAATGGGCAGGATGGGAAAATTTTCAGCGTCAGACTTGAAACAACTTCAAAAGCAGCTGGAGAAAGTCCGGGCCAGGGATGTGGATGCCTTTGTGGAGGCATGTGCGAAAGAATTAGCCGCCCGCCTGCTGGCCGAAGTCATAAAACGGACACCGGTAGGAGACTACCATGGCGGGGAATATGAATGCAAGGTACGGAAGGGGTCTAAACCTATACACCATGGGAGGAAAGTTGAGGGTAAGCAAGGCGGCACGCTCCGCAGAGGGTGGACTATTGGGGAGATCAGGAACGAGGGCGGCGTTTACAAAATAGATGTCATAAACCCGGTTGAATATGCGTCTTATGTTGAACATGGGCATAGGACAGCCAATCATAAGGGCTGGGTTCCAGGGCATTTTATGCTTGCCTTGTCGGAGCAGGAAATCCAGAAGAATGCGCCAAGTATTCTTGAGGCCAAAATAAAAAGGTTTTTAGCGGGGTGCATGGGATGATAAACGCCATAATTGAATCAATCAGCATTTCATTGAATGCAGAATTTGGAGACAGATACAAAATCCACAGGGAAGCAAACAGACAAGACCTGGAAGAACCATGTTTTTTTATCCAATGTATTAATCTGGCGGAAAAGCTGTTCTTCTGGAAGCGTTATTACAGGCAGAACCAATTTTGCATCCAGTATTTCCCGGAAGATGAATTCCATAAGAACCAGGAATGCTGTGCCGTTGCCGAACGGCTTTTTTCCTGCCTGGAATATATTGATGTGGGCGGTGATACGGTGATGGCTACAGATATGAGGTATGAAGCGGATGAGGAAATTCTGCGTTTTTTTGTGAATTATGACCTGTTTGTTTATAAGGTGGGTGAACCTGTCCCGGTTATGGGGGAGGCTTCAGAAGAAATTTCTGTGAAAGGTTAGGTGATGGAGATGGCAGGAAAGAAAACCGCCGCGAAGGAGGAGCTTCAGGAAGCCTGGTCGCTTGAAACTGCGGCTTTGGCAGACGACCGGAAAGCTGAAAACCAATTTTCTAAAGAGCAGCTGCTTGCATCCGAACGGTTCAGAAACAGAAGGGATATCCTGGAAGCACTTTTGGATGCAGGAGAGCTTTACACGGTGAAAGCCGTGGAAGAAAAAATTCAAAGTTATATGAAAGGTAAGGTGATGTAACGATGGCTTTAGGTGGAGGTACTTTTGTAGTGCAGAATAAGGAGCTGCCGGGGGTATATATCAATTTTGTCTCAAAGGCGGCTGCAAGCTCAGTGTTTTCTGAAAGAGGGATCGCGACCATGCCCCTTGAACTGGACTGGGGGAAGGAAGGGGAGATCTTTGAGGTGTCAAGCGGTGATTTCAGGAAGAACAGCCTGGAGATTTTCGGATATGAGTATACCAGCGACAAACTAAAGGGGCTCCGTGATCTGTTCCTGAACGCGCGTACCCTTTATGGGTACCGTCTTAACGGCAGCGGCAAGAAAGCAGGCAATGATCTCGCGGAGGCCCGTTATTCCGGGGTACGGGGAAACGACCTGAAGGTTGCGGTGCGGGTGGATGCTGACGATGAAACCCTCTTTGATGTGATAACTATTTTAGGGACGGATGTAGTTGACGAACAGACGGTTTCCGACGCCGGCGGGCTGGCAGATAACAAATTCCTGAAATGGAAGCCTGGGATTACTCTGGCAGCGGCTGCAGCAATCCCGATGGCGGGAGGTGAGAATGGGACGGTAAGCGGGACGGACCATCAGGCTTACCTTGACAAGGCTGAATCCTTTGCTTTCAATACCATGGGGGTGGCTGTGACGGACGACACCACAAAATCATTGTATGCTGCTTATAATAAGCGGCTGCGTGATGAAATGGGCGTAAAGTTCCAGCTTGTCCTTTATAATTATGCAAAGGCTGATTTTATGGGTGTTATCAGCGTGGATAACAAGTGCCTTGATGAGGGCTGGAGCGAGGCAAGCCTCGTATACTGGGTGACGGGTGCTTCCGCCGGGTGCGCGGTCAATAAGAGCAACCAGAACCGGAAATATAACGGGGATTTTACCGTGGAGACCCCGTACACACAGAACCAGCTTAAGGCAGCAATCCGGGAAGGCAGATTCGTTTTCCATATGGTAGGGACAGATGTGAGGGTGTTGGAAGACATTAATACCATGGTCACTGTCTCCGACACTATGGGGGATGTTTTCAGGGACAACCAGACGATCCGGGTGATTGATCAGATCGGCAATGATATAGCTGTGCTGTTCAATACGAAATACCTTGGGGTTGTGCCCAATGACGCGGCCGGCAGGATTTCCCTTTGGTCGGATATTGTCAAGCACCATGAACAGCTTCAGGAAATCAGGGCAATTGAAGATTTCTCTGACGGGGATGTGAAGGTGGAACAGGGGGACACAAAGAAATCCGTGGTGGTGACTGATTCGATAACTGTGGTAAATTCCATGGGCAAGCTGTACATGACTGTTACAGTCCAATAAGAAGGCAGAGAGGCGGGATAGAATAAGATGAATGGCAATGTAACAATGAAAGCGAAGGATACGGTATTTGCGAGTCTGGCGGAGTGTTTTATTACGATCGGGACTCGCCGTTATAACTTCATGCAGGCGATTAACCTCGAAGCAAAGTTTGAGAAGAACAAAACGGAAGTCCCCATCCTGGGAAAAACAGGGAAAGGGAACAAGGCTTCCGGGTGGAAGGGCACTGGCAGCGCAACCTTCCACTACAACACTTCCATTTTCCGGCAGATGATGATCCAGTACAAGGATACCGGGGAAGACATTTATTTTGAGATCCAGATTTCCAACGAGGACAGGACTTCCGCTGCAGGGCGGCAGACTATGATCCTGATGGATTGCAATATTGACGGCGGCATTCTGGCTAAGTTTGACGCTGACGGCGAGTATCTGGACGAAGATATGGATTTCACTTTCGAGGATTTCAGAATGCCGGAAGCGTTCAAGGATCTGGAAGGTTTTCTGACCAACTGACGGCATCATATCCCCAGAGAGGGAAGAAAATATAGAGAATGTATCTTGCAGCCAGGAAATGTATATGCTATAATGCTTTTGAGCAATAAAGGTGTTATGTATTCAAGGGCAACACAAAGAAAGGCCGGGTGAGCAGACCCGGTCTTTCCATTTGGGCTAGTTGTCGCGGTCATTATCCTCTAACCACTTGCAGAAGTAGTAGCAGGCTACTCCAGCCACGAAGGAAATGATAAAGGCGATTATGTATTCCACCAAGAGCAACACCCCCTTCCTGTTGCCAGTATAGGGTGCGACAACGGAAATATTATACCACAGGCTTTTAGGGCATGCTATGCTTTATTGTATAAGCAGGAAACAATTTGTAGAATAATGTTGAGCATCCTGTGCTTATGCAGAATAATTTGGCAAATAATCAGAACATCCTTCCAACTTGGCGGGGTGTTCTTTTTATGAAAAAAATAAAGAAAGAGAGGACAGGAGAATGTCTAAATTCAGCAAATTTATGAAGTCCAACAAAACCGTGAAGGAGAACGGCTTTTATGCGCCGACAAGATCCCTTTGTGACGAGGGCGGCAAGCCCCTTGAGTGGGAGTTCCGGCATATCACTTCAAAGGAGAATGATGCACTCCGGGACGACTGCACCATTGAAGTCCCTGTCACTGGCAAGCCTAATATGTTCCGTCCCAAGGTGCTGTCCAGCAAGTATATGCAGAAGATGATTGCCGCTTCTGTGGTGATGCCTGACCTGTATGATAAGGAACTGCAGGATTCCTATGGGGTGACGACCCCGGAAGAACTTCTTCTTGCCATGGTTGACGACCCCGGCGAGTATAATGACCTTCTTGCCTTTGTGCAGAGGTTTCAGGGCTTCAATGTATCGTTCAATGATAAGGTGGAAGAAGCAAAAAACTAATAGAAGAAGGGGATTGGGAGGCGAATTTTGCTTACTATGCCCTTCTGAAGTTACATATTTTGCCTTCAGCTTTTTTGAACCTGGACGAACAAGAGAAAGCTTTTGTTGTGGCTGCGATTAAGGTGAAGATGAAGAACGACAAGGAAAAAGAAAAAGAAATGAAACGCAAGGCGAAAAAGGGAAAGAGGGGAAGGTGACAGCATGGGGAGCATAAGGTCATCCATTGAATTGCAGGATAATTTTACCAGCATTCTAATGAATGTCATAAATGCGGTGAATATGTCCGTTTCCACTATGGAACAAATGCAGTCGGTAATGAATGAGCCGATTGACACGGCGGCGATTCAGGGAATACGGGATCAGCTTAATCAGGCTACGGTTGCGGCGCGGGAACTGGATGCGGTCATGCAGGATGTGGGTGCGCCTAACGCGGGCGTGGCCACCGCACGCGTCACTCTCCCCGTTGAACCTTCTTTTCCCCCTGGCCCTCTTGTGGATCAGCCTGCCCCGGTGGAAGTCCCTGTTGTGTGGCAGCCAAATGGCCTGGACGTGTTCACGAACAGCGGTGTTGAACGCTTTGAGCAGGAAGTCCAGAGCGTAAACAATATGCTGGGCACGCTGAACCAGACGCAAGAACGAATTGTGCAGACAGCGGCAGATATGGATTTCTTGCCGCCCGGTGGTTTTACTGATTTATACAATATGCAAAACCGCTTACAAGCGATTCAGCAGCGTATTCAGGCGATCGAAAGTAATCCACTGAATATGGGTACAGATACTGCGAATGCAGAGCTGGAACAGTTACGGGGGCAGTTGGATCAGGCTGTGCAGGAACAGCAGAATTTGAACCGTGCCGTGGATGAAATGGATGTTCAGGCAGTAAATGAAGCGTATCTTCGGTTATCGCGGACAATAGGCAGTACGGAAAGATACATACGGGATAATGTCGACGAACAGGGGCGTTTTAACCGTGAAATCCAAAAAGGCGTGGACAGCGCCTCAGACCTGAGAAGAATGATTGGCAATGCGGTGGGGGCGTTCGCCGGGATGGCAGGGCTGAAAAGGGCAAAGGACTGGATTGATGACTGCACATCGGCATTTAACACACAGCTTAATGCGGAAATGCAGCTTATCAGCGTATTGTCAAATATGCTTGATGAGGACTATGTTTCACAGTTTGAGCTGGAAGCCACGGCGGCTATTGATGAGATCAATGCCATTCAGAACGGGGTTGATGGAATTGCTGTCCCGGTCACGGCTGAGACAAGGGCTCTGACTGCAGCCTTTGACCGGATCACGGAAAAAGCAAGTGAGATTCAGGGACGGGGAATTTATGGCGATGAGGCTATGATTGCAGCCGCGGCGGAGTTTTCCACTTACTTCACGGATACAGGCGCTATTGAAATGATGATGGATACCCTGGCAAACTATGCTATGGGAATGACTGGCGGCGGTGAAATAGACTCTGCGGGAATGGTTGAATATGCCACAAATTTAGGAAAAATCATGTCTGGTTCATACGATGCCATGACAAAGAAGGGATTTGAATTTTCTGACGCACAGAAAGCCATTATTGAGGGAGAAGCCACACGGGAACAGATAGTTGCCTCCCTGGGGGAGGAATACGTCGGGATGTCTTCTGATATGCAGGCGGCAGCGGCGATCACGCAGGTCATTGACGAAGCGTGGGCCGGGCTGTACGAGAGCATGAGCAATACCCCCGAGGGCAGGATCATCCAGCTAAACAATGCATGGGGTGATATGAAGGAAATAGTCGGAGGGCAGCTCTATCCCTTTGTGCTGCTTTTTGTGGATGTAATAGAAAATAACTGGGGGACGATTGAGGCGGTTGTCCAGGCCATCACCACGGGGCTGGAATATATGCTTGGCATATTGTCCTGGCTCCTGGAGGGTGCAATGAATTTTGCTCAGGTGGTCATTGATAACTGGAGCTGGATCGGCCCGATCATTTATGGGATTGTCGGGGCATTGCTGCTTTACAATGCCATCACTGGAATATCGACGGCTATCACAGCGGCAAAGGCTTTTGCGGAAAAAGTCCATGCAGCTTCACTGGCTATGTCAACAGGGGCAACATTTGCAGCGACAGCAGCACAATATGGATTTAACGCCGCATTGCTGGCATGCCCGCTCACATGGATTATTATCCTGATTATCGCCCTGATTGCGCTGTTTTATGCGGCGGTGGCGGCGGTGAACAAATTTGCCGGGACTTCCGTTTCCGCGACAGGAATTATATGTGGCGCAGTGGCAGTGGCAGGAGCGTTTATTCTAAATACTGTAATTGGGATTATAAATGGGATCCTCCAGGCTGCGCGGGCATTTGCAGAACCTTTTATCTCTATAGTGGAATGGATTTTAAACGTTGCAAATGGCGGATTTGACAGCTTTGGCGGTGCTGTTGCAAATTTAATCGGGAATATAATTTCCTGGTTTTTATCGCTGGGCATGGTGGTGACAAGAATCATAGATGCCATTTTCGGGACAGACTGGACATCTGGATTGAGCAGTTTGCAGGATACGGTACTGGCATGGGGAAAAAATGAAAACGCCATTACCCTTGACCGTAGGGCACCAATGATTGACTACAGGATTGGCTATGAAGATGCCTGGGACGCAGGGTATTCATTTGGGGAAAGGATCGATGAAAGCATATCGAACTTTGACCCTTCTTCCCTTTTTGGCACTACGGATATCCCGTCCGCTGAAGATTATGCAGGCGCATTGTCAGCCGGGGGGCTTGGGGGCAATGTTGACGATATTGCGGGGAATACCGGGGTCATGGCTGACGCCATGGACATAACCGGGGAAGAACTGAAATATCTGAGGGATATTGCGGAACAGGAAGCAGTCAACCGGTTCACAACCGCGGAGATTAACATTGAGCAGACAAACCATAACACCATTAAGAACGGCATGGACCTGGATGGCATCATGTCCGGCATGACCGATATGGTGAATGAAGCTATTGACATTTCAACGGAAGGGGTGCATGTCTAATGAGTACAAATGGGTATGATTTTTACCTGAAAAAGTGCCTGCTTCCAATAGCGCCTCCCCAGCTTACGGTAAAAATCAACAATGCAAATGAACAGGTTACCCTGATAGATGAAGGGGAAATAAATATCCTGAAAAAGGCAGGATTGACGGACATTGAGTTTGAGTGCAGGATACCGCAGGAGAAATATCCCTTTGCAGTTTATAAGTCAGGGTTTAAAGGTGCTGACTATTTTCTGGATTATTTTGAAAGCCTGAAAACGGGTAAGAAGCCTTTCCAATTTATTGTATGTAGGGAGCGTCCGGCCGGAAAGAGGCTTTTTGATACCAACATCAAGGTATCTATGGAAGATTATAAGATTACAGAGGACGCAAAGAACGGGTTCGATGTTCTGGTAAAAATCAAGCTGAAACAATGGAAGGACTATGGGACAAAGACAGTGAATATCAGTGGCGGTCCGGAGAAACCGAAAGCCAGCGTAATGCTGCAGAGGGAAGCGACCACTGCCCCAGAGGCACAGAGCTATACGGTGGTTAAGGGGGACAGGCTGTGGAGTATCGCCAAAAAGTTTTACGGAAATGGGCGTAAATACATGGCGATTTATAACGCTAACATAAGTGTGATCGGAGAAAATCCGAATTTGATCTTTCCGGGACAGGTTCTGGCAATTCCTCCGGCCTGAGGACGCATAAAGATGTTGTGAAATGAATGCGCCTGTAGTATAATTAAGACAGATTATACGAGAGGCGGATGGTTAAAATGAACCAACAAAAGAATACGGCGGGATGTGGGACGTTTGTTTTAGCGTGGATGATTTCAACGGTGGTTTTGGGGGTAATTTTTGCATTGATTAATAAGTCAGGGCAAAGTATCGGCAATGTTATAGGAGTTTCGGCCAGTTTAAGTTTTCTAATTGCGCTTGTGATAGTGTCTGTCAGGATGATACTGATAACGGGCAGGATTTCAAAGCAGTCAAAAATTCAGAGGAAAAAGGATAAACAGGACGGGATAAGCAGATACAGTCCCCTGATCCATGTGGGCGGCCTGCCTGCGCCGGAAAACTGTAAGGCATCTGTCGTTTTAACCCCAACAGCAGTTGCAGTAAACTGTGGGGGGAGTGAATATGTTTTAAGCATTGGCAAAATCAGGAATGTGGATTTTCAGCTTGACGTCAATGAGACACAGTACCTGAAAAGCAGCTTGGTGAGGGGCATGGCGGGGGCTGCGGCGTTTGGTATGGTAGGCGCAATAGTAGGCTCCGCGCCAAAGACAAAAACAAAGAGGAATGTAAAATGCTATGCGATTATTACTTATGAGGATGCCCAGGGGAACAATAAAACATTTTTGCTGAAGGATGAGGTTGCAAATACGCAAGTCTGCTCCAGGCTGGTTGATTCCTTACGCCCTAAGATTAGCCAGCGGATTAACAGGGTAGATTTGAGCAGTATGGCACAACAGCCTGTGCTTCCTAGAGCTATGCAGGAGGAGGCGGAAGTGCCGCAGGATGGATGTTAAGGCATATGAGGAGTGGAAGCGCAAAACTTTGGAGAATGCCCCTGAAACGGTAAAAGCATTTATGAGAAAAGTGATTACTGTTATTGATCTGAAGGTATTAGGTTTTTGCGCAGAGTAAAACTGCATAACACAATAATCAGAGCGTCCTTCCGGCTGGCGGGGCGTTCTTTTTATACAAAAAATCAGGAGGTATATCTGATGGGCGTAGAGCTTTTAATCGGGGATGAATCTGGAACGAAAGCACACATCCCGGCGGTGGAGGAAGGGATTGCATGGACTACGGAAAGGAAAGGCACCCCCGGGAAGCTGACTTTCAACGTGCTGGCGGATGATGTGCTGGACTTTTCGGAGGGGAGCGCGGTCAGGATGAAGGAAAACGGCGAGAATATCTTTTTTGGCTTTGTGTTTAAACAGCAGAGGTCAAAGGAACAGATCATCACCGTTACCGCATATGACCAGCTTCGGTACCTGAAAAATAAGGATACCATAGTTTATGAGGGAAAGACGGCAGACCAGCTTTTAAAAATGATTGCCGCCGACTATAAGCTTAATGTCGGGCTCCTGGAAAATACCAGGTACGTCATTGGGTCGAGGGTGGAGGAAAACACTTCCCTTTTGGAGATGGTGCAGAACGCCCTTGACCTGACCCTGATGAATACAGGGGAGATGTTCGTGCTGTATGATGACTTCGGGAAACTGGCATTAAAGAGCTTAGCTTCAATGGTGGTAGGGAATCGGGGGGCATGCCTGATGGTGGATGAAGAAACATGCGAAACTTTTGATTACACGTCATCCATTGAGGATAACACGTTTAATAAGATCAAGCTGGCATATGATAATGAGGAAACCGGGCACAGGGAAGTCTATATCGCGCAGGATTCCGGGAATATTAACAAGTGGGGCATCCTGCAGTATTTTGATACCCTGAAAAAAGGGGAGAACGGTCAGGCGAAGGTTGACGCGCTACTGAAACTGTACAACAAGAAGGCCCGCACCCTAAAGCTGGCCAATGTTTTGGGAGATAACCGGGTGCGTGCTGGCAGCATGATTGTTGTAAACCTTAACCTTGGGGATATGAAACTGCGGAATTTCATGCTTGTGGAGAGCTGCAGGCACACATACAGGGAAAGTGAACACTGGATGGATTTAACCTTGCGAGGGGGTGAGTTTGTTGGCTGATGCAAGTGGGCTGGTGGAAGCCATAAAAAAGGCGGCTGTGGAAGCAGTGGGGGCGGGGAAGCCTGTAAATGTGTACTTTGGCAAAGTTGTCTCAGAGGTACCTTTAAAAATAAATGTTGAGCAGAAGATGGAGCTTGGTGAACAGCAGCTTATTTTGACGAGGAATGTCACGGAATATGCCACAACAATAAGCGTAAACTGGGAAACCGAAAACAGCGGGGGCGACATAGGGGGAACAGCCGATGGGCAGCACAGACACCATATTATGGGGCAGAAACAGGCTATTATACATAATGCCCTTAAAACAGGCGATGAGGTCATAATTATCCGGCAGCAGGAAGGCCAGAAATATATTGTGGTTGACCGGATAGGGGCCATGCCATGATTCCTTCAACAGCTGGTTTTTTGGATAAAGATTTTGGTATTGAGGAACAGCCGAGTTTTACTTACAAGATGCAGACAAATGAAAACCTTGTCCGCGGGTATGCTGACGGGCTGGAGGCGGTAAAGCAGGCTATTTTTAAGATTATCATGACAGAGCGCTATCAGTATATCATGTATAGCTGGAATTATGGCATTGAACTGCAGGATCTCTTTGGTGAGCCTGTGACTTTTGTATGCCCGGAACTAAGGCGCCGGATTTCCGAGGCTCTGCTTTGGGATGACAGGATAGGGAGTGTTGATAATTTTGAATTTGACTTCCCGCGGAAAGGTGTTGTCCATGTGGCGTTTACAGCACATACCGCCTTCGGGGATGTGCAGGCGGAAAGGGAGGTAAATTTTTAATGTATGAGGATACCACTTATGAAGTGCTTCTTGAAAGGATGCTTAGCCGTGTGCCTGGCAAATTTGACAAGCGGGAGGGTTCTGTTATCTGGGATACGCATTCGCCCACCGCGATCGAGCTTCAAATCCTGTATATTGAACTGGATGCGATTTTAAAAGAAGCCTATGGGGATTCGGCTTCAAGGGAGTTTCTGGTTCTGCGCTGTAAGGAAAGGGGGATATATCCGTATGAGGCGACACACGCGGTATTGAAGGGGGTGTTTGTTCCATCAACAATAAACGTGACCGGACAGAGATTTAATATCGGTGATATAAATTATGTCGTGACGGGAAAAATTTCGGAGGGGGAATACCAGGTCGAATGTGAAACGGCCGGGAAGATAGGGAATCAGTTTTTCGGCACAATGATACCAATAGAGTATATAAATGGGCTGCAGGCCGCAGAACTGACCGAAATCCTGATTCCCGGGGAAGACGAGGAAGGGACGGAAGACTTGCGGGCCCGTTATTTTGATTCTTTCAAGGAAAAAGCTTTTGGCGGGAATGTCCAGGATTACCTTGAAAAAACAAATGCCATCCCGGGCGTTGGCCGGACAAAGGTCACAAGGATATGGAATGCGGATGTTTCCCCGGCTGACATGCTCCCAAAAGAAAGTGTTGAAACCTGGTATGGCGGGATCAGGGAGACGCTGACAGGGGAAGTCCGGAGCTGGCTGGATTCCGTTTTTCATGCCGCCAAGCAGAAGAAACTGACAACCGGGGGGACGGTTCTTTTGACGGTCATTAATTCGGAATTCGGGCCGGCCTCGGATGCCCTTGTCCAGGAAGTCCAGACAGCTATAGACCCGGAGGTCAATGCCGGGGAAGGGTATGGGATTGCGCCTATTGGCCATGTGGTGAAGGTAGAGGGTGCAAGGGTAAAAGAGATCACCGTTAAGACGACCCTGACCTTTGAACCAGGGTATGGATGGGGGAACCTCCAGGGTTCCCTTGAAGAAGCCGTTTCCGCATATCTTCTGGAATTGAGGAAGGAGTGGGCTGATACACTATATCTGATTGTGAGAATCAGCCAGATTGATACACGGCTTTTAAGTGTCCCCGGGATAATTGACGTCCAGAATACCTCAGTCAATGGGTCAAGGGATAATTTGCCCCTTGGGAAATATGATATCCCTGTGCTTGGGGGTGTAAGCGGATGATCAGAGAGGCTGACCTTGTTTCATACCTTCCGCCATTTTTAGCGGAATATAAGGAAATTAATATTGCCCTGACGGCGGAAAACCCGGAATTTGTCCTTGTCTGGGAAGCGGCAGACAGGGCTTTAAAAAATGAGTTTATAGCAACGGCTGACGAATACGGCATTTCAAGGTTTGAAAAAATATTAGACATTCTCCCTTCCCGTGATGATACGCTGGAGAGCAGACGGTCAAGGGTGCAGTCCAGGTGGCTCACAAAGTTGCCTTATACATGGCGGATGCTGCTTCAGAAACTGATGGTTTTGTGCGGTGAAAATAACTTCTCCATCACCAAACAATTTGATTTTTACCGGATTGATCTGGAGGTTCAACTGGAATTATTCGGTCAGGTAGAAGAATTGGAGCGGATTATTGGGTCAATTCTACCCTGCAATATGATTGTGAATCCAAAAAATAAAATCCCCTGCAATGCAAATGGAGTTGTTTATGCTGCAGGGGGAGTGTGCTCGGTGGAAATGTTCTTCATTCCTAACGATTTCAATGAAGTGATCAGTATAGACGGAAAAAACGTAGTTGGTTCAGGGGTGGTTTTTTCTGAATTTATAGAAGTAAAATAATTATGAGGAGAATTAACAGAATATGGCGAAATTTTCAAAGTTAGTCATTACCAGCAAAGGGCAGGCATTGTTGGCCAAAATGATTGAGGGAAGCGGAACTGTTGAATTTACTAAAATTTCAGCTTCCAGCGCTACATATGAGGATGAACAGCTGGAGGGGCTTACATCTCTTTCCGATGTGGAACAGACGAGTTTGGTTTCCAAAATAACCCGTACAAACGAGGTTGCGGTCAGGGTTGAAGCCGCCTTCACCAATACCGAACTGACGGCGGGGTATTACATGAAGGCGTTGGGCTTGTATGCGGTCGATCCTGATGCGGGTGAAATTCTCTATGCCGTGACAAGGGAAACTTCCGGTAATTGCTATTTGCCCGCATATAACGGAATTACCGTTTCCGGTGCGTATGTGCAGCTGGTAACCACGGTGGGCAATGCGGAGAACGTTTCCCTTGAGGTGGATGCGGCTGCCGTCGCTACGGTCAGGGATATTCAGGAGCTGCAAAGGCAGATTGATGACCTTGAGGCGGGTGCATCAGACAACGTACCAGAAAATCTATGGTTAGTGGATGACAGCACAACGACAAGGCTGCTTTCGGTTGTAACAGATGATTTTTCAGCGTGCCCTGCTTCAGATACTACACATGCTTATGTGGCGGATGCTCAAGCTGTGGGAATGGATATAGAAAATTTATCTAATAGAATTAGTAGTTTAGAAGGAGCAGGCGCCAGTATTAATTTAAAAAAAGTCACCCTGACGATAAATAAAACTATAACGGTGGGGACTTATAATCTGACATTGCAATCACACACAACTTCACAGGATGGTAAACAAACATATACATATATAGCTGACTCGGAACAGGATAATATCATGGTAGCAATACCGGTTGTGTTTTCTGCACCGTCAAATCAAAAATTTATAGGTTTAATCTATGGATGGATCAGTGCTATTTCTTCCAACACTGGGGCTTTGAGGTTTTTTTCCAGGACCGGTGAAAGCTCCTCAACTTTCACCGGATTTGATTATCCAATAACGGGTGGAGGCTTTTCAACGCTTGTGGAAAATCTTTGAAAACATTAAAGAATATATGCGATAAGAATAACATTCATGGGAGGCCAATAAAGATTAAGCTTAAAGTACTGAGAGATAGGTCATTTTGAATGGTCTCTTATATTAGATAGTATGTTAAATTTTACATGATAAGTTCAAAACCCTTATATGGGGCTGATACAAAGCCCTGTATAGGGGTTTTGCTTATAAATAAAAACGAAAGGAAGGTAAGGTTATGAAAGAAGGAATTTGTACTGGAATCGGAATTGTGGGAGGTGTTGTTGCCTCACTGTTTGGGGGGTGGGATGCGGCTTTGGTCACGTTGATGATCTTCATGGGTATTGATTACCTGACCGGGCTAATTGTTGCCGGGGTGTTCCATGCAAGCGAAAAAACAGCGGATGGAACACTTGAAAGCCGTGCCGGATGGAAAGGGCTTTGCCGTAAGGGGGTAACCCTTCTTGTGGTGCTGGTAGCTTGCCGCCTTGATGTGGTAATGGGTTCAAATTTCATTCGTGATGCGGTTGTGATTGCCTTCATTGCGAATGAAACAATTTCCATTATTGAAAATGCGGGGCTGATGGGTGTGCCTGTCCCTTCGGTTATCGTCAAGGCGATTGAGGTTTTGAAGAAAAAGGCAGAAAGTGAAGAAAAAGATTGATAAAAAGAAATGCAGGAGGATCTTTGTAATGATCAGCACAAATGTGGAATTGGCAGATGTTTTAAAAAATATAGCCATGAATTATAAGACGCTTTATGTTATGGGGTGTTTTGGCGCTCCCATGAATGCAGCTAACAAGCAGCGTTATTGCAATAATCACTCTTATAATCGGCGCACGGACCGCACGGCGATGATTCGTGCGGCATCCGGGGATACGTTTGGATTTGACTGCGTATGTCTGATCAAGGGTGTGCTTTGGGGCTGGCGCGGGGATACCGGGCAAAACTACGGAGGCGCAAAATATGCATCCAACGGGGTGCCGGATATAAACGCCGATACCATGATAAAAAAATGTCGGGATGTCTCAACGGATTTCTGCAGGCTGGAGGTGGGAGAGGCGGTCTGGCTCCCGGGACATATCGGGGTCTACATAGGGGATGGGCTTGCGGTGGAATGTACGCCGTCCTTTAGAAACTGTGTACAGATCACCTCGGTGCAGAATATGGGGCAGGTATCTGGATATAACTCGCGCAGGTGGCAGAAGCATGGAAAGCTGCCGTACATATCTTATGCACAGGGGGCAGGCGGTGTGGCTGGTCCAGGAGCAGGAGCGGCGCAGAATAAGCCGGAGGGTGCAGGTCCTTCCCAGGCAGAGGGTGTGCCTGTCAGCCATGTGGTCAAAAAGGGGGACACCTTATACGCGATCGCAAAGAAGTATGGCACCACGGTGGACAAGATTGTGGCAGGCAACAGGGGCAAGTACCCCCGAATTACTCCGGGGCATATTGTTGTGGGGTGGAAACTGGAAATTTCAAAGTAGCTTTCATGACAAATTTCATGACAAAAAATCTTATAAATTTAACTAATATTTCATTATTATAATTAATAAATTAAGCGCAAAGCAAGGGCCGCAAACCATTGATTTTACTGGAAAATCCTTGATTTGCGGCCTTTGCAACAA
>CAJTPH010000013.1:51136-61587 GCA_910578215.1 uncultured Acetatifactor sp. | reverse complement strand
AAAGCTGGGACACGGTGTAAAGGTTTACGTTTTGCTGGATAAAAGCAACAATCTCGGCTATTGTTCTTTTGCGAATATGGCGGTGGCTTTTTTTAATATTTCATTCTCAATCTTAAGTCGCTGGATTTCTTTCTGGAGAGTCTTATACTCCTTGAGGGTGACCGTTTCCCCTTCCGCTGTTTTGATGGGAGAAAGCTGCTTCACCCAGTTGCTCATGACACTCCGACTTACGCCATACTCGCGTTCCAGCTGTGGATAAGAATATTGCCCGGAATTATACAAATCCACAATCTGCTGTTTAAATTCCGGTGTATAAAATTTTTGGTTTTTCGCCATGTTGAACATCTCCTTTGCTCTTTCACTTGATAGTATAGGTTGTTCAACTTTTTCTGTCCACACTTATATACTAACACCAATAATTATAACATCTTGTACAAGGTTTCGAGTGGCAATTTGTACATGGTTGAATGTCAAAGCAAATTCCAGTGACAACTGAAATTCCAGAATGCCAGAGAAAATGCAGGATTGAGACAACTTTTTCTTTGTCATTTTTCCTGCAAAGATGTATGATGTATATGAAACAGTCTGTTTTTCTGCATGGGAAACAGACAACCGGGAGGAAGTTTGTCAAACTAAATTCCGCTTGTCTGTCTTGGGGTGATGAAGTTGCCATGCAATATGTCTGTTTCAAAAAATGTTTAGTGCTGCTTGAGCAGCGCTGGAACGAGTAGAACACGGTCAGGTTCTACTCGTTCCAGATGAAGAAGCTTTAACAGCTTTTCATCAAGCAGCAGGGAGGCGAGTTCAAATGGGGTTCGGTCATTTAAGCTGCCCCTTGCTGTGGAATTGATGTGGTTGATGGCAAGGGTAATGTCCTGCTGTGTCATGGCATCAAAGGATGTTCCCTTTGGCATGATATAACGCAGGAACTCATGATTTTTTTCCAGCCGTTCTTTTTGATAGGGTGCATTTGTGTTACAATAAAAGACTTTAGAAAGGTTCTCGCCGTATTCGTCACATTCCAAAGCGAGAGGGGTTGAAAATTCAGGTCCCCTGTTTGTGAGAATAACCGGAAAGAGGCGCGCAAAGGTATCGGAACCAAGTTCCCTTTGCAGAAAGCGAAACACCTGCACAACGGAGCTGCTCTTGGTGTCATCCATGAGGAAGGCAAGCATAAAGGAGGCTTTTTGAGGGTAGGGCATACAAACGGTGAAAAGGCAGCACAGTGTTTTGTGCAGTCGCAGACTCTGGAATTTTTGCATAAATGATTGCATGTTTTCCCATCACAGATACGAGCAGACTGACAGGAGGAAAGAAGGGAGCAGTTATTTTTGATACCGTAATGGGAACCTTCTTTCAGAGTCCTGTGTTTTTTGATTTCCTTGGAGATAGTAGACGGATCCTTTTTCAAGACAGAAGCGATGTCCTTAAAGGAAGAATGGTCAGCTAAGGATTGTTCAATAAAGATCCTGTCAGATAGGGTCATATGTTTTTTGGTATGTAATTGATTAGACATAAAAAACTCCTTTCCAACAGACATACTGCGTTGTCTGGTAGACAGGAGTCAGTGACAGAGATAGATCCGGTAAGGGTAAATAAACTGGAATTTACTTTGGCATTTAAGGACGTATTTTTGATGATTGTTAAACTGTAAATTTTTGGTGCATTTTTGACGATTATATAGTATAATGAATATAGGAATGTTCTGTAGCGGGAGACTCCGGAGGGTATCCGTTCGGAATATGGGAGAAATAAAAGTAATTATGAGCGCTTTCTGCGTTGGGAAGCTGTGCAGATACACGCTGAAGCGGGCAAGGAGGTATTGGTTATGAGTATAAACATTCAGGCAAAGAGAGATGTGTCGTTTCTGTTTCCCAGCTTGGGGAGCGGTGCGGCAAGTGTGGCAGGCAGCAGCTTTTTAAGCGATTATGCAAGCATTAAGAACGGCAGCTATGCAAAGCTTATGAAGGCGTATTATAGTGAGACCGCAAACGATTCCGTAAAGTCTGCCGCAGGGAAAAGCGTTTCAAACAGGGCAGGGGCAAAAAAGACGTCTGAGGAGACAAAAGCATATACCAAGGTACAGACAGCCTCGGACGCCTTGAAGGAGTCTGCAGACGCGCTCCTTGACAAATCTCTGTTTAAGAAAAAGGATATCACCACGACGGATGAGGATGGCAATAAGACCACTGTCAAAGATTATGATACCGACAGCATCTATAAGGCGGTGAACAGCTTTGTGAAAGATTACAATTCTGTTATTAATGCCATGGACGGAACCAAGGACGATACTCTTGAAAGGCGCGTGGACTATATGAACAGTCAGTCCTCCAGAAACAAGAAGAATCTGGAGGCGGTGGGCATCAGTATTAATAAGGACGGCACATTGGCGATTGACAAGGATACCTTTATGAAATCCGATATGACCAGGGTAAAAAGCCTGTTCGGAGAAAACGGTTCCTATGGCTATCAGGTGTCCGCACAGGCATCCTTGATAAACTATGCCGCGGATCATGCGGCAAACAGGGGGAGCTCCTATACAACTAAGGGTTCTTATGCTTCCGGCTTTAAAAACGGGAATCTGTTTAACAGTTATTTTTAAGGGAAGCGGACAATGCGCAGGTTTTTGAAAGAGGATATGCAGATAAGGGCTATTTTTGCCGGCGTGATGTTGATGCTGGTTGCTTTGCTGATACCTTTGTTTGTCATTGGGCATTATAATTTTCCAAGTGTGGACGATGTGGGATATGGCAAGACTGCCGAGATTGTCTGGGACGAAACACATTCCGTCGTGAAAACCTGCTTAAGACAGGTTGGATATGCGTGGGAATATTGGCATACCTGGCAGGGAACCTTTGCGGCGGAATGGTTTACCACGACGGCGTTGGGAATTTTCGGACGGGACGCTTATTTTGCGGGAACCTATCTCTTGTTGGGCGGTTTTGTGCTGTTTGAGTTATTTTTGTTTGTGACGGCTTTAAGGAAGGTAATGGGAGCGGACTTTTTTCGCGCAGGGATCGTTGCAGGATGTATCGTCAGTCTGCAGGTGCTGCTGACGCCGGTTCCGGTGGAGGCATTTTATTGGTTTTGCGGGTCTGCATTATATACGGTGACATACAACGAGACAGTCATATTAACGGCTTTGCTGATTCTTCTGTATCGGCATCCGGCTGAATTATGGAAGCGTGGCCTGCTCTATACCGGAATAGTTTTGTTTACGGTGCTGGTATCCGGCGGGACCTATATGACTCTGCTGGTTATGCTGTTGTTTTATTTTTTTGCCGCCATATGGTATTGGTATCGTAGAAATCCGGGCAGGTGGTTTGTAACGGCAGGGCTTTTAATATATCTGGCGGGATTCTTTTTGAATGTGCTGGCCCCGGGAAATCGTGTCAGGTTGTCCTCGGCGGGTGTGGAAGGCAATTCCTCTGTAATGGCGATCTTGCTTTCGCTGAAGGAGGCGGCCTTTTATGTGACGGGAAATACCATCTTACCCTGCGTGATCCTGGGGGTGCTTTTTTTGCCCTTATTTGTGAATATCGTGAAGAAAAGAGATTATAAATACCCTTTTCCCATATTGGTCACGATGGTTTCCTTCGGCATTTTTGCCTCACAATTTGCGCCCACGCTTTATACCCTGGGTATCACCGGGGCGGGAAGGGTACAGAATCTTTATCGCTGGACTTTTTATATCTGGCTGTACGCAAATGAGCTGTATTGGGTGGGGTGGCTCTGTCGGAGGAGAGGGCTATCCTTCTTTGGCGAGCGGAACATTCAGGCAAAGGAAAGCTGTCTGCTGGGCGGATGGATAATGGGAGGGCTGCTGTTGTGTTTTTCTCTTTATGTGTGGGGAGGAAGTACGGTGACAACCTTAAGCGCTGTCCTCTCTCTCCGGCGCGGGGAGGCACAGACCTATTATGCGGAATATCAGGAGAGGCTTAAAGTGCTTGAGGACGATTCAATAAAGGCTCCCAGCTTCGAGCCTTATTCATGTCATCCCTATCTGTTGTTTTTTGGAGATATCACAGCTGATCCGGAGGATTGGGTAAATTATGCGGTGTCCAGTTATTATGGCAAGGACTCCGTGACACTGTTAAAGAAGCAGTGACAAAAAAACAAAAAAAGTTTTAAAAAATGTATTGACTTTTTGGAATAAATAGGGTAGAATACATTTTGTTCGCAGGAATGGCGGAATTGGCAGACGCGCACGGTTCAGGTCCGTGTGGTAGCAATACCATGAGAGTTCAAGTCTCTTTTCCTGCATATGTAAAAGAGTGTTAAGTAATTGGCTTAGCACTCTTTTTTTTCCTGTGGGCGGTGGGCAAAAGCCTGCTGCCGGTAATCATCAAGGCGGAGGCAGGCGCATGGAAAAAAAAGGTGCTTCCCGTAGCAGGGAAGGCAGGGGAAAAGCGCAGCGCAGAGACTGGTATCAGCTGGATCTGTCTGCTATCGTGTATCCGACGCTGCAAAGGCGTGATTTTTCATCTGTATACAGGCTGTCGGTGGTGCTGAAGGAGGAAATCCAGCCGGATGTGCTGCAGAGGGCTTTGGATATAACCCTGCCCAGATTTCCTACCTATAAAGCGGCGATCCGCAGGGGGCTTTTTTGGCGCTATCTGGAGCCGAATGACCGTCCCGGTCCCTTTGTGTGCCAGGATGTAAAAAATCCCTGCCAGCCCATGTATTTCAAAGCTAACAATCGTTATTTGGTCAGGGTCTATTATTTTCACAATCGAATTGCATTAGAGGCGCATCACAGCCTGGGGGACGGCACCGGCGGCATGTGTGTGCTTCAGACGCTGACGGCGACCTATCTGAGGCTTCTGGGGCATGAGGGAATTGAAAACGGCGGTTTTGTTCTGAATATCAACGACACGCCCGATGAGGAGGAGCTGGAGGATGCATATATGCGTTATGCCAACGCAAAGGTTTGCCCTCCGCGCCTGGAGGAGAAGGCATACCGGGTGCAGGGGACGGCGGAGCCCTTTTATACCCTGAATATCGTGGATGGTATAATGTCAGTGGCACAGGTCATGTCCGTGGCAAAGAGATATAACGCAACCATAACGGAATATCTGAATGCGGTTCTGCTTTACGCGCTTTTAAAGAAGCAGGAGGACGGTCAGCCCAGAAGGTACAGGCCGGTAAAAATAGCCATGCCGGTAAATTTGAGAAGATTTTTTCCGTCCATTACCCTTCGCAATTTTATCACTATGATTTATCCGGGCATAGATCCCAGGCTGGGGGAGTATACTTTTGAGGAAATTGTTCTTCAGGTGCATAATTATATGCGCTATTATATAAATGAGAAGCTTCTGAGAGGAGATATCACCACCAATGCGGCGACGCAGAGGAATCCGTTTATCAGGGTAGTCCCGCTTTTTATCAAGGATTTTGTGGTGAGATTGTTTTATACAAAGGTTCAGGACAGAAATTCCTCGGCAGGGCTGACGAATATGGGGGCTTTGAAGGTTCCGGAGGGAATGAAGCCTTATATCGAAAGATTTGATATCTATATGGGGCAGCCCTTTTCGCGGAGGACCAACTGCGCAGTCATCAGCTTTGGAGACGTGCTGACGGTGAATTTTTCCAGCAGCATAAAGGAGGCGGATGTAGAGAAATACTTTTTCCGCAGGCTGGTTCAGGACGGCATTCATGTGAAAATAGAGAGCAACCGGGGAAAAAGCTGAGGCCTGCATTGAGGTGCGCGGATGGAATAAATGTGCACTAAAACGCACGAAGAGGTATAAATTTGGGAAGGTCATCAAATTTTGAATGGGTGTGCGCTGAGGCGCACAGAGAGGTATAGGGATGAGCTTATGTCATATTGCGTAAATTGTGGTGTGGAGCTGGACGCTTCGGCGAGGGAGTGCCCTCTGTGCGGTACGCCGGTGATAAACCCCAGGGACCTGGAAAGGCTGACGGAGGGGGCGACGCCCTTTCCGAAGGAGAAGGGTCAGGTGGAGGTGGTGAAGCGCAAGGACCTGGGAATCCTGTTGTCCATCACACTGCTGGCAACTGCGGTAACATGCGGCATTTTAAACGCCTTTGTGTTCCGCGCAAATCTGTGGTCCCTTACGGTAATCGGAGTCTGCGCAATCCTGTGGGTGATAATGATACCTGCGGTAATATACATGAAGCAGCCGGTGTATGTGTCGCTGCTGTATGACGGGGCGGCAGTATCGCTGTATCTTTTTATGCTGACATACCTCACGGAGAGCAGCGGCTGGTTTTGGGGGCTGGGTCTGCCCATTGCGGCGCTGGTGACGGTGGTTGCCGAGCTCTTTACCCTTTGCGTCAGAAGGCTTCCCAGATCCTTTTTGACTGTTATGCTGTATGTGTTTACGGCGGCGGGGCTTTTATGCATGGGGCTGGAAATGCTTATAGACCGCTATGTGTCGGATAGGATAGCGTTAAGCTGGTCTGCGGTGGTTCTGACGGTCTGCGCTATTCTGGATATTGTCATTATCACAATGCTTTCCAGCCGGAGGCTGCGCGGCGCAGTCAGGAAAAGGATGCATTTTTAAGAAGAACTGGAAGATAAACCGGATATGGTTGGATATGGATGTTCATGGGTGTTTATGGATGTTCATGGATGTTTATGAGTGTTTATGGATGTTTATGGAATAAAAAGATGGATAAAGAAAACGCAAATAAAGAAAATACGGAAAAAATAAAATCAGATAAATCAAAATCAGAGAAAATAAAATCAGATAAAGCCAAATCAAATAAAGAAAAAATGGAAAAAAGAAATCAGAATCTGATGCAGCTGGTCAGGCGTGCCCACGGGCTGGTGGAGAATGCCAATATCGAAAAGCACAGGCAGTCTCAGGACTATATCGGAGCAATTTTAGGCAACACCCGGGACATCAATTACCGGGAGGTGGATATGGAGGGGATGTATGGAGAGTGGGTAAGCGTCAACCGCGCCCATATGAAAAAATATGTCCTGCTGCACTGCCATGGAGGCGGATACTCCACGGGAAGCAGTCTCTATGCCAGGACGCTTACATCGAAGTTTGCGGCGGCGACCTCCATGGATGTGCTGTGCTTTGACTACCGGCTGGCGCCGGAGAATCCTTATCCTGCGGCTGCCGAGGATGCCATGAAGGCCTGGAATTATCTGATGCTTCTGGGCTACGGTGCCAGGGACGTGATTGTCACGGGAGATTCTGCAGGCGGCAATCTGGCGCTTTCTTTGGTTCTGAGGCTGAAGGAGCAAAAAAGGCTGCTTCCCAGGGGGCTGGTGCTGATGTCACCCTGGACGGATCTTACTTCTTCCGGGGATTCCTTCCGGACCCGGGCGGAGGTGGACCCAGTATTGAATGGCGCTTATATTGACAGGATGGTGTGTTCCTATGCCGAGGGACAGGATTTGAAGAATCCCTTTATCTCGCCGCTTTTTGGAGATTTTGAGGGATTTCCGCCGGTTTATATACAGGTGGGGGAGAATGAGATCCTGCTTAGCGACTCGGTGCGTCTGCATCAGGCGTTTGTGGATGCCAATATTTCCGTGAAAATGGATACTTATCCCGGTATGTGGCATGTGTTTCAGATGTCTCCGGTGAAGGCGGCGAGGGACGCCATGAATAAGAGCGCGGAGTTCATTTATGATATCTGCCGCTGAGAGTGAAGAATGGCGGCAACGGAAGAAAATCTGAATGTAAACATAATAAAGAGAAAAAGGCTGTATTACATTTGAGGAGCATATTATAAAAAGGAATTTTGACACGCGTGCAGAATATTTATATTAGGAGGAAGGTTTGAAAGAGGGTAACTTTTATACGGCAGGATACGAAAGTGAACTCCTGCTGCCATAAACGGTTGATTGTTGTGCGTGCCAAAGCGCGCAGGGAGTGTAAGCATGACGATTAGAGAAAGCCTGGAACTGCGTGAAAAGGAGTATTTGAGTCCGTATGCGTCCCTGAGCATGAACTCTCAGGGCAGACAGAAGCCGGAGGTGGAGTGTGACATCCGCCCCGCGTTTCAGAGAGACAGGGATAAGATTCTGCACTGTAAGGCGTTTCGGAGGCTGAAGGACAAGACGCAGGTATTTTTGTCTCCGGAGGGCGACCATTATCGCACGCGTCTGACGCATACGCTGGAGGTTTCGCAGAATGCCCGCACCATCGCAAAGGCGTTAAAGCTGAATGAGGATTTGGTGGAGGCGATCGCGCTGGGGCATGATCTGGGGCATACGCCCTTTGGACATGCGGGGGAGCGGGCGCTTGACAGGGTGAGCCCTCTGGGATTTGAGCATAACCGACAGAGTGTGCGCATCGTGGAAAGGCTTGAGAGAAAAGGGCAGGGCTTAAACCTGACCTTTGAGGTCAGAGACGGCATATTGAATCATCAGACCGAGGGCATGCCTCATACCCTGGAGGGCAAGGTGGTCCGGCTGTCCGACAAGATATCCTACATTCATCATGACATGGATGACGCGGTGCGGGCAGGCATACTCACGGAAGATGACGTTCCGAAGGAGATCAGGGACGTTATAGGCAGTACGCCAAGCGAGAGGCTGGACCATTTTGTCCATGACATCGTCACCAACAGCATGGGCAGGAACGATATCTGCATGTCGGAGCCCATAGGGAACGCCATGCAGGCAATGAGACAGTTTATGACTGAAAGGGTTTACCGCAATCCTGTGGCAAAGAGCGAGGAGGGAAAGGCGGAGGCCCTGATGGAGACCTTGTATGAGTATTTTATGAAACATGTTGACGAAATGCCGGAGGAATTTATTCATCTTCTGTCAGAGGGTGAGCATCGGGAGCAGATTGTCTGTGATTATGTGGGCTCCATGACGGACCGGTTTGCGGTGGCTCTGTATGAGGACATATACATACCCAGGTCGTGGGCTAAGCTGTAGAGGGGTGCATTCATGTACTATCCGGAGGAATTGATTGAAGAGGTCAGGGTAAAAAACGATATTGTAGATGTGATATCGTCATATGTAAAGCTGCAGAGAAAGGGCAGCAATCATTGGGGGCTATGCCCTTTTCACAGTGAAAAATCGCCGTCCTTTTCCGTACATGGCGGTAAGCAGATGTATCACTGCTTCGGATGCGGGGAGAGCGGAAACGTTTATACGTTTATTATGAAGTACGAGAACTATTCCTTCCCGGAGGCGGTTAAAATGCTTGCGGAGCGCGCAGGGGTACAGCTGCCGGAGCTGGAGTATACCGAAGAAATGAGAAAGAAGGAGACCAGGCGCGCCAGGCTTCTGGAGGTCAACAGGGAGGCGGCAAAATTCTTTTATTATCAGCTGCGCTCGCCCCGCGGAGCGGTGGGTCATGAGTACTTAAAAAAAAGACAGCTATCGGATGAGACGATACACAGGTTCGGACTGGGCTACGCGGGCAAAAACGGCGGAGAGCTGGTTACGTATCTTCGGAAGAAGGGCTTTGAGGACGAGCTGATCAGAGAGGCGGGGCTGGCGAATTTTTCCGAGCGGCACGGGCTGGTCAGCCAGTTTTGGAACAGGGTCATGTACCCTATCCAGGACGGAAACCACAGGGTAATCGGCTTTGGGGGCAGAGTCATGGGAGACGGCGAGCCCAAGTATCTGAATTCCCCTGAGACGCCTGTGTTTGATAAGAGAAGGAATCTGTACGGGCTGAATTTTGCCCGTGCGGCAAAGAGCGGCAATATGATAATCTGCGAGGGCTATATGGATGTGATCGCCATGCATCAGGCGGGCTTTCAGCAGGCTGTGGCCTCGCTGGGAACAGCCTTTACACCGGAGCAGGCCACGCTGCTTGGCCGTTATACGGATACGGTGCTTCTGGCTTATGACAGCGACGGGGCGGGAGTGAAGGCGGCGCTGCGCGGCATAGGTATCCTGAGGGAAGCGGGACTGACGGCAAAGGTGATTGATATGCGCCCGTCAAAGGACCCGGACGAGTTTATGAAGTCCTTCGGCAGAGAGGCCTTTGAGGAGAGGCTCAGGCAGGCGGAAAACAGCTTCTTCTTTGAGATACGGATTCTTCAGGAGCAGTTTGACATGAGCGATCCGGAGGCAAAGACAAAGTTCCACCGGGAGATCGCCAGGCGTCTTTGCCGTTTTAACGAGGAGCTGGAGAGGGATAATTATCTTCAGGCGGTGGCAGAGAAATATTTTATAGGAATCGAGAATCTCCGCAGGCTTGTGGCGGCCTGTGCGGCGCAGACAGGGCTGGTAAAGCCGGTGGAGCGCCCCAAATCGGGCGTCCGGCAGAAGAATCTGCCGGAGGAGAGCGGAAAGCGGGCCCAGAGGCTGCTGATCACATGGATAGCGGATGAACCAAAGGTATATGACAAAATCAAAAAATATATTTCCGCGGAGGATTTTACCGAGGAGCTGTACCGCAAGGTTGTGGACAGGCTGTTCAAGGAGCTGGATCAGGGGATTTTCCGGCCGGCCGGCATTGTAAGCACCTTCGAGGACGAGGAGGAGCAGAGGCAGGGGG
>CAJTPH010000013.1:13320-51104 GCA_910578215.1 uncultured Acetatifactor sp. | reverse complement strand
GAATACCGGTCAGGAGAGGGAAAAGGCATTTCATGACATTCTGCTGTCTGTGAAAAAGAACAGTTATGAGTATTATACTTCACGGCTTGGCAGTGATGTCGGCGCCCTGAACCAGGTGATAGAGGGAAAGAAGGCGCTGGAGGAGCTTGCAAAAACGCATATTTCACTGGAATAGGGTAAATATATAAAAGAAGCTTTGCGGCATAAGGGGCTTTGTATCACAGCAGGGCCTTGTATCATGAAAGATGACCAAGATTATAGCGGAGGATCAATACAATGGATGAAAACATACAGGCAAAGTTTGACGAGAAGGTAAAAGAGCTCCTCAACATGGCGAGGAAAAGGAAGAATGTGCTGGAATATCAGGAGATCAGCGAATTTTTTGCGGACATGCCCTTGGAGGAGGAGCAGTTTGAAAAAATTCTCGAGGCATTGGAGCAGAATAATGTGGACGTTCTCCGCATCACTGAGGAGGACGATGTTGACGATGCCGAAATAATTATGAGCGAAGAGGATCTGGATGTGGAAAATCTGGATCTGTCCATTCCCGACGGTATCAGCATTGAAGATCCGGTCCGCATGTATCTGAAGGAAATCGGCAAGGTCCCTCTGCTCTCCGCGGAGGAGGAGATCGATCTTGCAAAGAGGCTGGAGCTGGGCGATCAGGAGGCGAAAAAGCGTCTTGCCGAGGCGAATTTAAGGCTGGTGGTCAGCATTGCCAAGCGTTATGTGGGAAGGGGAATGCTTTTTCTGGATTTGATTCAGGAGGGGAACCTGGGGCTTATCAAGGCGGTGGAGAAGTTTGACTACCGGAAGGGCTTTAAGTTTTCGACCTATGCAACATGGTGGATTCGTCAGGCGATAACAAGGGCTATTGCCGATCAGGCGCGTACAATCCGCATTCCCGTGCATATGGTTGAGACGATCAACAAACTGATCCGTGTGAGCAGGCAGCTGCTTCAGGAGCTTGGGCGTGAACCGACTCCGGAGGAGATTGCCGAGGAGATGAATATGCCTGCGGACAGAGTGCGCGAAATTTTAAAAATCAGTCAGGAGCCTGTCTCCATGGAAACCCCCATCGGCGAGGAGGAGGACAGCCATCTGGGCGACTTCATCGAGGATGACAATATGCCTGCGCCCGCGGATGCGGCTGCATTTACCCTTTTAAAGGAGCAGCTGGTGGAGGTGCTGGGAACCCTGACGGAGAGGGAGCAGAAGGTTCTGCGGTTAAGATTCGGTCTGGATGACGGACGTGCCCGTACCCTGGAGGAGGTGGGCAAGGAGTTCAATGTGACCCGTGAGCGCATCAGACAGATCGAGGCAAAGGCGCTCCGCAAGCTGCGCCATCCCAGCCGCAGCCGTAAATTAAAGGACTATCTGGACTGATGAGCCGGGTGGTTTTGTCAAGGAGGCTTCAAATGCTTGCCGATATGGTGACAGCGGGCAGCCGGGTAGCCGATGTGGGCTGTGACCATGGGTTTTTACCCATATGGCTGGTTCAGGCAGGGGTAAGCCCCGGGGCGCTGGCCATGGATGTGAGAAAGGGCCCCCTGGCGGCGGCAAGGGAGCATATTGAGGCAAGGGGCTTGGGAGATTACATAGAAACCAGGCTGTCGGACGGGCTGAAGGGCTTTGCCGTCGGCGAGGCGGAAACGCTGGTCTGTGCCGGTATGGGCGGCAGGCTCATGGAGCGTATTCTCACGGACAGTCCGGAAAAGGCAAGAGGGTTTGCGGAGCTGATCCTACAGCCTCAGTCGGAGCTTCGGGAATTTCGGGCTTTTCTGCGCAGGGAAGGCTATGCGGTTCTTCGTGAGGAGGCGGTCTGCGAGGACGGCAAATTTTATTTTGCCATGAAGGCGGTCCCCGGAGCCGGGGGCAACAGAGACGGCCGTGACGCGCAGACAGCGCCGGGAGACGGGGCAGAATCGAGAGAGAGGCGGATATGCGACCGGTTCGGGGAAGGGCTGCTTTTAAGGAAGGACCCGGTTCTGCGGCAGTATCTGGAGTGGCGCAGGAAGGGGCTGGAAAAGCTTGCGGACACCTTGGAAAAGGGGCAGCCGGAGTCTGAGAGACAGCGGATAAGGAGGCAGGAGGTCCTTGCGGAGCTGTGGGATGTGGAATATGCGCTGCAGCATATGCAGTCAGTAACCCCTCCGCAGGCAGCGGGGCATGGAATTTGATTCGTTCCAAGGGACAGCCGCGTATGGGGGGCAGCAGTAAAGTAATATAATGATATGAGTAGAGGTAATATGCGTAACCGGATACGGCGCGCGGAAAGGGAAGGTATGGGAATGCTTACGGTCACAGTGCATGGGGAGAAAAGGGAGGTTGCCGAGGGTACCACCTATGAGGCGGTGGCAGCCGGGTATCAGAAGGAGTATGAGGACTTGATTGCTGTGGTATGCGTCGACGGCAAGATACGGGAGCTTTTTAAAAAGGTGAAGAAGGACTGTTCCATAGAATTCTTCACGTTGAGGGACCAGGTGGGTTATAAGACCTATGTGCGGACGGCCACTATGCTCTTTTTAAAGGGTGTGTTTGACGTATTTGGAGCGGAGGCGGCCCAGGGGGCCTGCGTGGAGTTTTCCGTAGGACACGGTCTTTACGTGAACACATGGAACCGTATACCGTCCAACGCCGAAAATGCCCAAAAGCTCAAGGCGCGCATGAAGGAGCTGGCAGATGCGAAAACCCGCGTTATGAAAAAGTCCTATTCCTTGGAAGACGCCATGGAGCTTTTTGCGGCGCATCACATGGAGGATAAGGCAAAGCTTTTCCGCTACCGCATGAGCTCCACGGTAAATATTTATGAAATAGAGGGCTATTTTGATTATTATTACGGATATATGCTTCCTCACGCGGGCTATGTGAAGTGGTTTGATGTGGTCCCTTATGAAAAGGGCTTTATGCTTCTGCTTCCCACCAGGGAGCATCCCACGTCCGTAGCGCCCTTTTCGGAGCGCAGGAAGCTCTTTGAGACCATGGAGGTTTCCGCGGAGTGGGGGAAAAGGGTATCTATTGAGACGGTGGGCGATCTGAACGACCAGATATGCAGAGGCTCCATGAGTGAGCTGATCCTGATTCAGGAGGCGGAGCAGGAGAGAAAGATAGGGGAGATTGCCAGGGATATCGTAAACAGCGGCAATATAAAGTTTGTTATGATCGCCGGCCCGTCCTCATCCGGCAAGACCAGCTTTTCCCACAGGCTTTCAATTCAGCTCAGAAGCATGGGCAAGGCGCCCCATCCCATTGCCTTGGACGACTATTTCGTAGACAGAGAGCGGACGCCCAGGGACGAGAAGGGGGATTATAATTTCGAGTGTCTTGAGGCGGTGGATGTAAAGCAGTTTAACGAAGATATGACGCGTCTTCTGGCCGGGGAGAGAGTTGAGCTTCCTTCTTTTAATTTTAAGATCGGCAGGAGAGAGTACAGAGGAAATTACAGGCAGCTGGGAGAGGATGATATCCTGGTCATCGAGGGAATTCACGGGCTTAACGAAAAAATGTCTTACGCGCTGCCAGAGGAGAGCAAATATAAAATTTATATCAGCGCCCTGACGACCCTGAACATCGACGGGCACAACAGAATTCCCACCACGGACGGAAGGCTGCTGCGCAGGATGGTCAGGGATGCCCGCACCAGAGGCTCCAGCGCCCAGAGGACCTTACAGATGTGGAGCTCCGTGCGCAGGGGGGAGGAGGAAAATATCTTTCCTTTTCAGGAGGGCGCCGACGCCATGTTTAACTCTGCGCTCATCTATGAGCTTGCGGTGCTGAAGCCCTTTGCGGAGCCGCTTTTGTTTCAGATTCCCAAGGATTCGCCGGAGTACCATGAGGCAAAGAGGCTGCTGAAATTTCTGAATTATTTCCTGAGCGTTCCCAGCGAGAGCCTGCCCAACAACTCTATCTGCCGGGAGTTTATAGGGGGCAGCTGCTTTCATGTGTAAAATATGTGTCTTTTCCGCAGAGACGGCGTAACGATTATGCTTGCATTTTCGGGCGGAGGCATATATAATATTTTTCGTCAAGGGCTGGCAGTAAAGCCGAAAATGCGTAACGGTTCAGCCAAAGGCTGGGCCGTAACGAAATGTGAGTAAGACAAATAATCGCGGCTGCTATGTATTCCTTATATTGTACAGGGTACGAATGTACCGTGTGCATGTACGGTATATGTCGTATCATATACGGGATACGCCGTACGGCTGCATACAGGTGAGGAAAGTCCGGGCTTCGCAGGGCAGGATGCCGGATAACGTCCGGTGGAGGCGACTCCAAGGCCAGTGCAACAGAAATATACCGCCACTGAGTTACTCTGTAACTTGGGCGAAGA
The DNA here is from genome assembly GCA_910578215.1 of uncultured Acetatifactor sp. Lineage (GTDB taxonomy): Bacteria > Bacillota > Clostridia > Lachnospirales > Lachnospiraceae > Acetatifactor. Next base: position 46,774 of record CAJTPH010000013.1, on the reverse strand, counting down.
ATGCGCAATGCGTATTCTTCCGGGTCATTGTCCATGGACAGTGACTTTGGTAAGGGTGGAAAGGCAGCGTAAGAGACTACCGTCCGTCCGGTAACGGGCGGAGCTATGTAAACCCCATCCGAAGCAAGACCAAATAGAAAGCGACAGGCTTGCCCGGCCTGCTTTCAGGTGGGTCGCTTGACACGGCTGGCAACAGCCGTGCTAGATAGATGATTATTCAACGACAGAACCCGGCTTATCGTTTTGCTCACATTGACAGAGGCTGTGCACCGAGAGATTGGTGCGCAGTTCTTTTTTTTGCTATACATCCGGCAGCACACGTTCATGGAAGGAAGACGCTGCCTGAAAACACTGTTCACAATTAAATAATTCAGAATTAAATGTCAGAAAACGTTGTTGCAAAAAAAATACAAAAGTGATATACTATACTCAAAGCATATTTTCTCGCGCCGGACGGTGAATAATTCAACCGGTCCAACGGGTGCATCTTGATTCTTTCATCAGACATTCTTTGAAAATTCATGCTTTTATTTCCATCAAAACAAGCAGGAGTTTTCGGGAAAAGCCGCTCCTGCAATAAGATTTACTTAAGGAGGGCTCTGCCTGTGAAGAAAAAACGAAAGAAGTACGAGGAACTGACAATCAGGGATGACTTTATGTTTGGGAAGGTTCTGCGCCACCCGGGAAGGTGCAGGAAGCTGCTGGAGATTATCCTGGGCATCAAAATTAAGGAAGTGGTATTCCTTGAAGACCAGAACAGCTTGAATCCGGATTATGCCGCGAAGGGCATCCGGCTGGACATTTATCTGGAGGATTCGGGGAACACGGTTTATAATGTCGAAATGCAGACGGAAAACACAGGGGAACTGCCGGAGCGCGGTCGGTATTATCAGGCGGTAATGGATATTCATATGATTGAAGAGGGGGCAGATTACAGTGCTCTGAAAAAGAGTTATATTATCTTTATATGCACGTTTGATCTTTTTGGCGGCGGGAGGCACGTATATCATTTTGAAAACCTGTGCAGGGAAGACCCTGAAATCAGATTAAATGACGGGACGGAGAAAATTTTCCTGAACATGAAGGGAGGGAAGGATGCGGAAGCAGCATTGGAGGATGCTGGGGAAGAACTTAGGAACCTGTTGAAGTATTTTGAGAGCACGGTGCCGCAGGATGCTTACACAAGAGAATTGGAGGAAGCGGTGACAGCGGCGAGAGAGCATAGGGAATGGAGGCAGGAATATATGAAGCTGGAAGTGATGAGATGGGATATGAGGAGAGAAGGAAGAATGGAGGGTGAGAAGGCAAAGCTGATAAGCCTGGTTTACCGGAAGGCTTTAAAAGGAAAGACACCTCAGGAAATAGCGGAAGATCTGGAGGAGGATGCGGGAGAGGTAAAACGTATTTATGATGTTGTGGTCAGATATCTTCCGGATTATGAGCCGGAGAAAATCCTGGAGGAGCTGATGCCTATTTGCAGTAAATTTTAGCGCCGGCTTATTGACAAGCATGGGGATTTGGTAGAAAATAGTAACAGCTTGAAGTCTGAGTTGTTAGAGAAAACAGGGTCCGGGCCGTGTATTAGGACCTGTTTGCGGACATTCTAGAATAAGGGGGTCTTCAAGTAAAAAGAAAAGAAAGAGGTAAAAAATGACAAAAATAGATGTTTTTTCAGGCTTTTTGGGCGCCGGCAAGACGACCCTGATTAAGAAGCTTCTAAAAGAAGCGTTGGAAGGCAGCAGGACGGTTCTGATCGAGAACGAGTTCGGTGAGATCGGCATTGACGGCGGTTTTTTGAAGGAGTCAGGCATTGAGATCAAGGAGATGAATTCGGGATGTATATGCTGTTCTCTGGTAGGAGACTTTGGAACCTCCCTGAAGGAAGTGATTGAGACATATGCGCCGGAGCGTATTCTTATCGAGCCCTCCGGAGTGGGGAAGCTGTCCGACGTCCTGAAGGCAGTGGAGAATGTTGCCGCCGATCTGGATGTCAGGGTGAACAGCGCGGTTGCCGTTGTCGACGCTTCCAAGGCAAAAATGTATATCAAGAATTTCGGCGAGTTTTTTATAAATCAGATCGAGTATGCGGGAACGATTATTTTGAGCAGGACCGACAAGGTTACGCCGGAGAAGCAGCAGGAGTGCGTAGAGCTGATAAGGGAGCATAACGCGAAGGCGACGGTCATTACCACTCCATTGGAGGAGCTGGAGGGCAGGTCCGTTCTTGAGTCGATTGAGGGCGCCGACACGCTGGACGAAATGATGAAGGCGATGCTGGAGCAGGCAAAGGAGGAGCATGAGCATTGCTGCCACCACCACGATGACGAGGAGGGACATGGCCATCATCACCATGAGGAGCATTGCTGCCATCACGACGAGGAGGAGCATGAGCACTGCTGCCATCATGACGAGGAGGAGCATGAGCACTGCTGCCATCATGACGAGGAGGAGCATGAGCACTGCTGCCATCATGACGAGGAGGAGCACGGTCACCATCACCATGAGGAGCATGATGAGCACTGCTGCCATCATCATGACCATGACCACCACGGTCATCATCACGCCGACGAGGTCTTTACCAGCTGGGGCAAGGAGTCCCCGGTTAAATTTACCAGGGAAAAAATCGAAGGCATCTTAACGGCGCTGGACAGCGGAGAATATGGGGTTGTCCTGCGCGCCAAGGGCATGGTGCCCGCCGAGGACGGCACATGGATCTACTATGATTATGTTCCCGGCGAAAGCGATGTCAGGACCGGCAGACCGGAGGTGACAGGGAAGATCTGTGTAATCGGCTCCAAGCTGGATGAACACAAGCTGGAGGAGCTTTTCAGGTAAGGAACTGTCTGTTCCTCAGAACGGAGAAAGGTGACGAGATATGAAGCCTGTATATATGATCAACGGCTTTTTGGAAAGCGGAAAGACGGAATTTATCAGCTTTACGCTGGAACAGCCGTACTTTAGGATAAAGGGAAAGACGCTTTTGATCCTGTGCGAGGAGGGAGAGAGGGAGTATGCCCCTGAGCTTCTGAAAAAGACCAATACGGAAGTGGAGGTCATTGAAAACGAGGAAGATTTTAATCCTGCGCATCTGACGGATCTGGAAAAGCTGCACAAGCCGGAGCGTATTATTGTGGAGTACAACGGCATGTGGAATTATAAGAACGCAAAGCTGCCCTGGTACTGGAAGATAGAGCAGCAGATCACTACCATAGACGGTTCTACCTTTCCCATGTATTATACCAATATGCGGTCGCTGCTTGCAGAGATGATCCGCAGCTCCGAGATGATTATATTTAATCGGTGCGATACGGTCAGGGATCAGCTGAATGCATACAAGAGAAATATTAAGGCGGTGAATGCGGAGGCAGATGTAATTTTTGAGGATGCGGGCGGGGAGATCGACGAAATATTTGAGGAGGATCTTCCTTATGATTTGACACAGGAGACCATTGTGCTGGACAATCAGGGGTACGGCATCTGGTATCTGGATGCCATGGACCATTTGGAGCGTTATACAGGGAAGAAGCTGCAGTTTGTGGCAATGGTGCTGAAGCCTGAGAATTTTCCCAAGGGATATTTTGTTCCGGGCAGGATGGCTATGACCTGCTGTGCGGACGATATGGCTTTTCTGGGGTATGCATGTGAATATGCCGGCGCCGAGGACCTGAAGCAGAAGGAGTGGGTGAAGGTAACGGCAACCGTTGCCAAAGAGTACTGGGAGGATTATAAGGGAGAGGGTCCCATGCTGCATGCGCTCAGCGTGGAGAAGACCAGAGCTCCCAAGGAGGAAATCATCAGCTTTTCGTAGGCTGGTTTATGCCAGCTGGTAATGGGAAAGCCGGAGGTCATATGGCACAAAACGACGAAAAAGAAATACAGCAGTTAAAAAACAGATTTCACGATCTGGCGGATAAATCCTTCCAGCAGGGTATTTTTACCTTTACCGGATTTTTGGGTTTAAGCGGGCAGGATATTTTCTGGAAGGAGGAGCCGGGGCTGAAATATGCGTGTTACGAAATAAACGGCGGCTGTGAGGACGCCGACAGAGTGGTGATCCGCTTTGGCAGCGCCTCGGAGCTGGGCTACGAGGTTCCTTTTCCCATTGTGTGTATTCATATTGCGCCCTTGCAGGCGAAGTTTGCGGACGAGCTTTCCCACAGAGATTTTCTGGGCGCCCTGATGAATCTGGGAATCGAGAGGGGTACTTTGGGGGATATTAAGACAGGGGAAAGAGAAGCCTATCTTTTTTGCCTGGATACCGTTGCGGAATTTATCTGTGAAAATCTCACGAGGATCAAGCATACCAATGTGAAATGCAGTGTGGTGAAGGAGCCAGGGCGTGTTTTGAAGGAAGAACCCGAGACGGTGAATATACAGGTTCAGGCGTTGCGGGCCGACGCGGTGCTCGCCAGGGTCTATGGAATGTCCAGGGAGAGGAGCCTTGAGCTCTTTCGCGCCGGAAAGGTCTATGTGGACGGCCGGCTTTGCGAGAATAATGCCCGTGTCCTGAAGGCGGGAGAGACAGTCAGCGCAAGAGGCTTCGGAAAGTTTGTCCTTAGGGGGGAAGCGAGAGAGACAAGGAAGGGAAAGCTGTCCGTGGAGGCGGCGGTGTACAGGTGATGAAATGTATTCCTATTCTGTGATTCAATGGCTGTTCTTTTTTTATTTTTACTGCTTCTGCGGATGGTGCGTGGAGTCGGCCTATGTCTCCATAAAAAACAGAAGACTGACGAACAGAGGGTTTATGAGAGGTCCGTTTCTGCCTATTTACGGCAGCGGCGCTATCATGATGCTTGTGGTCTCCATTCCCTTTCAGGACAGCATAGCGCTTACCTATCTGGCAGGCTGCGCGGGCGCCACGGTTCTGGAGTATGTAACCGGCGTTGTCATGGAGGCGCTGTTTAAGGTGCGCTATTGGGATTATTCCGATAAAAGGTTTAATTTTCAGGGGCATATCTGTCTTGGCACTACTCTTTCATGGGGCTTTCTGACCATATTGATGACAGAATTTATACATGTGCCCGTTGAGGGGCTGGTGCTGTCCATTCCCGGACAGGTACTGACGGTGGTTACATTGGTGCTTACCGCGGTCATTTTCGCCGATTTTGCCCTGTCCTTCAAGGCAGCCATCGATCTGCGGGATATTCTTGTGAAGATGGAGCAGGCAAAGCAGGAAATGATGCGCATTCAGAAGAGGCTGGATGTGATGATTGCCCTGGCGGGAGAGGCCATGGGAAACCGCAGGGACGCCCTGGCGGAGAGCGTAAATACGGTCAGGGAGGAGCTGGCGTCAGGGCTGTCGGCGCGCAAGGATGAGCTTGTGGTAAGTATGACGGAGCTGAAGACCGCCATAGAAGGCAGGCTGGAGAGCATTAAGAGCATTGCCCAGGCTAAGTCCGGCGAGTATATGGAGAGCTTTAAGGCGGAAGCCCTGGAATTGAAGGAAAGATATACCGCCAACGCGGAGAATAGAAAACGCATGGCAAGACTCAGGGATTTTTTCCAGAAAGATATGCTGCGCTCCAATCCGAGCATGACCTCCGTGAAGTTTAAGGAGGAGCTGGAGGAACTAAAGCAGGCGGAGAAGGAGGAGCAGGAAAAGCAGTAAAGGTACCGGTCTTAAACAAATCTTAAAGAATTGGGCTGTTTATAGTTAAAAATAAGTTTGATATAATGTATGTGAGCATAATGAAACAGAATTATGTTCACATATTTTTTGATTCCGGAAATAGGGGGAGCCATGTACAATATTTTGATCTGCGACGATGAGAAGGACATTGTGAACGCACTGAAGATTTACCTGGGCGACGGGAGCTATAATCTGTTTGAGGCCTTTGACGGCAGTGAGGCTCTCAGAATAGTGCAGGAGCAGGACATTCACCTTGTGCTGATGGACATTATGATGCCTCGGATGGACGGCCTGGAGGCGATGGTAAAGATCCGGGAGAGGAGCAATGTGCCAATTATCCTATTGACGGCAAAGTCCGAGGACGCGGATAAGGTCCTGGGACTGACGGTGGGCGCGGACGATTATATCACAAAGCCCTTTCAGCCCGTGGAGGTGGCGGCGCGGGTAAAATCCCAGCTGCGCAGGTACATGCTGCTTGGGGCGGGCAATGTGCGGCCCGACACTTTTAAATGCGGCGGCATCGAGCTGGACGACGGGGCGAAAAGGGTGACGCTGGACGGGGAGGAGGTTTTTCTGACGCCTACGGAATACGATATTCTCAAGCTTTTGATGCAGCATCCGGGGCAGGTGTTTTCGCCCGGGGAAATTTATAAAAAGATATGGAATGATCTGCCCTATGGCAGCGAGAGCACGGTGGCGGTCCACATCAGGCATCTTCGCGAGAAGCTGGAGATCAATCCGGCAGAGCCCAGATATCTGAAGGTGGTTTGGGGAAAGGGCTATAAGATAGAGAGGGAGAGAATATGAGAAAAAGGGGCTTTGTTTTCCTGCTGTATGCTTTGGGCTTTGCCGTGGGTCTTGCCTGTGCCGGCCTATGCCTTTATATGGCGGATAATTTTTTCTACACCATGGATAGCCGTTCGGTGGCGGCGCGGATTTTGTATGACAGGGGCGTCACGAAGGTCAGGGAGGTCAGAGACTATATCAACAGAGGGGATTTGGCTGGGGCGAAGGCATATTGTGATGAGGGGAATTTTGATGTGGAGTTATGGCTGAAGAATGGGTGGAGTGGGGAAGAAGGGCCCATTTGGAGCAGCTTCGGAGGGGAGCAGGACGAGCCGGATAAGGCTGGCTGTGCGCTGATAAAAGAGACGATAGGCTTTTACAGTCAGAAGCTGCCTGCGATAGGAAATTATACGTTGAGCACGGAGGAGGAATATTCTTTTTACCTTTATATAGATTTGAAATTTCCTCTGGCGGATGACCTGAAGCAGCCGGGGGAGGGCGTGCTCTTGCTGTATCGGCTGAGATACTGGCTGATAGTGGCGGCGGCAACATGCCTGATTCTCTGTGTGGCATGCTTTGCATATCTGATGGTCAGCGCCGCGAATAAAGCCGCCGGGAAAGAAACTGTGCAGGGGCTGCTTGCCGGAGTGCCCTTTGATCTGCTGACCTTGCTCGCTACGGCAGGGGCTGCTGCCTGCTGCCTGTATATAGCCAGAGGTATGGTGCACAGATTTTATTCCGCCGCATTTGTGCCGCCGCTGATAGCCGGAGGGACGCTGCTTGGGGTGCTTTTTGCCCTGTATTTTACGGAGCTTGCGGTCAGGGTAAGGCAGGGAGGGGTGCTGCGCCGTACCCTTGTTTATACGCTGCTTTGCGGAATATGGAGAGGGTGCGTATGGCTGGCGGGGGCAGTGCCTGCGGCAGGTATCACTGTCATTGCTTATGTGTCTGTCAGCATCTTGGAGATGACGGCGGGCTCCCTTATACTGGACAATGTGGCGCGGTCCAACAGGCCTGCGACCCCAATAAGACAGGCACTCCTGCTTTGGGGGGCGGAGAAGGTGCTCCTGTTTATTGCGGTGCTATATGTGGCTTATATCTGCAAAAGGCTCTTAAGGGCGGGCCGGGCCATGGCAGAGGGGCAGGAGGATTACAGGGTGGACACCTCCGGTATGTTCGGCGGTTTCCGGGAGCACGGCGAAAACCTGAACAGTCTTGGACAGGGAATCAGCCGCGCGGTGGCGGAGCGGATGAAAAGCGAGCATTTGAAGACGGAACTGATTACCAATGTCTCCCATGATCTGAAGACGCCGCTGACCTCCATAATCAATTATGCGGAGTTGATCTGCGGGGAGAAAACGGAGAACGGGAGGATTGAGGAATATGCGGAGGTACTTTTTAGGCAGTCCGGGCGGCTAAAGAAGCTGCTGGAGGATTTGATAGAGGCGTCCAAGGCGACCACGGGCAGCCTTGAGGTGAACCTGGAGCCCTGTGAGGTGGGGGTGCTCCTGACCCAGGCGGTGGGGGAGTATCAGCAAAGGATGGAGGAAAAAGAACTGGAGCTGATTGTCAGACAGCCGGAGGAGCCGGTGAACATAATGGCGGACGGCAGGCATCTTTGGAGGGTCTTTGACAATCTTCTGAACAATATATGTAAGTACTCCAGAGAGTGCTCGCGGGTATTCTTAAGCATAGAGGTCAGGGAGGGCAGGGCATTTATCGTTTTCCGTAATATGTCAAAGTACATTCTGGATATTCCGCCGGAGGAGCTGGAGGAGCGCTTTGTAAGGGGGGACAGATCCCGGAATATGGAGGGGAGCGGTCTGGGGCTGTCCATCGCAAAGAGCCTGACGCAGCTGCAGGGGGGCGGCATGGAGATCGTGACGGACGGAGATTTATTTAAGGTTATATTAAATTTTGAAATTCTTACCTAACATTTCTGGAATGCGGCAGACTATACAGGTGAAAGCATTCATGAATAGCAATCAAAAAGGAAACATGTAATTACATTAAGGAGATTATCGATGCAAAAGACGGAGCTGCTGAACATAATCGACGAGAGGCTGATAGACCGGCTCTATCAATACTGCTATGCGCGGACCTCCTACAGCTTTGAGGCCCAGGAGCTGTGCTCGGATATTCTGTACGCTGTAGTCAGGTCCAGCCACAGCGGCGGGGACATGGACAGCCCGGAGAGCTATTTCTGGGGAATCGCACACAAGATTTATGCCGATTTCTGCCGGAGGCGCAGCGAACGGGAGGCACATGCAGTAACGGGCGATGCGGAGGATGTACTGGGGCTGGTTCCTGATACCTCGGAGTTAGCTGCCGCCGAGAGAGAGGAGGACGAGAGGCTGCTTGGGAATATACTGAGCCGGATTACCTTTTTGTCCAGGGCATACCGGGATGTGATGGTGGGTTTTTACCTTGAGGGAAAGTCAACTGCATGCCTGTCCACGGAGCTGCATATCAGCGAGTCGGCGGTGAGGCAGAGGTTGTTTGCTGCGAGAAACGATGTCAGAAATGAGGTAAAGAAGATGAGTGAGACAAAAATAATTCAGAAACCCATGACGCTGGAAAAATTGGACTTTAAACAGTGGGGCATGGGGAATCCGCAGGACGGATGCCCGTGGCAGCTCTGCGAGAGACAGCTTTCCAGACATGTCCTTTGGCTGTGCAGAAATAAGCCCGCGACGGCAAAGGCAGTTTCGGATGAGCTGGGGGTTCCCATGCCCTATATTGAGGAGGAGCTTGAACTGCAGGTATGCGGTGAAAATGGCAGGTACGGAACCCTCAGAAAGACGGATTCGGGAAAATATGTGACAAATTTTATACTGCTGGATGAAGGGGAGATCAGGGAGGTCAGGCAGATCTATAAGGACTGCATTCCGATGGTCTGCGATGTGGTGGTAAAATATATAGAGGCGCACAGGGAGGAATACATGTCCCTGCCCTATTTGAATAAAATGCCCACGTTCAATTTGATTATGTGGCAGAGTGTAAAGGGGATGTCGGCTGTTTTTACGTGCATTGTGGAAAAAAAGCTGAAAGAGAAGTATTTTCCGGATATACGGGAAGAAAAACGCCCTTACACTGTTTTCGGATACCGTAAGTCAGAGGAGAGAGACGGCTGGTGGGGCATGGGAAGGGACATTATAGAAGCGGAGGCATTGGGCGGATATAAGAGAATCTCTCTTCAGAACATATATATGAACAAGCTCAAGGCGCATTTTCGGTGCGGGCATGATATCTACAGGGACGCAGTGCTCATCATGGCTATCAGGGCCGTGGAGGGAATAAGCGTCAAAGAGCTGGATGAAAAGGGAAAGGAAATTGCTGCAAAGGCCATTGAGTGCGGGTATCTCTATCGTGACGAGGATATGCTTTATACCAAATTCCTTGTGGGCAGGCGGCAGGATGAAGGCAGGCTGCGGGATATAAACAAGGGCATGGTATCTGCCTTTGAGGAGACAGCGGACAGGGTTGCGGAACAGCTGGCAGGGTTTATCAGAAAAAATATTCCGGAGCACTTAATGGGCGATTATCTTTTTGTAAATACGCTGGCCGGTGATTCGGTGATCAACTATCTTGTGGATACATTGGTTGAAAAGGGGCTGCTCACCCTGCCTTCGGACGGCATAGGTGCGGAGGGAATGTGGATGCTGGTTGAATAAAATTTTTTTAAAATTTTTGAAAGGATTTTACCGCTTCGGACGTATTACTTATGAAAGACAAAAAAATTAATACATGGAGGGTAAAATCATGAAAAGAAAAGTGTCAAGGGTAATCGCAGCATTGGCGGCAGTGGCTGTACTTGCGGGAGGTACTTCAAATGTGGCATTTGCCAGGTCCTGCCATTACGCAAAGGCTGCGAGGACCGTCAGGACCCAGACGGCGGTTTGTTACCAAAACGGAGTCTGCACGGCGAACGGAAGCTGTGATCAAAACGGAGTGTGCACTAACGGAGGCGCCTGCAGGGGAAGCCTGTGTTATCAGGACGGAAGCTGTGTTACTTCCGGCATATGTCAGAACGGAGGCGTCTGTGACGGCAGCGGAAGTTGCGCGGGAACGTATGCTGTAAACGGTTTGGGGCATCACGGCTCAGGAAGCCATCATTCGCGTCATCATCGTTAAAAAGGAAAGCTGTCTCCCCGAGTGGTGAGGGGGATTTAAGGGCAGCGAGGAAAACGGCTGCTCGGCTGCTTGGCATGAGCAGCCGTTTAACGAGTACCCCAATAGGGGAGGCGGACGGTGCGGGCAGCGTCTGCGGAAGGAGGAAGGGCTTTGAAAAGTGCAGAGGATTTAAGCCAGGCAATGGAAGAATATGCGGATATGGTGCGGAGGATATGCTTCGTGCACTTAAAAAACAGACATGACACGGAAGATATATTTCAGGACGTATATTTGAAATATCTGCTGTCCGGGATTTCCTTTGAAAGCAGCGCCCATGAAAAGGCGTGGTTTATACGGGTAACGATTAATGCCTGCACCGATTATCTCCGCTATCTTTCACGCAGGAAATATGTTCCCCTGGAGGTTCTTTCCGAGGAGAGCGATAGCCTGGACAGTACTTCGTCGGAGATTCTGGAAACAGTTCTTAAGCTGCCGGAGAAATACAGAAATGTGATCTATCTGCACTATTATGAAGGATATTCTGCATTGGAAATCGCCGGAATACTCAGGAAAAAGGAAAACACGGTCTATACCTGGCTCTCCAGGGCAAGAGAGTTGTTGAAGGAAGAACTGGGAGGTGAATGGGCATGAACAGATTCCGAAAAAGCATGGAAGGGATAAGGGCAACTGAGGAGCTGAAGACAAATACGCTGAAGTATCTGGAAGAACAGCGGAAAAGCAGGGATTGTAGGAAAAGGCATTTGGTCTTCCGATATGCGCTGGCGGCTGTATGCCTGCTTATCTTTTTAGCCGCAGGGGGATATACCGTTTACAGGGAACCGGTGTCGTACATCAGTATCGACGTCAATCCGTCCGTAGAGCTGGGGCTGAACCGTTTCGGCAGAGTGGTATCTGCGGAAGGCTATAACAGGGATGGGAAGGATATTCTGGAGCAGCTTGCGTTAAACAACCTGCCCTATATGAAGGCGATCGAACGGCTTTTGGAAAATGAAAGATATGTCGGACTTCTGAAAGAGGACTCTCTGTTGGTTTTTACCGTTATTTCAGAGGAATCCGATTCTATGATAGAGCAGCTTCTTACGAATGAAGCGTGGAATATGTATGATGCGTTTACCTATACCAGCGATAAAGTCTGCAGGGAGGAAGCCCATCAAAACGAAATGTCTTTTGGGAAGTACAGGGCATATCTGGAGCTTGCGGAATATGATGAAAGCATTACCGTGGAGGATTGTCACAGAATGACCATGCAGGAGATCCAAAAACGGATCAACAGCTGCGGAGGGCATGGAGATACGGAAAAGGAAGAAAACCATTCGCGGCCCAATCGCGGAAATCACGGAGGGCATCACGGGGCGGGGCGCTGACCCCGCTGCCTGTGGAGGGAATGCACACTTTACAGGTTCGGTAAAAAGCAATGCTCCTCCACGGACCATTTGAAGCTCATGTCGTCAAGATGTACAGTCCACTCTGCATCGATAAGCACGTCGTCATATATACAAAAATCTTCATATAATTCTCCAAACGGATATTGTTTATCATATTGTTCCGCGATTTCACTGCAGCTGTTTTGTTCCTGAGGGGTTATGGGATGCGGTCTTTTTGCCATATAATACAGTGATACAGATATGAGGCGGCTCTCCTTTTAAAGATTGATTTTGTTCCCCCTGTTCCGGCAAAGAAAGTCCCGAAACGGTCAGCGGATTGCGTTCCGCTGGGGCAGGGCAGGGCTGATTTTGGCGAATAATTGGATTAAAAAAGGCGCCATGCAACGAAACATAACAAAAACAGGAAGATTTTGTTATGTCCTGTTGGTGGACGTGGTTTGTCACAAGCGGTATAATGCAATTATTGATAACAAAGGTAGGAATGGTATGAAAAAGGCCATTTTACAATTCTGATTTGAGTGACCCATAAGGCGGGGAGATGGGAGAGAAGCGGTATGCTTGGTGAAAATTTGCAGAATCTAAGGAAAATGAGGAGGCTTTCCCAGGAGCAGGCGGCGGAGGCAGCAGGCGTTTCCAGACAGGCTTATGCAAAGTGGGAGAGCGGGGAGACCTCTCCGGACATCTATAACTGTATTGCGCTGGCAGATTTTTATGACGTGTCGCTGGACGATATGGTCAGAGATTCCGTGAGTGCCTTTGGACTGCCGGTGCCCCCGAAGGGAAAGCATCTCTTTGGCATGGTCAGTGTCGGAGAAAAGGGGCAGATTGTCATTCCCAAGCGAGCAAGAGACGTTTTTGGAATCCGGGCAGGCGACAGGCTGATGGTGCTGGGAGACGAAGAACAGGGGCTTGCCCTGGTAAAGGAGGATGTGATGCTGCAGTTTATGAAAGCGGTTAAGGATGCGGCGCATGAACCGGGGGAAAGGTAGCGGGTGATGCGTTACCGGGACGGACCCGAAAGCAGGGAAACGCAGCGGAAAACAGAAGGGTGAGGGGTGGCATGAGAAGGGCATATATTGATAATCTGAGATGCGGAATTATTATATTGGTGATTATATATCATGTGTTTTATTTATTTAACAGTCTGGGAATTATCAGTAATGTGGCTATCACGGGAATGCCGCAGATGGATATAGTGGAGTACGCGTTATATCCGTGGTTTATGGCATGTCTCTTTCTGATAGCAGGCGTCAGCGCAAGGCATGGTCTGGAGGCAAAGGGCGTCAGGGCGTTTATGCGGGGCCGCGTCAGAAAGATATTGATACCCTCCATAGCAGGTATTTTTCTGATTGGCTGGATCGGGGGCTGGGTGACGGCTCAGTATGCGGATATGTTTGCCGGAAACGGAGATTTAATACCAGGTGTTGTAAAATATTTTGTTTACTGTTTTGCCGGAATAGGCCCGTTTTGGTTTTTGCATGAGCTCTTTTTTTGTACGTTAATTTTGCTGCTTGTCCGCAGGCTTGACAGAAAAGACAGGCTTTGGACTTTGGGGGGCAGGGCGGATAAGCTTTGGGTGCTGTGCCTGCTCTTTTTTGCGGTGTGGGGCAGCTCCCTGATAGGGAACATGCCTCTGATCGAGGTGTACAGAAACGGTTTTTATCTGCTGTTTTTTCTTCTGGGTTATTATGTCTTTTCTCACGATGAGGTGCAGGCAGTTCTGGAACGGTTTTGGCTGCCGCTTCTGTCAGCCGCGGTGCTTATCGGGGGAGTATATGTCGTTCGGTTCTGGGGAGAAAGCTATGCTTCCATGGAGAGTTTAAAGAATGCCCTCACCAATGCCTACGCCTGGTTTATGACCCTTGCGCTGCTTGGCACGGCGGGGAGGTGGTGGAACAGGGAGACGGGCTTTACGAGATTTATGAGGGGCAGAAGCTTTGCATATTATGTGCTTCACATGCCCCTCATGATAATAATAACATATGTGATGGATAAGAATTTTGAAATCAAATTTCCACTGTTTTATTTCATCTTAGCAGCTCTTGAGGCTGTGCTGCTTCCGGTATGCTGCCGGGTGTTATGCAGGCTTCCGGTGGTCAAAAGGCTTTTGTTCGGGCTATAGTACATAATTATTTTGTGTTTTCAGTGTATTTCTGCTCGCAGTATTTGCAGCGGTAAACCTCCTTTTCCGGGTCTGCGAGGCAGAAAATATGGGGCAGCTCCTGCTCTATGGAGGTGATGCAGCGGGGATTGTGGCACTTGATGACATTTTTTATCTGTTTGGGAAGCACCAGCTCCTTCTTTTCCTCGATAATTCCGTTTTTTATAACGTTGACTGTGATATTGTGGTCGATATAAGCCAGAATATCCAGATCAAGCGTGTTGATATCGCATTCCACCTTTAAAATGTCTTTTTTTCCCATCTTGCCGCTTCTGGCATTTTTGATGATGGCAACCGTGCAGTCCAGCTTGTCCAGCTGCAGATGCTCGTAAATATCCAGGCTTTTTCCGGCTTTGATGTGATCCAGCACGAAGCCTTCTTCAATTTTTCCTACATTCAGCATAATTTATTCTCCTATTCCGGTTCCGTCTCCGATTACGGCTCCTCTTGAAAGATGAAACCTTTGCCCTCGTAGTTCGCGGCTGCAATTTACTTTCAATTGTGTACTGTGTTTTCGTTCAGAGACTGTTTTATTCCCGCGGGCAATGAGCCAAGCGGCTGTGCCCCTTGGGGCGCATCAAGTTCCGTGCCCGCTGCTTTATGGCGGGGTTATTAATTATGATGGTCATTTTTGCTTCTGTCCTGCGGCATGTGACAATTACGCAAGCTCCAGCAGTGTCAGTATCAATGCCATCCGCACATAAACGCCGTACTGAGCCTGTCTGAAGTAGGCAGCCCTGGGGTCGTTGTCCACCTCCACGGATATTTCGTTTACCCGGGGCAGGGGATGCAGTACCAGCATATCATTCCTTGCCAGCTGCATTTTCTCCGTATCCAGAATATAGAAATCCTTTAATCTTACATAGTCCTCCTCGTTAAAGAAGCGCTCCTTCTGCACCCGGGTCATGTAGAGCATGTCCAGGTCCGGCATCACGTTTTCCAGCCGGATGACTTCCTCATAGGGAATATTTTTTTCCTTCAGCATGTCCGTGATGTAGTCAGGGACCCGCAGCTCCTCGGGGGAGATGAAAATAAAACGGATGTTATCATAGCGAATCAGCGCGTCGATAAGAGAATGTACGGTGCGCCCAAACTTCAGATCTCCGCACAGACCGATGGTGAAATCGCTCAGCCTTCCCTTCAGGCTTCGGATGGTGAGCAGGTCGGTGAGGGTCTGGGTAGGGTGCTGATGTCCGCCGTCGCCTGCGTTGATAACGGGGATGCCGGAGTGCTCGCTTGCTACCATGGGCGCGCCCTCCTTGGGGTGTCTCATGGCGCAGATATCCGCATAGCAGGAGATGACGCGGATGGTATCGGACACGCTCTCGCCCTTTGACGCGGATGAGGATGCGGCATCGGAGAAGCCGATGACTCTGCCGCCCAGCCTAGTCATGGCGGATTCAAAGCTCAGGCGTGTGCGGGTGCTGGGTTCATAGAAGCAGGTTGCAAGAATCTTTCCGTCGCAGGCATGGGCATACTTTGAAGGTGTGTGCTCAATGTCGTTTGCCAGGTCGAAAAGCCTGTCAAGTTCTTCCGGTGTAAAATCAAGTGGGTTCATAAGGTGACGCATGTTTTTCTCCTTAATATTAAATTTTTATCTGATTTCTCGATGCCCGAAAAAAGAGTCGAAGATCATAAATCTTCGACTCCCTGTTATGATTGAAAGGATAAAAGATCTTCTACCGCCTTGCGCTTGGGAGCGTCAGGAGATTCCGCGGGATATCCGATGGGAATTAAAGCAACAAGCTCTCTGTCTTCGGGGAGCTTCAATACCTTTGACGCTTCTTCCTCGTCAAACAGGCCCATGATAACGGTTCCCAGCCCGTGCTCGTATGCGGCGAGACAGAAGGCTTCGCTTGCAACGCCGGCATCGTACATCTGCCATCTGTCGCCCTTGGGAGTGGAAAAAGACCCGTCTCTCTCATAGCCGCTGCGTCCCTTAAGCATGGTTACGGCAATAACCATGGGAGCATTCTCCATAATTTCGCCGTTTCCGCGGTAAAGAGAGGTGCATTTTGCCAGAGCCGACTTTGCTTCGCCTTCCACTGCGATGTAGCGGGTGATCTGTGTGTTTTTCCAGCTGGGAGCATAGGAAGCCGTCTCCACTATCTGAGAAAGCACCTCATGGGAAACGGGCTGGCTGGTATAGCTGCGGATGCTTCTGCGGCCCTTGATACATTCGTTTGCTGTCATATTGACACCTCCGATGGCTTTTTAATATCCAGAGCCTCATTGGAAAAAATATCCGATTTTCCCAACGGGGCATGCTGCCCGACGGAAATGGATACAAGCAGACTGTGTCGTTTATATTCATTTCGGTCGGCTCTGGATAGCCTTATGATAACACTTCTGGAAAATAGTTTCAATAAATATTAACAAAATCAAAGGAAAAATTCAGTAAATAGGATTATTAATAATACTGCACAAAAATTTAATAATTAAATACAGAAAGCTTTTGCATATATCGGCAACTTCAACTATAATTATGTCAGGAATTTATAAGGAAAGGCACGGTGGTTTGTAATGATAGAATTTGTGGAAAGAAAAAGATGGCTTTTTTTGGGGCTTCCCTTTACCTTTACAAAATATACGGTAAAGGAGGATATGATCACAATTGCGGAGGGGCTGTTTAAAACGGTGGAAAACGACTGTTATATGTATAAGGTGCAGGATGTGGAGCACAGTGCGACCCTTATGGAGAAAATGTTCAGACTGGGGACGGTGACCTGCTATACCGGCGATACCACGCACCCGCAGCTTATACTGACACATATCAAAAATTCAAAGGCGGTAAAGGAGTTTATCCTGAGGCAGTCCGAGGAGGAGAGACTGAAAAGACGTACCGTAAATATGCTGGATATCGGCTCCGACGAGGTGGACGACGTATCGGGCGATACGGATTCCTGAGCGGGGGCCTGGCAGATGCCGGCAGGCGGTTTATGGCAGGAGCGGGCCAGGGGCTTATTTATCCTCTGCCGGTGCGGAAGACGACATGAGGCGCTCAAACATCAGGCCGACTCCGAACCAAAACGGCGCAAAGTCAAGACGGATGACATTGTCCACACGAAAGCGGCTGCGGCTGTAGTCCCAGGGGCAGAGCTTAAATTTGGAGAGCAGCTTGCCGGACAGATATTCCATGGAATAGATCAGGCTCATGTAGGTGGCGCCCCGAAGCCATACCGGGCGGTTTTTCAATAGCCTGCAAATGGGCTTGAGCAGTGCGGCGCTTCCGTAAATGGGAAACATCCAAAGGGAGGTGTTCCCCTTGAGGGTCATTTCCCGGCGGCGCAGCGCGTCCAGAGAGGTAAAGATGATTTCCATGCACCAGCCGGTGAGACCGCAGGCCAGGAAGTTTTTGACAAACGTATGCTTCATTGTGTTTCGTCCTTTCTTGAATGCAGACTTGGAATCCGGCAAAATCCGGGGGCCTGGTTAGTATTTCCGGGCGCGGCGTTTATTATAAGTAAATTTTCGCAAAATTGCATGTGTTATAGGCCTGGGTCAGCGGCGGGAATTTTTCCCCAAGATATGTTCGTTCATAAAAAGCCATGTTCCCGGCATCAGGCAAATGACTCTGCAGGCATTTGGCCTGCAGCTTATATGAAAAAGAGAGAATGGAATGAATGAGAGAGAAGTATATGAATTTATAGACAGTGCCGGAAGGCTTGGCATAGTGCCGGGGCTTGACAGTATAAGGGAGCTTTGCGAAAGGCTTGGCGATCCTCAGAGGAGCTTAAAGTTTGTGCACATTGCGGGCACGAACGGAAAGGGCTCCGTATCGGCGTTTATCTCGGCGGCGCTGAGGGCTGCCGGATACCGCGTGGGGAGATATATTTCACCTGTTATTTTTGAATACAGGGAGAAAATACAGGTAAATGACAGCTATATAACCAAGAATGCGCTTTGCCGGGGAATGGAAAGGATAAAAGAAGCATGCGGCTGTATGGAGGCGTCGGGACACTGTCACCCCACCGCCTTCGAGATAGAAACCGCCCTTGCTTTTTTGTACTTTCAGGAAAAGAAATGTGATATTGTGGTCTTGGAGACCGGCATGGGCGGGCTTACGGATGCCACAAATATTGTAGAAAATACCCTGGTTGCGGTGCTTGCCTCCATCAGCATGGATCACATGAGGTTTCTGGGAGGCTCTCTGGAAAAAATTGCACGGCAGAAGGCGGGTATTATAAAAAAGGGCTGCCATGTGGTCAGCCTGCGCCAGGAACCTGCCGCAATGCAGGTGATAGAGGAAAGGGCGGCGGAAGCGGGCTGTGCGCTTACCGTGGCGGACCCGGCGCTTGCGGTGCATATACGCTATGGCCTGGAGAGGCAGCGTTTTGACTATGGGGGCTATAAGGGCTTGGAGATTACCTTGGCGGGCCGATATCAGATAGACAATGGGGCGCTTGCGCTGGAGGCGCTGAAGGCTTTGGCTGAAAAGGGCTTTCCGGTCCGGGAGGACAGGCTGCGCAGAGGCTTTCTGGAGGCCAAGTGGCCGGGAAGGTTTACCGTCATTGGCAGAAAGCCGTATTTTCTGGCGGACGGGGCCCATAATGAGGACGCCGCAAAAAGATTGGCGGAATCCCTGCAATTTTATTTTGCAAATAAGAGAATTGTGTATATAATGGGAATGTTCAGAGATAAGGAATATGAGAAGGTAATTGCCCTCACCCATGGGCTTGCGGACCAGATTATTACGGTTGCGGCTCCGGGGAATCCAAGGGCGATGTCTTCTTATGAGCTGGCTCAGGAGGTGGTCAGGTATCACCCAGGCGTGACGGCGGCGGACAGTCTGGAGGAGGCGGTGGAAGCGGCGTATCTGATGGCGGAAAAGGAGGATGTGATCGTCGCCTTCGGTTCGCTTTCGTTTCTGGGAAGGCTGATGGATATTGTGGCTGCGAGAGGTGGGAAATAACAGACGCTGCTCTGGCTGACAGGAGGAGTTGTATAATGGTAGATCAGGAGAAAATAAGAGAGGCGGTAAGGCTGCTCTTAGAAGGAATCGGCGAGGATGTGACAAGGGAGGGGCTGGCGGAAACCCCTGACAGAATTGCCCGTATGTATGAGGAGCTTTTCTCGGGAATGGGAACGGATGCGGGCGAGCCCCTGTCGAGAGTATTTTCCGTGGACAGTAACGAGATGGTGTTGGAAAAGGATATTGTGTTCTATTCCATGTGTGAGCATCATCTGATGCCCTTTTACGGGAAGGCCCATATCGCCTATATACCGGACGGCAGGGTGGTGGGGCTGAGCAAGCTTGCAAGAACCGTGGAGGTATATGCAAGAAGGCTGCAGATTCAGGAGCGCATGACGGGGCAGATTGCGGATGAGCTTATGAGATATCTGGCGCCGCAGGGAGCTATGGTGGTGCTGGAGGCAGAGCATATGTGCATGACAATGCGGGGCGTGAAGAAACCGGGCAGCAAGACCGTAAGCGTGGCTGCGAGAGGCGTCTTCAAGGATAATCCGCTTCTCCAGGAACACTTTTTTGCCATGCTGCGGCTCCAAGGCTGATAATTTCTGTCAGAAGGCGGATGATTTTCCAGGGCGGTGAAGCAGGCGGCGATAGCTGCCAGAGGGCGAAAAGCTGCCCTGTGAGAAAAGGCGAATAGGTGGTAATATTGGATAGAATTGATAAAATTCTAAAGCACCCTGTATTTATTGAGTGTATACAAAAAAATGAAACGGCGGAAAAGGACAGGATATTCTGCCGTCATAATATGGCACATTTTCTGGATGTGGCAAGAATCGGAAGAATCATCAATGCTGAAGAAGGGCTGAGCACGGAAACAGAGCTGATCTACGCCGCGGCTTTGCTGCATGACATAGGAAAGCATATGCAGTATGCAGAGGGAATTCCACATGAGCAGGCAAGCGCACGGCTGGCCTGGGTCATTCTCCCGGACTGCGGCTTTGATCAAAATGAAACGGATGTTATTATAGAAGCCATCCGCGGGCACAGGGACGAGCGTTCGGCATGTGAGAAAGGCTTAAAGGGCATTCTTTACCGTGCGGACAAGCTGAGCCGGGCCTGCTTTTGCTGCCCGGCGGAAGGGGAATGCAGCTGGAAGGAGGGCAAAAAGAACAGAAGCCTGAGATATTGAGGGCGGTAAGCCGTAGCTAAGCCTGAAGGATACCGGGGTAAGAACGAATACAAAGGCTGAAGGCTGCCGGGAGAAATACAGGGAAAAGGTAAGGAAAAAGCCGGGGAAAAAGAAGGCTTTGCCCCAACAGGGAAAAGGAGGCTATAGGAGCGAATGAGAATTGGAAGCAGGGAGTTTCAGACCGGAGGATATACCTATGTGATGGGGATTCTGAATTTGACGCCGGACTCCTTTTCGGACGGGGGAAGCTGGAACGATAAGGACAGAGCGCTTTACCATGTGGAGGAGATGCTGAAGGAGGGGGCGGACATTATCGATATCGGAGGTGAGTCAACGCGTCCCGGCTATACCATGATCTCCGATGAGGAGGAGATCGCCAGGGTAGCTCCGGTGATTCGGGCGGTGAAGGCAGAGTTTGACGTGCCGGTCTCGCTGGACACTTATAAGGCGGAGGTTGCGGCGGCGGGCATTGCAGCCGGGGCGGACCTGATCAACGATATCTGGGGGCTGAAGTGGGATGAAAAAATAGCACATGTTATAGCAGACAGCGGTCTGCCATGCTGCCTGATGCATAATAGAAAACAGCCGGAATACCAAAATTTCATGCAGGACGTGGCTGCCGACCTGGCGGAATCCCTTCGCCTTGCAAAGCTGGCGGGCATTGGGGCTGAACGGATCATTCTGGACCCTGGGGTGGGCTTTGCAAAGACCTATGAACAGAATTTGGAGGTCATCCGTTCCATGGAGGAGCTGAAGGCTCTGGGATGCCCTCTGCTCCTGGGCTGCAGCCGCAAATCCGTGGTGGGTCTGACGCTTGAGCTGCCTGTGGATGAAAGGCTGGAGGGAACCCTGGCAACCACCGTGATCGCGGTGATGAAGGGCTGTATGTTTGTGCGCGTTCATGACGTCAGAGAAAATGTCCGCGCGGTGAGGATGACGGAGGCGGTTTTGAAAGGAGGGCGCAGGTAATGTACTCGGAGTGGGCGAAGGATGAAATCAGAATAGACAGGCTGGAGATATTTGCACATCATGGGGTATTCCCGGAGGAAGCCAGAGACGGGCAGATTTTTTATGTGAACGCAACCTTTTATACGGATGTGCATAAGGCATGTGAAGAAGATAATCTGGCTTATTCCATAGATTATGGAGACGCCTGTTTTTTTATAACGGAGTGGATGCAGAACAACACATGCAGGCTTTTGGAGGCAGCTGCCGAAAAGCTGGCAAGAGCGCTGCTGTTAAAATATGATTTAATATGTGAGCTGGATTTGGAGATATTGAAGCCCCATGCTCCCATTAAGCTCCCCTTTGGCTGTGTTTCGGTCAAGGTGCACAGAGGATGGCATCGGTCCTATATCGGCGTGGGGTCTAACATGGGGGACAGAGAGCGCTATATCAAAGGCGCCGTCGAGGCCCTGGAGGCACATCCCCTTATAAAGGTTAAAAGAGTGTCGGAATTAATCGTGACAAAGCCTTACGGCGGAGTAGAGCAGGAGGATTTTTTGAACGGCGTACTGGAATTGGAGACCCTTCTGAATCCGGAGGAGCTTCTGGAAACGCTTCAGAAAATAGAAAGTGCGGCAGGCAGAAAAAGAGAGATCCATTGGGGACCAAGGACGCTGGACCTGGATATCTTGTTTTTTGACGCACTCTGTTACAGAAGCGAGACGCTTGTTATACCGCATCCCGATCTGCAAAACCGCCGTTTTGTGCTGGAGCCTCTGGCAGCGATCGCGCCTTATATGTGTCATCCGCTTATGGGAAAGACGGTGGCGGGTCTCCTGAAAGAGCTTTGAGGAACGGTTAACGGAACAGATGCCGTCCACGCAGCAGGTATCGGCCTGCAAATTGTCCGCACAGCCCTGTGAAAAGACCTGTCAGAATACCGCTCAGGCTCAGGAAAGGGAAGTACGCGGTTATACCGGGCGTGGATGTGACCATGAGGGCGATGAGCAGCTGCCCCGTATTGTGGGCCAGCCCGCCCAGCGCGCCGGTCAGGAAGCCCAGCCTTCCATGCAGAAGCCTTGTGCCGAGCATCATGGCGAGCAGGCTTAAGCCTCCGCCGCAGAGGCTGTAAAGCAGACTTAAGACATTGCCAAATAACAGCGAGGAGAGCAGGATTCTGGCGGCCAGTACCATAAGAGCATCCTTCGCGGAGGCATTCTGCAGTAAAATCAGGGTTATAATGTTTGCAAGCCCAAGCTTTATACCGGGGATGGGAACCAGCGGGGGAATGGCGCTTTCCACGGCATAAACGGCAAGGGACAGGGTCGTAAACAGGGCAAGTACAGTCAGTTTTTTTACGTGCATGTAGGTCTCCTTGGGGATAATGGGTGTTATTAATAGGTGACAATATCTGGCGTTATTGAATCGCTTTCCGCGCCGTTGAGCGCAGGACGCAGCAAAATCACAAGCCGGTTGGGCAGACAGGTAATGGGAAGCCTTGCGTCGGAGATAAAGCCCTGACGGACACAGAGCTTGTCAGGACAGTCGGCAGAGACAATGCCGATGCTGCCCGGGCGAAGCTCGATTTCGTTTTTTCCGCCGTCGGGACTTTCTATGATAATGCTTCGGTTTTCGGAAATATTATTTAAGGGTATGCTGTAAAGCAGCCTGCCGCCCTGGTAAATCTCTGCTGTGTAGCGGCCTGCCTCCGAGCTTCCCGGACCGGGAAGCAGCAGGTACACCAGGCTGAATAAAACCAGCAGGCTGAGAATCAAAGAAATGATTACAGCTGCTTTTTTATTGCTTTGCTCTGTTTTCAACGGATTACCTTCCTTTAACGCTAAATCTTGTCCAGCGCAGATTACGACGACTGCTGTTATGGCGAGGCTCTGGCCATAAACCTGCTTTATAATTTGGCGCTGTACGGTAAAAGTATATCAAAATTAAAAACAAAAGGGAATGAGAATATGAGGAAGTGCTCAAAAATATTTTCTTCGCAAATATTATTTACCCTGGCGTCGGCAGGACTGTTGGCGCTGCTTCTATGCGGATGCGGCGCCCCGCCAATATACGGATACCGCCATGGGAACCGTGGTGCGGCAGACCCTTTACGCCCCGGATGACCATACGGCGGACTGGGTTTCGGCTGAAGTAATGGAGCTCTTAAACCGACTGGAGGAACAGGAGCTGTCGTGGCGTCTGGAGACCTCGGAGATCTGCGCCGCCAATAAAACGGCGGGCAATGGGGAAGGATACCTTTTGTCGAGCGATATGACAGGTGTTATTGTTGAGTGCATGAATCTGAGCAAAAGGGCGGAAGGGGCTTTCGATATAACCCTGGGACCGGTGGTGCGTCTCTGGAACATTGACGGCTGGGCGGCCGGGGAGCAGACGGGAGCTTATACGATGCCGGAGCCTTCGATTTTGCGTCAGGCGCTGGAAAGCTGCGGCTATGAAAAGCTGGAACTGAAGCCGGAGGTACTTGGGGAAAAGGGAGAAATTCTGCAGGCAAGAATTTTTCTTCCGGCGGGCATGCAGCTCGATCTGGGAGCGGCAGGCAAGGGATATGCGCTGGATAAGCTCCGGGACAGCCTGAAGGAAAGCGAAATCGGCGGTGCGGTGATTTCCCTGGGGGGCAGTGTGCTGACCTACGGCGGAAAGCCGGACGGTACGGACTGGAAGGTGGGGATTCTGAATCCGCTGGACACTGCCGAGTACATCGGGATACTTTCACTGAAGGGGCAGTGGTGCGTTTCCACCTCCGGTGACTACGAGCGCTATGTGGAGGCAGACGGCGCCCGCTGTCATCATATCATAGACCCCGCTACGGGAATGCCTGCGGACAGCGGAGTCCACAGCGTGACCATTCTGACCAGGGAAGGGCTGTTGAGCGATGCGCTGTCCACCGCATGCTTTGTCCTGGGAGCCGAGAAGGGAATGAAGCTGGCACAGGAATACGGCGCAGAGGCATTGTTTGTGACATTTGAGGGAGAAATTTTGATGACGGAAGGGATGGAGAGCTGCTTTTCGCCTGCCGGGCATTAAAAAGGGCAATACGGCGCGTATCGACTCACAGCTCCTTTTCCATAACGAAATTTGTCAGCAGGATTCCCTGCCATTCCACCTGCTGTTCCCTGATCACTCTGTATCCTCTTTTCTCGAAAAAGCCCCTTGCTGTAATGGAAGCGTGGGTAATCACCCTCCCCGGGGCAGACTGCTCCAACTTATTGCATATAGCGGAAGCAATTCCCATGCTCTGGAAGTCGGCATGAACATACAGGCGGTCAAGATAGCCGGTTTCGTCGATGTCGCCAAAGCCGGTGATGATTTTGCCCTCAACTGCCACTATGCTGTAATGCTCCTGAAGGGACCGGTTCCACCTTTCCGTATCAACCCTTCCCGTTGCCCATACATCTAACTGCTCTTTTGTGTAATCTCTGGCGTTGACAGTATGTACCGTATGATAAAACAATTCCGCCAGCTCCTTACAATCACATGACTGATATTCCCTTATAACCATTTTTCCCTCCTAACGAATAAAATTTAGTGACAGCATTATACCACATTTAACATGCGCCCCGGCGCACATGAAATCAAAAGCTGACACAATCTCCTTCGGTAATGGGAAGAAATCGGCCGGAACCGTGTTGGCAGGTCAGGAAAATTGCAGGTTTATATTAAGGGATGACTTTTCGGGGGGCATCCTGTATAATAGAGGACAGAAATCAATATTCGGAAAGAGGTGCTTTATGAAAGAAGAATGCTTGATCTGCAAGGCTCCGCTTGAATACCTGGAAACGGACCGGGATATGGAGTGCGCCGTATGTCACAGGATAGAAAAAAGTAAAACAAGATGTGTAAAGGGACATTATGTATGTAATGAGTGCCATACTGCCGGCATGGACGCCGTCATCGGGCTGTGTATGAAGGAAATATCAAAAAATCCGGTGGAGATCATGGAGAAGATGATGGCACAGCCGTTCTGCCATATGCACGGACCGGAGCATCATGTGATGGTCGGCGCGGCTTTGCTGACTGCGTATAAAAATGCCGGAGGGGACATTGAACTGCAGCCGGCGCTGACTGAAATGATGAACAGGGGGAAAAGTGTCCCCGGCGGTGCATGCGGATTTTGGGGCGCTTGCGGAGCCGGCATCAGCTCCGGTATGTTTGTGTCCATAGTCTCCAAATCCACACCCCTTGCTTCCGAAGCTTTTGGCCTTTCCCATTTGATGACTTCAAAGGCTTTGGGGCGGATAGGGGAGGTGGGCGGACCACGCTGCTGTAAAAGGGATTCTTATTTGTCCATACTAGCGGCCATTGATTTTGCGAAGGAGCATTTGGGTGTTGAGATGGAAAAGCCGGAGATCGTGTGCGGCCATTCCGCACATAATAACCAATGTATTGGAAAGCGCTGCCCGTTTGCGGCAGTAAACCATCAGAGATAGAAGGAGGTTTTTGATGGACGAAGAAACAACATACAGGAGGACCTTTGACCGTGAACAGTGAATACGACGGTGAGAAATTTTTTGAAGAATACGCCAAAATGCCCCGCAGCAGGGAAGGGCTGAGCGCCGCCGGAGAATGGCATCAGCTGAAGCCCCTGTTTCCTGCGCTTCAAGGGAAGACTGTGCTTGATTTGGGGTGCGGCTATGGCTGGCATTGTAGGTTTGCGGCAGAGCAGGGAGCGGAAAGGGTATTGGGGCTTGATTTAAGCGTGAAAATGATCGAGGAAGCAAAAAGGCGCAATGCGGAAGGTACAATTGAGTATCGTGTCTGCGGAATAGAGGAATATGAATACCCGGAAAATAGCTGGGATTGTGTCATATCCAATCTGGTTCTGCACTATGTTGAAAATATTGGGCAAATATTTCAAAAGGTCCATGGAACACTGAAACCGGGAGGAACGTTTATCTTTAATATCGAGCATCCGGTTTTTACCGCAGGAGTTGGGCAGGACTGGATTTACACCGAAGCCGGAAAGCCGCTGTACTGGCCGGTTGACAATTATTTCATTCCTGGAGAGCGAAGCACGCGCTTTTTGGGCTGCGATGTGATAAAGCAGCACCATACGCTTACGCAGATTATGATGGGGCTATTGAATAACGGCTTTGTACTTGAAGCGGTGGAGGAGGCGGAGCCCCCGGAAGAAATGATGGGAAATCCCGGAATGAGGGATGAATTACGCCGGCCGATGATGCTGCTGGTAAAAGCCGGTAAAAAAAGCTTTATATAGATTACGGGGGGAAACGGTATGCCGGCCCGCACGGAAAGGGAGATTGGTTATGGAAGAAAACACATATATCTATGTGGATGAAAGAATACTGAAAATCATTGACGAGAAAATGCCCCCCATGGAGGAGCTGCAGGACCTGGCGGAATTTTTCAAGGTGTTCGGGGATGAGACCCGCCTGAAAATACTCTATGTGCTTCTCAGCTCCGAAATGTGCGTTTATGATATTGCGGCGGTGCTTGGCATGTCCCAGTCCGCGATCTCTCACCAGCTCCGTGTCCTGAAGCAGATGGACCTGGTGAAAAACCGCAGGGAGGGAAAGACCGTATTTTATTCCCTGGCGGACGATCATATTGTTACGATTCTCAGCCAGGGCTTAGACCATATTGAGGAGGGCTAGCGCGCTGGCGCGGGGTGAAAGCTCAGAACCCTTCGGCAGCCTGAAATCTTTCATAATAGCCGCTTCCCAGCGGGGAGTGATACATGACGGTTTCGTCCCCGAAGGGCTGGAAGTACACATACTGAGAAGTCATATTGATATTCGTGTAATTGCCCTCTGCAATTACCGCCACATTGCTTCCGTCCGTGAGCATGCGCTTTAGCTGTGCGTCCGCTCCGTTTTTCTGATAATAAATATAGCCCCCGCCCACGTTGAAGCAGTCAACCCGGTCGTGGGTAAGTACCTCTATGACATCCTGAGACAGAGAATAGCGGCACAGTCTGTAGTTGTTGGCAACATCCATATAATACACATAATCTCCCTCCTTCACAGGATTCCAGAGATTTCCCCGCCATACTATGGAGGCGGCCTCCGTCTTTGTATTCAGGGCGTACAGATAGTGATCCTCCTGGGTGTTATTGTAATAGATGACGCCGTTTTCGGCGCAGGCGGGATTTATGTTATACTCCGCCAGAGTGACCTTATCCTTTTTGTCGATTCTTATTTTATAAAAAAGAGGGCCCGTTCTGGGCGCCGTGAGCAGGTAGAGATAATTGTCCACCAGCTGTGCGGAGACCACCGTATCCCTTGTCAGGGAGGCGGAGCTGCTCCCGTTTAATTTGCAGCGGTCAAAGGACCTGACTCCCTGTATCTGGCCGGGACCGGATTCGGATGAGGATGAGCCTGTCTGGAAATAATACAGATAGCTGCCCCCGGCAAGGATATTGCGCACCTTCAGGGTCTTGAGCCTTTTTAATTCGGTCTCGTCAGGGTTCATGACGAACAGACTGCCGCCGTCAAAGACATTGGAAAAATAGACCCTGCCGTCATATTCGCAGAACAGACCGGAGTTATTTATGTTTCCGGCAGTGTTGCCCACCGTGCCTTCGGGATTCATCTTGATTTGTCCCATAAACATCATTCCTAATGCCGCCGCAAAAAAAATGAGAACGATCCCCACGGCAATTAATACAATTTTTGATTCCTTTTTCATTCAGCTTCCCCTTTGCAATTAGTGTCGTTTTTATTCCTCTTAATGGTATTTTACACCCCTTTTCGCTTGCTATCAAGATTGTTTTGGTATAAGATACATTTTAAAGAACGAAAGACATGGATAAAGGAGCGGTGCGGAATGGACTTATTGGAATTGAGAGCGCAGATCGATACCATAGACGCGCAGATCGTGGAATTGTACGAGAAACGGATGGATATCTGCCGACAGGTGGCGGAATACAAGATCGGTACCGGAAAAAAGGTTTTTGACAGACAGCGCGAGACGCAAAAGCTTGAGAAGGTCAGGTCGCTGACCCACAACGAGTTTAACGCTCAGGGCATCGAGGAGCTTTTTGAACAGATCATGTCCATGAGCAGGAAGCTGCAGTACCGGCTTCTGGCAGAGTCGGGAAGCCTTGGCAGGCTGCCGTTTATAGAGGTGGAGGAATTGGAGACGGGGAAGGCGAGAGTGGTCTTCCAGGGAGCGGACGGCGCCTATTCCCAGGCGGCAATGACGCAGTATTTTGGGGATGAGATCGACAGCTTCCATGTGGATACCTTCCGGGACGCCATGAGCGCCATAGACGAGGGCAGCGCTGATTTTGCGGTGCTTCCCATCGAGAACTCCACAGCAGGCATTGTCAGCGAAATATACGACCTGCTTCAGGAATACGAAAATTATATTGTGGGAGAGCAGATTATCCGGATAGAGCACTGTCTCCTTGGGGTGCCCGGCGCAAAGCTCTCCGACATCAGAACGGTCTATTCCCATCCCCAGTCCCTGATGCAGAGCTCCAAATACCTTGCGGGGCACGGCTGGCAGCAGGTCAGCATGCAGAACAATGCCTTTGCCGCAAAGAAGGTGGCGGACGAAGGGGACAGGTCGCAGGCGGCAGTGGCAGGCGAGTATGCGGGAAGGGTCTATGGGCTGGAGGTGCTTGAAAAGGGAGTGAACCACTCCGGCACCAACTCCACCAGGTTTATCATAGTTACAAACCAGAAAATATTTAAAAAGGACGCGGGCAAGATCAGCATCTGCTTTGAGGTTCCCCATGAGAGCGGTTCGCTGTACCATATGCTGTCCCACTTTATATATAACAACCTGAATATGACCAAAATAGAGAGCCGTCCCATTGAGGGAAGGAATTGGGAATACCGCTTCTTTGTGGATTTCGAGGGCAATCTTGCCGACAGCGCCGTCAAAAACGCGCTGCGGGGGCTGCGGGACGAAGCGAGGAACATGAAGATACTGGGAAACTACTGAGTATGGACGCGGCCTGCACACAGACGAAAGGGAGCTGATAAATATGCGTAAGGACGAATTGATCTTATATACGGATTTTCGGGACGGAGAGATTCTCAACGACATGGCATGGCTGATGGAGGTCTATGAGGCGGCGTCCGAGAGGGAGAATGCCCGCAGGGTGTTATACAGGAATATCCACAGGCTGGTGGAGCTTGCGGGCACTTATGGCTTTCACGGCAACCTCTGGCACTGCTATCTGACGAATCTTCTGGTGAACAATGAAAACAGCTACAGCTGTGGCTGCGAGATCCGGGGAGAAATCCAGGGAACCATCAATGATGTGGCGCTGCATGACATTGCGATATTCAAGGAGCTTTATGACTATGACTTTGCACCCATGTGCGAAAAGCTGTGTGTGCCGGAGTTTTCCATGGCGGAAAATTATATTGGCAGCCAGGCGGAGAGCAAGGTCTACAATGCCCGCATATGCGCACGTATCTGCGAGCTAGCCGAAAAGTTGAATCAAAATCACACGCCGGAGGAGATGAAGGCCACATTGACGGAGTTTTATAAGGAGTACGGTGTGGGCAAATTCGGACTGCACAAGTCCTTCCGCATCGTCCATGATGAAAAGGGCGTGCGCATAGAGCCTATTTTAAATATTGCCCATGTAGATTTAAGCGACCTTGTGGGCTACGAGCTGCCAAAGAAGAAGCTCACCGACAATACGGACGCCTTTGTGGCGGGCAGAAGGGCGAACAACTGCCTGCTTTTCGGGGATGCGGGAACAGGCAAGTCCTCCTGCATCAAGGCCATAGCCAACCAATATTACGGCAGGGGCCTGCGCATTATCGAGGTGTATAAGCATCAGTTTCAGGATCTGAACGAGGTCATCAGCCAGATAAAAAAGCGCAACTATAAATTTATCATCTACATGGACGATTTAAGCTTTGAGGAATTTGAGATCGAATACAAGTACTTAAAGGCGGTCATCGAGGGAGGGCTGGAGAAGAAGCCGGAGAATGTGCTGATCTACGCCACCTCCAACCGCCGCCACCTGATCCGCGAGAGCTACGGCGACAAGGAGGAGATCAGGCAGGATATGCATACCGGCGACACCGTCCAGGAGAAGCTCTCGCTGGTGCGCCGCTTCGGCGTAACCATCTATTTCGGGGCGCCGGACAAAAAGCAGTTCCAGACGATTGTACAGACGCTGGCAGACAGATACGGCGTGGATATGCCAAAGGAGGAGCTGCTTGGGGAGGCCAACAAGTGGGAGCTTTCCCACGGCGGGCTGTCCGGCAGGAGCGCCCAGCAGTTCATCGACTATATTCTGGGCTGTGCGCCGAAGGACTGAATGAAGGGGACGGGGGTTGAGAAGCTATGAGTACGAGAACCTTTGCGGCGATAGATGTGGGCAGCTTCGAGCTGACCATGAAAATATTTGAGTTTTCGGGAAAAAACAATATGCGGGAGGTAGACTGCGTGAGCAGGCGCCTGGACCTGGGCTCTGAAACCTATGCCACAGGCAGAATCAGCAACGAAAAAATGGATGAGCTGTGCAGGACCCTGAAGGAATTTGCGGGCATTATGGAATCCTACAGGGCGGAGGGCTATAAGGCATATGGCACCAGCGCCATACGAGAGATGGAAAACCTGGTTATCATCAGGGACCAGATTGCCCAGAGGACCGGCATACGGATAGAAATTCTGAGCAATTCTGAGCAGCGCTTCCTGGACTATAAGGCGGTTGCCTCCGTAGGGGAGAGCTTTCGCAGAATTATTGAGGAAAAAACGGCGATTCTGGATATAGGCGGGGGCAGTATCCAGCTGTCGCTCTTTGACAACGATACCCTTGTCTCCACCCAGAACCTGCGCCTGGGCGTGCTGCGTATCCAGGAGCTGCTCTCGCATCTGAGCGCCAAAAGCTCCCAGATAGAAAGCCTGATCGAGGAGACGGCGCAGGCGCAGCTGGAAACCTATAAAAAGCTCTATCTCAAGGACAGGGAGATCAAGAATCTGATCGTGATAGACGACTATATCTCTCCCTGGGCGGTGCGCAGGAACAACGGCAGGGCGGCCATCGGCGCCCCGGACCTTGACGAGCTAAGGGAGAAGCTTCTATGCGGAAACCAGAGCCAGGCGGCGCGCTCGCTGGGCATCTCGGAGGAGAAGGTGCCTCTGGTGTTTATCAGCGCAGTGCTGGTGGGCCGGATTGCCCGGCTCATGGGTGCGGAATGTATCTGGGCGCCCGGCGCTACGCTCTGCGACGGCATTGCTTACGAATACGCGGAAAAAATCAAGATGTTCCGGGGAGAGCATGATTTTGAGGAGGACATAGTTGCCTGCGCACTGAACATAAGCAGACGCTATATGGGGAGCAAGAAGCGGGCGGAGACCCTGGAGAATATCACCACCACCATCTTTGACAGCATGAAAAAGATTCACGGCATGGGAAAACGGGAGCGTCTGTACCTGAGGCTGGCGGCAATTCTGCACGACTGCGGAAAATATATCAGCCTTGTGAACATCGGGGAGACCTCCTACAATATCATAATGGCCACGGAAATTATCGGGCTGTCCCATCAGGAGCGGGAGATCGTTGCCAACGTTGTCCGTTTCAACCATTCTAAATTTTTTTACTACGGGCAGCAGGGCACGGGAGGCCCGGACAGGGATTCTTATCTGACCGTGGCAAAGCTCACTGCGATACTGAGGCTGGCGGGAGGGCTGGACAGAAGCCATAAGCAGAAGCTGAAGGGGCTGAAGGCGTCCCTGAAGGATAATCAGCTTATTTTTACGGTGGACACCCAGGCGGACATCACTCTGGAGAAGGGATTTTTCCGGACAAGAGGCGAGTTCTTCAGGGAGGTGTTCAGCGTGGAACCGGTGTTGAAGCAGCATAAAGCAATATAAGAGGTAGAGCTATGGGAGATATGGATTTTTGCAGTCCAAAATATTATGAAAACAGAGAACTGAGCTGGATACTGTTTGACCACAGGGTTCTGAATGAGGCCAGAGACAAGACGCTGCCCCTGTTTGAACGCCTGAAATTCTTAAGCATCACGGCGTCAAATCTGGATGAATTCTTTATGATCCGGGTGGCTTCCCTGAAGGATATGGTCAACGCAAAGTATCAGAAGCCGGATATATCGGGAATGAAGCCTGCGGAACAGCTGGAGAAGCTGAATGTGGCGATCCATCAGCTGGTGGAGCTGCAGTATTCCACCTACAACCGTTCCCTGGTGCCGCTGCTTGCCCAGAACGGTCTGCGTATCATAGGGCAGCATGAGGAGCTGAGCGCCGAAGACGCCGCTTTTTTAGACAAATATTTTGAAGAAAACGTTTATCCGGTCCTTACGCCCATGGCGGTGGATTCCTCCAGGCCCTTTCCGCTGATTCGGAACAAGACCCTGAACATTGCCGCGTTGGTCCGCAAGAAAAACAGCGGCGGTGAGCTGGAGTTTGCCACGGTTCAGGTGCCCGGCGTCCTGAGCCGTATTGTGGAGCTTCCCTCCCGGGACAAGGCGAGGAGGATTATCCTTCTGGAGGAGATCATTGAGCGCAATATGCACAAGCTCTTTCTGAATTATGATATCGTGTGCGCTCATCCCTTCCGCATTATGAGAAACGCGGACCTGACCATCGAGGAGGACGAGGCGGCCGACCTTTTGAAGGAGATAGAAAAACAGCTGAAAAAACGCCAGTGGGGCGAAGCGATCCGCCTGGAGGTGGAGCAGGGCTGTGACAAACGGCTTCTGAAGATCCTCACGGAGGAGCTTGGCATTGAAAAGCAGAATATTTATGTGATAGACGGGCCCCTGGATCTGACCGTGCTGATGAAAATTTATGGGCTGGACGGCTTTGAAGCCCTGAAAAACCCCAGGTTTACGCCGCAGCAGGTGCCTCAGCTCCCTCCCGGCTGCGATATTTTCAAAGCCATAGCGAAGGAAGACATTCTTCTGCATCATCCCTATCAGTCCTTTGAGCCGGTGGTGGATTTTATCAGACAGGCGGCGAAGGACAAGGATGTTCTTGCCATTAAGCAGACCCTGTACCGTGTCAGCGGCAATTCGCCCATCATAGCGGCGCTGGCGAAGGCGGCGGAAAACGGCAAGCAGGTGACGGTGCTGGTGGAGCTGAAGGCGCGGTTTGACGAGGAGCATAATATCGTATGGGCGAAAATGCTGGAGAAGGCGGGATGCCACGTAATCTACGGGCTGGTGGGCTTAAAGACCCACAGTAAGATTACGCTGGTGGTGCGGAGGGAGGAGGACGGCATACGCCGCTATGTCCATCTTGGCACCGGCAACTATAACGATGCCACCGCCAAGCTTTACACAGACATCGGGCTGCTGACCTGCTCCGAGTCCGTCGGCGAGGATGCCACGGCGGTATTTAA
>CAJTPH010000013.1:0-13310 GCA_910578215.1 uncultured Acetatifactor sp. | reverse complement strand
TGCTCTCCGGTTACTCGGAGCCTCTTGCGTGGAACAGGCTGGCGCTGGCGCCCCTGTGGCTGAAGGACAAATTCCTGTATCTGATCGACAGGGAGAGGGAATATGCAAAGGGCGGAAGACCGGCGCGCATTATCGCAAAAATGAATTCCCTCTGCGACAGGGATATCATTGCCGCGCTCTACAGGGCAAGCGCCGCAGGAGTTAAAATCGATCTGATCGTAAGGGGAATCTGCTGCCTTAAGACCGGAATCAAGGGAGTCAGCGAAAATATTACCGTGCGCTCCATCGTGGGGAACTTTCTGGAGCACAGCCGTATTTTCTATTTTGAAAACGATGAGAACTATGAGATATACTGCGGCAGCGCCGACTGGATGCCCAGGAACCTGGAGCGGCGCGTGGAAATTTTATTCCCGGTGGACGATCACAGGCTCAAGGAAGAGCTGCTTCATATATTGGACTGCCAGTTGAAGGATAACGTGAAGGCATCCATACTGCAGGTTGAAGGGACGTATGAGAAGCAGGATAAGAGGGGCAGAAAGCTTTTTTCCTGTCAGGACGCCTTCTGCGAGGAGGCGGTTGAGAGGGCGAAGGCGCTTTCCCAGGAGACGCAAATAACACGGACGTTTATTCCCGAGACCGGTCACGGGAGCCGGTCCGGCGGATGAGCCGGTAAATAACTTAAAAAATGATTGAAATATGCCAAAGCACGCAGGAGGGTATGAACATGGAAATAACAAACACGGAGGTCTGGGGATTTAAACATGCTTTGCGCGGGATGAGAAATCCCTTGAACAGCTGGGAGAAGGCGGACAGCCATTATTCTGACGCATGGGATGCGAGAGCAGGCGTCACCCCTTCGGCAGAGGAGGACAATGCGGGCGGCGGCAATCCGTTTTTTATAGGCGAAAACGATTTGGGCCTGGCAAAGCGCCTGATTATTGCCGGCGGCGAGCACCGTAAGTTCTTAAGAATGATACATGTGTCCGCTGATGTGAATATGCCCAGATATTGGTGGAGCGAAGAAGACACCTATCATTTTAACGTAAAAAACAGCTGCTCGACCATGCACAAGCTGCTGAACAATCCCAATCCTATTACCGGGGAGCTGTTTGTGTACTGTGAGGAGGACCGGGACGTTCTCGATATGGTGGTGGAGAGGCTGGAGAGGCTGAGACAGGAATATAAGGGCACCAGGAATTATGAGGAGCAGA
Source organism: uncultured Acetatifactor sp. (assembly GCA_910578215.1). Taxonomy (GTDB): domain Bacteria; phylum Bacillota; class Clostridia; order Lachnospirales; family Lachnospiraceae; genus Acetatifactor. Next base: position 12,099 of record CAJTPH010000013.1, on the reverse strand, counting down.
CAAGGCTGCTGGTCAGGGCAAAGAGGCTTCTCCCGGAGGGCTTCCTGCAGATGCGAACCCTTGACACCAATTACGAGGAATTGAGAAACGAGTATTTTCAGAGGAGAAACCACCGTCTTTCCGAGGAATGGGTGGATACCTTCTGCAGATGGGTGGAAACCCTGCCCTACGCCGCAGAGCTGATCTGCTATGAGGGAAATGAGGAGAGGCTCTGAGCCTTTGATTGTGAGGAATATTGAATAAAATATGCGCTAAAGCGCACAGAGGGGTGTAAGTATGAAAATAATACTTGCTTCGGCATCTCCCAGGCGGAGGGAGCTGCTGGCACAGATCGGGCTTGACTTTGAGGTTATGGTCAGCCGGGTGGATGAGAACATAACACAGACAAATGCGCCTCTTGTTGTGGAGGAGCTTTCCTGCCGGAAGGCGGAGGCGGTGCTGGCGCAGCTTGAGGAGACTGCGAAGGCAGTACCCGCCTCCGACGGGGAAGCCGCTGGGGAGGTGCTGGTCATTGGATCGGACACGGTGGTGGCCGTGGGAGACCGTATTCTGGGCAAGCCCTCCTGCGCGGACGAGGCGGCAAGGATGCTGTCCCTGCTTGCGGGCAATACCCATGAGGTCTATACGGGGGTTACCCTGCTGTATAAAAACCCGGAGGGAGTGCAGCGCAGGACCTTTCACGATACTACAAGAGTGACATTTTATCCCATGAGCGGGAGGGAGATTTCCGATTACGTCTCCACCGGCGACTGCATGGACAAGGCGGGCGCTTACGGCATACAGGGCTTTTGCGCCAGATATATCAAGGGAATTGAAGGAGACTATAATAATGTGGTGGGGCTGCCCGTGGGCAGGCTCTATCAGGAGGCGAGGGAGTGGCTGGAACATTGAGTACAAAAAAAGCTGTCATATTTGACCTGGACGGGACACTGTCCGATTCCATAGCGAGCATCAAGTACAGCGGGGATAAGGCGCTGGGAGAGTTTGGCTATGGGCCGTTTACCGAGAAGCAGTATAAATATTTTGTGGGAGACGGAGCGGCAAACCTTGTGAAGCGTGCGCTCACGGCGGGAGGGGACAGAGAGCTTGCCCATTTTGAGGACGCCTTTGAGCGTTATACGGAGATTTTCAAGGAATACTGCATGTATCAGGTGAAGCCTTACGACGGCGTCAGGGAGCTTCTGGCGGCGCTGAAGGAGCGGGGCGTGAGGCTTGCCGTGCTGTCAAACAAGCCTCACGCGAATACCGTCAATGTGATCGAGACGCTTTTCGGAAAAGACTGTTTTGACAAAATTCAGGGACAGACGGAAGGCATTGCCATTAAGCCCAGCCCGGAGGGGGTATTTTTGATTTTGAAGGAATGGGAAATGACTCCGGAGGATATTTTATACCTGGGAGATACCGCCACGGATATGAGGACGGGAAAGGGGGCAGGCGCTTTCACCGTGGGCGCCCTGTGGGGCTTCAGAGAGCGCGGGGAATTGCTGGAGGGCGGCGCGGATGCCCTGATCAGGCATCCCATGGAGCTTCTGGAATATCTTTAAAAGCGCTGCTTTTATGACGGTTCAGCCTTCATGAGCCATGTGCGTATTCTTTTATGACGGTACTGCTGTGGCATTTTTATTTTCTTGCCATATGGTATTGACATGGGAATATAATCATATTATGATAATTCCACAGAGATGCGTAAGGCATTTAAAGCGAATATTTGAGACTGTTTTGGTAAAGGAAGGTGTGGAAAAATGCATGAATTCGACGAAGATGTGTTGGAGTGCTTTTTGAAGAACCAGCTTCAGCTTTTTCCTGAGAAGGTAGCGAAGACATTGGAAGAAGCAGAGGAATTTTTGGAGGAATGCATGGCGGTTGTAGTCAATTCCGTGAAGGAAGTAGTAGAATACTTTGAGGAGGAGGGTATTGACGTTGAGGGCGCCATGGGCGACGAGATTCTGGATGCGGATGAAGTGTTCGACATCGGCGACGGAAGATATCTGATTGTGGAAGGCTGATTTTTATGCTGCCGCACTGGAGAAAAGCAGTGCGACAGCATTATTTATACCTGCTATTCGATTTGCTGCGCCTGCCGGCGCTTTTTTATATTGTCCAAAATTTCATAAGGCACAAACAGCTTCCCGTACCCGGTCCCCAGATAATCCTCCATATTCGCGGATTTTTTTCAGAAATGCTCTTTCTCGTCCTCATTCAGGCAATTGCGGTACTTGGCGGCAAGCGCCCGCATCTGCCGCTCCTCATGGGGGGCGTAGGTGCTGTAGATGGCTTCAAGCCCTGCCAGTCCGGCGTCCTTCAGCTCGCAGACCAGCTTGTCCAGCCTTCTGTCACTCATGCGATAGAGGACAGGGTGGGCGAGAATGGGAGTGCCCCCTGCCTGCAGGATCAGCTCAACCGCCTGTGCGGGAGTTACCTTTTCCCTGGGGACATAATAGGGGCAGCGGTCGCCCACATAGCGTTCAAACGCCTCCTTCAAGCTCTTGATGTAGCCGTGATTCAGCATATATTTGGCATAATGGGCCCTGGTGATGACGGAGCCCGGAAATTCTTCCATAAGGGATTCATAGGATACGGGGATACCGCCCTCCGTAAGCAGCCGGCACATTTTGCGGTTGCGCTCCTCTCTCGAATCCACAAAGCCCTGCAGCCTTGAGGCAAAGGGCCTGCTGTGATGATCGATGTAAAGCCCCAGCACATGCACATCCTGCCCCAGATACTCCGTGGAAAATTCAATGCCGGGAATCACTTCGGGAACCGGAGAGGGCCGCTGTGCGTCGTTTTTACCGGAGTCCGTTTCCGGCGGCGCAGAAGCGTATTCCTGACGGAGCCTGTCCGCATAAGCAATGGCATCGTCCAGTCCCTCTACGGTGTCATGATCTGTGAGGGCAAAGGCGGCAAGCCCCTTTTCCATAGCGTAATCCACCAGACCAGAGGGAGTGAGGGTGCCGTCCGAGCGGTTGGAGTGAACGTGTAGATCTACAGCTTTCATTTGAAATCCTGCCTTTCTGCCTTAAGGCAATGCCCGGCGTGGGAACAGGGGAAGGAGCTTTTCCTGCCCTGCAATCTAATCCTCGTCTTCTTCCTTGTTTGCGGTAAAGACGGTTCTCTTTCTTGCCATTTCATCGCTTTCCAGATATTCGTCGTAGGTGGTGATCTTGTCGATCATGCGGCCCCCCGGCAGTATTTCCATGATCCGGTTAGCGGTGGTCTGGACAAACTGATGGTCATGGCAGGAGAAAAGGGCGATTCCGGGAAACTTGATCAGTCCGTTGTTCAGCGCCGTGATGGACTCCATATCCAGATGGTTTGTAGGCTCGTCAAAAATAAGACAGTTTGCACCGCTTATCATCATCTTGGAGAGCAGGCAGCGCACCTTCTCGCCGCCGGACAGAATCTTTACCTTCTTGACGCCGTCCTCGCCCGCAAACAGCATGCGTCCCAGAAAGCCTCTTACGTAGGTCACATCCTTGACGGGAGAGTAGCCGGTCAGCCAGTCCACGATGGTCAGGTCGTTGTCAAACTCGGAGGTATTGTCTCTGGGGAAATATGCCTGGGAGGTGGTGACGCCCCACTTTACGGTGCCCTCGTCCGGCTCCAGCTCTCCCATGAGGATCTGGAACAGAGTGGTCTTGGCAAGCTCACAGCTTCCAACAAAGGCGATCTTGTCATCGTGTCCCACAGTGAAGGAAATGTCGTCCAGCAGCTTTTCGCCGTTCAGCGTCTTGGACAAATGCTCCACTGTGAGCACCTCGTTGCCGATCTCCCTGTCAGGGCGGAAATCGATGTAGGGGTATTTACGGCTGGAGGGCTTGATCTCGTCCAGTTCAATTTTTTCCAGGGCGCGCTTTCTGGAGGTCGCCTGCTTGGACTTGGAAGCGTTTGCGGAGAAGCGGGAGATAAATTCCTGCAGCTCCTTGATCTTTTCTTCCTTCTTCTTGTTTGCCTCCTTCATCTGCCTTACGAGCAGCTGGCTGGACTCATACCAGAAATCATAATTGCCGGCATAAAGCTGTATTTTGCCATAGTCGATGTCGGCGGTGTGGGTGCAGACCTTATTCAGAAAATAACGGTCGTGGGATACTACGATGACCGTATTTTCAAAGTCGATCAGGAAATTTTCAAGCCAGTCGATGGCGTCCAGGTCCAGATGGTTGGTGGGCTCGTCCAGAAGCAGGATGTCAGGATTTCCGAACAGCGCCTTCGCCAACAGTACCTTCACCTTCATACTGCCGTCCAGATCTCTCATGACGGCATAGTGGAGAGAGGTGTCGATGCCCAGGCCGTTTAACAGCATGGCGGCGTTTGACTCTGCCTCCCAGCCGTCCATCTCCGCGAATTCCGCTTCAAGCTCGCTGGCGCGGATGCCGTCCTCGTCGGAAAAATCTTCCTTGGCGTAAATGGCGTCCTTTTCCTTCATGATCTGGTACAGACGCTCATTGCCCATGATAACGGTGTCCATAACCACGAAGTCATCGTATTTGAAGTGGTCCTGCTCCAGAACGGACAGACGCTGCCCGGGCGTGATGGCGATATCGCCGCTGGTGGTCTCAAGCTTTCCCGAGAGAATTTTCAAAAAGGTGGATTTTCCGGCGCCGTTCGCGCCGATCAGACCATAACAGTTTCCTTCGGTAAATTTGATGTTTACATCCTCAAAGAGCGCTTTTTTTCCCACTCTGTATGTCACGTTATTTGCGCTTATCATTCTTATTACCTCCCTGTGAGCTTTATTCCCGCGGGCAAGGGGGCGGGCGGAAACGCCGGTTTCTTTGCCGCATTGACAGCTGCCGCGGGATCTTTTCTTTTCCTTATTTTACTGATGCCGGTACTTTTTTACAGTCGCTTTTACTATTATACATAAAAGCAGAAATATTTCAATACAAATCAGTATTGAGTTTCACGTTTATGAATGCTATAATAAGCATGCTTTTATATTGCTGCTGACAGAAATAGAGTGCTGTTTTTTGCAATGGAAGCATTTTTCCGAAAAGGGAGTTGGATTTTTATGCTGACGATTTTAACCACGATCGCAATCGGGGCTCTTGCCCTGTTTATATTGTACCTGCTGATGATTATGCCCAGGGTTTCCGGAAAGCCGGACATGACGCCCTTTAAAAAATGGCTGTATGCCCATCGGGGCCTGCACGACAATGCAACGGAGGCCCCCGAGAACTCCCTCAGGGCCTTTTCCAGGGCGGTGGAGGCAGGCTATGGCATTGAGCTGGATGTCCAGATGACCAAGGACAGAGTGCCGGTGGTGTTTCATGATTTCACACTGAAAAGAATCTGCCGCAGAGAGGGTAAAATCAGCGACTATACATATCACGAGCTGCAGAACTTCAGGCTTTGTGATTCTCAGGAGCGGATACCCAGATTTGAGGATGTTCTTAAGCTGGTAGACGGACGCGTGCCCCTGATTGTGGAGCTCAAGATAGAAAAGCTTAATACCGCCGTCTGCAGCGCCGGGGACAGGCTGCTTGCCAAATACAAGGGAATGTACTGTATCGAATCCTTTCATCCCCTTGCCGTGTTCTGGTATCGCAGGCACAGAAAAGGCGTTGTGAGAGGACAGCTGTCGGATGCGTTTTTAAAGCAGAGGGAAAAGTTTAAGAATCCGTTCTGCTTTTTTCTGGAATACCTTCTGTTTAACTGGCTGGCAAAGCCGGACTTTATCGCGTACAACCACCAATATCCCAAGGTGCTGTCCAGACGCTTCTGCCGGGGGCTGTTCGGCAGTACGGCTGCGGCGTGGACCATCAAGAGCCAGGAGCAGCTGAGGGCGGCGAGAAAGCATTTTGACATTTTTATTTTCGACAGCTTTATACCGGAATAAGAAGTGTTTTTTAATAAGGCGGTTCTATATCATAAAAGCGGTGCCTTCCAAGGGCTTTCAAGGAGTGCCGGCGGCGCGGACAGGGCGTGTGGTACAGGGCTTCTTCAGAGGTGTGACTATGGGTAAATTTTTGGCAGACAGGCGGACAGAGATCAGGGTCGTCGCCGCGGCAGTTGGAATGCGGCTTGTGGTGTACCTGCTTTCTGTCTGCATTCTTTTTTTGTTCGGAGAGTTCACGGAAACGTTTACCTTTTCGGATTTTCTGGGGGCATGGACCAGATGGGACTCCCCCCATTATATCGATGTGGCACGGTATGGCTACGGCGGCGCCGTCGAGGACGGGAAGCACCTTTTTCTGGTGTTTTACCCGCTTCTTCCGTGGCTGCTGCGGCTGCTGCATATGTTCATAGGCGATTACCGGCTGTGCGGGATATTATTAAGCGTGGTCTGCTACGCGGTGGGCAGCCTTTATTTTTACCGGCTGACAGAGAGAGAGCTGGGTGAGCGGGCGGCGGAGAATGCCGTAGTTATGCTGAGCGTGTTTCCCTTTTCCTTCTTTTTCGGCGCCGTCCTGACGGAAAGCCTGTTTCTTGCCATATCGGCGGCTTTTCTTTATTACCTCCGGGAGCATCGATGGCATTTGGTCGCAATGCTTGGTTTTTTTGCGTGTCTCACCAAGGTGCAGGGTGTTTTGCTTGCGGCGGCGGTGGCGGCGGAAATCCTTTACGCGGAGCGTTTTTTTACAAGGCTAAAAGAGAGGGATTGGAGGGCCATCCTGAGGAAGGTTCTTCTGCCGGGGCTTTTGTGCGCTGCAATGCTGTTTGGTCTTGGGATTTATCTGTATATCAACTGGCGTGTGGAGGGCGATCCCTTCCGGTTTTTATATTACCAGAGGACACATTGGTATAATGGGTATCTGCCCATATGGGAAACCATATCCTATGTGGCGGAAAATGCTTTGGCGGGTATATGTACTTCCGTGGGCCTGAGCATATGGGTACCGGAGCTTGTACTGTTTTTTGTATGGCTTGTATGGATTGCATACGGAATCTGCAGGAGGCTGCGTCCGGTGTACCTTACATACCTGATCGTTCTTTTTTTCGTGACCTTTTCCTCCAGCTGGCTGATAAGCGGCGGCAGATATACCCTGTGCGCGCTGCCCGGCTTCATGCTCACCGGAGAATGGCTGGCAAAGCATGAGAGGTGGAAAATACCTGCCGCGGCAATTTCTGCAATGTTAATGACGCTTTATCTGGCGGGCTATATGACGGGAAAACAGGTTATGTAAGGCAGAAGCTTGGGAATCCGTCGGTGTGCGCGGAAAAGAGATAAAATATACTTCGATTTAACGAAAAAATTATCATGGAAAAATTTGGATATTTTTGTATAAAAAATCCTCCTAATGAACATGATATTATGTCAGATTGTACAAAAAAAGCAAAGCGTGTCAAAAGATTATCAAATTTATCTTGCTATTCTTTTGTCGAATTGCTAAAATAGGCAGAGAATTGAACGAATGGTTCGACTGTAATATAAGAAATCTCAGGGTTTTCCTGTGAATAAAAAACTTTTGAAAGGGAGAAAGACAAAAATGAAAAAATGGGTGTACTTGTTTACGGAAGGCAACGCTACCATGCGTGAGCTTCTCGGCGGAAAGGGTGCAAACCTGGCAGAGATGACAAACATCGGTCTTCCCGTGCCTCAGGGCTTTACGATTACTACGGAGGCATGTACGCAATATTACGAGGACGGATGCCAGATCAACGACGAGATCATGGGTCAGATCATGGATTATGTCGCAGAGATGGAGAAGATCAACGGAAAGAAATTCGGGGATCTGCAGAATCCTCTGCTTGTTTCCGTGCGTTCCGGCGCCCGCGCTTCCATGCCCGGTATGATGGATACCATCCTTAACCTCGGACTGAACGACGAGGTTGTGGCGGCAATGATAGCCGGCAACCCCGATCCTAAGTTTGAGCGCTTTGTATACGACTCTTACAGACGTTTTATCCAGATGTTCTCCGATGTGGTAATGGAGGTCGGCAAGAAGTATTTTGAGGAGCTGATCGACAAGATGAAAAAGGCAAAGGGCGTGCAGTTTGACGTTGAGCTGACCGCCGCTGACCTGAAGGAGCTTGCAGAGCAGTTCAAGGCGGAATACAAGAAGCAGCTTGGCCAGGATTTCCCTTCTGACCCTGTGGTGCAGCTGAAGGAAGCCGTGAGAGCGGTGTTCCGTTCTTGGGACAACCCCCGCGCCAACGTTTACCGCCGCGACAACGATATCCCTTACAGCTGGGGTACCGCTGTAAACGTTATGCCCATGGTATTCGGCAACCTGAACAATGAGTCCGGCACAGGCGTTGCATTTACCCGTGACCCTGCTACCGGAGAGAAAAAGCTGATGGGTGAATTCCTTGTAAACGCACAGGGCGAGGACGTGGTTGCAGGCGTGCGTACACCCATGCCCATCTCCCAGATGGCGGAGCAGTTCCCCGAGGCTTATGAGGAGTTCGTTCAGGTTTGTGAAAAGCTGGAAAATCATTATCATGATATGCAGGATATGGAGTTTACCGTTGAGAACAAGAAGCTGTACATGCTTCAGTGCCGCAACGGCAAGAGAACGGCCCAGGCTGCATTAAAGATCGCATGCGACCTTGTGGACGAGGGCATGAAGACCGAGGCGGAGGCTGTTGCCATGATCGATCCCCGTAACCTTGACACACTGCTTCACCCTCAGTTTGACGCTGCGGCGCTGAAGGCGGCGACACCTCTGGGCAAGGGCCTTGGCGCTTCTCCCGGAGCCGCATGCGGTAAGGCGGTGTTTACTGCCGAGGATGCTGAAAAATGGGCGGCAAAAGGCGAGAAGGTTGTTCTGGTCCGCCTTGAGACCTCTCCGGAGGATATCACCGGCATGAAGGTGGCACAGGGAATTCTTACCGTCCGCGGCGGCATGACCTCCCACGCAGCGGTGGTTGCGCGCGGTATGGGTACCTGCTGCGTATCCGGCTGCGGCGAGATCGCAATGGATGAGGCCAACAAGAAATTTACCCTTGGCGGCAAGGAGTTCCACGAGGGAGATTACATCTCCATCGACGGCACCACCGGCAACATTTACGATGGACAGATCAAGACGGTTGACGCTACCATCGCAGGTGAGTTTGGACGCGTTATGGCATGGGCGGACAAATACAGAAAGCTTAAGGTGCGCACAAACGCCGACACTCCCGCTGACGCGATAAAGGCCCGTGAGCTTGGCGCAGAGGGAATCGGTCTCTGCCGTACGGAGCACATGTTCTTTGAGGAGGACAGAATCGCCGCGTTCCGCGAGATGATCTGCTCCGACACAGTAGAGGAAAGAGAAGCGGCTCTGGACAAGATTCTTCCTTACCAGCAGGGAGACTTTGAAAAGCTGTATGAGGCACTGGAGGGCTGCCCTGTCACCATCCGTTTCCTTGATCCGCCTCTCCATGAGTTTGTTCCCACCGATGAAGCCGACATTGAGAAGCTGGCACAGACCCAGGGCAAGAGCGTTGAGACAATCAAGAACATCATCGCTTCCCTGCATGAGTTTAACCCCATGATGGGTCACAGAGGATGCCGTCTGGCAGTCACCTATCCTGAGATAGCGAAGATGCAGACCAAGGCAGTTATCCGCGCGGCAATCAACGTAAAGAAGGCGCATCCCGACTGGAATGTAAAGCCTGAGATCATGATTCCGCTGATCTGTGAAATCAAGGAGCTTAAGTTTGTCAAGAAGGTAGTTACGGATACCGCCGACGCTGAAATCGCGGCATCAGGCATTAAGCTTGAGTACGAGGTGGGAACCATGATCGAGATTCCTCGTGCGGCTCTTACAGCTGACGAGATTGCCAAGGAAGCGGACTTCTTCTGCTTCGGAACCAACGATCTGACCCAGATGACCTTTGGCTTCTCACGTGACGACGCGGGCAAGTACCTGAACGCTTACTATGACACCAAGATTTTCGAGAACGATCCCTTTGCAAAGCTGGATCAGACCGGTGTCGGCAAGCTGATGGAGATGTCCATTAAGCTGGGCAAGCCCGTCAATCCGAGCCTCCACATCGGCATCTGCGGCGAACACGGCGGAGACCCTTCCTCCGTGGAATTCTGCCACAAGATTGGACTGGATTATGTTTCCTGCTCACCGTTCAGAGTGCCTATTGCCAGGTTGGCGGCGGCGCAGGCGGCTATATGCAGTGGGGAGGGGAAGTAATCTATACTTCGATTTCACGATAGATTACGCTCAGGCACTGGCTTTTCGCAAGGCAAATGGTGATTATCTGCGAGAAGGGCAGTGGAAAGACCTTACTGTTGAAGTGTATATAATTTAAATAGGGAATCCCGTCTTTTATAAGGCGGGATTTTCTGGTATACTTGCAATATATAGGTAGAATTTGAATTTTGACTTGAATAATACAAAAGTATTATGAGGAGGAAAAAATGAGATTGCTTTTTAGAGATTTAATATCAGTAAATTTGGTTAAAATGAACGGGGAAATTTACGAAGGTATAAAAGTAAATTTACAAAGTCAAGTAAATAAATTACTGACACAAGAATTTAATATACCTTTTGAAGAGGGAGATTTTATAGAAAGAAAATTAAAAAACGGAGTAATAGAGAAATATGTAATCTTGAAAATAAACCAATCTAGCAATGTGATTAACATGGATATTCAAAAAAATACTGATTTAACAGCGGATGAGAAGAATATGGGTGAGCAGCAGAAAATTATAAATAATACAAACAATTTCTATGATAAGGTTACGGGGGTGCAAATACAGCAAGGTACAAATAATTCATCGCAAGAGCAGACGGTAATGCAAGAATTTGACTATGATAAACTGACGAAAATTTTAGAACAAATTAAAAAGTATGATAGTACATTTGATAACGAATATGGGGAAAAGGCACCAGAGATAAGAAGTAAGATTGACGAAATAGAAACATTATTACAAAAAAGAGAAAATCCGAGTAGAATAAAAATATTATTGACAGATATTAAAAACTTGTCTATTGGCGTAGCGGGCAGTTTAATTGCCTCTGGAATTATCAGCCTTGTAAGTGCAATTGTATAGGTGGTGAACAAAAGTGGGAATAGTGATAGAACTTCAAAGAGAAGCATTGGAAGATAATATGTCTATTGAATCTTTAATGAGAAAAGCATATTTAGTTGCTAGAAAACTTAATTTAGAAGAATTTAAAGAATGGATTAACCAAGAACAAAATGGTTATAAAGGTCAAGTCCCAGAATATCGTTATATAGCAGGAGAAATAAAAGCGTGGAATCCTTATCATGGTTGGATTCCAATGGTTTTATCTGCTGATATAGCAGATATGATTTCCAAGATGCCTATTCCTACTTCAATTTCAGAGTTGCAAGATGTATATAATACAAGTGACAGTACAGTAGGCTTATCTGTAAATGCTAAGTTGACGGAATGGTTCAATGAGAATATGGATTATATGCCTACAAAATATCAATTTTTCTTTCATAAAAGTGAATTGTATAGAATAATGAGTACAGTAAGAAATAAAATATTAGACTGGGCACTACTCCTTGATGAGAATGGGATTGTGGGAGAGGGTATGACATTTACTGACGTGGAAAAGAAAACTGCTCAGAATACGCAAGTAATAAATAATTATACAAACAATTTTTTTGCCGAGGTGTCTGATATAGACGTACAACAAGGGAAATAAACATATACATTACATAGCCGATTGATTTTCAAAACGAGAATCAGTCGGTTTTTTATTGCCCAAAACCCATACATAGCCATTCTGCTTTATACAGAGTGGCTATTAAATTTTTCAGGAAAGGAGGAAAACCGTGATGTCTAAATGTAAGGTAATCGCCCTTGCAAACCAGAAAGGCGGGACGGGCAAGACCACGACTGCCGTAAACTTAGGGATAGGGCTTGCAAACGAGGGAAAGAGGGTGCTGCTTGTGGACGCCGATCCGCAGGGGGATTTGACAACCTCTTTGGGTTGGGCAGACCAGGACAATCTTTCTGTCACGCTGGCAACGCAGATGGAAAAGATTATCCGTGACGAGCCGTTTGAAGCGGGCGAAGGGATTTTACACCATGACGAGGGTGTAGACTTGATTCCGGCAAATATCGAGCTGTCAGGCATGGAAATCATGCTTGTAAACGCCATGAGCAGGGAGTTCACCATGAAATCCTATCTTAGCGGGTTGAAAAAGGATTATGACTATATCCTGATTGACTGTATGCCGAGT
>CAJTPH010000012.1 GCA_910578215.1 uncultured Acetatifactor sp. | reverse complement strand
CTGTCATCTAACGGCATTGCTTTTATCTGCGGCTCCGGGACACGCCCCCTCCCCTTTACCGGAATTTCCCCAGGCAGGCGTTCCCCTAATGGAAAATCTGATTTTTACGGCACTGGAGCCTGTGGGCGGCACTATGTATGTGTGGGGCGGCGGGTGGAACGAAGCCGACACGGGCGCCGGACCGGAAGCGCTTTCCATCGGCTGCAGCAGGCGCTGGGCGGAATTTGCCGCCGCACAGGACGGCGATTACGATTATCACGATCATCGTTATAAGATTCATGACGGCCTGGACTGCTCCGGCTATATCGGATGGCTTTTGTACAACCTGTTCCACACCGAAGCTTCCCTATCGGAGGATGACGGCTATGTGATGAAGTCCACCCTCGTGGCAAAAACCCTTGCCGATTACGGCTGGGGTAAGCTGATTCCCGCATCTGACGCGGCAGAATGGAAACCGGGAGATATCTGCAGCATGTCCGGGCATGTATGGCTTTCCCTGGGCACATGTCAGGACGGCAGCGTGCTCCTCCTCCATGCCAGCCCTCCGGGAGTGCGCATTTGCGGCACAGCCTCCAGCGAGAGCGAAAAGACGGACGCCGTAATGCTTGCGGAGAAATGGATGTCCGGCTGCTATCCCCAGTGGTACGAAAGGTTTCCCGGATGCAGCGTAAGTAATTCCTATCTGACCTCCTCTGATATCATGCGCTGGAGCAGCAGCACCCTTGAGGACGCCGAACGTTTTCAGGCAATGTCCGCTGAGGAGGCTGCGGCATACTTTATGCCTGAATCATAGCAGCTCAGGCAATTTCTGAAGAAAGCGGAAAACACGTTTAAGGAGGATACCTTATGCCACAATTATTTCAAGCGCACCCCGCGCAAAGAAGGCCGGAACCTGACAGGGCAAAAAGACGTACTGCACCGATTATCATTCTGATCATTTTTGCCGTTTTAGCCGCCTGGACCCTATGGGCAAACACCGCCCTGATGACGAACGAAATTAAAATTTCCTTCTCCGGCAGCAGGCTTCCCGCCTCCTTTGCCGGGTTTCGGATCGCCCATGTCTCCGACCTGCACAACGCAGAGTTTGGGGAAGGTAATGCAGCGCTTTTGCAGATGATTGCCGAAGGCAGACCGGATATCATCGTGATTACCGGAGACTTGGTAGACTCCAACCGCACAGATATCGATGTGGCGATTGCCTTCGCGGAAGAAAGCGCAAAAATTGCCCCCACATATTACGTGTCAGGCAATCATGAAGCCCTTATTTCACGGAGCGAATATGAAAGTCTTAAAGCCGGGCTGGAGACCGCAGGCGTCACCGTCCTTGAAGATGCGGCGGCAAGGCTGGAGCGGGGCGGTGAAAATATCACGCTGATAGGTCTGGCTGATCCGAAATTTACAGTTAATAATGGCCTTCCCGGAGAGATTCCCTCCATGATCAAGGCAAAGCTGGAAAACCTCACAGCCGGAGATAATGCTTATACAATCCTGCTTTGCCACAGACCGGAGCTTTTTGACACCTATGTGTCCTCCGGCATGGACCTGGTATTGAGCGGGCATACCCACGGAGGGCAATGCCGCTTTCCCCTTGTGGGCGGTCTGATTGCCCCGGATCAGGGCTTTTTCCCCAAATATGACGCGGGCTTGTTTACCGTCAACAATACATATATGATTATAAGCCGGGGCCTGGGCAACAGCGTTGTCCCGCTGCGCTTCAACAACCGCCCGGAGCTGATTCTGATTGAACTGGAAATCTCAGATTAAGGTAACGGTTCAGACAGATTATCCTTTGTAATTTGGCAGCGGATATATTGACTTTTTCCGCTGCCTGCAATATAATAGCCGTATGGAAGCATAGCTCAGCTGGGATGAGCGCTCGCCTGACTAGCGGGAGGCCAAGGGTTCGAGCCCCTTTGCTTCCATTTTTTTGTCAAAATATCAGTACCTTTATCCCTTTCAAATACCTTTCATATAATGATAATACGATAGTTCACTCCTCATATCCCTGAAAAATAATACTGCACAAAATATTTTGACTAATTGCGGAAAATGTATTATAATTAGGATTCTTGCAAACGAATAAAAAAGGCATTCCTTAGCAATGCCTTACAGCACATAACTTAAAGAGCTTTTTAACAAAAATATTCATAACCTTGAATTTTAAGTGCTTAATGATTAAACCGCTATGGCGTTTTAATAAAAGTTAAAGAAAAGAGGGAACCTACTTATGAAAAAGAAATTAGCAGCAGCTTTATTTGCCATTACTTTATCCGTAACTATGGCTGCATGTGGCGGAAAAGAACCGTCAAACATCAACACTCCGGCAGTAACAGAGAAGCCAACAGAACCTTCCAATAGTTCCTCAAACAAAGAGTCCGAAAAAACTCTGGAAGATATTGAAAATTATTTACTGGATAGCGGCGTTTTGTCTGGAGAGCGCGTCCAGATGGCAGCCGAAATGGTTGGAGGCATCGCTGGCTTTAAATATAAGGACTCTGTCGGGGAAATATACGAATACGATACCGAATCCGAAAAATACATAAAATTGAAAAACGGAGAGGAAATTTCGCTTGAAGGGATGAATGGATTTACTACAAAGGCTGTCTCGATTAATGGAAAATTTGTTTTGTTTGGCAATAATGTTCCTCAGGAGCTTGTTGACGCCTTTAATTCCTTTAAATAAACAAAACGAGCCCGGTACAGCAGCACCGAACAGCTTCATACAAAAAAATAATGCCTCAGGGACGATAAAATAATATTTCAAAAATATTCTATCCTCCCCGGGGCAACTGTTCTTATTTTATAATGTAAGCTTCCACCCGGATACAATATAATCCGCTTTTATTTTCGGGTAATTTTCCCTGTTCTTTTCCAAGAGCCTGTCTACGGTTGTATCGTATTTTTTTGCTATCGCATAAAGAGTATCCCCCCTTTTGACAACATGACAGGGAGACGAAGGGGTTAAAGGGCTGTCTGAAGGCATTCCCGTTGTGTCCTCCCCATTGTTTATATAGCATATATACGGAAGCCTGCCGTGCTTTGACCATTTCCGGGCGCTGTATCCGGATATACGGCCCATATTCTGTACCGCGGTAATCTGCACACAGTTTCTAAAGGACGGCGTACATTCCACCGCAAGACCATTCCCTATGTAGACCCCGATATGTCCCGGGAGCCAGACCGCCTCGCCCACCTCCAGCCTGCAGAAATCCGTTGAGACATCCCTGCATTTTTTTATCATGGTATCGGCGTTTATATCCGGCACCCCGTTGGACGCATATTTTGCACCTCCATAGTTTTGCCCGGTATCCCCGCACCAGCCCCAAAGGACACCCTTAATCAGACATACGCAGTCAAATCCAAACGTATCCCCGGAGGCCGCAAGGATCATTTCCGTGCGGTCTCCACGGCGGTTATAGGCATGGTTATTACAGTACCGCTTTTTATTGGCGGCATTCATGGGAGCGCCAAAGCAGCCCATGACATAAAGCGTTTTATAGTTATCTGCAATGTCTTTTAAAGCTGCCGCCAGCTCATAATTCGTGCCGATCATAGCAATTCTCCCCCTTTTATTTTGCGTTTCCGATCTGGGCGGCCGTCTGCCGTACCTTGTCATACCCCAGCGTTGCCCCCAGCCAGTTTGCCACGCCCATGAGCGCAAGATATACGCAGTTCAGGGCGGTAAAAGGCACCTCCAAGTTGATATAGTACAGGGCTGTCGCGCCGCACCCGACGATTACTGCCACAAATAATACTAAAATATTGGACGCATATTTTACCCTCATTCCATCCAGAAGCTTCTTTATTCCCTCCGTTAAAAGGGATGTTGCCGCCGCGCAGGCGGTCAAAATAACCATAAATGCCGTTATTGTCATTTTACTTTCTCCTCCGTTTTTTGCCGCTCCCTATAGCAGGGCCAGCACCGCACCGGCTACGGCTCCTGCTATAGCGCAGATCACCGTAGTAATAACGGACAGCTTGATCTGCTTATGAGCCTCTGCCGGTTCCTTTTCAATTATTCCGATTCGTTCGCTGAGCTTTTTCTGTTCCACCAGCATATTTTCCATATTGACCGCCATCTTTTCCACGGAGACGGTCAGGGCATTGATCTGCCGGACGCTGTCCTCCAGGAACTGTATGCGGCGGTTCTGCCGCTCGTTCTCCGCGTCAATCCGGCGGGTAAACTCCTGATGCTCCTGCCTTAATATATAATTACCGTCCATATACAGCTCCTCCATTTTTACTATAATGTGATAGTTAAAGTGGTATCGGACAGGCTGAAGGTGGGACGCCCGGTGACGTTTCCGTATGCCACACTGCCCGCGCTGTCGGCATACGCAGCTGCCTCCGCGGTCTGGGCGTGACCGGCATTGTCCGCGTACTTAGCGGAATCTGCCGTAATATTCTGGGGTTCAAGAGCATCATATATCCTCTGCTCCAGGTCATTCATATTAACCGCGGAGAAGGCATCTCCTGCCTGTGAAACAAGACCCTCATCCCGTTCAACGTCCACCACTGTCTCCGCGCCCGTTTCCACATCCGTCAAGCGCCTTCTTCCCGCAAACTCCGTAAATCTGTCCTTCCACTCTTTTTTTACAAATGCCATTATAAAACACCAATCCTTTCTCCTATGTATATCTCGCCGCAGCGATCTAAATTTTTTAAGGTTCTTTCATGCACAAGCACTGCGTCATGCAATATTTTTTCTATGTCATTCCACTTTTGGTATGTGTTAAGCGGATGTTCCGGAACCTGGGGCGTATCCGGAAGGGTCATTCCCGACTCCCTTATCTGCCGGACATTGTCAAGCAGCCGGGTAAAATCCCTTACCCTTGGGATGTCCGGGTGCTCCCATTCCCTGACGGAAAGGGTGAGTCTCAGAAGCTCAAGCTCCCCGATGAGCCTTGTGTTCCACTCTATCCGCTGCAGGTCGGAAGCATTCAGTGCCCCCTTTATTCCCGCAAGCCACTCGTCCCTTTCCTCCTTTGTTATTTCCAGATTCAAATATTTATCGTTCAGTCTGGCAACGCGGAGAACATCCTCCTGCGTGCGGTCATGGACAAACACAAACCAATATGTATATGACAACTGTTTATGGACGTACTTTTTCAACTGCCCATGGGTGTATTCTTTTAGAAATGCGTGATTCATATCTTCTCCCATATATTCCTGCTATTTGATATGTATCTTTAGCTAAACTGTACAGCACTCAGTTGATAATCATATCTTGTATTCTCATCGTCTGAATTTTCAGCTCCTAAGAAAACCCCAACTTGAGCATATTTATATGATTTATTTGAGCTGTTTCCTATCAGCCAATTTGTCCAATTAACACCATCGTTGCTAAAACGGATTACATCATATTTAGTTCTTATAGGCTCAAAATAAACATTATCTCTACCCAAAATTTCAAAAAAACTAAAGGAGTTTGTGCTGATTAATGGGGAATAAAGAATAAAACTGTTATATGTTGACCATTGAAAATAATCATTTATAACCACAAAATCAACATAAATTTCACTTTCGGAAACAAACATTGTTCCTTTATCAAAAAAGTCCGCATTAATTATGTATCCCCCCATTCCAGCGTCATATGACAACTGCCATGGCTGCACCTGTATCCATTCTGAAGTGTCTGTACTTAGAGTCCTCCACCCAGCACTCAAAAAGGGCGGCGCGTTTTTTGCCTGATGGGTTTCCTTTTCCCACACCGTAACGCCATTCACAGTAACCTTTTCAACCTTTACGCCGTTTACAACGATATAATCTCCGTTTGTCGGTATTGAAGCTCCGTTTACAATAATTGACATATGTTATCTGCCTCCTCTCGTTATAAATTTATATTTAATGTGCTGCCGGACAGGCTGAAGGTGGGGCGCCCGGTGACGTTTCCGTATGCCACGCTGCCCGCAGAATTTGCGTATCCCGCGCTGTTTGCGTAGTTTACCGATTTATTGGCATCCGCCGTATTGTTGACGTTTCCCAACCCGATATTCGCAGGGGTAATATTTACATTTCCCGTTCTGTAGCTTGCTTCCGCGCTGCCCTTGACCGCCACTGCCGCGGGAATGGAGGGTCTGTTCGTCAGATTGTTGTAGTTCTGCAGATCACTGGCGTGCTTGCCGTCCACCGTATCCGCATTACCCCCATTGGCAGGCAGGGACGCCGGAATGGAAGGTATCGCCGGTTTATTTGCCAGGTCATTGTAATTGCCGGAAAAGGAGCTTGTGCCTGCGCCTATGTTGCTGCGTGCATTGGCCTTTTCCGCATCTGTCAGCCCCTGAGACGCCGAGGTGGAAACCGCTTTATAATTGCCCACATTTCCCAGACCTACCTGTTCCTTTGTCACCAGGTGGGGGTTAGCCCTGTCCTTTATATGGCTGTCCAGCTCGGAGGCGTTTGCTTTCTTTCCCACAGCCTCGTCCAAGGCATCCACAACGCTTTCGTTATCCCGCATTGCCTGGGCAATCTCTCCCAAGGTATCAAGGGTGGACGGAGCGCCTCCTATCAGGTCTGCTATTTTTGTGTCCGTATAATCGTTTGCGTTGCCATAAGCGGTATCGACCAGCTGCCGAATGCTCTGAGCTTCGGCAGCGAAGCTGTTCTCCAGCATGGTTTCCTTGGATGCCGCCCGTTCTGCCTCGCTTTGGATATCAGCCGCAAGCTGATTCTCGGCCGCCGCTGCCCTTTCTGCTTCGGCGGATATGCTGTCGGCATTGCTTTTCTCCGCCGCCTTGGCCCGGTTCACCTCATCCTGCAGATCCTGCCCGAGTATCACTGCTCCCAGCTCCAGTTCAATAAAATTCTCGTTAATGATTTCTATATCATAGTTATCCGTCTGTTCAGGATATTTCATTTTTATACCTCCCTGCGCGCTTCAGCGCACCTAATAATCAATATTTAAAAGCTTGCTTTCAAAACTATATGATCCCTATATCCTCCCCGGCAATCATTTCACCGGCAAGATAAGTCTCCGTCAATATTTTGAAATAGCCCCTGCATTTTGCCGTACTGATAAACCCTCCGGTCAGGTCGGTAGTTACAGACTCTATCGCCGCCACAAAACTGCCGTGAGCTTTAGATGGGTTTTCAATCTCCGCCCAGTCGCCGGCTCTTTCTTCCCCGGCTATATACTTTGTTTTGATGACCTGCTGCAGCTGGTAATAGTCAAGTATGCTGTCGGCTTTATGCTTTGCGGACTCAAAGTTAAGCAGCGACCCGGAAAATGTCTTTGTGTTCCGGACCTCTCCGCTTTTGAGCTTCTCTATGCCTGACGTAACCGCCAATTCCTCGCCTGCGTATTTTTGCCCGGAAACCACAATCTCTGCCCGGGTCTGCGCCGGTACTTCCAAAATCACATAATATGGCATCTGTTTCCGTATACGGCCGACGTTTACCGTCAGATTCGCGGCAGGAGCGGAGAACCGTATCATATGGGTCCCTTCTTCATATGTTCCCTTTGCAAGCTCGGTTACCTTATCCTCCAGCCTCCAGGTTTTATACTTTACGCTTACATCCGATACATAACGGTCCCCCTGAATGGCGGTTTCAAACTTTCTGCCGCGCCTTATCTTTAACTTCACCGCCCTGTCGCTTTTACAAATGGAAAGACCGGTCTGCCGCGATGTCCTGACAATGCTGCCGCATGCGAACAAAACTTCCCTGAGAGCCTTTTGGCAGGTTTGTATGCCAAGCGTTCCATATAACGGCGTTTCTGCCGTTTCCTCGTCAACCGTGTAATCCTCAATTCCGGCCGCCGCCATAATTTCCGCGATTACGCCTCCCGCCCTGTCTCCGTTATATATCCTGCCTTCCGTAAAGTCCACGCTGCCAAGCATGCCTTTCAGGTCTATGGCTTCTATCCTGCATATGTTTTTGGAGGTACTGCCGGACTCCAGAAAAAAGCTTCCAAGCAGAATTTTTCTGCCTTCAACCACCTCATATGCCGTCATGTGCTGACTGCGCTGGAAGGTCTTATGCAGTCCCTGGGGATTTCCCAGATTAAACCTGTCATATTTGTCCACAAAATCAAAGGTAAGCGTATCTGTCGCAATTTTATCGCCGACGGGGTCCGCATCGCTTACGATCTTCCCGGACTTTATGGCATCGCTGTCCCAGCTTATACTCGTACCATATTGAATGTGCTGCAGCTTGACGTTGTGCCAGGGAAGGGCCTTTAAAAATACCACCTTTATCCCTCCGTAGTCCTCAACCGGATGCTCGCAGAAATATGTCAGTGCGTCAGGATAGAATTTTCTCTTACATTTCAGTCCTCCGTCCAGATCATACCAGAGGATTTCCAGCTCCAAAGGGCAGGTCTCCAGAAAATACAGGGTAAACCCTGCGCTGGTATGGTTTTTCGTAAACCGGACCGTGACAGACTGCTCGCTCTGAAACAAGCCGTTTTCGTCTGACTGACCGCTTGAAAAGTATGCAAAGCCACTGGGATTGTCGGGAAATTCTTCCCTGCTGCCGTCCAGGACAAAGAAATTGTGCTCCAATGTGGCGTATTTTTGCACCGCAGTATTTTCTTTGATCCCACTTATATCGGCAAATGGGGAGTTACTGCCCGAGCTCTCCGCGGCATCCTGCAGCGCGGTTGTATCAACCAGGTTGTATTCAACTAAAAATTCCGTATTCATCTTGGTCTCCTCGCCGGGGATTTCGCCGTCAGCTTGCAGGTAAATCCCGTAAACTCCGCCTGGTTGTCCAGTAGCCTCTTGTACTCGTCCGATACGCTGGATATGTAACCGGTAAATATATAATACCCGTCAGGCACAGGTACCGATATTTCGTGAAATTCCACAGGCTCCGTCATCTTGTCCCAAAACGCGCCGTAATCCGTATCGCCGAAATCTCCGCTTGTGCCCACTGTCAGGGTGTAATTATAGTACACCCCGATCAGCTCCCGGTGCAGCTCCCCGTCCTCCGTCCGTTCCGCATATTTGTCCAGAAAGTCGGCATTTCTTTTCAAAGATACCATGGGGATATCGTAATATATCCCGTCAACAATTATTCCTTTTCCAAATTTCATCATGTCACCCCCAGCATATCCACGTTATACCCCTGCCGTCCAAGCTCCGACAAAATATTTGAGATGGACAGACGTGCAAAGGTTTCTCCGTCATAATTAAGATTTATTGTCACAGGCACGCTTTCCCTTCCGTATCCGCTCCTGCCTATGACGTTCTCCACCGCCTGCTCAATCGTCGAAAGCGGCGCTTCTATGTTGGTGTGCCCTGCCGGCTGGTCTCCCAGAATCGCCATAAAGGGATTTCCTCCACGGATGACTGCGCCGGTGGCAAGGCGGGGGAGGGAAACCCGAGGAACCTCCGGCAGATCCAGGCTCCACACAACCTTGCCGGTAAAAGGGTTCTTGATAGTCGCAACGCTTTCCAATTTTTCTATAATTCCATTGATACCGTCAATGGCCCCATTTACCAAAAATTCTATAAATTCCAGGATTGCGTTGATTGGTCCTTTAATTGTGTCTTTAATTCCGTTCCATATTTCTTCTGTTTTAGATTTTACCTTCTCCCATACTTCCAATACCTTTTCTTTAATATCCGTAAATACGGATACCACCTTTTCCACCAGCGCCGACACACCGCCGAACAAGCCTTCCATAAGGAAATTACCCTGATCTTCCATAAGTGTGGAGGGAGAGTGAATTCCGAAGAAATCCTTGAAGGACTTCACAATGCTATCCCAAACAGCGCCCCAATCCGTTTCTACAATTGCCTGTACCAGCCCTTCAAAAATTCCAAATATCAATTCTCCGGCTGCCGTCAATATTTTCCCTATAAGCTCAAGCCAATCTACGTTTACTAAGAAATCAATAATATCTCTCCAAATTTGCGCCCAGTCTATGGTGCTTATGGTCTGAATCAGCGTATCCAGCAATCCGCCTAAAAGAGAGGTTGCCGACTGAGCAAGTTTTGCCCCGTCAAACTTTTCAAAAAACCCGTTTATTCCTCCCGAGATATTGTTTCCAAGCCCCTCCCAGTTAAATGTCTTTGAAAAATCGATGGCTCCCTGGAACATTCCTGTTAAACCAGACCCCAGCGTCTGCCCGATCTCAGACAGATTAATTGCATTTACCAATTCGCTTAAGGCACTTCCAACTTCTGTCCAATTAAGCTGGGTGATAAATCCACACAGGATACTGGGAAGAATCATGAGCTGCGCCCCGATTAAATTCCCTATATTGGTAAAGTCAACTTCATTTACCAGCCCATTTATTCCTTCTGACAATCCGCCGCCAAGGCTTTCCCAGTCAACACCTGTGGTAAGCAGCCCCAAGGTGTTCACGACAATATTAATTCCGGCTCCTATTGTATTCCCAAGCAGATTCCAGTTAAAGCCGCTGATAAGCCCGTTCAGGGTATTTGTAAATGCTGTTACAAAATATGTAATCTGCGGCCCAAATGAATCCCAGCTTAAGAAATCGTAGATTTCCTGAAGGCCGGCATTGAGGTTCTGTGATATATATGCCCCCATTCCCAGCCAGTCTTCGCCATAGGCAAACTCTTTTAATGTGTCTGCAAGGTTTACCACGGAATTTTCAATAGGACCTTCCTCAAACATTTCCCCTGAGGAATCCTCTTCTTGTCCGGCGTCCTGATTGGTTTCCAGTACATCCAGACTGTCAAAGCCAGCCAGCGCGCCTCTGGCCTTATCTGCTGCCTTTGCCGTGCCGCCAAGAGATTTATTGTAATCATCCTGGGCTTTCTTAGCCTTTGTAAACGAGCTTTTGCCGCTTAAAGCAGCTATAAATTGCGTTACATGGGACATAGCTGTGGAAAGGACGTTTGTAAACTGCGTTATCCACGGAACGACCGTCTGTGCTAAGGGCGCAAATGCAGCAGCACATTGATTGCCCAGGGTTGTCATGGCGCCCCTCATATTTTGCAGGCTTTGGGCATATTGATCGGAATATCCCTCAAAATTTTCAAAGCCTTTTTTAATTTCGGAGCTTATCCCCTCGAAACCCAGAAATGATCCGACGGTGTTCTTTAAAAAGCCTGATATGCCGGAAAACGCCTTTTTTGCAATGGTCCCTAATCCTGAAAAGGTCATTTTGGCAAAACTTCCAAATGCCGTGAATGCTTTTATGCCTATTTTCCCAACAGATGACAGTCCCGACCGAATTACTTTAAATGCTGTTTTGGAAAAGTCCTTCATACGTGAAAACAATTTAGGGATTTTATCAAGATTGCTTTTGTACTTGTCTAATTTTTTATCTATTCCAGACAGTTCTTCCTGCGCATCTTCATAATCCTTATATCCGTACCCAACACCGGCCTTCTCCATGTCCTTCAGTTTTTCCGTTAACTGCTGCCTGCGTTCCAGCATTTTAATAACCCTTTTGCTTGATGCAGAAGCATTGGTTTTGATGTCCGCAATACGCTGTTCTTCAGCCGCAAGAGCTGACTGCAGCCCTGTCTGACGCTGCGTGTCGGAATTCATTCTGGCATTAAGCCTCTCCATATCCCTGGACATCTGGGCATATTGTTCCGTATCCTTTCCGAGAGTGAACGCATTTCCGGTATCAACAAGCTGCTGTAGACCGCTTTCAAATTCCGGAAGCGAGCTTCTCAGCCGGTCAAGATCATACTGCATTCTCCGAAATGCAGTCGAAGAACTGTTTCCTCCGGTAGCCAAAAACTTTTCCTGCTGTTCCTGCACATTTTTAATTTTATTTTTTGTTTTTTCAATCTGCGCCTGAATCTCCTTGTATTCCTGCGTAGGTATTCTCACATCCTTCAGCGCATCCATCTTAGAGCGCAGAAGGGTAATCTTTTCGGCAGTTTCCTCAATACTGCTTTTAAGATTTTTTAATTCTTTTTTTGCTTCTTTGGTATCAAGATCTGCATTTATCCTTATGCTATCATCATATTGCGCCATAATTCACCTCAAATAAAAAGGTGCCATAGACGCACATTACATGCATCTAAAGCACCGCTTAGCTGTTACCCATGACCTCTTTCATGAGCCTCTCCGTATTCATACATCCCTGGGCGGAGGGCTGCTCTCTGCCAATACAGGCTCTGCCCTCACGATCTTTCTGCCCACCTCCAGTATAATGATCCCCTCCTTATTCCGCTTAATTTCCGCGGTATTCCCCCGTTCGGCAATCTCCCGGGCGGTTTTTCCGATCTCCCTGTCTGTCATCACATCACCATATCCTTAAAAGCTTCCGCCGCCAGCCTCCTGCTTTCCCTGATTTTTTTCTGTTCTTCCATCATGCGGTCAAAATCGTCGATGGCATCCTTCTGACTGTCCGTGTATGCCGTCTCTCTTGGATTATCCAGTGCGTATACCTTTTTAAGCTCAGTATATGCCTTTTTTTCTTCCTTCCCCATTTTGGGCGTGATTTTCCTTGCGCGTATATCCACCACGCGCGTATAGGCGCATTCGGGCAGCGATGTGAGCAGGCCCATAAACTCCCAAAAGTGAAGCCTGTTTTCTTCATAGACGGAAATAACCTCCCCGTCAACAAGCTTATATCCCACGCAGCGTCTTCCAAGGTCGTTAAGGTTTATTCCGTAATACTGTCGAAAGGCGGCGTATATTCTCCATTGGTCTATGTCATAATCCGTCACCTTTGTCTTATCGCCCTTATCATTATGATCGTGGTTCCAGTCTGTCAAAAACCACACAAGGCCTTCCAGGGCTGTCCGGGCATCCGGCAGGGGAAGCTTATTTCCCTGTGCGTCCTCCTGCAGGAACAGGAGGGCTAAAGCCGCCGCCTGCCCCTCCTGCCCGGAAAGCTCTCTGTTCTCCAGCGCCTGCATGATCTGAATGCCCACCTGGAAATCGCTATCGATCGGAAAGCCTCTGTAGTCCGACGGAAGCTTATCTAACAAAATGTTAAACATTACTTACTCCCTGCTCCCTTACGGCTGCGATTATACATCAAACTGATCCTTTCATTTCGTTCCTTCGCATACCGGTTAAGCAGCGGCGTGATTTTCTCAAAAAATTCCCCTATCAGCTCCACTCCGGGATTGTCAACTCCGACAAATACCTTTCTGCAGCACCCTTCCCCGAAAAGCCTGTCCAGCTCCGCGCAGGTATCCCTGCAGATCTCCAGATATAGCTGGATGCTGTCCGCTATTGCGTCCGCGTCATCCGGCTTGTCCTTATACTTTTCGGACAGCTCCTGCGCCCGTTTTTCATACTCGCCCTGTTTTTCCTCAAAGCTTTTAATAACCCTGCCAAACCGTTCAAAAAACGACGCATCCCCCACGGGTATGCAGATACATTCTCCCGCGTCGTTTACCTCAATGACTTTTGTGCCGCTGTCAACTCTTAAGCTATCCATTACCAATCACCTTTCCAGCAAAATGCATTCTAATGTTTCAAATATTCCGTTGTTGCCACAGATCAAACGCTCAGATTTTTACAGAGCCGCCGGTTTGCTTTCCCCTTCGGTAAAGCTCCACTTACCCTCCGTAATTGTCATCGTGCCTTCAACCACATCCCCGTTTCCTGTGATCTGAATGGATGAGGTAAGAGCCTCGCCGCCTGAGCCGCCTGTCGAGGACGGCGCAACCACCACCGGAATTTTAATTGCCTTGTATCCGCCGCCTGTGACAGAGTCGGTTTTATAAAACCTGTAGTATTCCGTCTGCGCATCCTTTCCGGTGGGGAACCTGCGGAATGCCTCGTCTATGTATCCCTGCGCTTCATCAGAGAGATGGTCCCGCTCCGGAGACATAGAAAAAGCGTACCTGGTCAGGGTATTAGACGCCGTTTTCATGTTTACATACTGCTTTTCTTCCACATTAGGCGCCCAGTCCTCCGTGAGCTCCACAAAGCCGTCCCCCAGCTCGATAATATTTGATTCGGTTCCTCCCATCCACTTGCCAAAATCCAACAGGGATACCATGTTTGTTCTATTGTTTGCCATTTTTCATTCTCCTTTTTTATAATATTTCATTGTTGCGTTTGCCACAAAGGTTACGCCTGTATCATCTGCGGTATCGTTTTTATATGCCGCGCCGTTAGATACGGACACGCTCTCGATTTTTCTTCCTCCGGATAAGGGAGGAAGCTCGGCGATACCCTCCAGCCATGACATGATATTGTCAACGGCTGCCTGCGCGTCCACGCGCTGCTGGTTTGTCTCAGGAAAGCTTTTGTATGCCACCTGAAAATCTATCTGCGCCGTAAAATTTCCGCTTACATATTTTTTCAGATACCGTGCGCCCGGAAGTGTATATATTCCGATGGAAGCTTTTGTTCCAATGGACTGATACAGGATTCCGCCGGGCTCCTGAGCCACTGCATCCGGCACATAGGGGCACTCTGCAATCAATTCAAGAAGCAGTCTTCCAATTGACTCATACTCCTTGTCGCTCAGCCTTTCTTTTTCGTCAAGCATTACCGCCCTCCAATCTTAAGCCTCGGCGCCATCGGGAAGCTCTCCAACACATCCTCCCAAATCACTTGTAATCATCCGCATGCATACCTGCGTCCTGTCCAACTTGACAGTAGCCGTAACCTGCGCACATGGGTACTCCTTATGACAGACCAGGTCCGCAGCGTCCCTTTCCTTTAAGCTGTCCAGCTTTTTCAGCGCTTCCTCCAGGGAGCCTTTGTACTCATTACGCCTCTTAACTACCTTGTCATAGTCGGCTTTCGTGCGGTAATTCTCGTTCATTTTTCTGTTGAGGTCGGCTTTCTTATCCTCCGGCACTTCAATTCCAAGTTCTGATAAAATCTGTTTGTAATTCTGCATGTTATCCTCCTTAACGTAATTTTTAACCGCCCGTCGGCGGTAAGGGATATAGGCAAATAAACCCTTGCCGGGGTAATGCGCCCGTGCGGAATCGAACCGCCGTTATCAGCACCGTTACTGACGGACGCTCTCTACATACCCAAACGGTATTCCATTTTTATACCGGCTCTCTGCGCAGGCATTCAATGTTTTCCGGCACTCCCGTCATGCCGTCAACCAGATAATCAACCTTTGTGCCGAACATTTTCGCAAGAATGACAAGCTTTGAAATCGGGGCATCTGTTTCCTCATGAATCCAGTTATAATAGGTTTTGACGGTAATGTTCAGTCTCCTGGCCAGCTCCTTTTTTGATAATCTGTATCGTACCCTTTCCGCTTCTATATTTTTGAGCATTTTTGCCCTCCTTTCTGCTCGTTTTGGGATTTCGTGCTTTTATAATAATCCCATTTTGAGCATTTGTCAATACCTAATTTTTTATTTTTGCTCGTTTTGAGCTTTTTTATATTGACATACTGAAAAATATTACATATAATCAGTGTAGGGAGGTGAAAAAGTATATGACCTTTGGAGAACGATTGACTGCATTAAGAAAGGAAAGCGGATATTCGACCAGAAAAAGCTTTGCAGAGAAATTAAACATACCGGAAACCACGCTTAGAAATTATGAAACAAATGACAGAGAGGCCGGGCATACCTTTTTAAAGCAAATGTCCGTTCTTTTCAACGTTTCCTGTGATTACCTTCTGGGCTTAACGGACGAAAGGGAGAAATATTCCTCCTATCCCCTGAAAGCTTCCGAATATGACCATATTCAAAAATACCGTTTTATATCCAAACACTCACCGGACGGAGCAGCTGTAGTTGATACCATACTGGACAGGGAGTATTCCATTGCGGAGAGGTTGACCGGGCAAACCGGACAAATGCAGAATACAGATACGGAGGCATCGGAGGAATTTATTCCTACAAGAATCATGAGCTATTATCAAAAGCTGGCATCGGCGGGAAAGGGCGAATATCTCTTTGACGGAGTGCCTACAGACTTAATAGAGGTTATAGCTACGGAGACCGCAGCGGAAGCCGATTTTGTGATAGGTGTAAACGGACACAGCATGGAGCCTACTTATTACAACGGGGAAAAAGTGTTCGTAAAGAAAATGAGCGAGATCTCAACCGGAGAGATCGGAATTTTTATAAAGGGCGATCAATGTTATATAAAGGAGCTGGGCACAGACAGGCTCATATCCCACAATGCGGATAAAAAAGCCTATCCGGACATACCCGCAGGCGAGGATATAGCTCTTGTGGGAAAAGTACTGGGAAAGGTTGAAGCGCAAGCCGTCTTATCCTAGCCGGATAAGCGGCCTGCGCTTTTATAAATCCGCTTCCGTTACTTTGCGAAGCTACACTCTCATCATACCGTCCACACTCAGCACCACGCCTGTAATGTAGGATGCCTTGTCTGACGCCAGAAAGATAAACGCATTGGCAATATCCTCCGGCTGACCCAGGCGGCGCAGGGGAATACGGGCGATCATGGGATCGATGACCTCCTTGGGAACGGCACGCATCATGTCCGTAGCCGTGATACCGGGCGCCACCGCATTTACACGGATACCCTTAGGTCCCAACTCTCTGGCAAGCGAAACAGTGAAGCCGTTGACGGCATACTTGGATGTAGGATAAGCAATCCCGCTGGGCTGGCCCGTAATACTCACCATGGAAGACGTATTCAAAATGACACCGCCGCCCTGCTTCTCCATGATTCCCGCCACAGCCTTGGAGCAGTTAAACATACCGTTTACATTCAGCTCCATGACCTTCTGAAAGGTTTCGTCGGTATAGCTGGAAAAAGGGGTATTCTCGGAAATACCTGCGTTATTTACCAGCACATCTATCCTTCCGTACTTTTCCGCAACCCTGTCAAAGGCCGCCTGCACATCCTCCAGACTGCTCAAATCAGGCCAAATGCCCTCCACTTTTGCCTCAGGGTCTGAATCCTTCAGCCGGGCAACCGCCTTGTCTGCAGTCTCCTGACGGCTGCCGCACAGCACGACTGCCGCGCCCTCCTTCAAAAATGCCTCCACAGTGGCAAAACCAATACCGCGGCTTCCGCCGGTAACGATCACAACCTTGCCCTCTAACTCCATAGCGTCCTCCATATAATTTTATTGTTGCGTCAGGTAAGCCCTCTTACGTCCGGAAAGCCCCCATAATCAGACTTACCCTTAGTTTACTTCCACAAGACAATTATATTCATTTGCGCGTCAAAAGTCAATTGAAGGACACGTTAATTTCGTACAGCCAATATCGCATAGCGGCCGGGCGCTGAGGCGCACTAAAATAAAGAATAAATATATAGATACCGGATGCCGTCCGACCTGTCTGCAGGCTTGTAAGCCTCAATCACCGCTCTGTCATTGTCCAGCCAGCCCATTACACCCTCCCGTCTCACCTCGTAGCCTTCCCTGTCAAGAAGGGTAAACGATCGTTTCTCCAGATCCAAAATTCCTATCTGAACAACTCCAAGCCCGGGCACATCGTTATCCGATAAGCCGAACAGAATCTTGTCTCCGGCTTTGTTCTGGCTTGTAAACGTGCTGCCGGAAGGATACTGAAAGCCCTCCACCGGAGTCCGTTCCCCTGTCCTGCAGTCATATACATAGGTGTTATGCTCCCGGTCCACATACAGCCCGTACCTTCCCCCGGTAAGTATAAAACCAAAATCCGTATTCCCATTCATTTTCGCCATTCCGGCAAAGATTTCCACAGACTCCCATGAGGGAATCGTATATGCCCGGCAATGGAACGTTCCGTCCTCATTTTCAAAGGTGAAGGCGACCGTATCGTCATCCACAAACCACGCGTCGTAGACCTCCCTTCCGGTCAGCTCATTCAGAGACTTAAGAGTCTGCTCTGCCATGTCATAGCAGTAATTGTCTCTCCCCAGATTACAGCTTAAAAGTACCCTGGATAGATCCGGCGAAAACTTTATTTCGTTAAGCAGCTGCGAATCCAAAGCCTTGCATCCCGCAAGAACATCCGTTACCTCCTTTGTACTCAGATTATAGAGCAGCGGGCGGCTAGTGTAGTCAATCTGGGCTCCCCTGCCCAAAATGACGGTACAAACGTCCGATTTGCCTTCCGCCGCCAGCACCTCCCATGCCTTACCGGTTTCCAGGTCATAATCCCTTGCCCGGGTACACACCCTTCCATTGTTTTCATACCACTGAAAGCAAATCTCATAAACCTCTCCGTCCCAATTATATTCCAGCTTTTCAGTATGAGGCTCCAGACCTGTCAGCTCCCCGTTTTCCAGCCCATATACTCCCAAAATCTGCCCGGCTGTCTCCTCCTCATAGCTCGCAACCCAGATCACCCCGTCAGACCAATCCACATTGCCGTTCACTCGAAGATATGTCACATCCGCTTTACCCTCAATATTTTTACCGTCTATCACCTCAATGCTCCCCATGGGGACCGGCCGCTCCGGTTCTTCCTCCTCCGGCAGCGCCACGTCCGCCGTGGAAATATGAAAAAACCGGAACACCGCCTCCCTGAAATCCGCACTGACCGCCATTGCCACGCCGAAAAAGGACGCCAGCATTACGGCAAGCGCTGCCGCGGAATAAAGCAATCTGCGGAAAGCACTGCTGCCGGATTTATTCCTTTGTCTGTTTTTCTCGTTTACTCTGTTCCATGCAGAGAGAATATATCTGTCATCTACACTTCCCATGGCGTCAAAAATCCTGTCATTTTTCATAGTAAGCCCTCCTTTTCCAAATACTCCTGCAATTTCCTCCTCGTCCGGGACAGCATGGACTTGGTCTTGCTCTGACTGTAATCAAAGCTTTTGCAGATTTCCGTTATGGGCAGCAGAAAAAAATACCGGCAGATAAAAACATCCCTTACATCCGTGGAAAGACTTGAAAGGAACCTGTTAAGAGCCTCCGCAAGCTCATGCTCCTCAACCTCCCTCTCCACATTCTGACCAGACGCGACGCAGTCCTCCAGCTCGTCAAGGACAAGCGCGGTCTCTCCTCCTCCGCGCTTGTCCGCGGTGTATCTGCGCCATTTGTCAATGGATATCCGTCTTGTAATTTTACCCAAAAACGTACAGAGCACATTGGGACGGTGAGGCGGCAGGGCGTTCCATACATTAAACCAAGTGTCGTTTACGCTTTCTTCCGCATCCTCCCTATTTCCAAGTATGTTAAGGGCAATTCTGTAACAGTATTTTCCGTATTTTGCCGCCGTCTCTGAAACGGCGCTTTCCGATCGTTTCCAGTACAGCTCCACAATTTGAGAATCCTCCATATACGTTACCTCCCGTTCCTTATCTTCAGAAGCTTCTTACTTATCTACACGCAAAAAGCCCGCATTCGTCGCAGGCTTTTCATAATTTTTTGCAAAACTCAGGGGCTGCCGCATCAAGGAAACAGATACAGGGGTCATAGTTCTGCTCAAAACTATTATTTCCCGTACCGCTTTCCCTTAACGCAACAGCCCCGCCTTATCCAGATTCTCATGCAGGTAAGCTGCCTCACGACGGACAGCTCCTTCATTCCGCCGAACGCCTCTGTTTTTAGTCCTTCTGGATCACCTCGATCCTGTCCCCAACACGCCTTTTCAACAATTGGGCAAAATTATTCATTGCCTCCTTCGTGGGGAACAGATACATTTTCTCATAAACAGTTCCGTCGTTATCCCTCATAAAGAACTTTGCCACATATGTAATAAGCCTGCCCCTGTATTTTCCGTAAGATACTCTTTCCATGTCTACATATGTATCCACACGGTTCACACTGAGCGGATTGATAATCATTACGTCCCCGTAGCCTGATAAAAATGTCCAGTATTTGTTCCCCAGAGCGCCGTAGGACATGGAATCCTTTCCTTTTCCCTCATGCCCCCACTCTCCGCAGTTGTCCAGATAATCCTGTGCAAACTCATCCTGCTGCCCGGCGGAGGGAAATGCCTTCTCCACATTTTTACGGGTCTTTTTCAGGATCTTCTTCCAATCCCCTTTCTTTTTCAGCATGGGCACACACAATAAGCATATTATTTCCCCAAACACCAGACCCAGGGGAAAATGTCTCACCAATACCTTATCAACCGGATACTGCGCCAAAAACCCTATAGCCACCACAGCCACCGTGGTACAGAGCACGCACACATACAGACTGCGGTTGGTACGGACACGCATAGAGTCGCACCACTCCCGGAGACGTCCCCGCTGCATGGCAAAGAACTGCTCGAACCTGCTTTCAAACGTACCTGCCAGTTCTTCCTGCTTTTTACCGCCTGTGAACATTTTCACCAGACGGAAAATAAAGATCAGAAGACTGATAAAGCTCGCCAGCGCGCAGAGCCAGATATCGATTATCTCCATGCCGCCCATGGTGGCGTACTCAAGCATATACCAATCCGTCTGCGTCTCCGCCAGCGTGTCCCATACTGCTGCCAGCGCTTCATTCTCTGTACGTCTGTCCCTCAGCGCCTTTCTGGCATGGCTGACCGTGGTCTCGTCCATACGCGTCAGGCTTCCGTCCACGGATATAGGGGAAAGATCCAGCTGCGCCCATGACTGCTCAGGCATTTTACGGTTCCTCAGCAGCCTGTCAAAGCCGTAGCTGTAATCCTTGGGCGTTACCACATACAGAAACGTCTGCCTGGTCTCGTCATACAGAACGTATCCCATCTTGCTGACCCTGTCAGGATCTCCGGAATAGAATTCCTCCTCATAGGACGCCACCGGATACGCCGCATCATAAATAATGTACTTCCCTTCCGCCTCCGCAAAGCTGGTTTCTTCCGCCAGAGGCTCGGCTCCCGACATTATGGTCAGAGCATTTTTTCCGCCCAGCAGCAAGAAGCCAACTGCTGCCGCCAGCATACAAAAGGTTACTGCCAGTTCTACAATTTTGTTCATTTTTTACCTCCTTGTCCGCTTTAACGGACATATATTTTCTACCTGATATGTAAAAACGAAACGGCCGGCTGGACCTTATCCCTCCTGCTGCCGCTCACGTCACCTCAGGAATACAGGAGCAGCTTTATGAATTTTGCTCCTGGACTTTTGACAAACGTTTTTTAAAAACGGTCCGATCATTGGTATGAGACACAGCCATATAAAAAACGTTGCAATTATAATGGCATTATAATACTTCCATCCAGCGGTGGTCAATTCTTCTTTACAATCTTTTTTAATAATTTCCGCCAATGCCAACATGGGAATAAGCAGCAAACCCCATATAATATTATTTGCCGTCCAATAATTGCCCTGTTCCTCCTATTTCGTACTTTGGCGCGCATATTAAACAATATGCCTGCGTGTATTTTAGCATATAAAAATCCGTAGGAAAACCCTCTTTTCAGCAAAAAAAGACAAAAGCGCCTTATGCCGAGCTTACCTTAACCGAGCTTTACATATCCGCAGAATTCCTATATAATATCTTCAAGGCAGTAAACGACCAAATCCCTGCAGACAACTTTGAAATCATAATAATTACAGGAGAAATCATATGCCATTTACCGAAATATGCATTTATCAGGTCAAGCCGCAAAAAACGGAAGAATTTGAAGCACTGATGCTTGAAGCCAAAAGCTTTTTGGAAAAGCAGGAGGGACTGCTTCTGCTGCGGCTGGTCAAAAGGGGATATCACATAGACATGGAGCAGATTAAAGAAGGGCTTCCCCCGCTTAAAATTACCCGCATCGTAAAAAGTGTCAAATACATGCTTTATTGGGAATTCGATTCAAAGGAAAGCTATGGGGCTGCACAAAAAAATCTTTACGAAAGCTATTGGAAGTCAATTGAAAAATGTCTGATAGCTCCCCATGATAAATATTTGGGGGAAGTGCTGTTTTGAACAGGTGCGCCGCCTTGGATAATCCTTTTACAGAAAAATGCAGAAAGGGTTTATCCGAAGCGGCGCTCTGAATAAGGATTTTTTTACGAAGCCGCAGATGCTGCTTGTCCGGTTATTCGGGCAATTCAAAAAACGCGTTTTCAAAATCCTTTACAAAATATCGGATGTTTGTCCTGCCCTTTTTGATAACGGTATGCCCTTCGGCCTCAAGCTTCTCCCTCTGGGCTTCGATGCCTCCCGGATATTTTGGGTTTAATTCGCCGTCTGCCTTCAGAGTCCTCCAATAGGGCGTTTCATCATTTGAGCGCTGATAGCTTGCCCACGCCGCAATGGACACAAAGATTCCGGCTGTGATCGGCTCCGTAAAATCAGCCTCATTTAATCTGGCAAAATACTCGCGAATTTTACCTATCGTGATTACCTTTCCATAAGGAACCTGCTTCATCACCCGGTCATAATCTGCGGGCGGCGCAAAATACATCCTGTTTCCGCCGTATTTCTCGATGCTTTTCTCGTCTGTAATCGTTTGCATCTTCGGCATATCCTTGCTGTCGTTCAGCATGGCGTTAAAATCCTTTTTATCCTCGTCAGCCATAAGTGCCCACCTCCTGACAGAATTATAATGCCATATTTTCACCCATGCAATGAGGCGGTTTTAATTTTTTGTAAAATGGATTTTTTGATTGTCCAATACTAGTTCCCAATGGTATATATTGTCCTTCTCCCTTTTCGGAAAAATGACTACTGCATAAAGCCTCGTGTATAATGAATTATACTGCGTTAAATTACTGATTTTGCACTTATTTTCATCTCTGTAAACCGGAAATTATATGATTTGCATTCCGGCAAAATCTATTTCACAGTAGTTGTCCTAAAAGTCGTACAAGCAAATCGAGTTTTCGCGTATTGAAATTAGCAATCAACGCTATTTGATATTTCCTTAAATATAAATCAATATGAACTGCCAATGTTTTTGAGAAATCGTTGTGCCGATAATCTCCTGGATTCAGCGTTACATCATAGTGCCGATTATCTGCCGAACCAACGGTATAGGTCGTAACACCTCGAAAAACCGATTTACTTTTCATGCCGGCCGCGCTATATGATCTGAACAAGCCTCTTACAAAGCATCACAAGGTCATAGCGGATTCCATCCCGGCTTTGCCAGCCTCTGTTGCTCCACTCGTCCTGGGAAACATCATCGCCGCCGTATATCAATGCTCCGTATTTAAAGCCTCTGAATTGAGAAACGGCGATACAGCCCGCCTGCTCCATTTCCACTATTTTAGCGCCTTCCTCTTTTCTCCGCGCAATCCTGTCGGAGGTTTCCCGGAAAATAGCGTCCGTTGTCCAGGTTAATCCGCGGATGTAGGAAATCGAGTTCTCGTCCAAATATTCCGTGATTTTCCCGGTGACGTCAGAATCCGTGTATATGTATCTTGCAGGCTCTATGTAGTGGTAGGAAAAGCCTTCATCCCTGATTGCCCCGTCTACCACTAATATCTGCCCGACTTCAATGTTTTTATCAAGGACCCCACCGCCGCCGCAGAACATAACCCTGGCAATGCCCATTGCATGAAATAAATCCAAATTGCCGCCGCAGGCAGGGCATCCCACCTGTCCCAAGGTAATCAGGACATTTTCGTCCAAAAAGCGATAGATCAAGACCGGATTTTCACCGCCGATGGTTTTTTCCAGGACAATCCTTCCCTGGTCCGCCAGCTTATCCATAACCTCTTGAAAAAAAGTGATGACCAGCATGTCCGTTTGAAAAAAGGGCTCCGACGTTTCATCCAAAAAAGCTGTGGGATTTATTTTTGCAGTCCTGCTATTGTCAAACTCC
The DNA here is from genome assembly GCA_910578215.1 of uncultured Acetatifactor sp. Classification (GTDB taxonomy): domain Bacteria; phylum Bacillota; class Clostridia; order Lachnospirales; family Lachnospiraceae; genus Acetatifactor. The sequence goes on along the minus strand of CAJTPH010000012.1, from coordinate 66,744 downwards.
AGTATTGGATAACTGTTATTTACAAGCATATTATCTGCCCTGCCTTCCTAAGTTTTAATGTGTAATACTTTTTGTTGATAGCATTATACGTCGTGACATCGGCTTTTTCAAGCCAAATCTATCTGTAAACTATCAAACCGTAAAACTATCAAACATAACGCTTTTTATTTTATTTTATTTTAAGTAAAAATAGTAAAGATTCCCATAAATAGTTCATAAAATATTAAAAGCGGCAAAATTTGTCACTTGACAAACACTTGACAAAAAAAGACTCCGCGTATACAATTGATTTATTCATATTCAGGAGGACTTTGCATGTTAATTGTGATTGTAACGGAGAAAACTGCAAAATAAATATTGCATGGGCGGTTCACGGCTTCCGGCTAGAAGTCTGCCCATTTGCTGACGAATCGTACCGTCGGCATTTTCGCCTTACAATTGCTTAATATTATGGTATATATTTTCAAAAGCAGTATTTCCGGCTCCGCCGGGCATCTGAAAATGTTTGAATCATTTAAGCAGGGCTGTACGGCCTTGCTTTTTTATGTAAAACGTTACCCCACTGCCTGCGGAAAACGGGTATCTCTTTTTGAAGATATACGCTTAAATCACATACGGATTTAGAAACCATGGTATCCTTGCACATAGGGCAGCCATGGTTTTTTGTCGCTTGGCTCAGACAATGCCTGCTGCCGGGTTCGCACCGTCAGATATCCGGGCCCCTTGAACCACCTTTTTGCTTTTTTCTCAAAATCTATTTGGCGTCAACATTATAACACTAAATACAGGAAGGGACTTTTTAAAAATGAATGTAGAAAAACTGATCGAGTTTGATAAGGTAAAGGAAATATGGGAAAATCTGGCTGTCACGGAATGGGCAAAGGAAAAGATAAGAGAAATTTCCTCCTGCCTGAATGAAAGCGATTTACGCAAACAGCTGAGGGATACTACTGACAGCAGAAATCTGATAGAAAGGCTTGGAATGCCCCCTTTGCAGAATCTCACGGAGATAAAGGATATTTTAATGGTTGCGGAAAAGGGTGACTGTCTTACTCCCTATCAGCTGGAGCGGGTGGAAATCGTTCTTGCGGTGGTCCGCCGCTTAAAGGAGTACTTGAGCAGAGGAAAGACATATGAAAATCCTTTGGCATATTATGAGGAAAATCTGGACTCACTGGAGGAGCTGCGGGAGGAAATCGGCAGACAGATCAGAGGGCAGGCGGTAGACGACTATGCCTCTAAGGAGCTTGCCCAGATAAGGGGACAAATAACAAGATGCGAGGAACAGATGAAGCAGAAGGCGGAGCAGGTCATGCGTTCCAATAAGGAATGCATGGCGGACACTTACTGCACCCTGCGCAACGGAAGAATCTGCGTGCCTGTAAAAAAGGAGTATAAATTCAAGATTTCCGGCAGCGTCATTGACAAATCCGCTACCGGCAGCACGCTGTTTATAGAGCCTGCAGGCGTTGCAAAATATCATGAGGAATTACAGCTGCTTAAAATAAGCGAGGACGATGAGGTATATCGAATTTTGTATACACTGACGGCAATGGTTGCGGCATCCAACCCTGTGATGAGTGAAAATATTGCAATGATCGAAAAGCTGGATTTTATTTTGTCAAAGGGCAAGCTGAGCATAGACCTGGACGCGGCGGAACCATCCATAAACACGGACCGCAGAATCGTTTTAAGGGATGCCAGGCATCCGTTGATGGACAAGGCGATAAATATTCCCCTGCAGTTTGAGATTGGCGGAGATGTCAGAGGGATTGTTATAACCGGTCCCAATACGGGCGGTAAAACGGTAGCCATAAAGACGGTCATGCTGAATTGCATGATGGCACAATGCGGGCTGCATGTCACCTGCAGAGAGGCGGATATCTGTATGAACAATTCTTACCTGTGCGACATTGGGGACGGTCAGAACATTGCGGAAAACCTGTCAACATTTTCCTCCCATATTAAAAATGTGCTGGAGGTATTGAGTGAAGTGAATCGGGAGAGCCTGGTAATCATGGACGAGCTTGGTTCCGGAACAGACCCCGCGGAGGGTATGGGGATTGCCATTGCCATTCTGGAGGAGCTTAGAAAGAGCGGCGCCGTTTTTCTCGTGACCACACATTATCCCGAGGTAAAGGATTATGCCGATAAGGCCCAGGATATTATAAACGCAAGAATGACCTTTGACAAAGAAACCCTGAAGCCAACCTACCAGATGGTGCTTGGGGAAGCAGGCGAAAGCTGCGCCTTTTATATTGCAGACAGACTGGGTATGCCCAACCACATGCTGCGTGTGGCAGTAAAAGCCGCCTACGGCGAGGACGCGCTCAATACCTATCATTTTCATAAAGAGGATTCTGTGCTTCCGAGGAAAAACACAAACAGGATTGCCAAAAGCAGGACGCCAAAGGGCAACGCTGAGCTGAGTACAAAATATAACCTGGGCGACAGTGTCATGGTCTATCCCGATAAAAAGATAGGCATTGTATGCGAGCCCATAAATGAAAAGGGCGTTTTAAGAGTGCAGTTAGCCGATAAAAAAATCTGGATCAATCATAAACGGGTTAAGCTTCATGTTGCCGCCACGGAATTATATCCGCCGGATTATGATTTCTCCATTATTTTTGATACGGCTGCAAACAGAAAAATCCGGCACGACATGGATAGGAAATATACGGAGGATGCTATCCGGTATGATGAGCAGTAAAAAACTTATTGTGCATGAAAAATGTTCAGTAAATAATAAATTGCCACCATAGTGGTGGCAACAAAGTAAAATAATATATGGTATAATGTTGACACCAAAGGTCACAGTGTCAACTTCTGATTCCATGTGCGCTGTAGCACATGAGAATATGTTAATACACTCAAGAATCCAGCCGCTACGCGTCTGACGCGCTGTGCGCTTATAATCTGCTTTGCAGATTTGATTCTTTCGTTACCATATCAGGTGAAATCAAATGCTCACTTTGTTCGCGCTTGATTTCATGCTGATATGGTATAATGTTGACACAAGAAGACATTGTGTCAACTTCTGATTCCATGTGCGCTGTAGCGCACGATATTATAGTATAATGTTGACACTGAGGCACGCGCTCAAAGGATACTCTCTGCTATAACCAGAAGAAGAACACACAAATTTATTAAGAATAAACATAAAAGAAACACTCCTAAATAACGTATGATACGATGGCGGTTCATGCACAAAGGCATAAACCTCCGTATATCACAGTAGTTAAAGCAGCAGACAACCACGGATAACATTACTAATATGAAGATAATACGATTAGCCCAAAGAGTAATTGGTGTCGGATTTTCTACTTGCAAACAGAGGCTTGTTAAAATAATAAATAGATATCCTATTGTGGCGATCAACATTTTCCACGGCCTTTTTGTTCTGAAGCCCGGTGGAATAAACTTTTTCCATTTTGCAGGCTTGACACTTTGCTTAGCCACCTTGCTCTGTTTCAGCTTTTTGATATCTGCCTTTAGCTTGTACACATTTTCCATTCTGTCGGAAGGATTCATTTGAGTGCACTTGTCGATTATGGAATCTAATATGTTTAAGGAAACAGGCAAAGCGGCCGAAAGCTCTTTCAATAAAATGCCTAAGGCATAAATATCGGTCTGAGGGGTAGACGAACAAAACCCGTACTGCTCAGGGGCAGCATAGCCTTTCGTTCCAAGCAGTACCGTATCCGAATTTTCTCTGTCAGTAAGATATTTAGCAGCATTAAAGTCTATCAGAACCACATGATTATCCGGTGTAATGATAATGTTTGAAGGCTTAATGTCTCTATGTATGATAGGAGGGTTGAGAGAATGCAGGGTCCCAAGAATATCACACAGCTCACATATTAACCGGATAATGAAATCTGAGGATATTGTCTGGGTGTCCATAAATTCTCTCAGCGATACACCGGAGATAAATTCTTCTATTAGAGTAAGCTGCCCGTTTTCTTCATATATTTCATACAGCTTTGGAACGCCGGTTATACAATGACTTTGCAAATATTCATATATGTGCAGGTTATAAACATCCAGAACTTTTTTGATAAAAATTTTCTTGTTTTCCTGATGCTGAACCAGGTATACCTTATGCTCGCTATTTATAGTTGCAATTGTATTATAATAAGAAATCGCAAGACGCCCTGTATAATCCATGAAATTATTCCTTTCGGGTTTTCTTGCTACATTATAACAGATGGGAGACTTTTATGGTTGAAAAAAATACAGATGAATTAGAAAAAGTATTAGGAAGTACGCATATTAAAAATTTCGACTCCTACTGCAGAGATAATTCCGGATGTATGATGGATGAGGCCTTCACTGTGTACATGAAGAATATTCTTAAGGAAAAAAATCTCACACAGCAAACCGTGTTTTTAAGGGCAGATATTCCTGAAAGATACGGTTATAAGCTGCTTTCCGGAGAAAAAAGGACAAGGCAGAGAGATATTATCTTGAGAATCTGCTATGCGGCTGAAATGACCTTGGAGGAAACGCAGCGGGCATTAAAAAAATATGAGCTTCCAGCATTGTATGCCAAAATTCCCAGAGACGCATTGCTTATGATAATTTTCAATGAACGCCCGGGAAATATTGTGGAGGTAAATACAATATTGAAAAAACAGGGAATGGATACATTAAGAACAAGCGGTCTGCAGAATTGAACAACGCTATGTTAAAAAATATTAATGTTTGTTATAAAATATAGCTTAAGGAGTGTATAAACGAATGTGAACAGGAAAATGTTTCTTACATTAAATATCATATGCCCCATTTTTGCCGGTGCATTTATTTATTATGTGGCGGCGCCGGACGTAATTTTTGTAAAAAAGATAGACGCTGTTATCGGAAATATAGTCAATATTCATGTATTTCCTGCAGACAATGCATTTTTTAGACTGGTCAGGAATTATCTTCCTGATATGCTGTGGGGATACGCATTGCTTTTTGCGTTGTTTGGACTGATTGGTAATAGTGCGGCTAGTATACCGAAGATTTTTCTTACAGCCTTTTCTTTTTCTACAGCTATGGAGATACTTCAATTAACCCCTTGGGTTCGGGGAACATTTGATGTTTTCGATATTGGCGTGGAATTCCTGGCTGAGGTAATCGCCGCATTTATTATAAAAAAAATCTATTACAAGGGAGAGAGTTCAAAATGAAGAAGAAAAAGAAATGGTTACCTGTCATGCTTTGTTTTACTTTGTTTGCAGCCATGGCATTAGGAAGCGGCTCGTCGGACCCAGGCGACACCAAGCAGGTTGTTACAAATGACAATTCCAATGCATCAGATGGAACCAAAACCGACAAAACGGAGAATCAAACTGCGGAGCCTGCAGCTACACCTGAGGCAAAAGTCACTATTGAAAAGCAGGTACTTGTAAATCAGAACGATATTGTCGTGACTGCAACGGAGTATGTGACAGACAAAATCTGGGGAGACGGCATTAAGCTTCTGGTAGAGAATAATTCGGATAAATCTGTAATGGTCGGCTGTAATGCGCTTATTGTCAACGATTATATGATTACCGACCTGTTCGCATCAAATGTCGCCGCCGGAAAAAAGTCAAACGAGACTCTTTATCTTTCCAGCTCGCAGCTTAAAGCGGCAGGCATTGAAACCGTAGGGAAAATCGAAATATATTTTCACATATATGATTCTGATACATACAAAAACATTTTTGATACAGAATGTGTAACCATTCAGACCTCCGAGTTTGCAAACATGGATACGACGCCAAATGATGCGGGAGCGGAGCTTTTTAATGAGGGCGGAATCAGAATCGTCGGAAAAACCGTTGATGAAAACAGCTTTTGGGGAAGCGCAATTCTTTTATATTGCGAGAACAATTCAGGTAAAAAGGTAGGAATCTCCGTAAACGACATGTCCATCAATGGCTTTATGATGACTCCGTTTTTCTCAACTACAATATATGACGGAAAGAAATCCATTGAAGACATTACGATATTTTCCAAGGATCTTGAGAAAAACGGTATTGAAAAAATAGAAAACGTGGAATTAAAATTTCATATTTATGATGCAGATACACATTCAACTATTACAGATTCACAGCCTATAACATTTTCGGCACAATAAGAGGGAGGACACGAATATGAAAACATGGAAATTAGTATCTGGTATTTTATCAATGATTTTATTTATATTGGTCACATTTCAGTCATGTGCCGCAGGTATGGTAAATGCTCTGGAAAATAACGGCGGCACATCCGGCTCTGTGGGAATTTTGGTTGCAATCCTGATGCTGTCAGGTGGAATCGTATCCGTGGCTACCAGAAAGTCACAGAAAAAGGGCGGTAATATTGCGCTGATTGTTCTGTTTGGATTAGCGGCGCTCATGGGCTTCACAGGTTATGGTAATTACAGCGATCTCGTTATCTGGGCATCCTGGTGTCTGATCAATGCGGTTCTTGCACTTGTGGCTCTGATAAAAAATAAAAAGGTACAGTAAATTTCAGCGCTTTCGGCCAAAAGCCGGAAACAACTATATTAGGAACCCAAAAACACAACCGCAACTCATGAAGGAGGTCTCTGTATGGAACAACTGATGTACATGATGATGATCGAGAAAAGCAAGACCTATAATAAGGTCACAAAAAAGGTAATTGAAGAACACGTGGAAAACATAAGAAGGCTGGACGATGAGGGAAAGCTGGAGATCTGCGGCGTATTCAAGGGCTATCCGGGAATGGCAGGCATGTATATCCTGAAAACCGAAAGCCGTGAGGAAGCAGAAGCAATCTGCAACAGGGAGCCCTTGGTTACAGGAGGCTTTGCAACCTATAAATTAGTAACGTTACAGATTGCAAACCGGGAAAATAATTATTTGCTGTAAATACCTTTCGTAACGAACTTAAATATTGACGCAGGAACGGCAAAAGAAAAAGCATTGAAAACTCCATGGAGCTTTCAATGCTTTTTAACGTCCCCGAGACGACTTGAACGTCCGACCTATCGCTTAGGAGGCGATCGCTCTATCCAACTGAGCTACGAGGACTTGTACAATATACGGAGATTCAAATTTACCTTCAGGCTTCTTCGGGAAAATTAATGTGCCCCTGCAGCCAGATGATTCCTTTGAAGCGTCTGCCCACCTGAGGTTCTCCATATAAGTCTATTATATTAATAGAAACGTCAAATGTCAACTCATTACTGCAAATTGTTAAAATATAAATTTGTTCGCCCGTTATCTGGTTATATATTGCGTGCATTCCGACGATCTCACCCAGGACGGAATACTGATCGCATTCCACACCATACGGCATAAAATACGTATCCACAAGGCTGAAAACGTCTTCCTTCTGAATTCTCCTGGAAATGGCGGTATACATATCCATGTCCTCCAGGGTCAATGTTTCAATGGCATCCTCGTCTCCCCTTCTCGCCGCCGCCATCAGCGTATTCCTTGTTGCCGAATCTCTCTTTACGCGCTCTATCTGTTCCTCGTCCTTTTGAATGGGAAACAGAATTGTTCCGCTGACCGACAACGCGGACAGAGTAAGGGTAGTTCCTCTTATGGGCAGCTTGTTTGCCGCCTGCGCTTTTATATAGGGAATTCTGTTTTTAAGGTAAAAAATCATGGAAATGCCTACCTTGACATCATCGCAGACGCCCGCATAGGAATCCTTATCCGCGTGGCGCTCCACAGATACATCGTCGTATGAGGTAATGCCGCTGCCTTCCAGATAGGGATAATAATACTCGATGGTAAACCTCTCCGATTCGCCGTCAAATTCCCCGCAGACAGCAATCCCCAGGCCCTTGGCAAAGTTTTTGCTAAATTCACCCAAAAGTACATTATCCTGATTCATTGTAATGCTGCGCCTTTCAGCATTCATCACTATGTCAGCCAAAAGCTCCTGAAGCTTCTTCCGGCTCTGAAATTTACTAAAACCTATAGCTCTCAGATATTTATGCAAAAATTTCACCTTCTTTCCTCTATCATGCAGGCTGTTTCTCCGCTGACCTGTTACGTATAATCTACTATTTTTCCCTGAGGGATACCTTAAATATCCACATAATAACTCTTGTAATTTCTGAGGTCCGCAAAAATCCTGATCCCATCGCCGGGCAGAATCACAGATTCCGGATTCCTCCGGATATTGTCACTCTTAAAAGGATAAATAATATCCTTACAGTGATCCCGGTAAATACGGTAAACCACATGGGGACGCTGCCCGTTTACACTCAGCCTACACTGTATTGTATGCTCTCAACTGTGGCATGGATAAATTGTCCTGCTGAAACCGGCTTCTTTTTTGCATAGGAGCTCCTTCCCGTCCCGGTCAGGTAAAACGCTCCTATGCAGGCAAAACGGCTCCTGCAAAGATAAATACATATATTTCACAGATTATAATATGCAAAAATTTTGCCGCCGATGAAATGACAGGTCTTACTTTTCAACCGGAAGTATTTTCTCTTTTCCTCCCATATAAGGACGCAGGGCCTGAGGAATATTTACGCTTCCGTCGGCATTGACGTTGTTTTCAAGGAAGGCTATCAATCCTCTGGGAGATGCCAGAACCGTATTATTCAGGGTGTGGACATAATATGTCCCGTCGGCGCCCTTGGTGCGGATTCCCAGGCGTCTGGCCTGTGCATCTCCAAGAGTAGAACAGGAACCGACCTCAAAGTACTTCTTCTGCCTGGGGCTCCATGCCTCCACATCGCAGGACTTCACCTTCAAATCAGCCAGATCGCCGCTGCAGCACTCCAGAGTACGCACGGGAATATCCAGGCTGCGGAAAAAATCTACAGTGTATGCCCACATCTTATTATACCATTCCATGGAATCCTCCGGCTTGCAGAGCACTACCATCTCCTGCTTCTCGAACTGATGTACGCGGTACACTCCCCTCTCCTCGATTCCATGGGAACCTACTTCCTTTCTGAAGCAGGGAGAATAAGATGTCATTGTAATAGGAAGATCGCGCTCCTGCACCAGCTCACCCTGAAACTTTCCTATCATAGAATGCTCGGAGGTCCCTATCAGGTACAGATCCTCGCCCTCAATCTTGTACATCATGGCTTCCATTTCTGCAAAGCTCATGACTCCATTCACCACATTGCTGCGAATCATAAAAGGGGGAATACAATAGGTAAATCCCTTATCGATCATAAAATCACGGGCATAGCTTATCATTGCGGAATGAATTCTCGCGGCTTCACCCATGAGATAATAGAAGCCGTTTCCGCTGGTACGCCCTGCGGCATCCTTGTCCAAACCACAGATACGCTGTATAATATCCGCGTGGTAGGGCACCTCAAAATCAGGCTCTACCGGCTCTCCGTATTTTTTTATTTCTACATTTTCACTGTCATCCCTACCGATGGGAACGGAAGGGTCGATTATATTGGGAATCACCATCATAATTTTTGTGATCCTTTCCTGAAGCTCCGCTTCTATCGTCTCCAGCTCTGCAAGCCTTTTGGCGCCTGCCGCAACCTCCGCCTTCTTTGCTTCCGCTTCTTCCCTTTTTCCCTGTGCCATTAAGGAGCCTATTTCCTTAGAGATCTTGTTGCGCAGCGCGCGCAGGTCGTCGCCCTCCTGCTTTGCCTTTCTGTTGCGGGCATCCAGATCGATTACCTCGTCCACCAGGGGAAGCTTCTCGTCCTGAAATTTTTTCTTAATATTTTCCTTCACAATTTCGGGATTTTCCCTCAAAAATTTAATATCGATCATCATTCACTCCTTCTCTGCGCTGTCTGTAAAAAATTGGTCCGCTTGCGCATAACGAGCTTGCGGCAGGCAGCGCGCCACCCAAGGCTCGTAATAAAAGATTGGATTATCAATCTTATTCTTACTCATTTATTCTTACTAATCAACAGCTCTTTCAATAAAAATATTATGGACCTGCACAAGATCCTTTTTCACTTCACCCTTCACGTCATTCCCGTTTTTGTCCTTTATAATAAGCAAAACCGGTCTGTCATGAAATTCTTTATTCTGTGACACCACCACCGCAAGCTCACCCTCGTTCGTTATAACATGGCTGCCTACAGGGTATACCGCCGTAAAGCTTAAGAAAGCATCTACTATTTTACCATCAAACAAAATATTTTTAAAGCTTTTTAAAAATTCTACAGCTTCATATACCTTCATTCTCTTACAGGAAATTCCGCAGATCTTCTCGTCAAAAATATCACATACATTAACAACCTGACATTCAAAGGGTATCTTTTTCATATGCAGGGGAAAACCGGAACCGTCCAGCCACTCGTGGTGATACAAAATAATGTTTTTGCTCAGATCAGATATCCAGTTTTCATTCTTTAAGGAGGTATAGCCATACACGGGGTGCTTTCTGTATTCTGATTTTTGATGCTTATTCAGTGTATCCACATCCTGGTTATAATAGTCAACCGCCATGTATCTTAGCCCGATATCATGCAGAAGACAGCCAACGCCGATATCGTGAATCACCGTATTTTCTATCCCAAGCTTCAGTGCCGTCAAGATTGCCAGAGAGCATATGCTGATGGAATGTTCATAAATATCGGCGCTTCTTTCCTTTATGTCGAATACTTTTTCTATTACATGTTCTTCCTTAATAATAGTAGAAATAATACTGTCCGCCGCAATGCTCAGTTCCGCCAGCTCTAAATTATTTTGATAGGTATGCCTCTCCAAAATATCCCTTACTGTTTTCTTTATTGACCTTTCGACCCCGGATTTTAAAATAACTATTCCACTATCCTCTTTTTTATCATCCCTGATATAAACCTCTTGAATGTTGAGCTCGCCCAGCTTTTCTATGTACTCTTTACGAATTGCAGACCCCTCAGGCAGAATAACCTGATAATCACTGGTGATGATATCCCTTGCCAGAATTTCGTCACCGATTAATTCCCTTATTTTTTTCAGCCTCATATCCGTCTTGTCCCTCAACAAATCAATAATCACACTCATACAACGCATAAAGGAATACCGTTGAAAGTGACCCTGGCGGCATTGGTCAAAATCCCCGGAATAAAATTATCCGGGATTTTGACTCATCTTCCGCGAAAATAAACGACAAACGGTCAACGACCCATGGCTATTCCCAACGCTTCTGATTCCTCCGTGCCAAGCGAAAGACTGCACTCACCATTCTTTACATCCTTTGAATAAAAGTAACAGCCCTCCGTACTGTGGACAGAGTTCAGGATAAATCCGTTATTATTTTCATCCAACAGTGCCAAACAAAAGCTCAACTGACCGCCCATCTGATTGAATGCGTCATATTTCACCAGACCAACCTTTTGAAATGTGGTCTCCATTCTCTTATAGAGGTCTCTGATATCCCTCTTATTCTTATCTACGTTGTTCCTTAAAAATTTGTTATCCTCAACCAAGCCTATTAAATCCTGCTCCAGGCTGAGACCGTCCTTTCCAAGAAAAAATTTATCCAGCCTCTTTTTCAGTTTTCCGGTCTTGCTGATCTGTACGATCAGTAAAACAATCAAAATCAATACCAGGACTGCCAGCCCTGCCACAATAATGAGCAGATAGCCGATATCAAAAGATCCAAGTCCTATTTTATTTAAGAATATACTTGCCTGCACACTCATACTTTCATGTATACTCATTGGTCTTCCACACTCCTTAGTAACAACAATCCGTTAATTACTTCCTATCATATCCAATAACCTGTCCAAATCCTCATGATTATAAAATTCAATTTCAATTTTTCCTGCGCCTTCCCCCTTGGATGAAACAATCACCTTCGTACTGAGCTTCTGCTTCAGCTTATTTTCAATATCCTGATAAATGGCGCCCAATGTTTTATCTTCTTCCTTCTTCGGTTTTACCGGCTTATGAAGATTTTTAACCAGCTTTTCTACATCCCGCACATTGAGCTTTTCATCAAAAATCTTCTGTGCCAGCATATACTGTTCTTCATGGTCATCTACGGCAAGAAGCGCGCGGGCATGCCCGGTACTGATCATATCGTCAATAACCATCTGCTGCACCCTGTCATCCAGCTTCAGAAGACGGATGGAGTTAGTCACGGCGGTACGGCTTTTGGACACCCTCTCGGCAACCTCGTCCTGCTTTAAATTAAATTCCGTCAACAGCCTTTTAAATGCCTGGGCTTCTTCAATTGGATTCAGGTCCTCTCTCTGAATATTTTCAATCAGTGAGATTTCCATAATTTCCTGCTCGGTATAATCCCGGATAATTACAGGTACTTCTTTTAAGCCTGCCATTTTAGCAGCTCTCCAGCGACGCTCCCCGGCTATTATCTCATAATGGTCTTTTCTGTCCTGAACAAGAATAGGCTGGATCAGCCCAAACTGTCTGATAGAATCCGACAGCTCCTGTAAGGCATCCTCGTCAAAATTTTTTCTGGGCTGCTTTCTGTTGGGTTCTACCATTGTAATTTTTACAATGGTTTCCGCTTCGCCCTTTTCTTCTTTTACAGGGGCTGCTGCCTCCGGCTCCTTTTTTACTTTTGCCTCTCCCACCGCATCGGGTATCAGGGAGTCAAGCCCCTTACCTAATCCTCTCGACTGTTTTGCCGCCATATTTTCCTCATTTCTGCGCTGCTTACAAAAAGCAAGCTAATACTCCTGCTTCCGTTTCTTTTATACGTTATTTATAACTTCTTCCGCCAGCTGCTTATATGCTTCCGCACCTGCGGACTTCGGATCATATTTGCTGATGGGCATACCGTAGCTGGGCGCCTCCGCAAGTCTGATATTTCTGGGAATCAAGGTATTGTAAACCTTCTGCTTTAAATTTTGTTTTACGTTGTCCACTACCTGCATGGAAAGGTTTGTTCGGGAATCATACATGGTAAATACTACACCGTCCATATCCAGGTCAGGATTCAGTCTTTCCTTTACCAGATTGATTGTGTGAATCAGCTGGCTCAACCCCTCCAACGCATAATACTCACACTGAATGGGAACAAGAACGCTGTCTGCCGTAGTCATCGAATTAATTGTAAGCATATTCAGGGAAGGCGGACAATCTATAATTATAAAATCATATTCTTCCTTCACATAGTCTACTTCATTCTTTAATATGTATTCTTTTTTCTCCACACCAATCAATTCTATTTCTGCAGCGGCAAGATTCACATTGGAGGGAAGAACCGAAACATTATTAATTACATCCTTAACAATACAGTCACCTATAGAGCACTCTCCCAATATCAGTTCATATATTGTATTTTCCAATTCATTCTTGTCAATTCCAAAACCGCTGGTGGTATTGCCTTGAGGGTCTGTATCGATTACCAATACCTTCTTGCCTTTTTCTGCAAGACATGCAGAAAGATTGATGGAGGTAGTAGTTTTTCCTACACCGCCCTTTTGATTAGCAATTGCTATAATTCTTCCCATAGTATTTCGCCTTTCCTTAGTTTAGCTTTTTCATTATAGCACTAATTCTGCAAGATAGCTATATGAAAGTTTACGGATTGAGAAAAATTTATATTAATTCTTACCCCTGTTATCTATCATTAGTACTATAAAATTATGGCGATTATTGACACACCACAATATCTAGTTCTGTCGAATAAGGAATTTTAGTCTTTTAACATGTTTCACATGTAAGGATAAATCATGTTTCACATAATGCCTTACAATATATAGGGCTTAAATGTTTCACGTGAAACATCATCTTGAGTTCAATATAAACAGTTTTCAATGTTTCACGTGAAACATTATAAATCAAAATCGAATTACCCTACTATATATTGAACCGCCCTAACTTACAACGTAACTGTCATACAAAAAGCTTAATAACATACAGAAAACCAATACCGAGGAAATCACAACTAAGCTCGTCTTAAAAGCAAAATATCACTTACAGCTTTATTATATCATTCTTTATTGCAAACACTGCTGCCTGCGTTCTGTCAGAAACATCAATCTTTTTAAAAATATTTGATATGTGATTTTTAACCGTTCTTTCACTGATATTAAGTGAAGTTGCAATTTCCTTATTAAATAATCCGTTAGCAACCTGAATCAATACTTCCAATTCGCGGTTTGTCAAAGAAGCAATCTTGTCCTTATCTACATCCTTCGCAATCAATCTGTTATTTAAAGCGGGAATCAGTTTAGGCTGAATATATTTCTCCCCATTGACAATTGCTACAATTGCACGTTTTAATTCCGCCGATTCTGAGTCCTTTAGAATAAATCCGTCCACGCCAATATCAAGCGCCTTAATCAAATATTCTATCTCCGTATGCACTGTAAGAATTAAAACCTTCACATCCGTCTTTTCTCTTTTTATTTCCTCCAGAACCTCTATTCCATTTTTTTTAGGCATATTTATATCAAGTAACAATACCTGAGGTTTAAATATCTGCAATATATCAAGACATTCTTCACCGTCATTTGCCTCTCCTACTACCTCTATACTACCGTCAAATTCAAGAAGCTGCCGGATCCCCTCTCTCATTAAAATATGATCATCCGCCAACATAACCCTTATAGCCATAATACCTCCCTCATAAAAAATCTGTTTCTATATAACTTAAATCAAATACCCCGCAGCTTGATGCAGAGTATCAAGCTTGCTGCGCAGCAATCCTCACTATGTCCAGAGGACGCTTTGGTATTTCACCTTTGCGGTATTCGCCTAACGGATGCTAACGCTGACGCTTGGCTCATTGTACACAAAAATAAAATATTTAAAATCTATACCCAACATATATACTTAGACTGTTTATGACAAATTACCTTATTAGCATATTGCTTTCTATTGTCCAAAGACATAACTATTTCTGTCCTCAATAATTTTATCTGCAATTTGTTCCAAGGAAGAATTTCCGTCAAGCCCGATTAAACCAGGATAAAAAATATAATCCGATAGGTTCTTTAAACCCGTATTAACCTCCAAAAATTGCAGCCACCAATTTGTCTCCGCTTCATTATGTGTAAGAATATTTACAACAATTTCTTTTAACTGATCATCTGTTAAATCCGTTTTCTCCGGCGGACTCAAAAGAGCAGATCTTGCCACAGTTTCCAAGCTTGCTGCCTCATCATAATGCCAAAAATCTTTAATATTAATTTGTTGGTTGCCGGTAATCTCCCTGAGTCTTGTCTGCAGCTTCTCCAATTCATTTTTTACAACGCTGCCACTCTCACAATCATTTTCTGACATAAGTGAATCTGCGTCGCAAATAATCCTCTTTACCTCAGACAATTTTGTCTCGTCAATAACAGGTCCTTTCATATTCTCCCTCCCCATTTTTACTTCTGTCAAGATTTTATCTGTTTCCCTCTTACTATTTCACTTATCCAATAAAACATAATAAAACAAATAGACTGTACAAATACTGTGCTTTCAAGTATTTTCATAACAAAATCGGTATAGTCAATTAATTTACGTTCTACAGGATAATACCCTAAGCTTCTGCAAGTCTCTAAAATATATGTGAAGCTCACAGCGTCCGCGGATTGTCTGCCTTGCAGCCGCCTGTATCATTGCCCATAAAAAGCAATTAGTCAAAGCCCCTTCTGCACGCTGACAGAGTATCAAGCTTGCTGCGTAGCAATCCGCACTACGTCCAAAGGACTTTTTGGTATTTTACCTCGCGGCATTCGCCAAATGGATGCTGTGCAGCTGCTTGGCTCGTTGTACGCAAGAATAAACCATTCAATATATTATTTCTATCAGTTATTTTTCAGTATTCAAAATATCTTGCTTTATGCCTTTGCTGATTAAACACAGAAATCAAAGACCCTGCTGCAAGCTGTCGGAGTATCAATGTTACAGCCCAGCAATGCACAATGTACCCAAAGGACTCTTTGGTATTTCACCCTCGCGGCATTCGCCAAATGGATACCTACGCAGCCGCCTGGCTCATTTCACACAGAAATAAAAACAAGATCTTTTCATTAATATGCAATTTGGGAAAGGAGTCAATTTCTTATATTATCCTTCAACATTCAAAAACATAGATTATTCAATGGATAGTGTCAAAGGAATCTCTATATGTATTTCAGTACCTATATCTTCCTCTGAAGTAATTTTAATATCTCCGTTTAATAAATCAACTCGTTCCTTCATCAATAAGATGCCAAAATGTCTTTCCCCGTCTACATCCTTTTGTATAAAACCCTTACCGTCATCCTTAATATCAATCACACACTTATCATTTATTTTTCTGAAACAAAACTTAATTTTTTTAGCTTCTGAGTGTTTCACTATATTGACTAATGATTCCTGAACAATGCGGTATATGGAAACCATCACCAAATTTGTTTCACATGAAACATCCTCTATAACAGAATCTATTTCAAAACAGTCATTTTCATTAATTCTATTAAGCAGCCTTTCAAGAGCCGCCTTCATTCCCAAATCATCAAAGGTCATAGGACGCAGGTCAAATATCGTGCCTCGTATCTCGTCAATAATCTCCTTTATATGCTTACTTACAATGGTCAACTCCAGCTTGGCCTGAACGGGATCTTTGTCGATATACATACCGCACAATTCAATTTTATGAATCAAATGCGTGAGGTTCTGTAAAGACGTATCGTGCAGTTCTCTGGCAATTCTCTTTCTGTCCTCCTCCTGAATTTTTAAAGCAGTGAATTTATGATTTTCCTTATTTAAAAAATCTTCCAGTTTCTCCAGTCTTTTTGACAGTATATCCCTCTTTTGAAGTAATTGTTCGTTTTGCCTTGCATAGTCTTCCTTCAATTTTAAGGTTTTCTGTATTTCCTCCTTATAAACAGTCTCCTTGTTTCTGGGAGAAAAAACCCTGACATCCTCCGGTTCTTCAAAATTGTTTAAATAAATATCGGCCTCTTTAATACTTCTGTTATTACTATCTATCTGGGTATCGAGCTTTAATACCTCCCGCTTCAATTCACTTATTACATCAATCAAAATATTGTAATCGTCAATTATCATTCTAGTTTTCTCCCTTTTTTGGAAAGATACTGCAAAAGCTGCTACCCATTTGACAGACATTTATAATCAATACCCCCGCAGGCACGGAACATGAAATTTGATTCCCCCAGGGGAATGCGTCTAAAGACACATTGGTATTGACCCTCGGGGCATTCGTCAACTGTCCAAGCCAAACCTTGGCTGGCCTTAACACGGCCGGTTGACACTATGCCCGCAGATATAATTTAGAACGTATGTTCTAAATTAAAAATATTCTAAATTAAATCCTCTATACTTAATTTTCCCATAAAAGCCTATAGTATAACACTTATTCCAATTCCCGTCTGTGTTCCCAAAATCCATAACTTAGACCTGTTCCCAGTCCAAATCCCAGCCATCAAGCTTTTTCCAATGAAATGCATCTTTGAAATCATTGTAACATTTTTCACAGATACAACAGCTTAAATCTCCTGGCACAAACCATCGCTGATGAGGGTCGCTTACCACCTTCTCAAAGCAAAAGACACAGCTTTTCAGATCAGATGCGTAATTTACAACATCTTCCCCATCTGTCGGGGCAAGATCCATTTCCTTTAGGTACTCTACATCATTCAAAAGACGCCAATCATCTTTTTCTGCTGCCATACATGTACCTCTTTTTCAAAGTATCCTTGCAATTACAGGCTGTTTTCCGTGAAAACTAATCCATAAAGAATTATTGATTCGCTGACTTTTGCCAGGAACACAAAGTCGAATTGGGACTAAATCCTTACGGGATATTTCTCTCATTTCAGCATAAAACATTTATGACAAGGGCTCCTTTGTGGGCAGCCCTGCCTTTCTGGGGTACTTTTTTGGAGTGGTTTTCTGCTTTTGAATCACCACAAGGTTTCTGTAAATATCGGAATCAGGAAGCGTAAATTCAACCTGTCTTTTTAGCTTTCCGCCCAAAACAGAAATTGCTTTTCCGGCAGCACTGATCTCCTGGGAAATCCTTTCAGATTTATAGGAAATAAACAGACCGCCCTGCTTTACAAAGGGAAGGCAATATTCCGAAAGAACGGAAAGGTTTGCCACAGCCCTTGACACACATAAATCAAAGCTTTCTCTGAGCTGTCCGGGCTTCGCAAAGTCCTCCGCCCGCCCATGAACCGTCCTTACTCCAAGAAGGCCCAGCTTTTCTATCACTGCATCCAGAAAATGAATTCGCTTATTCAGGGAATCCAACAATGTCACCTCTAAATTCGGAAAGGCAATTTTCAGGGCAAGCCCCGGAAAGCCTGCTCCCGTTCCCACGTCTATCAAAGCGGCAGTCCCTGACAAATCAAATGCTTCAGACTGACCGGGCTCTGACGAACCGCATACCTTAGCAAGGGACAAGCTATCCACAAAATGTTTTTTCATAACGTCTTCATACTCTGTAATAGCGGTAAGATTTATCATCTGGTTCCACTCTGCCAACATTTCATAATATACAAGAAACTGCTCTATCTGCTTCTGAGAGAGCTGAATATTTAAATACTTCAAATCGCTTTCAAACTGTGCGGTATTATACTGATTCACATAAACTCCCATCTGCCTGCCCAGGCAGGCATTTAAATAAGGTTATGAAATGCTTCCCTTCATACTTATATTCATGCCCCCTACAGCGGCACAAATCTTTTATGAAAAGCATGCTAATGCTCCAACCTGTCAGACATATCCTGCAGGCGGTTATAATGCTCCAGGTATACCAGCAGCACGGAAATATCTGCAGGGGATACTCCGGAGATTCTGGACGCCTGCCCAATGGAAGCAGGCATAAACAGCTTTAATTTCTGCCTGGCCTCAAGGCGCAGAGAAGAAATATCATCATAATCGATATCCTGAGGTATCAGCTTTTTTTCCATTTTCTTATATTGCTCAACCTGGCGCTTCTGTCTCACAATATAACCCTCATATTTAATCTCTATCTCAACCTGCTGGATTACAACCTCCGGAAGGGGCTTCCTGTTTTTATCAATCTCCCTTAGAGCCTCATAGTTAAGCTCCGGACGGCAGATCAAGTCCGCAAGGCTTGCCGCCGTCTTCAGGGGAGAGCTTCCATGCGCCGCAAGAAAATCCTGTATTTCCCTGTTAGCGCCCACAAAGGTTTCCTTCAGACGGGCAATTTCTTCCTCAATCAGCCTCTCCTTTAATAAAAGAGCCTGATATTCCTCCTCATGGACCAGCCCCACCCGGTAACCCTTTCTGCGAAGCCTCAAGTCCGCGTTATCCTGGCGCAAAAGCAGTCTGTATTCCGCCCGGGAGGTCATCATCCGGTAAGGCTCTCTGTTATCCTTCGTCACCAGATCATCTATCAGCACTCCGATATAGCTCTCGGAGCGGTCAAGAACCAAAGGCTCTTTTCCAAAAACAGACATTGCCGCATTGATACCCGCGATCAGGCCCTGGCATGCCGCCTCCTCATAGCCGCTGCTGCCATTCATCTGTCCGGCGCTGAAAAGCCCCTTTACGGACTTGAATTCCAAAGTGGCATATAGCTGCCTTGCGTTGATACAATCATATTCAATGGCATAAGCGTTTCTGACAATTTTACAATTTTCCAGGCCCGGCACTGTTCTGTACATTGCAAGCTGCACATCCTCGGGCAGGGAGGAGGACATGCCTCCCACATACATTTCGCTTGTATGCAGCCCCTCCGGCTCAATGAAAACCTGGTGGCGCTCCTTTTCGGCAAACTTTACCACCTTATCCTCAATGGACGGGCAGTATCTGGGGCCCGTCCCCTCTATAATTCCCGCATAAATAGGCGACCTGTCAAGATTGGCACGAATAATCTCATGGGTTTTCTCATTTGTATAGGTCAGCCAGCAGGAAGCCTGCTCCTTTTGTATCGTCTCCGGGTCTGTGGAAAAGGAAAACGGTACGATCCTCTCATCCCCAAGCTGCTCCTCCATTTTTGAATAATCGATACTTCTCCCGTCCATCCTTGCCGGAGTACCCGTCTTGAACCGGCGCAGCTCAATCCCCATATTTTTAAGAGAATCCGTCAGATAAGTCGCCGCCTGCAGACCGTTCGGACCTGTATATGTAATTGCTTCGCCACAAAGACACCTTGCCCTGAGATAAGTCCCTGTACAAAGTATAACGGCTTTACATTCATAAACGGCGCCTGTAAAAATTTTTACGCCCCTTACTTTCTTCCTTAAAGACTTTTTTTCCTCTTTAGCTGCCTCTGTCGTGGCTTCTTTCTTCTCAATTGTACCATATGAATCAGCGTCCTCCCACAAAATCTCGCAGACCTCCGCCTGCTTGACTGTCAAATGCTGCTGATTCTCCAGAACCTTTCTCATGGCGCGGGAATATTCGGCTTTGTCTGCCTGGGCACGCAGGGAATGAACCGCGGGACCCTTTGAGATATTAAGCATCTTGGACTGAATAAAGGTCTTATCAATATTTTTACCCATCTCGCCGCCCAACGCGTCAAGCTCACGCACCAGATGCCCCTTGGAGGAGCCTCCTATATTGGGGTTGCAGGGCATCAGGGCAACGCTGTCCACACTGACCGTAAATATTACGGTTTCCAATCCCAGCCTGGCACAGGCAAGCGCCGCCTCACAGCCCGCATGCCCCGCGCCTATCACACAAATATCTACACTTTCTCTAATCTCCGACATAATATCTCAACCCTCTGTCCGCCCCTTCAAAATTCACAGGTATCTAAATAACTTTTTTCCATTATATTTTCCATTATAGAAGCTTTCCCGGTGCATAAGACCGGACCTAAAATACAGCAATCCCATTAAGCATATCCTTTAAAGCTGCCATTTGTCCCGGTGTAAGAGTTACCCCTTGTCCATATTGTGAATGGTCAATATTCCAGGTTCTTATATCATATACGGGTTCTCTATCCTCCCATGAAACATAATTAAGCTCCTTGACCCATCCATTGTCAATCTGAGATAACCTGCCAAAATACTTATAAATCTTATAATTCTTCTTATTATTCTTCATATAACAACACCTCTTACAGTACTTGACACATACCTGACGCAAATTAGCCCGTAAATAATATCATATGTTTTCTCAGTATAAATTAAGGTTTGAAAATCATTGTCCTTTATACCAATCTCCCTATTCCGCTTCTAGGAAACTCATAATCCCCAAGTCCACATACTTACTTATATGAAGTCCTTTTTTCAACACTATTTTCCAAGGCAGAATTTTGAAAAAATCTCCTCCACCAGATCATCGTCCACTTCTTCTCCGATAATTCTGCCAAGAGAAGAATAAGCGCTCATAAGATCAATGGAATAGAAATCCTCGGGCATTCCCTCCTCAATGCTTTTCTTTACCAGCATCAACGAATCATAAGCCTCCTGAAGCGCCTCCTTATGGCGCATATTAGTTATAACTATCTCATTGCTGCTCTTAATTTCTCCCTGGAAAAAAATAGCCCTTATGGTTTTTTCAAGTTCCTCCAAACCCAATCGATTTCTGGCGGAGGACTTGAGCATTATAATCGAACCTTTACCGTTTTCTTCTTTTTCTCCCATAGATGAATTCATAAAATTCAAAAACAGGTTACTGACATCCTCCTCCGACACCACATTGTCCAAATCGCTTTTATTCAGAAGTACAATGACGCTTTTATGATTAGATGCAATAAAGGAAGCAATCTCCCTGTCATTGTCATCCAAATTCACGGAAGTATCTACTACATACAAGATCAAATCGGCTTTCCCGGCAAATTGCCTCGCTCTTTCCACTCCTATTTTTTCTACCACATCATCGGTATTTCTGATTCCTGCAGTATCCATGACATTCAAGCTTATTTCCCCAAGGCGTACCGTCTCCTGCAGAATATCCCTGGTGGTGCCCGCCACATCCGTCACAATGGCTCTGTCCTCTCCAAGTATCAGATTCAAAAGGGAAGATTTCCCCGCGTTGGGCTTCCCCACAATCACCGTGTTGATTCCCTCCTTCATAAACCTGCCGTTGTCCGCCGTATCCTTCAGCGTCTTAACGGAATTCAGCAAACCGTCAACCTTAACAGTCAGCTCATGGGTATATCCCTCAAGACTGATATGCTCCGGGTCATCAAGGGCAGATTCAATAAAGGCAATTTCATGTATAATATGGGCTCTCAGGTCTTTTATCCTTTCGGAAAGCATCCCCTTCAGCTGGTTCACAGAGGATGTGAGGGCAAATTCATTCTGGGAACGGATAACGTCTATTACCGCTTCCGCCATAGACAGATCCATCCTTCCGTTTAAGAAGGCACGCTTGGTAAATTCCCCCGGCTCCGCAAGCCTTGCCCCTGCCTTCAGGACGGCCTCCAATATTTTGCCCATCACAAGCACGCCGCCATGACATTGAATTTCTACCGTATCCTCGCCTGTAAAGCTTTTTGGCGCCTTCATCACCACTGCCATCACTTCATCAAGATTCAAAAAAAAACCATAATACAGCTTGTGGCTTTCCGCATTTTTCAGTATTTTTTTCCCGGAGGGAGAAGAAAACAGGCTGTCCCCTATTTCTACCGCCTTTTCTCCGCTTATTCTGACAATTCCTATTCCCGAATCCGTCATTCCGGTGGCAATAGCCGCTATCGTATCTGTCTTCAATGCAAATATACCTCTTAATCAATAAATCCTGTACTCTCGAAATCTATGCTTGATTCTGATTCAAAGTTTTGGTTTAATGTTTATTCCTGCGGGGTCTTTCATTGAAATATAAAAGGGACCGCCGCATTAAGCATAAAGATACAAGACATAATAGCTCTGGTCTATAAAAACCGCTATATCCTGCATTGCTTTTCTTAAACGCGACAGCCCCCTTTACAAAAAAACCTGCTTGACTTAATATCACATATTGCCAGTTTGCTTTACTTTTTTAAAGCTACAACCACTCTCCTGAAAGGTTCCTCTCCTTCACTGTAAGTAGTGACATATTTATCATTTTGCAGCGCGGAGTGAATGATTCTTCTCTCATAAGGGTTCATAGGCTCCAAAGAGACAGCTCTCTTTGTCCTCTTTACTTTGTATGCGATATTCTTAGCAAGGTTTTCAAGGGTTTCCCTTCTTCTCTCACGGTAATTTTCCGTGTCAAGCTTAACCCTGACATATTCATCGGCCTCCTTGATGACCACCAGAGACACAAGATATTGCAGGGAATCGAGAGTCTGACCTCTCTTACCTATCAATATCCCCATCTCATCCCCTGAGATTTCGATATCCATTGTCCTCTTTTCTTCATCGTAATCCACATTCACTGCAACTTCCATTTTCATTGCCGTAAATACATCATGTAAGAAATTTTCCGCCACATCAGACACAGAAAGCTTCTCGATCTTAACGGCAGCTTTAATGACAGCGGGCTTGGAGCCGATTCCAAGAAATCCTGAAGACCCCTCCTCTATCACCTGATAATCAAGTCTGTCGCTGGTAACGCTGAGTCTTTGACATGCTTCCGTAATTGCTTCGCTGACTGTTTTCGCAGATATCTCAATATAATCCATAATCTGGTCCTCCCGGTTAATCATTGCTTCATTTTACCGATTATTCAACATTTACCCTTTAATTTGCTTTTTGTAAATCTATCCTTCGCTTCTACGAATAATTTTATCTTTGTCAACTCTTTTCATTATTCTTGTCATTGTATTGCCTTACCATATTCGCCTTGGCTGCCATGCTTCCGGGCTTCGCGCTGCTGTTTCTGCTGTAATCCGTAGCCTTTTTCATGGCTTCTTCCTTTTCCCTCTCGGACATGCCGGAAGTAACGTTTGCCCTGTTTTGAATATTCCTTGTGCTCATGCTGGCATAAGCCGCCATTCTCTCCTGATTCTGCTTCATCTTTTCGATTTTTTTGGCGCTCTTTGCCGAGTTTTTCTTGATGATATCTTCAAAATCCATCTTGTCGATATGTTTGTTGATAACGATCTGCTGTATGCTTCTTACAACGCTTCCGGCTACCCAGTAAAGTCCCATACCGGAGGGAAGGGTAAAACACAGCCACGCGGAAAACAGAGGCATAATCGTATTCATGGTCTTCATGGAAGACATCATGGCATTTTCCTGCCCGTCAAGAGTATTGCTGGGGTGAGGCATCAGCTTATAATTTATCCATTGGGTAGCGGCAGACAAAACCGGAATTAAAACGGCTCCTATGACAATACCTATAGTGCCTGCCGCCCACGCCGCCTTGATCAGAGTAAGAGGAGAATCACCCATATTCAGTCCAAGGAAGTTATTGTAGGTGTCAATAAGCCCTCTGGTGGTATCGGTGCTTAAAATAAGCTGGCCCCCGTCAACAGGATAGGTAAGCCCCGAAAGATTGTAATGCTCTGCTATGGTTTTCAGATCCGTGGAGGAAAGCTTATTCAGCACATCTATGATGCCGTTTGAAAGATTTCCGTTTGTCATGGATTTTCCATAGGCAGAAACCTTACTCTCAATACTGGAAAAACCTGAATTCTGCAGGAAACCGGCATTATCCACCGAAATAATCTTATCTGCAAGAACCCTGAATGTATTCCCGATCTTGGTAACATAGGCAGGCATCAAATCGATGACCCTGTAAAGCGATAACAGAATAGGCATCTGAATCAACAGCTGCACACAGCTGCCTGTGGGAGAGATACCGTACCTGGCATAGAGAGCCTGTCTCTCCTGCTGCATCGCCATCATGGACTCCTGATCCTGTCTTCCCTTATATTTTGCCTGAATCGCCTGCAGCTCGGGATTTATCTTTGCGGAAAGCTTTGAGAACTTCTGCTGCCTGATATTTAAGGGCAGCATCAGCAGGTTTACGACAATGGTAAACAATATGATAGCCAGACCTATATTGGGAATCCCTATGAGATCCAATAGATAAAAAATACCGTTCATAATAAAACCAAGCAGCTTTGCAACCCATCCTATTATAAAGGTTTCATTCTGAGTCAATAAAATAAAATTCATTTATATACCTCTTCTGCGTGCTTTGGCACGCATTAAATCAAAACGTGAAAGTTTACTTTCACAATTTTACCTCTCTGCGTACTTCAGTACACATACCGTTTCGTATTTGAAAGCTTACCTTCAAACCTACAGCTAAGGAACTGTCGGTTTTCAAACAGTTCCTTAGTATACCGCTCAGATCTCATGTCACCTCACCTATGGAACAGGGTCATACCCTCCCTTAGAAAAGGGATTGCACCTTAAAATACGCCACAGGGCAAGAAGACCTCCCTTAAAAGCTCCATATTTCTGTACTGCCTCCAGCCCGTATTGGGAGCAGCTGGGAATGTAAGGACATTTTGTGCTTTTCATGGGAGAAATATATCTTTGATAAAATCTGATGCCGGCAATGAATAATTTTTTCATAATTTCAATTTTATATTCTGAACCGTTTTAATCAAAATAAATATATACCTTGATTATGTGATGAAGCTTTCCAAGGTGAATCAGCGCTTTTTCTATTTCCTCATATCCCACCGAGGCTGCACTCGCCCTTGCGACGATTACAATGTCCAAACCACTATTGAACACCGCTTCATGTAATCGGTAGCTTTCCCGTAACAGTCTTGTAACCCGGTGCCTTACCACACTGTTACCAACCTTTTTGCTCACGCTTATTCCAAGTCTGTTTCTGTCGGTGCCATTTTCCTTAACATACATAACCAAATATTTATTGGCATACGATTTACCGTACCTGTAAACAAACTGAAACTGGTGATTCTTCTTTAAGCTTTCAGAAATCTTCATTTAAAATCCTCCAAAAACAAATACTCCTGAAAACATTGTCGAATAATTGCACGCTCAATACGTTAAAAGGTCACATTTCTGTGACCTATGCAGATAAAACTTTTCTTCCTTTTGCACGTCTAGCTTTTAAAACCTTTCTTCCGCCGGGAGTACTCATTCTTGCTCTGAAGCCGTGAACCTTGGAGCGAGAACGCTTTTTGGGCTGAAATGTCATTTTCATGGAAAAGCACCTCCTTCTTTTACTTGCCTTTATATATATTTGCACCTGTTTCTCAGGAAAATAGCATATTTGATTTTATAAGAAAAAAGGCATATTGTCAAGAAAATTAAGTAAAAATCACATATTTAAAGGCAGAAAAATATATTAAAAAAAGTTATGCACATAGATATCCACATAAAATTTCAAAAAAAAGTTATACACATGTTGTTCATTTTATGTGAATAAATCAGATTTTTTATATTAATCTATGTGTAATAGATGTGTAAATATTTTAAAAATGGCTCAACTGCAAGGTTTTTTTATGTAACTGACTTATCCACTTATTCACATTAATATCCACAACCCCACTTTGCGAACTAGTTTATAAACATAGTTATGAACAACATGTGGATAACTTTATCCATATATTGTTCATAACTAATATTTGAAATATTAACTGATCTATATTAAAATAAGACTGTATTTGGTAATGCCTCCTGAAGCGGCATCATTACATTTATATAAGGAAGGTCTGGGTAAAATGGACGAAATAAAAGAAAACTGGCTTGCTATAAAGGATGTTATCAGGAGGGAATATACCTTGTCCGACATTTCTTACAAAACCTGGGTACATCCTCTGGAATATTATAATGTAGTGGACGATGTGGTAAATATTATTGTCCCTTCCAGCCAGGCTCATATGCTGAATTATATATCCTCTAAATACAAGAGCTTTTTTCAGGTTACCATCACGGAAATGTTTGATAACCATAATTATGATGTAAACTTCATTCTTGAAAGCGACATTGTAAAGGCGGCTGAGGAGGATATCTCCCCTTCGCCCACGCTTCCCGTATATAATATCAATTATGAAAACGCCAATCTGAACCCAAAGTACAAATTTGATACCTTTGTGGTGGGAAGCAACAATGAGTTTGCCCACTCCGCGGCTCTTGCAGTTGCGGAATCCCCCGGAAACGCCTACAATCCCCTTTATCTGTACGGGGGACCGGGGCTTGGAAAAACCCACCTGATGCATTCTATCGGCCATTTTATACTGGAGCAGTTTCCGGACAAAAAGGTGATCTATGTCACCAGCGAAGACTTTACAAACGAGGTGATCGAATCCATTCGAGGCGGAAACAAAGCGGTCTCCATGGCAAAGCTCCGGGAAAAATACAGGACCGTAGACGTACTGATGATAGACGATATCCAATTTATAATAGGAAAAGAAAGTACTCAGGAGGAATTTTTCCACACCTTTAATACGCTTCACGCAGCAAGAAAGCAGATTATTCTTTCCTCGGACAGGCATCCGAAGGAAATGGAGACATTGGACGAGCGTTTCCGCTCCCGTTTTGAATGGGGACTGATCGCCGACATTCAGACTCCCGACTATGAGACCAGAATGGCTATCCTGCGCAAAAACGCGGAGGTATATAATAAGAAAATAGACGAAGAAATAATCAAGTACATAGCCACAAACATAAAATCAAACATCAGGGAGCTGGAGGGAGCCTTCAACAAGATAATTGCCTTCTCAAAGCTGAACAAGGTGGACCTGGAAGAACTGACGCTGGAATCCGCCGAGGAGGCGTTAAAGGATATCATCTATCCAAACAAGACAAAGGAAATTACCCCGACCCTGATCATTAACGTGGTTGCAGAGCACTTTGGAGTAAAGCCCGAGGACATCACCTCCAAAAAAAGAAATTCCGAGTTCGTCCAGCCAAGGCAGGTCGTCATGTATCTATGCCGGGAAATGACTGAAAACTCTCTCAGCGCGGTGGGAAAGATCTTAGGCAAAAAAGACCATACAACCGTTATCCACGGCATTAAAAGAATCGAGGCAGAGCTGGAAACCAGCGAAGAACTCAGAAACAAAATTGACATTATAACAAAGAAGATAAATCCTTCTTAGAAGATAAACCCTTTTTATAAGCTATACTGCGTTTATAAACAGTATCTTTTGAAGATAAACCTTTAAAGAAAGATAAAGTACTTTTATTAATGAATTTTCAGCCGGAAGAATTTTTCTAAAGCTCAAGTCTTTAGAAAACGGCCTGGAATGTGAAAATACTGTGAGTAAAAGGTGAGTAAATGTGTTTATAGCCTGCGGAAGCTGTTGATAACTTTTTTTAAGCGGAAAGGCGGAAATAAGGAACTGTTAATAACTTTATATTTATCCTTAGGTTAAATATGAAATATTCACCAGTTTCCCATTTCCTTTTTGCTTGAAAAATAGTATAATAGAAACGGTTGTACACATATAAACAGCTACTACGACTTATATTACTGATTTTTTTATATCTTTATATCATTTTGCCCGCGAAGCTTTAACCCCGCGAGAAACATTTTAACGACGAAGGGAGTTGTCCACAATGAAATTAGTTTGTTCAAAATCGAACCTGTTAAACGGAGTACAGATTGTGTCCAAGGCTGTGTCCAATAAGACAACCATGTCTATTCTTGAATGTATTATGGTAGATGCCACGGAGGACAGGATTACCTTAACCGGCAATGACATGGACCTGGGGATAGAGACAATCATAGAGGGCGAGATTGTTGAAAAGGGCGCCATAGCGTTGGATGCCAAGATCTTTGTTGAAATTGTGAGAAAGCTTCCCGACAGTAATATTACCATGGAGACGGATTCCTCATATAAGACTACAATTACCTGCGGAAAGGCAAGATTTACCATTATTGGTAAATCAGGCGAGGATTTTTCCTATCTTCCCGTTGTCGAAAGGGAAAACAGCATCAGTATCAGTCAGTTTACCTTGAAGGAAGTCGTAAGGCAGACCATATTTTCCATTTCAGACAATGAGAATAACAAGCTTATGACAGGGGAGCTTTTTGAGATCAACGGCAGCGAATTAAAGGTTGTATCCCTTGACGGGCATCGTATTTCCATTCGCAAGATACAGCTGAAGGAGACCTACGAGCCCAAGAAGGTGGTGGTTCCCGGAAAGACCCTGAACGAGGTCAGCAAAATTCTTCCCGGCGGAGCGGACAGCTATGTGAAGATTTCCTTCGCCGAAAAGCATATTGTCTTTGAGTTTGATAATACGACGGTGGTGTCAAGGCTGATCGAGGGAGAGTATTTCAAAATTGACCAGATGCTCTCCAGCGATTACGAGACCAAGGTTAAAATAAACAAGAGGGAGCTTTTGGAATGTATAGACAGGGCAACCCTTCTGGTGAAGGAAGGCGACAAGAAGCCAATTATCATCAATATTATTGACGGTACCATGGAGCTTAAAATAAATTCCCTTCTTGGAAGCATGAACGAGGATATAGATATTGACAAGCAGGGCAAGGATCTGATGATCGGCTTTAACCCCAAATTTTTGATAGACGCCCTTCGGGTCATTGACGACGAGAGCGTGGAGCTTTATATGGTGAATCCTAAGGCTCCCTGCTTTATTAAAAACGCGGAGGAAAGCTATATTTACCTGATTCTTCCCGTTAATTTCACTACCGTAAGCTGAAAACTGACGGATGCTTTTTCAAACACGCTCCGGTGCGCAAAGGGGCATAAGCCGGAAAATAGATTTTTAAAATTGATTTGCATGCGTGCCCGGCACGCAGAAAGGTGAAGGATGGAAATAATCCATTTGAGGGAAGATTTTATCAAGCTTGGGCAGGCTTTGAAGGCAGCAGGTCTGGCAGGTTCAGGCGTGGAGGCGAAGCTTGTCATACAGGATGGCCGGGTCAGGGTAAACGGGCAGGTGGAGGTCCAGCGTGGAAAGAAGCTTGTGGCCGGCGATGTGGTTGAGTATGCCGGGCAGACCATCAAAATAGAATCGTAAAGACGGTAAAAGGAATGATTATTAAATCAATCGAGCTTGCTAACTACAGAAATTACGATTCTCTTAATATGCAGTTTGACTGTGGCACAAACATTCTCTACGGGGATAATGCCCAGGGCAAGACTAATATTTTAGAGGCGATCTATGTTTCTGCCACAACAAAATCCCACAAGGGAAGCAAGGACAGAGAAATTGTAAATTTTGATAAGGATGAGGCTCATATCAGGACCTATCTTGAAAAGGAAGGCGTAGAGACAAGGGTAGATATGCATCTCAGAAAAAATAAATCCAAGGGAATAGCCATCGACGGACAAAAGATTAAAAAGGCGGCTGATTTGCTTGGTCTTTGCAATGTGGTTTTCTTTTCGCCGGAGGATTTGGGTATCATCAAAAACGGACCGGCTGAGCGAAGACGCTTTGTGGATATGGAGCTATGCCAGCTGGACAGCTTTTATCTCTATAATTTGAATTATTATAACAAAATTGTGAATCAGCGCAATAAGCTTTTAAAGGATATGTATATGAATCCCGATTTAAAGGAAACCTTGAGTATATGGGATATGCAGCTGGTTTCCTTCGGGAGCAAGATGATAGAGCGAAGAAAGCTTTTTACGGAGCAGCTTAACGAAATCATTTATGAAATACATAAGAAGCTGTCCGGCGGCAGGGAGGAGCTTTTTATCCACTATGAGCCTGACGTTGAGATTGAGGAGTTTGAAAAAAAGCTGAAATCCAGCCAGGACAGGGATATCAGGGCAAAAATGACGTCAGTGGGACCGCACAGGGATGATTTTTCTTTTTATGTGGGAAATGTGGATATCAGAAAATTCGGCTCCCAGGGTCAGCAGCGCACGGCGGCGCTTTCCCTGAAGCTTTCCGAAATAGAGCTTGTGAGAAAAATAGCCAAGAATAATCCTGTTTTACTGTTGGACGACGTGCTTTCGGAGCTGGATTCCAACAGACAGAATTATCTGTTGAACAGCATAGGAAATATTCAGACCATTATAACCTGTACGGGTCTGGAGGAATTTGTAAATAACAGGTTTCACATAAATAAGGTTTTTAAGGTATCTGAGGGAACCGTCACCTGTATGAGCGACGAACCGGAGGTATAATTATGAACGCAGGATCATATGGCTTCGGAGAATGATTCTTTCAGGTAACAGTCAGTAAGCTGCGGAAAGGCATGGTTATTATATGGGCGAAGAAAATATCAGTAATACAGCGGTTGAAAACGAATATGGCGCGGACCAGATTCAGATTCTGGAAGGGCTGGAGGCGGTCAGAAAGCGCCCCGGAATGTATATCGGTTCCACCTCAAGCAGAGGTCTCCACCATCTTGTGTACGAGATCGTGGACAATGCGGTGGATGAGGCTCTTGCGGGATACTGTGATACCATTGACGTCACAATCAACGAGGATAATTCCATTACTGTTATAGATAATGGGCGCGGAATACCTGTGGGTATTAACCAGAAGGCGGGAAAATCCGCAGTTGAGGTTGTTTTTACCATTCTGCATGCCGGCGGCAAGTTTGGAGGCGGGGGATATAAGGTATCGGGAGGCTTACATGGAGTGGGAGCTTCCGTTGTGAACGCTCTTTCGGAATGGCTGGAGGTGGTTATCTACCAGGACGGAAAGGTTTATAAGCAGCGCTATGAGAGAGGGCATGTATGCTATCCCTTAAAGGAAACGGGTACCTGCCCCAGGGAAAAGACAGGAAGTACGATCACCTTTTTACCCGATAAGCTTATTTTTACCGAAACATCGGTTTATGATTTTGAGATCTTAAAGAGAAGGCTCCGGGAAATGGCTTTTCTCACAAAGGGTCTTCGCATTATACTGCGGGACAACAGACAGGAAGCTGAGGCCGGCAGCGAAGCTGTCCTGGGCGATGCAGCAAATGCAGACGGCAGGCTTGCTTTGGATGACGACGGTAAAATCATTAATGATAATTCAGTTGCCAATGACAAGTTACTTATAATTAACAAAGAAGCCGAGAACGCTCAGATAAGCGAGCTGTTAAAGAGGGCGGAAGCCGACGTTAAGGAGCAGGCGGCAGAAAAAGGCGGGGACGAGAGCTCTGAGGAGGAATCCGAAAAGGAAAATTCGGAGGCTTTGAGCTTTTCCGAGGAAAAAGTCTCTGTTGAGGAAAGATTCTCTGCCGAGGAAAACTCCTCTAACGAGGAAAACTCCTCTTACGAGGAGTATAAAAATGCCAGAACGGGCGGGCGTATAGGGCATGTCCATACGGTGACCCTGGAAAACGGAAAAAAACAGAGAGTGGTTGAATTTTACTATGAGGGCGGAATAAAGGAGTTTATAACCTACTTAAATAAGAGCAAGACCCCTCTTTATGATTATATTCTTTATTTTGAGGGACAGAAAAACGGTGTGTATGTGGAGGTTTCGTTTCAGCACAACGATTCCTACAACGAAAGCGTTTTCAGCTTTGTAAACAACGTAAATACACCTGAAGGCGGCACCCATCTGCAGGGCTTCAGGAATGCGATTACGAAGACCTTTAACGATTATGCCAGAGGCGCAAAGCTTCTGAAGGACAATGAGCCCAATCTGTCCGGCGAGGATATCAGGGAGGGATTGACGGCCATTATCAGCGTTAAGATTGAGGACCCGCAGTTTGAGGGGCAGACTAAGCAGAAGCTTGGGAACAGCGAGGCGAGAGGCGCGGTGGATAATGTGGTAAGCGAGCAGCTGACCTATTTCCTGGAGCTGAATCCGTCCGTTGCCAAGGCTATCTGTGAAAAGTCCATTCTTGCCCAGCGCGCCAGGGAGGCGGCGAGAAAGGCAAGAGACCTGACCAGAAGAAAGACTGCCCTTGAGGGAATGTCGCTTCCCGGAAAGCTTGCGGACTGCTCGGACAAGGACCCTGCAAATTGTGAAATTTATATCGTGGAGGGGGATTCCGCAGGCGGCAGCGCCAAGACTGCCCGTTCCCGGGCGACGCAGGCCATTCTGCCCCTTCGCGGCAAGATTTTAAACGTGGAGAAGGCCAGGCTTGACAAGATTTATGCCAATGCAGAGATAAAAGCCATGATTACCGCCTTCGGAACGGGTATCCATGAGGATTTTGATATTACGAAGCTCCGGTATAACAAGATTATTCTGATGACAGACGCGGATGTGGACGGCGCCCATATAAGCACTCTGCTGCTTACCTTTATTTACCGCTTTATGCCGGAGCTTATAAAGACGGGTCATGTATTTCTTGCAAAGCCGCCGCTCTTTAAGCTGGAGAAAAACAAAAAGGTGTGGTATGCCTACAGCCAGGAGGAGCTTGACGCTATCCTGCAGGAGGTGGGCAGGGACCAGAACAACAAGATCCAGCGTTATAAGGGTCTTGGCGAAATGGACGCGGAGCAGCTTTGGGAAACCACTATGGACCCTGAGCGCAGGATTCTGCTTCGGGTCAATTATGATGAGGAAATGGAATCAGAGATCGATCTGACCTTTACGACATTGATGGGAGACAAGGTAGAGCCCAGACGTGAATTTATAGAGGAAAATGCTAAGTTTGTGAAAAATCTGGATATAACCTGAGTTTTAATGTAAGCCCTTTAAGGCGGAAAGAGGAAAGATGAACGACGATATTTTTGACAAGGCTCCGGAAATAGACAAGATTCAGGAGGTCGATTTAAAGGAGAGGATGGAAACCTTTTATATCGACTATGCTATGAGCGTCATAGCGGCGCGTGCCCTTCCCGATGTAAGGGACGGTTTGAAGCCGGTGCAGCGTCGTGTACTTTACTCCATGATAGAGCTTGGCAACGGTCCCGATAAGCCTCACCGTAAAAGCGCCCGTATTGTCGGTGATACCATGGGTAAATATCACCCCCACGGAGACAGCTCCATTTACGGCGCCCTGGTAAATATGGCGCAGGATTGGAATATGCGCTACCCTCTTGTGGACGGTCACGGAAACTATGGTTCCATGGACGGGGACGGCGCCGCGGCAATGAGGTACACGGAGGCGCGCCTCTCCAAGGTATCCATGGAGCTGCTTGCGGATATCAACAAGGATACGGTGGACTTTGTACCCAACTTTGACGATACGGAGAGAGAGCCGGCGGTTCTACCCAGCCGTTATCCGAACCTTCTTGTAAACGGCACCACTGGTATTGCGGTGGGCATGGCCACCAATATTCCTCCCCACAATCTCAGGGAAATAGTGGCGGCAGTCAACAAGATCATCGACAATAAGGTAAACGAGGAAAGGAACACCTCTATTGAGGAAATTCTGCAGGTGGTAAAAGCGCCGGATTTCCCTACAGGCGGTCTGATTTTGGGCACAAGGGGCTGCGAGCAGGCGTACAGGACCGGCAGAGGCAAGGTTTTGGTGCGCGCTGTCACAAATATAGAAACCCTTCCCAACGGTAAGAGCCAGATCATTGCCACGGAGCTGCCTTATATGGTAAATAAGGCAAACCTGATTATAAAGATTGCGGAGCTTGTGAAGCTGAAAAAGGTTGACGGAATCACCGATATCAGGGACGAATCCAACAGGGAGGGCGTCAGGGTCGTCATCGAGCTTCGTAAGGACGCAAATGCAAATGTGATTTTAAACCAGCTTTATAAACATACGCAGCTGCAGGATACCTTCGGTGTCATTATGCTGGCTTTGGTAAATAATGAGCCAAAGGTAATGAATCTTCTGGATATGCTGAATTATTATCTGAAGCACCAGGAGGAGGTTGTCACCAGAAGGACAAAGTACGATCTGAACAAGGCGGAGGAGAGAGATCATATTTTACAGGGTCTGCTCAAGGCGCTTGACTTTATCGACGAGGTCATATCCATTATCCGCAGCAGCCGGAATGCCCAGATTGCCAAGGAGAGACTGATAGAAAGGTTTGAGTTATCCGATGTCCAGGCGCAGGCAATCGTGGATATGCGTCTGCGTGCTCTCACGGGACTGGAAAGGGAGAAGCTGGAAAACGAACATGAGGAGCTGCTTGCCCGTATTGCGGAATTAAAGGCGATTCTTGCGGACGAAAAGCTTCTTCTGGGTGTTATCAAAAAGGAAATTAACGAGATTTCCGATAAGTACGGCGACGACAGGCGCAGCAAGATAGGCTATGATGAGTTTGATATTTCCATGGAGGATCTGATTTCCAAGGAAAATACCGTGATTGCCATGACGAATCTGGGCTACATAAAGCGCATGACCGTTGATAATTTTAAGGCACAGAACCGCGGCGGCAAGGGTATCAAGGGTATGCAGACGATCGAGGATGATTTTATCGAGGATCTGCTTATGACCACCACCCA
Organism: uncultured Acetatifactor sp.; assembly: GCA_910578215.1. Taxonomy (GTDB): domain Bacteria; phylum Bacillota; class Clostridia; order Lachnospirales; family Lachnospiraceae; genus Acetatifactor. The sequence continues at coordinate 31,841 of CAJTPH010000012.1, read as the reverse complement.
TCATTACCTTTATTTCTTTACCAGCCTGGGCCGGGTGTACCGCCTGAAGGCATATGAAATTCCCGAGGCGGGAAGGACGGCCAGAGGTACGGCGGTCGTTAATCTGCTGCAGCTCTCCCCGGGCGAGAAGATCACAGCCATGATTCCCATAGACGAATACGGGGATAACAAGAATCTTTTCATGGTGACGAAAAAGGGTATTGTAAAGAAAACATCCCTGTCGGATTTCTCAAATGTGCGCAAGAAGGGTCTTACCGCAATCAATTTGAGGGATGACGACGAATTGATAGAGGTTAAGAATACGGACAAGGACAGCGAAATTTTCCTTGTGACAAAGCAGGGCATGTGTATCCGGTTTAAGGAAACGGATGTGAGAAATACCGGCAGAAGCACCATGGGCGTTATCGGTATGAATCTTTCAGACGGTGATGAAATCGTGGGCATGCAGCTGCAGAAGCAGGGCGATTCCCTTTTGATCGTGTCCGAAAACGGCATGGGAAAGCGTACCTACCTGAATGAATTTACGGTTCAGAACCGCGGCGGCAAGGGCGTAAAATGCTATAAAATTACCGAAAAGACCGGTAACGTAATCGGCGTTAAGGCTGTCACCGATGAAAACGAAATTATGATGATTACCACGGAGGGCGTTATCATACAGCTGAGAATGGAGGATATCTCCACGCTGGGAAGAATCACCTCAGGAGTCAGGATGATGAATCTTGACGAAGGAGTCAGGGTGGCAAAGATTGCCAAGGTAAGGGAAAAACTGTCCAACGGAGACAGGGAAATCGACGATATAGACGAGATTTTGGAGAATTCTCCGGAAACCATGGAAGAAAGCGACGTCTTTTTCGAGGATACCGAGGAGAAGGATACTTAAAGGTTATCCTTGACAAATACTCCGGGGATGCTAATATATAAGAGCATAGCATTAAGAACGGGGAATAACAGAATAGAGTAATTTAATGTAACCAACAAGGCGAGAACAATGATGTATTATGTGTCTCGTCTTGTTTATGCCAAAACAGAGGGTTATGGGTTTGTTTTTGTGCGCCGTCAGAAACAGGCTTAACGTAAAAAAGCGGCGCAGAAACGAGGAATAGAGGATAAAAATGGAACCGTATAGTGTGTTTAAGGATTTGGCAATCATAATTATTTTTGCCAAGGGATTTGGTATTCTGGCCAGAAAGTGTAAAGCGCCTCAGGTAGTGGGCGAGATCATCGCCGGGCTTATCATAGGACCCAGTATATTGGGGCTGGTCCAGCAGACGGAATTTTTAACTGAAATGGCGGAGGTAGGCGTGGTACTTTTGATGTTTTCCGCCGGCTTGGAGACGAATTTAAAGGATCTCATGAAGACGGGTCCCATAGCCTTTTTGATTGCCTGTGCCGGAGTATTTGTCCCGCTGGTGGGAGGAGCTCTGCTTTATATGGGCTTTTACGGCATGGCTCCCTGGGGCTCTGAGAACTTTTATCAGGCTGTCTTTGTGGGAGTTATTATGACTGCCACAAGTGTCAGCATCACGGTGGAATCCTTAAAGGAGATGGGCAAGCTCAAGGGCAAGGTAGGAACCACCATTCTAAGCGCCGCAATTATTGACGACGTAATCGGCATTATTGTGCTTACCTTTGTGATCGGCTTTAAGAATCCTGAGTCCAATCCGGGCAGGGTGGTCCTTAATACGTTTTTGTTCTTCGCCGCCGCTCTGGTTGTGGGATTTATCTTATATAAGGTATTTAAGATATTTGATGATAAATATCCGCATACAAGAAGAATTCCCATTATGAGCCTTGCGATTTGTTTCATATTCTCCTATGCCGCCGAAAGATATTTCGGAATTGCGGATATCACCGGAGCGTATGTGGCGGGCATTATCCTTTGTTCCATGAGGGACGCCAACTATGTGGAGGAAAAAATGGAGGTCAGCTCTTACCTGATATTCGGCCCCATCTTCTTTGCAAGCATAGGGTTAAAGACGAATATTGATAATGTGGATGGCGCGATCCTTCTGTTCTCTCTGGGATTCGTAATAGTGGCGCTGACTACAAAGATTATAGGCTGCGGTCTTATGGCAAAGCTGTGCAGGTTCGGTATGAGGGACAGCCTGAAAATCGGCGTGGGAATGATGACCAGAGGAGAGGTGGCGCTGATCGTAGCGCAGAAGGGATTGTCGGTTGGGCTTCTGACTCCTGTATACTTTACTTCGGTTATTTTGTTGATTATTATTTCAAGTATATGTACGCCGATTATTTTGAAGCTGCTGTACGCTAAGGATAAAGAGGCGGCAGCGTAGTAAAACGGGGGCTGTTGAAAAACAAGGTTATTGTACAATATATGGCATATACAAACGGATTGTAAAACCATGCTTTGTACTTTTTCTGAGTTTTGCAGCAGCCCCTGATGTTATGCAGCTTAAAGCCTGTGGCAGCAGCCGGTTTTATAGTGCGGACATTGCTTGCCGCTATTGATTTTTTGCTTCATAGAGATACAGCTTACCCTGCTTACCCACTCTTTCCACCGTGCCTACATAATGTAAAATATTCAGCACCGTCTGCGCCAGGCTGACGGTAATGTGAGCCGCCTTGGCAAATTCCCTGGAGGTAAAACGGTCCTTTAACTCGAAGGGTACAAACTGCATGTAATCCTCAGAGCAGTTTATCTCCACCTCCTCCACCAATTCCGTTGGAATACGGTCATATCGGCTTGCGCCCTTTTTTTTGTCCCTGCTCCAGCCGTTTAAGAGCTTGTACTCCTCCATGTTCATCATGGCCAGCCGTACTCTGAGATTTGGATTTTTAAGGAATGCCTTGATTTTATAAAGCTCCGGGAACACGTCATAAGGGCTACCCTTTGCGGGAGATTTGCGTTTTTTGCTGAGCTCGCCGCTCTCCTGGTCTATCCAGATAATCCATTTTTCTTTTGGGACAGGATAGACGATAGTGACCGGGAACTGCTGCAGAAAGGCTTCCAGCTTGCCTCTCAGCTTATTGAACTGCCTCGTCTGTATTTCGATGATTTCGCCCCCGGAATATATGTCCGCAACAAAATTATAGATGGGTATTTCCTGTCTGTCCTCGTCGGGCTCATAATAGTTTTTTAATATGGCATGGACGGTTTTTTCAGACAGAGTACCTATTCCCGGCCGCTGTCTGTCGATTCCTATGATTTTTTTCTTTGCCCGTTCAAAGGCTTCTCTGTCCGGCATTGTATTTTTCGTATTCATCCCGTTTTTTTCTCAAAATCTCTTGTCCAGATAAACATATGCTTCAGCATTTTCTCAAAATCTTTAATAAGTATTAATCCGCAGGCTTGCAAAGGGGATGCTTCAGCGCTATGTTGACAATATGAGCCATGTCCTGTTCGCCTGCAAAGCGCTCCATATCCGCAAAGTTTTCCGTGAGAGGCATCCATATCAAGGGATTGGTTTCCTCTATAAGCTCCGTGTCCCGGTTCAGCCTGCCTACATAAATTTCAATAACAAGGTTATCGATATAATAGGTCAGATCCATGAGCCGGAAAAGCTCTATGCTTCTTTCGCTGATGCCGGTCTCCTCCTGAAGCTCTCTGTAAGCCGCCCGTTCAGAGGATTCTCCGGGTTCTACCTTTCCGCCCACAAAGTTGTAAAGCCCCTTGTAGGGGTCTTTCGTTCTTTTGCAGAGTAAAATTTTGTCTTTTGCGGCATCAAACACCACAATACAATTTAAATGCTTCATTTTTAACTTCTTTCGTGGAAAGCAGATTTTTTAATGCTTTATTTTTGATAGCATACATCAATTAAAGCTCCTCATCAACCACCGCAATAATATTGCCTTTTTCGCACGCCTCCAGACACAGGCTCCTCAAGTCCAGGGCGGTGGCAAAATCTACCTTCCCCTGTTTGATTTCTTCATCGGTCAGTATTTGGGGGCTGACCGCATAAATTCCGTAATTCATTTTTACCAGCCCAAATTTATCGTCCATAACATAGGAGCCGAAATCCGGCGGGGTATTCAGCACACTGGAAATATTTTCTAATGTTTCCTGCTTCAGCTTCTCCAGGCTGGCAGAATTTTCGTTTGACAGCGCGGCAATCACGTATTCGCTGATTAACGCAAAGCATTTTCTGTTATCGTAATAATATCTGAAATGCTCTATCGTTTTTTCTTCCGTTTCACTGAGAGCTCTTTGTAGCGTTTTGTAAATCTGCAAAATAATATACCTCCTGAAATGTGATGGGATATTCTTGTTTTATCTATTATCCACTGTGTTGTCCTGTTCAAGTTCCTTTAACCTTTTATTAATTCTTTTGGCTTCATTTCGATTAAATAGATAAAAACCTGACCAGATTATAACAAAAATACCACATGAAAATAAAAATTGCAATATTGTATAGATGATCTTGTCTGGATAAAAAGGAATCCACCCTAAATAAACTGCAACAGGATAAAAAACGCCCATTCCGACGCAAAAATGTATAAGTATCTTCAAAAAATAAGAAGGACGGTCAAATTGATAAATGACAGGTGTGCTGCCGCAGGCAACGCCGATAATCATGGCTCCGATTGATTGTCTTGTAAAATCTTTGAATATCTGCATCAATATATCTTCTCCACCCCAGATAGAACAAAATAGACACATAACCACAAAGAATGTGCACCCAAAAGAAATACCGGATAAAATATATTTTATTACTAATTTAAGCGTATGCCTCATTCTAATCCCAACCTTTCTTTAAAACCTTTCCGAAAACTCCTGGAAATATAATCCGTGACGTCATTTTTCATTACCAGCTTCATTGTTCCGTTGAAACCTGCTTCTACATGATTGATTTCATTGATATTGACAATTGCTGATTTTGAAATACGCACAAAACCAGTGTCAAGCATATTTTCCAATTCGTACAAGGGTTTATCTAATATATATCTGTTTTTGTGTTTATCGTAACAAACAATTTCCCTGCCTTCTGTACGTATTAACGATATATCCTCTGGCTTGATAAAATAGGTTTTTCTGTCATTGGCTGCAATTAATGTCAGACAATTTGCATTTTCTTCTTCTAGCATAGAAATGGCTCTTGCAATTGTTTCTGTCATTTTATTTATATGAAGAACCGCATATGGCTCTGTATAATCCGTGCTGATTTTGCATTCAACTTTCATAAGATACATCTCCTTCCCAGGGTATTATACCATAATACCGTGCGCTTCGGCGCATATGGAATCAGAAGTTGACACAACGCCCTTCTGTGTCAACATTATACCATATCAGCAGGAAATCAAGCGCGAACAAAGTGAGCATTTGATTTCACCTGATATGGTAACGAAAGAATCAAATCTGCAAAGAAGATTTTAAGCGCACAGCGCGTCAGACGCGCAGCGGCTGGATTCTTGAGTGCATTATACCATAACAAGACGGCAAATGTGTGCATTTCATACACGGAATTCGACCGCTCATACATTGCAGACTGCTGCTTCCACCACGTCTGTTGTTTGTTTTCAGATCCCGTAATAAAATAGTGATAACAAGAAAATAAGGAGGAATCATTATGTCACAGGCAATCGTACAGGTGGAAAATCTGAATCTGACATATAAAAGCCTACATGCGGTTCAAAATGTTTCGTTTTCCGTGAAGCCGGGAGAGATAGTGGCTGTTATCGGACAAAATGGCTCTGGAAAGACTTCTACTGTGGAGTGTATAGAGGGCTTACGAAAACCGGACAGCGGTTTGATTCGTGTTTTTGGAAAAGACCCATGGCTGTACCGGAGCGAAATATATAAGGGAATGGGGGTTCAGCTGCAAGAAGCAGAATATCCCTCAAAAATCAGGGTGGAAGAACAATGCAGATTATTTGCTTCTTTTTACGAAAGACCCGCCGATTGGAATTTATTACTGACGCAGATGGGGCTTGATGAAAAAAGAAAACACCCGATTCACAAGCTGTCCGGCGGTGAAAAGCAAAGATTATCTATTATACTTTCCCTTATGGGACGGCCAAAGCTTTTGGTACTGGATGAACTGACGACAGGGCTTGACCCAGAGGTAAGACAGAATATGTGGCTCAGCTTTGAAAATATAAGGGAAAACGGCGTAGCCATTATTATGGTTTCTCACTATCTGGATGAGGTTGAAGCCCTTGCGGATAAAATCCTTTATTTAGAAAAAGGGAAGCAGCAATTCTTTGGAACGCAGCAGGGATTTCGGGAATATGTTAAGATGCGGTTTCCGGGAGATGAATGGGAAGAAAATCTGTCTCTGGAAAAGCTTTACTTGATGATTGCGCCGAAAACAACAGGGCTGACAATGGAGGGAATACTGTGAAAACAGATTTTTTACAGATAATTTGTGCTTGCGCCCAAATTTGCGGGTGCATCAAAAGTGGAGGGTTACTATGAAAGGATTTGCTGCTATATGTAAAATAGAATTGCGATTGTTTACAAGGGATTTTTTCAACTTTTTCTTTGTACTTGTGTTTCCTGTGTTAATGCTCCTTTTATTTGGTGGAATCTTTGGTAATACGCCGATTTATGACGGAGCGGAGGTTAACATGATGGATATTTCTGTGCCTGCATATGCCGTCATGATAATCGGGGTTACCGGATTAATGTCTTTACCTTTGACTTTATCCGGTTATAAGGAGAAAAAAATTTATAAGAGATTTGACGCTACACCAGCTGGAAAAAAGAGTATTTTGGCGGCACAGGTGTTTATCAATCTTATAATGACGCTTATAGGGATTCTAATTTTGCTGATTGCCGGAACGATTTTTTATCATATACAAGTCAGGGGTGCTTTTCTCTCTGTTTGCGTAAGCGTGTTGTTTTCCATAGCTGCTTTGTTTTCCATGGGATTTCTTTTTACAGCTATAGGGAGGGATTTAAAAAGCACATCTTTGATTTGCTACCTTTTTTATTTTATTATGCTGTTCCTGTCCGGCGCAACAATGCCGGATATGCTGTTTCCCGATACGGTAAAGAGAATATCCGGCCTTTTGCCAATGACTTATGCGGTTGACTTAATGCAGGGAGTTTTTGCCGGAGACAGCCTCCGTCTGCACGGAAAGGAATTAATGGTTCTGGGATCGGTAACGGCGGTGTGTGCTATTGTAGGAGCTGCCTTATACAGAAAAAAAGACTGGACATAAAAGCAGCCGAGAGGCTTTCTCCTGTAAATTTTTTTATTGTTTTGATTGCTTTCAAGCCCGCATTAGAATAAAATAGAATCAGGTAATTGTCCGAAGATTATTCGCAGGCTTCGGACGGTGAAAAAATAAACAGCCCACCTGCGGCGGAATGGAGGAAGTATGTTACAACTGGAGTTTGACAAGAAGCAGATCGAGGAGGTTATTGACAAGATCGTAAAAAAGACCATGAATATGGACCTTACCTGGGACTGGCCCTGCGGTGTCGCTTATTACGGAATCGGCGAGGCATATGAGAAGACAGGCAAGGAAGAATATCTGACCCTTTTAAAGGACAGGGTGGATGAGCTGATCAGTCTGGGTCTTCCCAAGGTATGGACCGTGAATGCCTGCGCTATGGGTCATTGCCTGATTACGCTTTACAAGGCCACCAACGACAAGAAGTATTACGATATCCTGATGAGCAAGATCGACTACATATCCAATGATGCGCTTCGTTTTGCCGACCATGTGCTGCAGCACACCGTTTCCGCGAACAATGATTTTCCGGAGCAGGCATGGTGCGATACCTTGTTTATGGCTGCGTTCCTGCTTCTGCGGGTGGGCGTTATGAACAAGGACCAGGCGATGATAGATGACGCGCTGAATCAGTATTACTGGCACATTAAGTATCTGCAGAATCCCAGCAGCGGTTATTATTATCATGGGTATGATAATATTGCAGGCGATCATATGTCCGGGATTTATTGGGGCAGGGCTAACGCGTGGGCTGCGTTTACCATGTCACAGGTGGGCGGCATTCTTCCCGAGTGTTACCTGTATCCCAAGTATATCGACATTGCCGGTTCTCTGAACGAGCAGCTTGCGGCGCTGAAGACAGTGCAGACCGAAAACGGGCTCTGGAGGACAGTTCTGGATGATGAGGAGTCCTATGAGGAGGTTTCCGCTTCTGCAGGTATTGCGGCGGCAATGCTGACCAGAGGCAACCCTCTCCATTCAAAATATTTAAATAAGTCCATAAAGGGTCTGCTTGAAAATGTCAGCGAGGACGGCAAGGTAATGAACGTGTCCGGCGGCACGGCTGTCATGAGGGACAAGGAGGGCTACAGAGGCATTCCCAAGGCGTATATTCAGGGCTGGGGACAGGGTCTTGCGCTGGCGTTCTTTGCAAACCTTCTGGTTTCCGATAAGATTGAAAAGGACGGTGCTCTGTAAATGTTTCGGAAAAAGTATGTTTTTGGAGCGGAAAACGGATCTGTCCTGGAGAAAGCTGCTTCGGCGTCTGTAAAAAATGATGACTGTTTGGCGGAAACAGTCTCTGTCACTCCCGGGAACCTGTATTCCCCTGACAAGGGCTTCGGGTTTGTGACCGAAAAGAACAGGCGGGAGCAGGAGCTTCTGAGAATTCCGGAGCTGAATTCCGCCTTTGACACGGTCTATTGGTATCAGGACAGGGATCTGAGCTTTTTGCAGGGCGACTCAAAGGGCTGTTTTCTGGATTCCGACGGGGAGATCGCTGGTCTGGAGGAAATGACAGGGGAGCCCATGGAGGGCGAACACAGGCGTATTCCGCTGTGCTTTAAATCGGATGTGCCCTGCCAGGGGAATTACAGAGTCACGGTGACTATTCATACGGATGGGCCCATGAAAAACGTTATCATTTTCACAGGGCGCAGGCGGCTGGGATTTTTCGGGGATATTCCCGGCGACACCACGTTTACTCACACCATGACCGTAAATGTGTGCGATATCGTGCCCAGAGGGAAAAATGAGTGCTATGAGGACAAGACGCTGGACGTTACGGTGGTGGCGGACCGGCCGAGGATCAGCGGGATATTGGTGGAGGAGGCTGACTGTCCTACCGTGTATATTGCCGGGGATTCCACGGTAACGGACCAGAGCGCAGATTATCCTTACGCGCCCGGAACCAGCTACAGCGGCTGGGGGCAGATGATATCGGGATATTTTAACGATAAGCTGGCGGTTTCCAACCATGCCCATTCCGGACTGACCACGGCAAGCTTCCGGCAGCAGGGGCATTATGCCATTGTGGAGAAGTACAGCAGGTCCGGGGATTACTGCTTTTTCCAGTTTGCCCATAATGACCAGAAGCTGGATTCCCTGAAGGCGCAGGGCGGCTACAGGAGCAATCTGGAGCGGTATGTGAAGGAAAGCAGGGAAAGGGGCGTATTTCCTCTGATCGTCACCCCTATTGCCAGAAATACGTGGAAGGGCAACGACGGAACCTACAACGATCTGCTGGAGGAGTATGCGGAGGTCTGCCTTCAGATAGGGCAGGAGCTGGGAGTTCCCGTGATAGACCTGCACCGTCACAGCATGGAATTTATTATAAAAACAGGCAGAGAGGCGTCAAAGCCCTGCTTCTTCCCCAATGATTATACCCACAGCAATGACTATGGCGCATATTTCATGGCAGGCTTTGTGGCGGAGGAAATCGTCAGAGTGTGCGGCAGCGCCCAGGAGCCGGCTTATCGTCTGCTTGCCGACAGCGTTACGCAGGGGTTCGGAGTCTGGAAGCCTGACGGAAGGATTGTTCCGCCGCAGAAGCCTAAAATGTTTGAGGAGGTGGCAGGTCCCGAGGAGGTGAAGAAGCTTCTCTCCGAGGTGGATAAGCTTGAGGAGCCTGCGGACAGGGCATCGGTGCTGGACATGGTCATTAAGACCGCAAGGTTTTTCCCAACCAACGTGTACAACGACATGTTTACCGATGTGGTGGGGCATGAGTGGTATGCAGGCACGGTGGAGTGCGCTTACCAGAACGGAATTATCGATATGGCGCTGGTGCAAAACAGGGAATTCCATCCGCTGCAGCCTGTTACCATGGAGGAGCTTCTGATGTTTGCCATAAACGGCTACAAGAGCCGTAAGACGCTTCCCGAGAGCTGCGGGGAGACGGCATGCGTTTATGACGATAGGTGCAGTGATTTTGCAAGACCCTATGTCCGCGCGGCAGCGGCGGTGGGACTGATTGCGGCAGACGGCAGCGTCGACCTGAAAAGGGTGGTTACGAGGGGCGAGGCCGTGGAGCTGTGCAGGAAAATGAACATATAAAAACAGTTTTTAGGCGCAGAGGCGGAACTTAAAAAAACAGCCTCGAAGCGCAGAAGCCCCCGGAAGGAATTTTCAGCTGTGTTTAAAAGATGAAAATTACTTCCCCATAAGTGGGGCGTCGAAGCGTAGAGGCGGAACTTAAAAAAAACAGCCTCGAAGCGTAGAAGCCCCCGGAAGGAATTTTCAGCTGTGTTTAAAAGATGAAAATTACTTCCCCACAATGGGGGCGTCGAAGCGCAGAGGCGGAACTTAAAATAGGAGGATTTGAAATGTCTGAGACAAAGGGCGGATTTACCCTTCCGGGGGAGTCCGGATTTGAGCAGTTGACCTTAAAAATGGCGGAGAAATGGGGGGCGGATGTAATCCGGGACAGTGACGGAACCGTGCTTTCCGACGAGATCGTACATGCGGGCTACGGAATTTATTCCACAATCTGCATTATCCGCGACCATAACGAGTGGGCGAAGAAGAATCAGGATAAGCTGCAGCAGACCTTTCTCTGCACGCCCGCGAAGGTGGCAGAGAGCGGGGATGTTACCATTAATTTAATGGAAAGCTTTTTTGATCAGCAGTTTGTCATTAACGACAAGGACGCTGCAATGAAGTACTGGGAGGTTTATGACAGAACCGTCAATGAGAAGGTTGAGGGCTCCAAATGGAGCTATGACAAGGCTGCGGGAACCGTGACCGTAAAGGGAATTACTCCCTTCCACAAGTATACGGTAAGCTTTCTTGCCTATCGTATCTGGGAAGAAATTTCCATGTACAACCACACCACAAACAACTGGGATAAGGAGCATCTCATGCAGATCGACCCCAGATATCCCGAGACCCAGGAGTATATGCTGGGCTGGATGAAGAATTGGTGTGAGACCCATCCTGACACTACTGTCGTTCGTTTTACCTCCATGTTTTATAACTTTGTGTGGATATGGGGCAGCGATGAGAGAAACCGTCATCTGTTCTCCGATTGGGGTTCCTATGATTATACGGTGAGCGATATTGCCCTGGACGAATTTGCGAAAAAGTACGGTTATTCCATGACCGCGGAGGATTTTATCAATAAGGGACAGCTTCATGTGACTCATATGCCCGGCACCGACCGTAAGGCGGATTGGATGGCGTTTATCAATGATTTTGTCATCGGCTTCGGCAAAAAGCTTATAGATATGGTTCATGAGTACGGCAAGAAGGCTTATGTGTTCTACGATGACAGCTGGGTAGGTGTAGAGCCTTACAACGGAAGGTTCCAGGAGTTCGGCTTTGACGGTCTGATCAAGTGCGTGTTCTCCGGCTATGAGGCAAGACTTTGCGCGGGTGTGGATGTGCCCACCCATGAGCTTCGTCTGCATCCTTATCTGTTCCCTGTGGGTCTGGGCGGCGCGCCTACCTTTGCCGAGGGCGGCGATCCTACTCTGGATGCTAAGAAGTACTGGAACAGCGTGAGACGCGCCCTGCTTCGGGCAAAGATAGACAGAATCGGCTTGGGCGGATACCTGCATCTGGTAGAGCCCTTCCCCGATTTCTGCGATTATATTGAAAAGGTTTCCGACGAGTTCCGCCTGATCCGCACCTTCCATGACGCGGGCAAGCCTTACACGATCAAGACAAGGGTTGCCGTGCTGCACAGCTGGGGAGCGCTTCGTTCCTGGACTCTGTCGGGACACTTCCATGAGACTTATATGCATGATCTGATCCACATTAACGAAGCTCTCTCCGGCCTGCCCGTAGATGTGAAGTTTATCTCCTTTGAGGATGTGAGGAAGGGCGCTCTAGAGGATGTGGATGTGGTTATCAACGCAGGCTATGCGGGAAGCGCATGGAGCGGCGGCGATAACTGGAAGGACGACGAGGTGGTTACCATTCTCACCAAATGGGTGCACGACGGCGGAGCGCTCATAGGTGTGAATGAGCCTTCCGCTGTGGACGGCTACGATTATACCTTCCGTATGGCGCACGTGCTGGGTATCGACAAGGATACCGGAGCCAGAGTCTGCCATGGAAAGTGGAGCTTTGAGGCTGAGGATACCCAGGAGCTGCTTCCCGAGGGTGCAACCGTGGAGAGTAAGGACAATCTCTATCTTACGGACGGCAAGGCGAAGGTGCTGATGGCGGACCAGGATAACAGACCTCTTGTGACGGTTAATCAGTTCGGAAAGGGCAAGGGCATCTATCTTGCATCCTTCCAGGTGGATCTGGAGAATACCAGAATGCTTTATCAGCTCATCCGTTACGCGGGCGGAGAGGGCATAAGCGGTCTGTACATGACCGATAACCTCTACACGGAATGCGCATACTATCCCGAGAGCGGCAAGCTGGTGGTTATCAACAACAGCGACATAGAGCAGACCACCACGATTCCTACCGAAAAGGGTGATAAGACCGTGACCATAGGGGCATATGACACCACATTCATGGAGCTGTAATCCGGCGGCGCGGGCAATGTATTTGAGGCGGCTGCAGGCTGATTCTGCAGGTACTGAAAAAGGGGCTGTTCAGCCCCTTTTTCATTGTGTCTGTGTGGCACATTACTTGATTATTTTATAATCCACCTCGTCCTGAAGTATACTTCGTATAACCTCCAAAAGAGTCAGCGACATAATCGGCTTGGCAAGATAATCCTTAATCCCCATCTGCGCCGCTTTTTCAATGGTGTCGAAGTTTTTGTCCACGGTCATAAAGACAACGGGAATGTTCGAGGTCTTTCGTATTTCCCTGCATACCTCAAAGCCGTCCATGCCGGGCATCTGGATATCAAGGAGTACCAGGTCGACAGAAGCCTGGCTTAAGATATGCAGCGCTTCCCTGCCTGAGGACGCTTTGTAGACAATGAATTCTGATTCGTCCTGGAGAATAAATTCAAGCAAATCCAGAGTCAGAGGCTCATCGTCCACGATAAGGATCTTTCTGGTTGTTTCGGCCTTCTGCTTCATCTCATAATGGGTGTCCTCGTCGATCATGCACAGCATGATATCGGCGATTTCCGGGTCAAACTGCGTGCCCTTTCCCTTTTCGATTTCTGCCCGTACCTTTTCCTGAGGCATGATTTTCCGGTAAATCCTGTTGGAGGTCATGGCGTCGTAGGCATCCGCAACTCCTATGATTCGCGCCACTTCAGGAATATTTTTTCCCGCCAGTCCGTTGGGATAACCGTTCCCGTCAAATCTCTCGTGATGCCATTTTGTGCCCTGGGCGATCAGGGAGACCTCGTTCAGGTCCCTTAAAATGTAATAGCCGGATATGGGATGCAGCTTGATATGGCAAAACTCCTCCTCGGTCAGCCGTGAAGGCTTATTGATTATGGCGTCCGGAATGTGTATTTTTCCCACATCATGCAGCAGCGCCGCATAACAGATCTCCTTTTGTTCGGCCTCCGTTTTTCCCATTCTCCTTGCTAGCTCCAGAGCATATTTTGCCACCCGCTGGGAGTGGCCGTTGGTATACCGGTCTCTGGCGTCGATGGTTTTGGCTATAGTGGCAACAATTTTTTCATTCATTTTTTCCAGCTCCCGCTGGCTTTCCTCAACCCTTCTCATATGCAGGCCGATCTTTCGGAATGCGGCGGTGCAGAAGGATGCGATGAGCACGAATACCACGATGCAGATTATAATGTTGTGTATCAGAATGTTCCGGATATTTTGATACAGCTTGGTGTTGCTGATAATCATGGTGACATACCAGTCATTCATGACCGTATCCACAAAGACCGTACAGTCCTCGCCGTTGATTTCCGTGTGGAAGGTCTTTCCGCCCTCCTCATAGACCCTGTCAAGAAGCTTCTTCATTTCCGCGTCATTTTCGTAGTTTTTTCCCTTTTCCGATTCGTCTGAATGGGCCACCACCAGCCCCTCCCTGTCAATGATAAAGCCATAGCCCATTCCGTCCATGTTGATATCCTGGGTAATGATCTGTATCTGGTTTAAAACAATATCAAGGGAAATAACGCTGTCGCCGTCGTAAAGCAGCTGGCTGACGGATACCATGACGGTATCTGTCTGTGCGTCCAGATAGGGGGAAACGATGGTGGGTTTTCCCTGCGCCTTCTTTGCGGCTGTGTACCATTCTCTTTCCCGGGGAACATAGTCCCCGTCCGGCTCCCAGCCTATGCCGTCGATATAGTCTCCGTTAAACAGCCCGTATATTCCCGTAAAGTTGGGATCGATATCAGCCATGTAGCGCTCCGATTCCTCCGTCAGAAATGCCTCTATCTCCTCGGAGGAGGCGCCGTGCTGCATCATATATTCTATTGTGATGGCGGTTACCTGCAGTACGTCCAGACCCTTGGTGAGATAGCCCTCCAGATATTCCCTTTCCTTCGCCAGGCTGCTTTCTCCCATTTCGTCCATGTTGGAGACCGCATTTGAATAAAAGGAGGAAAAGTTGTGGACGACCATAAAGATAAGCGCGGATAAGGTAAAAAGCAGCGTTATAATATATGAAATGTCTTCTTTATTACGCATTCATTTTAGTTCCTCTCGATTGCGGGATAAGATCAAATTATACACTTATCAATGTCATTCCTTTCCTGTACTTTACTACAATAAGTATATATTGTCAATTATATTTAACGCAAACGAAAGGCAATGCACTTTACATTGCTTTTTATGTGGTGGCGGGCCTTGAATATTGTTATGCTTGCTTATTTGAGGCACATGGATTGACAAAATGGGGGGGGGTGGATGCTATATTAATAATATGTGAAAATTGCCAAAATTTTCATTAAAAAATAACCCATTAAATAAAAATTGATGAGGGAGGAAGGAAAAATGAAAAAAGTTCATGTAAAAATGAACAAAGTGCTGGCATTTGCGCTTTCGACATTGCTGATATGTTCAACATTGTCGATGGATCATGTACTTGCGGATACGGTTAATTCCGGTGAATCCTCGGGCGGAATGTCGGACAATGCGGATATCACCGGACCCGCAGACGGTGCGGATACAGGTGAGCCGATGGATGAAAAAGATACAGATGAATCGGCAGGCGTGGCAACAGAGACGCCTGAATCCACGGAAGGTACGGAGGAGCCTGCGGGATCTACGGAATCGCCCGCACCGACGGAGTCGCCTGCGGGATCTACGGAGTCGCCCGCACCGACAGAGTCGCCTGCACCGACGGAGTCGCCTGCACCCACGAAAGAGCCTGTAAAGGTGCCGCCGGCATCCAACGGGGCAGGAATGGGTATATATGCCGCAGACGGATATATATTCCGCTACGACGGCGAGACGGCAGCGGAGGGTGTCATGGGACTGAGCCAGGCAACTCAGTGGACTAAGAAGGGGTTGTCTATAGGAGGAAATAAATCGGCGGAGGTTCCCATAGGAGAGGTCATCAGCGCTGGGACAGTTGTTTTTGATATAGAGCTTTGTCCGGCAGGCGGCGTTACACAAAACGTTGTCTTTGTGAACAGCAAGGGTGAGACATTATTTGTAGTTTGTGTAAATTCAAACACCAAGAAGATTTATCTAACCGATACCGAGGGGGGCAGCTCTCTTGTGGAATTGGGCGCTTATACCGGAAACACATGGTGCAGGGTAAGGACGGAGTTCTACCTTGACGACTCCTCGGACGGGGTACTGAAGTTTGCGGTAAGCGTATCCGATTATACGGCAAATAGCTACAGCGAGAATGCGTCCGAGTGGCGTTTGGTAGGTTCTGCAACCCAGGAGGAGCTGCTGCAAAGCGCAAACGGCGCAAACGGTACGGTGAGCGCCGCTGACGGCAGCAGCGAGCATCCCTTTGATTTGAATACCATAACCATAAGCAATAAAGGAAGCAAGAGCAGGTGGATCGGAGATATTTCCCTCCATGCCATTACAGGGGAGCTGGCTCTTGCCACAGCGCCCGGCGCACAGACCGCGGGAACAGACTTTGCACCCGGTGATGCCGCGGTGGAGATAACACACTTCGGCGGAACAAAGGAGACATTGAAGCTTGCGGATATGCTGTACGGGGTTGATTACACGGTAGAAGGCTACAGCAAGGAAACGGCTGCGGCTGACAGCGTCCCTATAACGATCTGCTACGGCGGGAAGAAGCTGGATACCACGGTTGAGGTCAAGGTACCGGAAAAGGTGTTGACAGGGATTGAGGTCGTGACCAGACCGGACAAGACAACCTACAGGATCGGCGAAAGCTTTGATCAGACCGGACTTGTGGTGCAGGCGGTTTATTCCGACGGCATCCAGGAATATAAGGAGGAGCTGAGTGCAGATGTCTACGAGGTTACCGCTCCGGATATGAGCAGCGCGGGCTCCAAGAAGGTGACTGTTACATATAAGGATGACAAGGACAACATCTATACCTGCACATTCTCTATAAGAGTAGAGTCGGATGCGGAAATGGAGCCTGTTTTCTCTTATACGGGCGAGGCTCAAAGTCTGGATGAGCTGGGACTGGCAGGGGATACGGCTGCGGTTGAGCTGAGCCAGACGGCAGTGGCAGGAAATGACACACAGAAGCTGATGTTTACAACAGCAGGCAAGGTCACGAAGTCATGGGATGCCCTGACCGAAGGCATTGTAAAAATCAATGTGGAGTTTAACGAGAACGCTAAAAACGCTTTGTTCCGTATCTGTGACAAGGACGGAAACGTATTGATTAATTTTGGCCAGTTCCCCAGCAAGGGAAATATAAACCTGTATTTCGGCCAGGATACCTCAGGAGCGCCGAGCACGGTGCTGGCAAAGAAAAATCAATGGATACGCATGGAGACGGAGATTGACCTGACGGCTTCCAACAAAAACGGCGTATTGCAGTTTACTACAAATATTTACTCCAAGGCAGACTATTCTGATACGGACTGGGTTCTCGGAGCAACGGTTACCCAGGAGAATTATCAGACAGGCTGGCCGGCAACGGACGGTTCGGCTTTAAAAAGCGATAATGGCTGCGCAACGGATACCCTGACCGAATTCAGTGTGGCATCCATGGTAATGGAGAGCAATGGAGCAGGCGCATGCTTTGACAACATGGAGGTATTAGTACCGGTGGTGCTTCCTTCTCAGTCCTTCTTTTACATAGACGCAGACGATATTGAGGACCTGAAGCTGGAGGCAGCCGAAGGGGTCCTGGCTGTGGCGGCGGACGAGAAGGGTTCCAATGAGACCAACAAGCTGCAGATTAACAAAGGAACAGTCAGAAAGGTTCTGGACCGGGCAATCGACAGCGGCATTGTAACCTTTGAGACGGTGGGCTACCAGAACGGAGCCGTATTTGGCATCAAGATACTGGACAGCCAGGGTAACGCGCTGATCAACTACGCACAGCAGGGCAGCGGTAACCTGAATATGTACAAGGGGCTGGATATCACAGGAGCCGGAAATACGATTAACCTTGCCAGCAAGAGAACCAATAAGTGGATAAAGGTTGTGACGCAGATCGATCTGGATGCTTCCAATGAAAAGGGAGTCATGCAGTTCGATATGGAAATTTACTACAAGAATGCGTATACGGATGAGGAGTGGAAGCTTGAGAAAACCGTTACGCAGAATGAAGCTTTCATCAATTACAATGTGTCAAGCGGCTGTTCCACAGAGGGCTTGAATGTCTTTGATATCAAGGAGCTGCAGTTTGAATCTCAGGGTATCTCCTATGTGGATGACGTTTATTTCAATGACGGAAACGGCATCAGCGGTATTGTGACCACCACAAAGACCCTGCAGAGCATGGAAATCACCAAGCCGGCGACAAAGCTGGAATATGTACAGGGCTCCGAGCTGAATACAGCGGGTCTGGAGCTCACCGGAACCTATCTGGTGGAATATTCCGACGGCAGACCGTCGGAGACCAAGACGTTCAAGATCAATAAGTTTGAGACGCAATACGATTTCAGTGAAATCAAGGACGAGAGCGAGGTTATTATCAAGGTAACGGACAACGGGAAGGAATTTACCGTATCCTATATGGTTAAGGTAAAGATGAAGCCCGACGGCTCTTACCTGACATTCAGCTACACGAACGAGGAAAACGTGGCACTGGTAGGCTTTAACGGGGATAAGATCGGTGTAACCAGCGGCGATATCGGCGTGGAGGACACAAGCAATACCAGTAATAAGATCAAGCTGGATAAGGGTTCCTCTACCTTGAAGCTTACGAATACCGTCAGCTCGGGAACCGTCCACTTTGAGACGGAGTTCCTGACAACGGCAACCAGCGGTGCCTCCCTGTTCATGCGTATTCTGAACAGCGAGGGATATCCTATGGTGGATATCGGCCAATACGGAAGCTCTAACATGAACCTGTACCTGGATAAGAACACAACAGGGGATTATGCGCATCGCTTCGGCGGCCTGCCCGTGAAGCAGTGGGCAAGGGCGGAAATCGATATCGACCTGGATAAGAGTAATGAGCTGGGATATCTGGTATTTGACGCGGTAGTCTGGACTACGGATGACTATGGCAGCGAGGAGTGGACAAAATTTGCCGAGTTTGACCAGAATGTATACATAAACGGCAACGGCACGGTACACAGCTCCAACGGTTCCGCCTCCACAAAGGCAACCAAGTTTGACGTTGCTTCCGTGGAGCTTCAGAACGCAGGAGGAACGAACTATTACGACAATATGTTCTTTGAGGCGATCAACGGCAAAGCAAGCAAGGTTCTTACGGAGCTGAAGATTGTCAGCCCTGCCAAGAAGACAACCTATTATGTGGGCGATAAGGCGAATACCGCAGGCCTGGTACTGAACGGTATCTACGAGTATAACTTCTCGGACGGAAGTAAGAAGCAGGTTGAGGTAAGAGTGATGAAATTCACCGCTTCCCTGGACAGCAGTGAGCCCAATGAAAACGCGCTTGTCAGCATCAGCGCAGGCGGACAGACAGTGACCTATCCCGTCATCGTGCTGCCTAACGGAAATCTGGGACATATTGAGGAATACCTTGTAGACTATGTGGGCAATGTTCTGGTGACCCTGGGAGAAGACGGCGAGGTGAAGATAAACAAGCGCCAGATACGTCTTCCGGAAAGATTTGAGAACGGCGAGACACTGATCTGGGAAGTGGTATCCGGCAACGCGGAGCTGACAGAGAATACTCTCACGGTTATCCCTTCCGAGGACGGGGCAACGGAGGCTGTGCTTCTGGTGACGATGCTGGCCACCAACGAGGACGGCGATGAGGTTGTAGTGAAGAAGGAGGTCAGGCTTGCCATTCCCAGGGACAGCAAGAAGTCGGTGGACGACAGCATGACGACAGAGGAATCCATAAGGAACGCACTTAATGCAATGTACGCCAGAGGACTGTTTAACGGACAGGCAAACATGAAGGATGTGGATACCATTATGTCCGGTCTGGACCGGGATATCACAACGGAGGAAATCGCGGTGATGCTGGTGAATCTGTTCGACATCGACACCACCTATGCGGATACCAGAATCAGCCGGGAGGACGTGGCGGATAACGCCTGGTACAGCAAGTATGTAAAGGCAGCATTCCAGCTGAGTGTAGAGACCAAGGACAGTCGTGAGGGAAAGAAGAAATTCGGCATCGGCAAGGGAATCAGCGAGGCGAACCTGAGATACATGGTAAACAGAATAGTAAAGATTGATCAGACTACCCTGCCTTCCGATTATGCGGACCGCATGTTTGAGTAGACAGATGAGAGAGGAGTGTGTTTTCGTTGAAGTATAAAAAGATATTGTCGTTGGCATTGTGTGCCGCAATGCTGTCCGGCAACGTACTGACGAGCAAGGCTGATATGCAGTACGAAGCAGGCCTGCCCGCGCAGGAAGATTCTTCGGGACAGCTGGTTGAAGTCCTTCCTCCCATGTCGGATCTGCCAGCATTTCCGGGGGCAGAGGGATATGCGGAGTATATAACCGGTGGCAGAGGCGGCAAGGTTATCCATGTCACTAACCTGAATACCACCGGACCGGGGTCCTTTGCGGCCGCATTGGACAATGACGGTAAGACGGATGAGCCCAGAATCATCGTGTTCGATGTGGCGGGCACCATCCAGACAAATAAGAGCGTAGCCTACAGTAAAAGTATTAAGAATGTCACTATAGCGGGACAGTCGGCGCCCGGCGAGGGAATTACCCTGACAGGGGAGAATTTTTACCTGAAGGGAGCCGAGAATGTGATTATCCGGTATATCCATTTCCGGCATGGACAGGCGACGGCAAAGGATGATTCCTTCTATGTGCAGGCGAGCAAAAATATCATGATCGACCACTGCTCCTTTACCTATGGCAGCGACGAGGATTGCTCCGCCCGGAATACCAGCAACCTGACCATTCAGTGGTCCATCGTGACCAATGGCGTCAGAACTCATTCCATGGGCGGCCTGCAGGAGTGGAATTCGCAGACTATCCACCATTGCCTCTGGGGCAACCAGAACGACAGAAATCCCAAGGCAAAGGGAATTATGGATTTTACCAACAATGTAGTATATAACTGGGGAGAGTATCCCTTCGTGGCAGGAGGCAACTCGGCAGGACAGGGCTGGGGTAATGTGGTGAATAACTATTATATCGCAGGCCTTGACACCAAGGACCCGGACCATGCGATCACAAGGAGCAACGGTAAATACTTCCTGTATCTGGGAGGCAACCTGATCGACTCCAACAAAAACGGTGTGCTGGACGGTGTGAATACGGGTGTGGATATGATTACGCCCGGCTCCGAGAGCTCGGCAAAATACCCCGAACGTTTTACCTTCCCTTACGATTACACCATTCCGCTGGTGCTTATCAAGAACCGTATGAATATGGAGCTTCTTGAAAATATGGATACCGCGGAGGTGGCTTATGCAAAGGTTCTGCAGTTCTCGGGTGCGTCCCTGTATCATGGCCCGGACGGCAGTACCGTCCTGCAGCACGATCCCATTGACGCGCAGATCATGGACGGCGTGAGAAACCAGACCGGCAAGATTCTGCTGCACAATGCGGAGGACCATGATGAAAACGGTGTGCAGTTTGACCAGAATTACCTGAACAACCGTCCGGTAATCGACGTAAATGATCCGAATTCCCAGTGGTATCGTCTGGACACGGACCAGGACGGCATGCCGGACGCGTGGGAGGTGGCGCATAACCTTGATCCCAATAACGCGGAGGACAGAAATGAAATCGCGCCTTCCGGATATACCTGGATTGAAGAATATCTGAATGAGCTTGCGGCGCCCGGTTTCCCTTCCGGAAATTATAACGGCGCGGATGAGCTTGCAGCGGCGGGCAGCCGCCCCGAGCGTACCTATGTGCTGAGCCTGGAGAACTACAACGGCGAGACAAAGGAGTACGAGGCAATCTACGGAGAGAATCAGATTATGGTTCCCGTGGCTCCCATAGCGGAATATCTGGGATACAGGATGCTTGGAGTGACGGAAAATGTAGTGACTGTGGAATATCCCTTTACTGCAGCCAGCGGTCTGCTCAATCTGGACGTACAGAGCGGTATCATTACGGTAAAGGCGGGGGAGAGCAGGAACGTATTTTCCGGACAGACGAATCCCAACGAAAAAGCGCGCAGCTACAACGGTATGCTGTATATCCCGGTGAATCTGGTTTCGCTGGGGATGGGTGCGGTATTTGAGCAGACGGTAGTGGATGAGCAGAGGAATATTGCCCATATCACAATACAGGATGCGGAGGTTTACAAGGATTGGCACAATGACGGCGGTATCCGCAATGCCCGCAAGGTTGCGGCGCCTTCCATGACGGTACAGTGTGTGGACGGCGGTTTTAGGCTTGTATTTGACAAGGAAGCCGCATTTGCGGGAGGAGCCGACTCTGCCACCGTTACCGTCACCGCAGGCGGCAAGGATTATACCGCGGCTGTGAAGGACGCAGACATATGGGGCTCTCATAAGGTTGCGGCTTTTGATTACGGCAGCTTCAAGGCTGCGGACGGCAGCGTGTTAAGTGTGGACGGTGTGACAGCCTATACGGTGAAGGTAGGGGCAAACGCCTTTGCGGATTATTATAAGAGCAATCTTGCCAACGCTGCTGTGGAAATACCCGTGGATCTTGCAGGGCAGGTGAACGAGAAGGCTGCGAAGCAGGCGGAAGCACAGAAGCTTTCCGACGAGCTTGCAGGAAGCCTTGGCGGAGACTGGAAAGAGGAATATGTTCCGGACGAGGGTGAGGCGCTCAGTGCACTTGAAGCCTTAAAGGCAATGTACAGGCTGATGTCTCAGAAGGAGATCAATGCCGTTACGTCGGATCAGATCAATTTTGACGAGCCGGTGCCTACTCCGGAACCTACGCCGGAGCCCACCCCGGAACCTACACAGGAGCCAGATCCCGAGCCTACACAGGAGCCTGATCCGGAGCCTACGCAGGAGCCAGATCCCGAGCCCACGGCAGAACCTACGGCGGAGCCGCCTGCAGAGCCTGATTCCGAGCCTGACACGGAACCGGAGCCGGAACCTACGGCAGCGCCTGGGGATAACTACGTCATAAAGTCAGAGCCCAGCGAGGTACTTCCGGATTCCGTCATGACGGAAGCTGTGAAAGCGGTTACCGGGTGCAGCACTGTAGACGAGCTGAAGGAATATATAATGCAGAGCGTGGTGACGGCGGCACAGGGAGCCTTCGGAAATGAATTTGCCAAAGAAAATGTGGTAGTGTGGGATGTGGCCGTATCGGTGAGCCGGGATAACGGCGTGACATGGGATGTGGCGACAAAGGACGATTTTCCTGCAGAGGGCTTAAAGGTTGTCCTGCAATATCCGGAAGGAACCAATGCTGAGGAATATGATTTCATTATCACACACCTGATTACCATGGACTGCAACGGCTTGACTGCAGGACAGATCATAAATGAGCCCTATACCAAGACCGATGCGGGGCTGGAGCTTCACATCAGGAGCGCGTCTCCTTTTGCTATCGGCTGGAACAGGGTTGTGCCGGTTTCCGATGATAAGAATACCGGAACCAGCATCACTCCTCCCAAGACCGGCGACAGCATGGGCAGATTCCTTTGGATATGGATTTCGGCTCTTGTGCTGGCGGCAGCAGGCATAGCCGTATTTGCAGGCGTCAAGCTGCGTGGAAAAGGTAAGAACGGGGACAAGACAGAGTAACCTTTTGCGTTTATTGTAAGGAGAATAATGTAAGAAATAAACGAATTACAATAAACGCAATACAATAAAAAAGAAAGGGGAAAAAGGATGAGGAGAAATGTTCTTAATACAAAGAACAAAATCCTGACTTTTATCCTTGTGGCGGCAATGACATTCACTTCCACGCCGATACATTCCGTATTTGCGGAGGAAGTGAACGGGGTTGTCACGGAGGACGTCAGCCAGAAAGAAACATCTGACGGGGAAAGTCAGAACGAGACAACTGACGATGAGGACCAGAAGGCTCCTGTAGAGGGTGAGAATCAGGAGGAGCCTGCAGAGGGTGAAGACCAGAAGGAGCCTGCAGAGGGTGAGGACCAGAAGGAACCTGTAGAGGGTGAAGACCAGAAGGAGCCTGCAGAGGGTGAGAACCAAAAGGAGCCTGTAGAGGGTGAGGACCAGAAGGAACCCGCAGAGGGTGAGGACCAGAAGGAGCCTGCAGAGGGTGAAGGTCAAAAGGAGCCTGCAGAGGGTGAAGACCAGAAGGAGCCTGTAGAGGGTGAGGACCAGAAGGAGCCCGCAGAGGGTGAAGGTCAGAAGGAGCCTGCAGAGGGTGAGGACCAGAAGGAGCCTGCAGAGGGTGAGGACCAGAAGGAGCCCGCAGAAGGTGAGAACCAGGAGGAGCCCGCAGAAGGTGAGAACCAGGAGGAGCCTGCAGAGGGTGAGAACCAGGAGGCGCCCGATGCTACAGTAAAGGAAATAAAGTGGATTGAAGCGACTTCTTCCTGGACGTATGTGGAAATGGGCGGAACTCTTAGTGCAGCTGACTTGAAGGTAGAGGGCGTTTATGAGGACGGCAGCAAAATAACGCTGTCCAGCGATGATTACAAAATAAGCGCGCTTGATACCTCCGAGACCGGAAGGAAGACCGTGACAGTGGAGCTTCAGGGCAATGCCCAGCTGAATACTACAGTTGACGTAATTGTCACAATCGCTTCCACCTCGGATGAATTGAAAAACATCCTTACATACAATACGGATATCGATGAGGATAAGCTTGATGATCTTGGATTTACGGACTTGAACGGCAATACCTCCGGCGCACTTTCTCTCAGCAGCACGAATATAGCCGGAAACGGCACACAAAAGCTGTTGATCAGCGGTGCAGTAAAGAAGGATTGGGGATATGACCTCAGTGGAGGTATTGTAAAAATTGTTTTGGAGCTGAACCAAAACACAAGGAACGCCGAGTACAGAATTCTGGATAAGGACGGAAAAGCGCTGATTAATTTTGGACAGTTCAGCAATACCAATATCTACTACGGGAATCAGACCGGCGGAAAATTGAGCGACGGCGTCACAGGCGCTGCGTATAAGACTGTTATAGCCGGGACTACGGGCGGCAGTAAAAAGGATTGGCTCAGGCTGGAGACGGAAATTGACCTGGATGCATCCAATGCAGCCGGCAGTCTGCAGTTTAAGACCGATATTTACCTTAAGGATTCCTATGATAAGGAATGGGAATATAAGACTACGGTCACTGGGGAAGATTATCAGAATGTAGATGGCTGGGCGGAGGCCGTTGCGGGTAAGCAGGAGGGAGCCACATCCCATGCAAACGGCAGCGCTACGGACGGCGTGAATCCGTTCTCCGTCAGATCCATTGAGCTGGCGGCAAACGCTGCAAGCGTAGCCATTGATAATATTGAGATTCTTGCGACTCAGGCGGTAAGCCTTGACAAGGTTGAGGTAAAGAGCGGACCTGACAAGAAGGATTACCCTGTCGGCGCCACAACGCTTGACCTGACTGGGCTGGTGCTGACAGAGACCTACAGCGACCAGCACACAGAGGAGCTTGATACTATAGAGAAAATTAACGCGGCTTATAATATCACAGGCTTTGATGCCGAGGCGCCGGGTACCAAGACCATTACGGTGACAAACAAAGAGGACTCCAATATTTCCACCACCTTTGACATCACCGTAAAGGATGTAAAGATTACCGACATTACAATCGAGACAGAGCCTGCTGTAAAGGAATATTTTGTGGGTGATACAGAGCTGGATCTGGAAGGTCTGGCAGTAAAGGCAACCTACAGCGACGGCTCTACCGCCGTTCTGCTGGAAAGCGATTACACGGTAAGCGATTTGAAGGCGGCTGCGGCAGGCACGGAGGCGATCACGGTCACATCCGTAGCAAAGAATGCGGACGGCAATGCCGTTACGGCTACCTTTAACGTAACCATTAAACAGCCTGTCATTGTAAGCATCGAAGTGACTAAGAAGCCCTCCAAGCTGTCCTATAAGATGAACGAGGAAGACTTTGATCCTGCCGGCATGGTTGTGACAGCCACCTATGACAGCGGCAAGACGGCAGAAATCGATGTGGCGGACTGCCAGATCACAGGCTTTGACAACAGCAAGGAGACGGCAAGCCAGACCATTACCGTCACCTATGGAGGCAAGGAAGCGACCTTTACCGTAAAGATCGTAGATCCCTCCAAGTTTGTGCCTGTTGAGTATAATTTTGACTTTAACATAGGAACCACCGCAGACGGATGGATCAGCATTACCGTCAACGGAAAAGGCGTAACGACCTGGCAGCCGGAGCATTACGGTTATACTCAGGAAAAAGGCTACGGACTGAATACTACAGTCAAAAGTCTGGCTGGTCGTTCCGAGTCCGTAAAATCCACAGGGGATTATATATCCATACCTGCCAATGTCTATAAGGATTTTGTGCTCTTTGGAAATGCAAAGGGAAGCTTTGACGTGGATCTGGAGAACGGAACCTACAATGTTATGATCGTTGTCGGTACCCAGCAGTCCAATACTACCTCAGTGAAAATCGAGGACCAATATACCGGAAGTGTGACACATAAGTCCAAGGAAGGTGTGGTTAAGGTTATTGAGATTGCGGGTGTAGAGGTTTCGGACGGACAGATGAATATTCTGCCAGTTGCCGACAGCAACGCCAGGACCAGCGCGATCATTATCTCCAATATTTCCGCGCCCACAGGCCTTACAGGAGAGTTTAAGGCGGATGACTTAAACGTGTCCCTTAGCTGGAACGAATCCCTGGGCTGTGTGAAATACAATATATACCGCCGTGGAGCGGACGGAAGCATCAAGTGCATTGATACCATAGAGGGAACATCCTATACGGACGTAAGTATGAATGTACTTCAGACCTACACATATTATGTAAGAGGGGTCAGCGAAAAGGGTCTTGAGACCATCGCTTCCGACGAGGTTGAAGTCACTACCGGGGACATAAGCACGGTGAAGCCTGCGGCTCCCACAAACGTAACGATCTCAGGAATGACTCCGGATTCCGTAACTCTTACCTGGAATCCCGTGCCGGGCGCAGCCTTTTACGAGATCTATACATCGGACGATATGCTGGTTGCCAAGGTGACAGACGCTTCCTCTTATCAGATTATGGATGCGGATCATCTGAACAAGAGCTACAAGGTATTGGCGGCAAACGCAGGCGGACGCAGCGACGCAGTCGTGGCAACCGCAACGGTTCCCGCTCCTTTGACGCCTGTCAATGTAAAAGCGTCTCCGGAGGAGGAGAAGACCACAATTACCTGGGACGCTGTGGAGAATGCTTCCTTCTATCAGATCTACTGGTCTGACAGAGACAGAACCTCTCTTGCGGGAACCAAGTATGAAACAGACGGAATTGAGGATTATGCGCTGATCGGAACCAGCATGAGCAACTCCTTTGTACTGAACCTGCCTACACATATTGCGCGCTATTTCAAGGTTTCGGCAGTAGGCGTGGGCGGAAGGTCCGGGCTCAGCGAGCTGACAAAGGCTGACATTGTAAAGAACTTTGACACACAGGCGGAATATCTTAACAGAGGCCTGGTTGCAATTAAGACGGATTACGGCGTTTATCTGGGATGGAGACTGGCCGGGGACGAGTATGCGAAAAACGCGACCTATAAGCTGTACCGCGACGGCGAGTGCATCCGTACCTTTGATGTAACGGACAACACCAGCTTCCTGGATACAGAGGGAACCCTGGAATCCAAGTACGCGGTCAGCGTAGTGATCGACGGTCAGGAGATCGGCGAGGGAGATGAGACTTCCGTCTGGGAAAATCCTTACATGGAAGTAAAACTGAACCAGCCGGAGGCCTACTACGACAGTAAGCTGACAAAGGAACACATCAAGTCTACTTATAGCTCCGATACGGTGGATGCGCGTGTGAACCTTTCTACAGGAGAGTATGAATATACTCCCAACGATACCTACATCGGAGATGTGGACGGCGACGGCGAGTATGAGCTGATCGTAAAGTGGGACGGTATGTCCAGGGATAACTCCCAGGGCGGCTATACCTCCCCTGTAATTATGGACTGCTATAAGCTGGACGGCACCCAGCTCTGGAGAATCGACCTGGGTATCAACATCCGTGCGGGCGCCCATTACACTCAGCCTGTTGTCGCGGACTTTGACGGAGACGGCAAGGCGGAGGTCATGATAAGAACGGCGGACGGCTCCAGGGATGCGGCGGGTACGGTTATCGGAGACGGTACGAAGGATTACCGCAACACCGGAAGCGGCAGTTCCAAGGGGCAGGTTATCGACGGACCTGATTACCTCACCTTGTTTGACGGCGAGACCGGCAAAATTCTGGATACAATTGACTATATTCCTCAGAGAGGAAAGGCGAGCAGCTGGGGCGACAACTACGGCGGACGTTCCGAGCGTTTCCTGTCCGGCGCGGCTTATCTGGACGGAGAGCGTATATCCGCAGTCTTTGCAAGAGGCTATTACACCAGAGCGGTGGTTGTGGCGTATACGGTAGAGAACAAAAAAATCGTGCAGCAGTGGCAGATCGATTCCAATAATGAGGAAAACGCATCTCTGAGAGGACAGGGAGCGCATAGCTTTACTGTGGCGGATGTGGATGGCGACGGCTGCCAGGAGATCGTTTACGGCTCCGCCGTTATAGACCATCAAGGAACGCTTTTGTACTCCCTGAAGGATATCGCTGAGAGATTCAGCGGACACGGGGATGCGCAGCGTGTGACCGACATGAACCTGAAGAATCCTGGCCTGGAGGTGGCTATGTCGAAGGAGGATAAGCCCGGAGCGGCCATGTGGGATGCCGAAACCGGCGAGATCCTGCTTGGAGTCACCGCCGATGCCGATGTGGGACGCGCAGCTGCGGCAGACATCGACCCTTATCACGAGGGCGGCGAGTTCTGGTTTAACGGTTCAAACGGCGGCCTTCATGCGGCTGACGGCACCAAGCTTGCAAACAGACCATCCTCTATCAACCATATGGTATGGTTTGACGGGACGATGGGAAGGAATTTCCTGGACGGCAGCTATGATAAGTCATCCGGGACCTCCTCCGGCTTTATCGCAAAATGGGTAGTTGACGAATCAACCGGAAAAGGAAGTCAGATTGATGTTTTCAGAGACGAGGGTGTTGAAACCAACAATACCACAAAGGCTAACCCCTGCTTCCAGGCTGATCTTTTCGGCGACTGGAGAGAGGAAGTCGGTTTCAGGACAGACGACAATGCGGCGATCCGCATTTACACCTCCTGGGAGGTACAGGATTTCCGTCTGTACAGCCTGATGCATGACCCCACCTACCGTGCGCAGATGGCATGTAACGGCTCGGCATATAATCAGTCTCCTGACGCAGGCTTCTATATCGGCTATGACGTTGAGCTCATAGATGTGCCGGTTCCTACACTGAACATAGTGAAGGCGGGTGAGACTCCTGAACCGAGTCCGGAGCCCAGCCCCGAACCCAGTCCGGAGCCTACGCCGGAGCCCGGAACAGATCCTACACCGGAACCCAGCGAGGAGCCCGGAACAGACCCTACTCCTGTGCCCAGCGAGGAACCCGGAACGGAGCCTACACCGGAACCCAGCGAGGAACCCGGAACGAATCCTACGCCGGCACCCAGCACGGAGCCCAGCCCTGAACCGGGTATAACGCCTGCGCCGACACCCGGCATAGACGCTAAGCCGGCTCCGGAGCCTGATACGGAGGATGATTGGGAGGATGACACAGAGCCGGAGCCTGTCGATCCGTTCCATGTGGATTATAATGTGGCGGCTACGATTCCGGAAACGGTTCTGACCGAAGATTTGAAAAAAACCACCGGCTGCAATACGGTGGAGGCATTGACGGAATATCTGAGGCAGGATGTGATTTCTAAGGCACAGAGCCTCTCCAGGGAAATCGTCCGGGAAAACACGGAAGTAAGGGAAGTTGCCGTGAACGTCAGTCTGGATGGCGGCAGGACATGGCAGCCTGTAACAAAAGAAACCTTCCCGTCCAACGGTATCAAGATTGTGTTGAAGTATCCTGAAGGGACGAACAAGGACGAATATGACTTTATCGTCAGCCATTTGATTACCATGGACCGTGATGATTTGAACCTGAAGGCAGGAACCATCATAAACGAGAATTACGTCAAGACTGACGAGGGGCTGGAGCTGAATATCATGAGTGCGTCACCCTTTGTCATTGGCTGGTCTAAGGTTGGAGGCAACCAGCCGGAGGAGACAGGAGAGACTGATCCCGGCAAGGCTGTTCCGCAGAAGACAGGCGACAACATGTACGGCATAATGTTGACATGGGCAGTTATTCTTGCCTGCGCCGTGTGCATGATGGTATTTGTGGTGGTAAGACGCCGCAGAAACAGATAGAAGGGCTTTACCGTCTGAAGGGATGAAGGCTTAATAAGGTTTTTTTAAGAGGATAATGTATTTTTACATTATCCTCTTATTTTTTTCTATTCATTTTTTAAAAGGAATAGTATAATTATATTAGAATTTAAGGGTAAGTAACCGTAAACACATTCACTCGTAAAAGGCGCAGAAGGGTATAAAAATGAATCTGATAAAAATTATTAAAAGAAGCACCGTTCTGTCAGGGGCGGCAATCATGCTTGCCTCTGTGCTCTCTCTGCAGGCGGCGGAGCAGGACAAGGCGGTTCCTGTGGAAATCCATACCTATGAGGAGCTGCTGCAGGTGGCTGAGAATCCTGCGGGCAGCTACAGGCTGATGGAACATATCAATATGGAGGGGCTGCCCTGGGAGCCAGTGGATTTCAGCGGTATTTTTGACGGCAATGGATACGCCCTGCTGAACCTGGAGGTCAAAAGTACAAGCCCAGGGGTTGAAGATACCTATGACGGCAATCATAAGGTGTATGATACCTGTTTTGCGGGTTTTTTCGGCACGCTTAAGGGTGCGGAGGTCACAAACCTGAGCCTGGTAAACGTCAGGGTTCAGGTTGAGACGGACAAGCCCTGCTTTATCGGAAGCATTGCGGGCTATGCCGCGGACAGCACCGTCAGGGACTGTCATATTCAGGGAAGGCTGGAGCTTTCTGCATATAATCAGATGTTTGGCGTGGGCGGCATCATAGGCTACGGCAGCGGCTTGATCGAACGGACCAGCGCGGATGTGACGCTCGTTTGTACCGACACGGACAAAACCACCCGGGACGAGCAGTTTATGGGGGGAGCCTATGCCGCGGGCTACATAGACCTGAATGAGTGTAATGTGACAATAGACGGCTACGTATCCGACCACGGCTATGTCCATAACGGGGGGCTGGCGGGAATGTATATTCTGTATCCCAAGGGGCTTAAATATAAGGGATATATTACAGATAACACCGTCAAGGGAAAGATAACCTTTTTTGAGGATAATAAAGACAGGCGCGCCTATTGTAAGGAGTTTGTAGGCGAGATTATGAACAGGACCTTTACCGACAAGGGTAATGTTGGGAATTTTAAAAGGGATGAGATATTTGAATATTCCTTGGATTTAAAGCCGGATATGTGCGAGAATTCCGTTTATACGGAGACGGTCACGGAGCCCGGCTGCAGCACCTTCGGGTATACTACCGTCAGGTGCCAGGGCTGCGGATATGCTTACACAGACCGTTACACGCCGTATCGGCATCAGGTGACGGATTGGATTGTGGTAAAGAGACCTACGGTACAGAGCGGGGGTGTCAAAACCGGTGTCTGTTCGCTATGCGCCACTATTCTGGTAGAGGATACGGAAAGGCTGGAGCCTCCTGTGGAGACTCCGGCGCCGGCTGTGACGGGCGCTCCTGAAGGAGCGGCGCCCTCAGATCAATCGCCGGAAGCCGGCGTCAGTGAGACGAATGAAGACGAAATGCCGGTCCCGGAGCGTGATGTAATGGACATTTTCAAAAATCCTGTGGTGATAGGGGTAATCGTGTTGTTGGTATTGGCACTTGCGGCGGGAGAAATAATTGTTTATAAGGACAGAAGACGCAGATAATAATGGTTTTGACGGATTAAGACTGAAAATATGAAAAATATGAATACAGAAATTTTCTGTTGCAAAGTATGCTTTGAGGTGTTATACTATACTCAAAGCATATTTTCTCGTGCGCCGAACGGTGAATAATTCAACCGCTCCAATGGGTGCATCTCGATTCTTTCATCAGACTTTCTTTGAAAATTCATGCTTTTATTTCCATTTAAACAAGCAGGAGTTTTCGGGGAAAAGCCGCTCCTGCAATAGTTTTTCCGTTATTCTGTGCGTATGTGTACACAGGGAAGCGGAAGCCGGGCAAGGAAATTTCGTGCCGGCATTTTACCAGAAGGAGGGCAATGC
>CAJTPH010000011.1:79959-91181 GCA_910578215.1 uncultured Acetatifactor sp. | reverse complement strand
GTACAAATAATGGTCAGCCACCCCGGGGAAGCCCTGAAATTCAGGGCTTCCCGCTGTTTTGCCGCTAAAGGGGATAATTAGCGGCGGTGGACAGGGGGATATGGTGGACGGCAAATATATTCATGGGATAGACAAACGCCAAATACCTACTTGTAATATTTTGGGAGTCGATGTTGCCGCTATCAACATGGAGTGGCTGTTAGAGTTTACAAAGAAAAATATGAAAGCGTTGTCCGGCGACTATATGTGCGTAGCCAATGTCCACACCACGGTAACCGCTTATGAGGATGACTCATATAAGGATATTCAAAATAGCGGGATTATGGCAATTCCGGATGGGGGGCCTTTGTCTTCGGTGGGACAGAAACGCGGATATAAAAAAATGTCAAGAACAACAGGCCCCTCTTATATGGACACGATTTTAACCATGTCTTCTGAAAATGGATGGAGGCATTATTTTTACGGCTCTACGGATGAGACCTTAAGAAAGCTGAAAGCTATGTTGGAGGAAAACTATTCCGGAGTGCAGATTGCGGGAATGTACAGCCCGCCGTTTAGACAGCTGACGGAGGATGAGGATAAAGAAATGATCAGTATGATCAATGAAACCTCGCCGGATTTTGTCTGGGTCGGTCTTGGAGCGCCCAAGCAGGAGCGCTGGATGTCAGCACATCAGGGGAAGGTAAAGGGGCTGATGGTAGGGGTAGGAGCCGGATTTGATTATTTGGCAGGAAACCTTAAGAGGGCTCCGGAATGGATGCAAAGGAGTAACCTGGAATGGCTCTATAGGCTGCTTCAGGACCCCAAAAGGCTCCTGAGTCGGTATGTAAGCACCAATACCAAGTTTATATGGCATGCGCTGATAAGGGGAAGGTGATGGATAAAAAGAAGGAAAG
The DNA here is from genome assembly GCA_910578215.1 of uncultured Acetatifactor sp. Classification (GTDB taxonomy): domain Bacteria; phylum Bacillota; class Clostridia; order Lachnospirales; family Lachnospiraceae; genus Acetatifactor. The sequence continues at coordinate 90,285 of CAJTPH010000011.1, read as the reverse complement.
GGTGCTTATTGTCCATAATTATTATCAGATCCCTGGCGGTGAGGATACGGTTGTCGCTAATGATAAAAGGCTGCTTGAGGATCACGGGCATATAGTTGCTCTTTATACAAGGAATAATTCTGAGCTGAAAGGCAAGGGAATCATAAGAAGGCTGTTTTCTTTGTTTGCTTCCTTTTTCAGCGTTAAAACATATAGAGATGTCAGGCGGATAATAAAGGAGCAAAGGATAGACATTGTACATGTTCATAATACGTTATGCCTGATCAGTCCTTCTGTATACTATGCTGCACTTTCAATGAACACTCCTGTAGTTCAAACGATCCACAACTTTCGTCTGCTATGTCCTGGCGGGGCCTTTTATAGGGACGGGCATATATGCGAGGACTGTGTTGCCGATGGGCTGGGCTGCGCGGTCAGGCACCGATGCTATCGCTCCAGCAGGCTGCAGACGATTGCGTGCGTAATCTGCACAAGGCTTCACAGGGCGGCAGGTATTTATGGAAAAATAAATTATATTTGTTTGACGGAATTCAATAAGGAAAAGTTACTAAACCTGAAGCAGATCCAGGAAAAGAACGTCTTTGTGAAAGCAAACTTTACAAAGACGATAAATGAAATTATCCCCTATGATAAAAGGCAGAAGCAATATATATTTGCCGGGAGGCTTGATAAGCTGAAAGGTATTGACATACTGCTGAGGGCATGGAAGCTGCTGGCAGGTGAGGGTCCGAAATTAATTATCTGCGGTACCGGACCAATGGAAAGCTGGTGTAAAGAATTTATTGAGGAAAATAAAATAAACGCCGAAATGAGAGGCTTGGTCACAAACACAGAGGTGAGGAAATTAATTGGAGAGAGTAAGGCGCTAATATTACCGACCCAGTGGTATGAAGGATTTCCCATGGTGATAGTGGAGGCCTATTCGGCGGGGACGCCGGTGATATGCAGCGATATGGGGAATGCAGGCAGCGTGGTGATAGAAGGAGAAACGGGGTGGAAATATCCATACGACAGCCCGGAAGCATTGAGCAGCCTGATAAAAGAGGAAAGGTCTATAGAAATCCAGTCAATTATAAAGCATTACGAAAATAATTACACTGAGAATTCAAGCTATCTGAAAACGAAAAATATTTATGAGTGCATTACGGCCAATGGATAAAACGATTATTTTTGACGCAGAAGTACCAAAACACGTCAGAACAATGGGTTGATAGATTATGAGAAAATATTTAAAAATATCGGCGGGTTTGATTCGGCTATTTTTTGAGGAATTATTAAATGGTTTCAGAATAAAGCTGCACGGTATTAGTTACTGTATTAATTCCGGAGTGAAATTTTGGATTCACAAGGGAAGCAAATGTGATTTGGGCAGAAAAACCTGGCTGTCCGAAAACTGTATTTTTGAATGCAGCGGTGGTGAAATTACTCTTGGCTATAACAATTTTTTTAACACAAACTGCAGAGTGGCTTCTTTGAAAAAAATAATTATCGCAGATAATAATCTATTTGGTCCAAATGTAATTATTGTAGACCATAACCATGCTTACTCTGCCCGTGATCAGCTGATATGTAAGCAGGGATTTAACAGTGCTCCAATCATAATTGGGTCCAATGTTTGGATAGGAGGAAATGTCACCATTTGCAAAGGAGTTACAATCACGGATGGCGTCATTATCGGAGCCAATTCTGTCGTTGTTTCAGATTGTTCCGAGCCGGGCATGTATGCAGGAAATCCCGCTAAAAAAATAAAGGACTTATATGATGAAAGCGGCCAATGGTTTTCTGGCGTTTAACATATTAATTTCCAAAATACATATTTTTATAAATCCAGCACAGGCAAATGAAGGGGTATGTATGGGTAAAGTATGCTTATCAATTATATTCAATCATAAATATAATAAAAATATTCCACTGCTTCAGGAACTTTATGGTAAAAGGTTTAGCTCCATTTACTATATTGTTCCATTCTTTAATGAAACTATGGATGATACATATAAAAGCAGAATAATTTCCGTATATGAATCATCTTATTGCTTTCAGGGATATATAGCGCAAGCGTACGACCGGATTAAAAACAAACAGTTTTCGCACTATATTTTTATCGGAGACGATCAGATTTTAAATCCGCGTTTAAACGAAAACAATATACTGGATGAAATGGGATTGAGCGAACAGGATTCATACATTAAGGAGATAATACCATATGACGAGACCGGAAGCGGAAGTCTCGTAGATCAGAGTAATAAGTTATTTTATATATTAAGTGCGTTTAAAATTAATGTTGGTGTTTCGTATTTGACAGAGATTCCCTCATATGACGAGGCAGCTGCACGCTGTAAAAAGCATAACCTTCGAGTTGCCAAGTCTCTGCCGGTCTCTTTCTTTATGAATAAGGGCTATATTCACCCGAAACATTTGCCCCTTACGCTTAATACACTGGGCATAAATAAAGGAAGAAAGCTTTATTATCCGCTTTTCAAAGCTTACTCTGATATGGTGATTATCAATGAAGGCTCCTTTAAAGAATTTAGCAGGTTATCCGGCATATTTGCGGCAATGAATATATTTGTGGAAACAGCAATTCCACTGGCGATGGTTTTAGCATGCGAAAGCATAAAATATGAAAAGGATATGAAAAAGCTTTACGGTGTCGAATGGTGGGGGGACCAAATTTCGCAGTTTGAAGCTTCATACAATGCAGATTTAGATAGATTATTACAAAATTTTGACGATTGTATCCTGTATTATCATCCAATTAAGCTCTCAAAATGGAAGAGGTCAAAATAATGAATTCAGTTTTTGAAATCAAGTGGAATAAAAAATGGAACTCTACAAGAATATTATTGTGGGTTTTTGCATCGTTGGTTTCTGTGCTGACATCCAATTCATATATCTATTATTTTGTTTTTGCATTACAGGTGGCTTTATTATTCCGCCAAAGCAAAGGGATTTCCTTGGATTCAGTGTATTTGCTGCTCTACAGCTGTCTTTTGCCAAACAACTATATTCCCATAGTGTTTGCGCTTATTTCCGGCTTTATTTTATTGCGAAGCGGAAAGATCAATAGAAAATATGCTCTGTTGTTTTTTTCTATCATGTCCGGATTTGTTTTATCGGCAGTACTAAATGCTGTTCCAATAGTAAATATATGCTTTGCTGTTTTATATCTTATGCCGTCATTGATACTGATGATTAATTATAAAAATGCCTGGAATGAACAATATTCGGAGGCGGTAAGTCCGTTAATCGATGAAATATTTATTATATTAACATGCAGTACAATTATAAACTTATTTGGAAAAATCATTGGAATTCAAAGAGCAATTCCCGGAGACGATTGGTCAACGGGAACCTTTGGAGATGGACAAGGCAATCCCTTGTTTATGATAATAGCTATTATTTTTTTAGCCAGATTTGAACTGATAATTAAAAAGCCATTAAAATATGTGTGGTTTATCATTGCTGCTGTGTTTATGCTTTTAGCGTCACACAGCTATGCTTTATTGCTGGCCTTTATCCTGGCTGTCGGAATCGGAATCATAAAGACATATGGTATTAAAAAAAGCCTGAAAATTTTCAGCCCGTTTTTAATAGTTTTTATCCTGTTTATCCATTTCAGGCATTTTGATTTAGTAATCATAAATGCATTGAGCAACAAGGATTATCTTTTCGGATTGTTTCCGAAATTAAGGGTTATATTAGCAGCCTTTGCAAAAATACCAGGGACTTCAATTATCCATTTCCTGTTCGGGGTGGGGCCGGGAGAATTCTCATCCAGAGCCGCGGCAACCTGCACGGGGCTTTATATAAATTCCTATAATCTTTTTTTTGCTCCAAGCGTAGGAAAATGGATGAGCGAATATGTATATGAGCGAATATATCAGGGTTTTTTGGACTCAGGCGGAAACGGCGGCAGCATATTAAGCCTGCCCTATTCTTCCGCGGCTACAGTTATTGGAGAATATGGAATATGGGGAGTAGTATCATACTTTTTTATTTTTAAAAACTTTGTTAAAGGAAAAAGCAAATCTGCAGGAATAATTGTCGTATTTTTTATTGTTGCATGTTTTCTGGACAATTGGCTGGAATATATTAAAGTAGTTACTTTTTTAACAGCATGTTTATGTATTTGCAATACAGACAGCGAAGCAAGCCAGTCTCACTTGACCATAAATAAAAAAGCTTAAAATATAATTGCTTTGATCACTTATATAATGAGGGAGAAAATGAATTTATTGGTTTCCAGTAATAATACCTATGTACTGCCGACAATTGTATTATTGACTTCAATTTGTGTCAACAATCCTGGAAATATAACTGTCTATTTTATGTACAATGACCTTTCCGATGAGAATATAGATAAGATTAATAATTTGTCAAACAGCTACTCAAATATGACGATAAATTTTATTTATGTTAAAAATGAAATTTTTGCATCTGCGCCTCTCAGCGCACGTACAAACAGCTATATTTCGGTAGAAACATATTTTAGGCTGGCGGCAGGTGAGCTTCTTCCTAAAAACATAGACAAAGTCTTATATTTAGATACGGATATAGTTGTAAATGGAGATATAAGCGAATTTTACAATCATGTTTTTTCCGAATCCAGCATTGCTCTTGTGTGTGAGGATTATGGGTTAAAAATAGCCAATAAGCTTAAAAAGGAAGTATACCATAACCTGAATTTAAATGCCGGTCATATATACTTTAATGCAGGCGTTATGCTGATTAACCTGGCATTGTTAAGGAAAAAATTCGGCTTATCTGAATTTTTGGATTTTATAAATCTTTATCACGGACATCTAATCTTTCATGACCAGGATGTAATGAATAAGATGTTTGAATTTAACCTGGAATATGCAGATTATAATGTTTATAACTGCAGACCATTCTTCTATCCATTTTCATTAAGAAACCGCCAGCTTATCAACAGAGCTAAAATTATTCATTATGGAGAGAAGCCATGGAATAGCAGCTTCAGTGACATGGCAGGAGAATTATTCTGGAAATATGCTTTGGTTTCTGGCTTTCAGGATGAAGAAATTGAATTTAAAAAAAGGAATAATGAATATATGAAGAAAAACAAGGTACAGCTTGAAATAAAGAAACTAAAGAGGAATCTTAAACTGACTTACTTGAGAAATATTAGAGGTATTAAATGAAAAAGAATGAAATGGTTTCGGTTATCACCGTTTGCTATAATGCCCAAAAAACAATCAGAAAAACATTAGAGTCTGTGTTGGCACAATCATTCAGGCCTCTACAATATATATTAGTCGATGGAAAGTCCACTGACTGTACTTTGGCAATTATCAATGAATATCAGGAACAATTCAAAAGAAACCATATAGAAATGATCATTGTTTCGGAAAAAGACACCGGAATATACAATGCCATGAATAAAGGGGTTCATTATGCAACAGGGGAATGGATTCTTTATATGAATGCTGACGATTATTTTTATGGCAAAGATGCGCTTCTATCAATAGCAAAATATATTAACGATAGCAAAATTGATATCATTTACGGTGATGAATATATTTATGATCATAACGGGGATGGATTTATCAACAAAAGAGGACAAGACATATCTGCAATAAACAGAACGCTGCCATTCTGCCATCAAAGCAGTTTGGTAAGAAAGAAATGGCTGTTTATACATCCTTTTGAGGAAAAATACAAAATTGTATCAGATTATGAATTTTTCCTTTTCTGTTTCAAAAACAACGCGGTATTTAAATATTGCGATACGGTAATTGCCGCTTATTTTAAAGAAGGTACATCGAGAAAAATGTTTAAAACAGCAATAGACGAGAGCTTTGAAGTAAAAGGGAAGTATGGAATTATTAATTCTAAACGGATTGACCTAATTCTAAAAAAGGAGCTCCGAAAAATTTATACAGCTCTGCAGGTGAGGCACGAAAAATGATTGTTGTAAAATTCAGCGGCGGATTAGGGAATCAAATGTACCAATATGTGATCTATAAAACGCTGCAAAAAAGATACCCGAATATTCCGGTCAAAGCGGATATTTCTTTCTATGGGCTGCTGACTGAACATAACGGTTTTGAAATAGATAAAGTATTTGAGGTTGGGGAAGGACTCTCTTGTGCTGCAAAAAAAGAAATTAACTCGTTCTGCCCCAAATATATACCGGGAAAACTTGAAACACACCTGCCCAGTGCAATAAAACGTAAAATTGCATTCGGGTGGCAGTATAAATTCACAAAGCTGAAATCCATATTAAACAAAAAACAAAAGGATTACATTATATCAGGATTGGAAATTAATGCATATAATGATCTGATTTTCAGGCTGAATGCCGGCGAGCATAGCTTCTATTTGGACGGTTTGTGGCAAAATATGCAATATTTTCTTTACGGGAGAGATTTCGTTCTAAGCTTATTCCATTATAAACTGCAGTATACAAAATATGAGAAGGAAATCAGTCAACGAATATCGGATACCAATTCAGTGAGCATTCATCTTCGCCGTGGGGATTTTGTGCATTCAACATTGGATATATGCACTAAAAAATACTATGATTCGGCAATTTCAATGATTAAGTCGCGGGTAAATAATCCTCAATTCTTTATTTTCAGCGATGATATGGAATATGCCAGGCAATTATTCGGTAATTTAGAAAATGCATTGTTTGTCAGAGGAAATAAAGAAAATGCAATCTATGACATGATGCTGATGTCGGAATGTAAGCACAACATTATATCTAATTCAACCTTTTCATTTTGGGCAAGCTATCTAAATATTAATGTCAATAAGATAGTACTTGCACCTAGATATTGTGTAAAGAATCAATTGGGAAGTTACCTTTTCAGTCTGCCTGAAGAATATATAACAATAGAGGTATAAACGTGATTTATTTGATCAATTATGCAGATGAGAATTATCAGGAAGCGCAGCATTATTGTTCTCAAATGGCCAGGGCGAGGGGCGGATTTGATAAAGTTATAGAATATCATCCCAATGATATAGATGATGCCGTAATTAATCTATGTCCGGAAGGAATATATGGCAACAACAGAAAAGCCAAACGTTATGGCTTATGGAGGCCCTATATTATAAAAAAAACATTGGATGAAATACAGTATGGCGACTATCTCTGTTATTGTGACGCAGGGGGCTATTTTATCCGAAATGTTGCGCCGCTGATCAAACGTATGGAGAAGAAAAATCAGGATATCCGGGTTTCTGTATTACCTCTGTTAGAAAAGCAATGGACAAAACGCGACGTTTTTTTGTATTTTGATGCAGACTATCCTGATGTGACCGACTCAAACCAGATATGCTCCACCTTTATTTTTATTAAAAAGACAAAGCGTTCCGTTGCTTTCTTTGAACAATATTTTCAGATCTCAAAGGACATGCCTATACTTTTTACAGACGCTGAAAATGTATTAGGCAAGGATAATTATCCGGAGTATATAGAAAACAGGCATAATCAGAGCGTACTGAGTATTTTATGTAAAGTTCACAACATAAAACCGGATACGGATATCAGCGAATATGGCCTGCACCAAAAATTATATTCTTATACCCCCGGGGTAATTTATAAGCCCTGCCTGCCTTTACGTGAGTTCCCGTATTATATATCGCATAGGCGTCCGAAAGTGGATCTTTTGGTTCATATTTGTAATGTTTTGAGAATTTTTCTTCCGTCCAATATATTTATGGTTATCTTAAAAAGTGTTCTTTACTTACACGAGAGGAAGAAAAAGCAATGAACAGAGAGGCAAGGTTTGTTAAAAACACCATAATTGTCGGGATTGGAAAAATCACGACTCAGATAGTCAGCTTCTGTCTGCTGCCATTATATACAAATAGCCTTAATCCGGAGCAATATGGAAATGTGGATCTGTTCCAGACATATGCAAGCATTATTATGGTAATTGTTTACCTGCAAATCGAGCAAGCGCTTTTTCGCTTTCTGGTAGATGCCCGAATGCAGAAGGAGCAGGAAAGCTCGATTATGTCTACAGCAATCATTTTTTCTTTAGCTGTTGATATTTTTTTAACAGTAATTGGGACGATTGTGAAAAACATACCGGGTATTTCAGAATACGCTTATATCTTTTATATGGTGGCAGCATTACACTTCTTGGAGAATATGCTTCAGCTGGCCCGTGGCGGGGGAGACAATGTAACATACACAATCGCTAACTTTTGTAATTCAGTGTTATTAATTTTTTTTAACATTGTCTTTTTGTTGGTACTACATATGAGAAGCGAAGGAATGTTCTTTTCCATTATCTCATCCAGTGTATGCAGTGCTCTTTATATTGTATTTAAAAGCAAGGTGTATAGACGAATACATCTTAAGCATTTTAGCTTTCAAAAGCTCAAGGAGCTTGCTGCGTATTCCTTTCCGCTTGTTCCCAACGCGATTTCCTGGTGGATAATTGGAGCTTCGGACCGGATAATTCTTTCATATTTTTTGGGTTCCGCTGCCATTGGCCTGGTTACGGTCTCTCAAAAATTTTCCACAGCAATATTTAATGTATACTGTATTGTCAACATAACCTGGAACGAGTTTGTATCAGTTAATATTTCCGACCCTGAAAGCACAAAATTTTCAGAGATGAAAGAAATTATACTCAGCAGTTTTTCTGCTGTATGTATAGGGTGTATTTCAATTGTCCCCCTTTTATTTTACTTTTTGATAAATCATCAATACAATGATGCTTACTTCTATATACCGTTGTACATAATCGGAGTAATGCTAAATATTGTTGTCAATATGATGAATGCATTCTTTGTCGGCTTAAAGAAGACAAGTGATATTGCGAAGACGTCAGCCGTCGCCGGAATAATCAATATTGCGATAAACTTACTTTTGGTAAAATATATCGGAATATACGCAGCCGCTCTTTCCACAATCCTTGCCTATGCCATTACCGCTGTTTGGAGAATCGCTGGTTTAAAAAAATATATAACGATCAAATGGAATTATGTAAAAATTATAATTATAATCATTCAATTTGTTATAACCCTGCTTCTGTATTATTTAAAGGCAGCGCATGTGTTTTATATGATTAATATGCTGATCGCGGCAGCTGTATGGCTGCTGATGAACAAAAGATATATTGTAAATATTTTAAATATTATAAGGAGACAAATTAAAAAATGAAATATTTGATTTTAGGCGCAGGTCCTGCCGGATTATCCCTTGCAAATAAATTTAAACAAAATGGGATAACCGATTTTTTGGTATTAGAAAAAGAAAAAACTGCCGGCGGCCTTTGCCGTTCAGAGGAAGTTGGAGGCGCACCATTTGACATTGGAGGCGGTCACTTCCTGGATGTGAGACGCCCTGAAGTCAACCGATTTTTGTTTCAATTTATGCCGGAAGAAGAATGGAATAAATATGAACGCGACAGCCGAATTGTAGTAAATGGAAGTACCGTCAATCATCCGATCGAAGCAAACATATGGCAGATGGGTATTGAAGATCTGGCTTTCAGAGTAGCAGGCTGATCTCTGAAACCATTGAGGATATCTACAGGTTTGAGGTATAAAGGGTGGCTGCCGGAATGATTCCCATGAGAGAGAGTTATCTGACAGGCGATTTTTCCGTATGCTGTTGACATATGTATTATTTACTGCTATATATAAATCATGGACTGAAGTTCTTTCAGAGAGCTTTCAACCCTATCATTATCAGTACTATATATGAGAAGCGACGGAATGTTTTTCCATTATTTCATCCAGTGAATGCAGTGCTCTTTATATTGTTTTCTTTCCTATGCCATTACCGCTGTTTGGAGAATCGCTGGTTTAAAAAAATATATAACGATTAAATGGAATTATGTAAAAATTATAATTATAATCATTCAATTTGTTATAACCCTGCTTCTGTATTATTTAAAGGCAGCGCATGTGTTTTATATGATTAATATGCTGATCGCGGCAGCTGTATGGCTGCTGATGAACAAAAGATATATTGTAAATATTTTAAATATTATAAGGAGACAAATTAAAAAATGAAATATTTAATTTTAGGCGCAGGTCCTGCCGGATTATCCCTTGCAAATAAATTTAAACAAAATGGGATAACCGATTTTTTGGTATTAGAAAAAGAAAAAACTGCCGGCGGCCTTTGCCGTTCAGAGGAAGTTGGAGGCGCACCATTTGACATTGGAGGCGGTCACTTCCTGGATGTGAGACGCCCTGAAGTCAACCGATTTCTGTTTCAGTTTATGCCGGAAGAAGAATGGAATAAATATGAACGCGACAGCCGAATTGTAGTAAATGGAAGTACCGTCAATCATCCGATCGAAGCAAACATATGGCAGATGGGTATTGAAGATC
>CAJTPH010000011.1:1946-79859 GCA_910578215.1 uncultured Acetatifactor sp. | reverse complement strand
AGTACCGTCAATCATCCGATCGAAGCAAACATATGGCAGATGGGTATTGAAGATCAGGTTGAATATCTTAAGTCTATTGCATCGGCAGGCTGTAACCTGGGCACCAAGATGCCGCAAGGGTTTGTGGATTGGATATATTGGAAGCTTGGCTCGAAAATTGCCGAAAATTATATGATTCCCTATAATCAGAAGATGTTTAGCAGGGAATTAAATCAGCTTGGCACATATTGGCTTGAGAAGCTGCCGAATGTCAGCTTTGAAGATACTCTGCGCTCCTGCCTTACCCGAAAGGCATATGGGACACAGCCGGGACATGCCCAATTTTATTATCCAAAGAAATACGGCTATGGTGAACTATGGCTCCGTATGGCTGATGCTCTCAGAAATAATATTGAGTATGAAAAAACAGTCCGGGGAATTGATTTTACATCCAGGACTGTAATGACTTCGGACGGGTATAGCTATCAAGCCGATTTAATAATAACGACAATTCCATGGATGGAATTTGAGGTGATAGTCGGTATGCCTGATACTATTAAAGCATCCATCAAGGAATTAAAATTTAGCTCCATACAAACACAGTATTTTCCGGAGAAATTAGATACACCGTGCCATTGGATTTATTACCCGGACGCAAAGCTTTCATATCATCGGGTTTTGGTTCGTCATAATTTTTGTCCAAACAGTCAGGGCTATTGGACAGAAACAAACAGTGAGCGAGTTGATATGGGACCGCATATTGATAGCTTTAAATACATGAATCAATATGCTTATCCTTTAAATACAATCAGAAAGCCTGAGATCATGAGCAGTCTGCTTTGCTGGAGCAAGGAACAGGGTGTCATTGGTCTCGGACGATGGGGCGAACATCAGCATTATAATTCAGATGTAACAGTTGAGTTAGCTCTGAAATTGGCGGAGCAATATGTAATGTAAAGCCGGAAACAAAATCGGTCTTTACATCGCCTTCTTGGTACTCCGCCATGAGTGAGCAGCCCGGGCACCTGATCCGGACAGAAAGGGTGATAACGCAACTCCGCTCTCCTCCGGCTGAGAGTTGTGCCGCCGCCTCTGCATAAGCTATAAGTATTTTTCTGTAAATGACAGCACGGATTCCAGCGTATCCGTCTGCCCCCAAGCCCCCTGGCTGCGTGCTGTGCCGCTGCCGTTAATCAGAATGCTCCTGCAGCCGGCGGCAAGCCCGGCCTTCACATCGTTTTCTCCGTCCCCAACCATGAATGAGCTGCCCAGGTCAATATGAAAGTCTTCGGAGGCCTTTATCAGCATTCCGGGCCTGGGCTTGCGGCAGTCACAGTCAATTTTCAGCTCGGGAATCTCGCCCTCATATCCCCCGTGGGGATGATGGGGGCAATAGTACAAGCCGTCGATGTACGCGCCCTCCATACCAAGGAGGGTTTCCATTTTATTATGTATTTCGTCAAGTGCCTCGCAGCTCAGTTCGCCTCTTGCGATAACGGGTTGGTTTGTGATAACAATGCAGAGGTAGCCGCTTTCGTTTATTTTTCTAACAGCCTCAGCAATTCCTTCCGTCAGCTCAAAATCGTCTATATTCCGCAGAAAGCCCTTATAGATATTGATAGTGCCGTCTCTGTCAAGAAATACCGCCTTCTGCATGTTTTTCAGGTTTTTCTGCGTTATTTTCCCGGATTGAAAGTCGCTTTCCACCATACGAAAGCGTTCCGGCGTTCCCATATCCTTTACATACTCAGGAGAGTCGTAGCAGAACATCAGGCCCGTTCCGGCCAAAGGCTTGAGAAGCTGGCGGTCAAGGTCAACCTTGATTATGCTCCCCGTGGAAGGGTCCGGCGTGCCTATCCTGTCCGCCTCCACATCGACCATATCAAGAATTGCGGGATCAATGATATGTATTCCGGCATTAACCCTGTTTTTGTAATACTGCGGTCTTATATCCTCTTTGGTAAGCCAGGCAACGACAGAAGATTCTGCATCAGCAATCAGAAGTCCCGAATCAAAGGGATGAGAATTTGGATGTGTAAACAAGGTTACCCTTGCCTTTTTTTCTTGGTGAAATTTCAACATTCTATTAAAATCCACATCAAATACAGCGTCGGCATTAAGCAATAAAAACGGTTCTTCCCCAAGCTGATCTCTTAATTTAAACAGCGCGCCGGCGTTTCCAAGCGCTGTTTCCTCGACAAAATATTGTATTTTGGCGTTAAAGGCTGCGCCATCTGCAAAATGCTTTATTATTACAGAGCTAAGGTGTGAAACAGTTATTATAATATCTGTAAAGCCCTGTTCTGTCAGAGATTTAATTTCCCGCTCCAATACGGGAACTCCGGCAACCGGTATCATGGGTTTGGGAATGTTGGCGGCAATCGATTCAATTCTTGTTCCTCTGCCTCCCGCCATTATGACTGTTTTCATCTTATGGTTCCTTCCTGTCAGAAAATGTGATGTTTTTATTCAGTGATCTTAAAGCCCACTTCGCAAGTTTTTAAAAAGCTCTATCCAGTCATCCGCTATTTTAGCTATTTCATAATTTTTCCTGCAAAACTCATTGGCATTTTCTTTCATGCTGTCCATAAGGCTTTTATCAAGCATTAAAAGCCTGAGTGTTTTGCTGAAATCCTCCGGTTTGAGCGAATTGATTTTATAGCCGTTTGTATTGTCAAACAGTATACCATCCAGCGCGGTATAGGTATTTGCCGCAACAGGAACGCACCCATATGCCATTGCTTCTACAATTGTCATGGGATATCCTTCTGTTGCCGATGCGGATACAAAAATTTTTGATTTCTTATAATAGTTCACCGGTTCCTGATATCCTTCAAAGAACACGTTTTTACATTCCAGCTTTTCTGAAACGGTCTGAAGATCTTCCAACGCCTTTCCATTTCCCACAATATAAAACTTCCACCCTTCCTTAATAGCTATATCCTCAACCTGTTTCCATGCATAAAGCAGAATATCAACCTGTTTCTCCGGATATAGCCTTCCCACATAGCAGACAGCATTTTCCTTTTCTCCCTGTAAAAGCTCCGGCAAGGGTATGTCATATCGGCAGGGATTTAACATGCTGATAATTTTATGATCATATTTGTGTCGAAAAATATGTTTTATTTCATTGGCATATTCCTGGCATAGCAGGACAAATCTATCTGAATAACGGACATAGGGGCGGTATATAAGGCTAAGTATTTTATCAAACCAATAGTTCCCTAATATTTTTTTTGCCAGGTTCCTTTTCTTTGAGTTAATATATACAGCAGCGTGCCTGCAATGAAGAACCCTGGCGGTTCCGGCAGCCGCCTGATATACCCTGCGCGGCTCTAGCCATTGATTTATAATAAATTCAATAGAATGGGACTTTATATATAGCTCTAATTCAGTGTAGATGTCCCTTGTATCCTGTTTGGGAATATTTTCACCGTCAATGGGGGAATGCATTTTGCTTACTTTATATGTTTGGACATTTTGACTGACATCCTGTTTTCCGTTATCCCAAAGATAAAAAATATGAACGTTGTGTCCCATATCCGCAAATTTATTTGCTAATCTTAACGTGACGGTTTCTCCTCCGCCATATGTAGGATAAAACCTGACAGTAAAAAGAATTTTCATAATATGTTCCTCTATTTTGTTGTATGAAAGCGGTCAAAAGCGCTGCATATCCCGGTAACTCTTTTGATTTTCATAACCCTGTTTACCGCAAATGCCCTTACATGATCAATACAAACGGTGAAAACAAATAATATTATAATCAACAGATATATTTTGGGTAAAAGATGATCGCCATATATCCAGTCTCTTACCTTTATCAGATCTATCCACCATAAATATCCTTCCGGAGAGTTCATTGCAAGTAGTATATAAACCCCAAGGGTGTTAATAATATGATATGTTAAAACCATTATGGCGCTAACGATTTTCAGTAATTCCATATTTGTGTCACGAGTTTTTTCGTGTGTATTTAACTCTCATTTGCTTAATTTCGATTTATACTCATTTCCTTTTTACAGAGATTTTTCGTAGAATTCCTTTTATATTTGTAATGAAAAAAGTATCTTTAATTAAAAATAATGTGCCTATATAAATACTACCGCCCATAACAACTAAAATCAGCGTATTTATGACAGATGGCTCAAGGTAACCGGAAGCCTTCCATAGCCCTGCCGACATGAGAGCTCCTGCCAAAAGATAATTAACACTTTGTTTTAATATAGTCAACGGACTTAATTCCTGTCTCACAATCATAATTTGAGTGACCGTAACAGTTACTTCCGCAGCGACAGATGCAATTGCTGCCCCAATAGATTGATAAAAGTAAATCAGTAAGGAATTTAAGGTAAAATTTACGACAGCGCCAATTATAACAGTTAAGGTCAGTGTATTTTGCTTTTTTGTAGGGATTAAGTACTGCATGCCTGTAACGTTGCTTATGCCTATGGCTAATATCAAAAAAGCAAGAATTTTCAATAAAACAATTACCTTTTCATATCCTGGACCAAAAAACCAGGGAACAAAGTTGGAAGCGACTCCTATAAGTCCGAAGCACAAGGGTATACCTAGAAACCATACAAATCTATAAGCCCGATATACCAATCTTTTTACTTCATCATACTGTTTTTGTTCATAATGATATCCTATTCTGGGAATCATAACTGTGCCTAATGAAATTACAAACATTAATGTCATTTTAGACATTTTAATAGCCTGTTCGTAATAGCCGTTTTCAAAAGAATTTTTTGTGACTATACCTATCATGGTCTTATCTAAAACCGTATATACCTGTATGGCTACTGTAGGAATAAACAAAGACAAGACCGTTTTAAAGTCCTTAAAAGGGTGTAAATCGCAAAATTTAATTCTGTCTATGTACTTTGGGAGATAAAACCACAATGAAACATTTGCTATGAAGGCAAAAAAGCATGTACCAAAGGCATAGACAGCAATATCGTCAGATGTTTTAACAAATAAAAAAATATAAATAATTCCCAGTAATTTAACAATAATATTTCTAAATACGGTTTTTCCGAATTCTTCCATTCCCTGAAAAAACCATGTGATGTCCATCAGCACCGCTAAGATATTAAACGAAAAAATCAAATATATAATTATATTTTCTTGATAGAGAGAAAAAAGGACAAAAGCACACAATGAAATAACAGAGGTAATAATTTCTAAAACTTTTGTATTCCAAAATACATGGCTTCTCCCTTCAATACTATCCTGCACATATGATATTTCTCTTTGACCGTAAGTGGAAATCCCCATAGTAGCCAAAAGTACAAAATATGCGGCAACAGAATCTGTATAGCTGATTGTGCCGATTCCATCCGCACCTAAAACTCGCGCTAAATAAGGAGCAGTAATTAGTGGGGTAATTATTGTTAGTATTTGATAACATAAATTATATACATAGTTTTTTTTAATGCTTTTTTGTGCCATTTTTATGCCATACCCCTCATTAGCTTATAATCATATCAGGAAATAATCTGCCATAATGCAGTACTCCTCTAATTATTACCGTGAATTTCATATTGCATCATTTGAATATAATTTTGTGCAAAGGTTTTTTCATTCAAATAAGCCTTAAAAAATTCCTTATTTGCTTTTCCGTCCAGGAGATGTGTATTTTTACTTAAGTATAATATTTTATTTTCAAGCTCCTGTTCCGAGTCGTAAAATTGAATTCCCGTGCAATTGTGCTTTTTGAAATACTTGTTCCCGCCTGTATTACTTGCAATGACAGGAATACCCAATGACATGACTTCTAATAAAATCAAATCAAAATAGGTCTCCCGGTTTGGCAGGATGAATACGTTTGCTGCATTTATGATAGAATGCGGGTCATCTGTCCATCCTGCCTCTATCCAACGCGGATTGTCAAGACCGTATAGAGGACCTTCCTTTCCTGCAATGATAAAATAGATCTTTTCATTGCGGGGCAGTATTTTTTCGGCAACATTTTTCAGGATATTATATCCTTTGATTTCGTTGTGACGTCCCACATAACAGATAAGAAAGGCGTCAGGGGGTATGTTATATTTTTGCCTGATTTTTGTTTCAGGTATTTTAGGGAAACATTGTCTTATGCCGGTCAGTAAATACCGGTATTTATCCCTGTTTCGCTGGTGTATGTGAGCGTATTCGGCCCAGCCGTTAAAATATGGTTCCTCAGCATCCTCACACGGGAAAAGAATAAGGTCAGCCCTGTCAAAGGCAAATTTATCCGCTTCCTCCAAAATGGGTAGTACCTCATTCCTGCTTGGGTGGTTATTAAACAATACAATGTATTCCTGATGATTGGGTTGGGGCGAATGAGAATTCAGTATTATTTTTCCCTTATAATTTTTTAACAACTCCCGTTCCCGGTATAATTCAAAGGTAGTATGAAAATGAATCCCGTCATATGCCTGAAAGTCTGCGGGCAGCATTGATTTACCAAACAACAACTCCCTGTAATTATGGTAAATTTTTTGCTGTTCCTTTTCTTCAGAAACAAAATACTTCTTTATGCTGTTATATATGCCCATAAGCTTTGAGCGGAATTTATATGGCAGGCTGTGATATACCGCTTTGAGAGAGGATTTGGAGCTGCGCTCTCCAAGCGGCGGCAAAAAGTCTACAGATTCCGTTCCCAGCTCCATTAAACCGGTATATAAGTTATATAAATAACCGGATGGACCGCCAATAGGCTTCAAATTGTTTTCAGGCATGTAGATAAGTATTTTCATTTATTTCAACCTCAGTGCCGCTAGTAAGCATATTTTTTTCCCTTGCATCCCATATCCCCAGAATAATAAAATAAAGCGCACATGAATTCGGGCTTAATGCCACCTCATTAAACATTGCATTTGCAAAAAAAGAGAAAATTAATGTGTATAAAAACACTCGTTTATTCTTGGTCATATGCCTGGGAATAATCATCATTTTATAGAATAAGTACACATATAAAGCTACACCCCAAAAACCCAGCTGTGCTATTACTACGCCGATGCCCGTTTCCATAATATAAAGATCGGATGTATTTCCTCCCGTAATTCCGGATAGGACGCCGATGGTTCCGACACCCATTCCCATAGGATACTGAAAGGGGACTCTCAGTGCTCTTAAGAACATTAATACATGTAGCCCGGTTGAAGAACCTGCGCCATATTTAAGCATTGCAATGCCTATAACCAGCGCACCTGCAAATGCTGCAGCAAGACCTATTTTTGATTTCTCCTTGTACCAGAAAATAACAACGCAGAATATCAGAAACCCCAATAATGCGCCCTTGCTGATAGTAAAAATGCAGCATAATATTGTGAGCAGCATCAGGACGTATTTTTTATAGTACCAGCTCAGCATAAAGGCAGCGAACAGGAAGGTCCCGAGATTAACCGGGTCCGCAAAAGAAGACACCATTCTGCGTACATAGGGATGACCAAAAATAACCTCGGATGAAAACCAGTTGCTTGGGAATTCGTCAGGCGCCGTAACAATTCCCTTTAGGTTCCATAGCTGGGAAATATTAGCCGTCTGCCAGAATCCGTTTCCAACAAAATATTCAAATAAACCAAAAAACACAACAAAGTTAATTAACAATACAATATACTTTTTGAAGGATTTTTCGTCTATGTTTTTGCCGAAAACCGCACCAAAATAAAAGAATACAAAAGGAGCCAGAATATTTCTCATACTGGAGATAAAAGAGGAGACCGGAACTCTATTGGCAATAAATAATACAAAGGAATACAGCAGAGTCCCGCCAATACATACAATGCACCATTTATACTCATATAATGTTCTGGTCATTACTATTCGCATTGCCGGAAGTGCTGCAGCAATGATAATATTAATTGTTAATAAAATCTGTAGTTCAAATACATGCAGGTGTTTTACTGCAAAGCCTAAATATATATTTTGAATGCATGACAACAAAACTGGAAAGATCAGCAAAAAAGCCATTTCGTTGCCATCTTTTCCTGCAATTGCGTTATTTCCTTCTATCATCAGATAAATGACAAAAAAACCGCATAATATAATTTCCAGTTTAGCAGGAAGAACAAAGCATCCAATAATAGTCGCTATATAAAAAATAACAATCTTTAACTGATTAATCCGAATTCTTACGGGTGACTTCATTCCTATACCCCCTGCCCGCTTCAGCGGGCATTAGCATACGTTTCCTTAAGTGATTTTGCAATAGTATCCCAGCTCAGCCGTTCGCTGATATCTTTTTTTCCTTCGCATGCAAATCGGTGTGCCTTATCCGGATGGTTCAGATACCAATCTAAAGCCTCTGCAAACTTTACGGCATTATTTGCCGGGACTAAAAGCCCGGTTTCGCCGTTTTTTACAACGGTCAGAAACTCGCCCTCGGTGGTTGCTACAACAGGCTTTTCATATGCATATGCCAGAAGAACTACGCCGCTCTGGTATATTTGGAGATAGGGCAGTGCGACAATGTCAGCTGCATTAAAATAATACTTGATTTCTTCATCCGCAATAAAACGGATATCTGCCCTTATGTTTTCCTGAAGCCCAAATTCATCAATCAGTTTTTGATATTCGGAAAAGTCGTCATGCCATACCTTTCCGGCAATTAAACAGAGAGCATCCGGATGGTTTTTCACCACATCCTTCATTGCCGTAATGAGTACGCCCACGCCTTTTACTTTCTTTATCTGACCAAAGAAAAGGATAACCGGTCTATTATGAGGAAGCTTTAGATATGCAAGGCTTTCTTCCCTTGATGCACTGTCGGCAAATTCCATATAATGTCCGTGAGGTATATATACAATTTTTTCTTTACTTACTCCATATTTTTCAACCAGTTCTTTTTCGTTCATCCTTGCCTGGCTGATGACTTTATGCGAATGAGAGTAAATTTTTTTATGAAAATAAAAATCGTAAAATTTTTTGTTGAAGGGCAGGAGGTCATGAATTGTCGTAACCACTTTAATGCCTTTACGTCTTAACAGCCTGTGATATTTCCAGTCCAAAGGGGAAAAAATATACCATTGAACATGGACAATATCAAATTTTTCCTTGATGCAGTGATCAACAATATTCCGCCAGCTCTTGCGATAGCTTGCCACTTTTTTGACAAGGCTTGGTTCCGTACTGTAGCAGCCGAAGGTGTTCAGGAATGGGATATCGCTGTAGGCGGAGACATCATCGTTTTCAATTCCGCACACAGTGATATCCACACCGGCTTTTTTCAAGCCTCTTGCCATTGAAAAAGTATATTTATTGTTTACTTCCGGAATCTGATTTAACAGTAATACCTTCATATATGCTTCCTGTCGGTTGTCTGAACTGACATCCCTACCTTGTCAAAAATTTTTCGCCCTTGTTTACCCGCTCGCGCCAGTAATCAAGCAGATCATGCATAGTCTTTTCAAACGGGATCTCCGGCGCCCATCCCGTATGTTCCTTAAATTTCCGGCAATCCGGTACCTGAAGATCGGCATCAATGGGACGCAGTCTTTCGGGGTCTGTTTCAACCCTTATCCGGTCTTTCATGGAAGAATAGGAGATAAGCGTATTCAGCGTATCACCCACCTCACAGGTATAAGAGCCTCCAATATTGTAATATTCGCCCGCCACGGGATTTACGGTAACAAGCATATAATATGCCTTTACGGCATCGCGGACATCGGCGTAAGTACGCAGTGATTTCAGATTTCCCACCATTACCTTTGGCTCGATCATACCGGCTTCAATCATGGCAATCTGCTTTGCAAAGGTGGACTCATGAAAGACATCCCCACGACGGGGTCCGGTATGAGTAAACATACGAGTTGTCATTACGGTCATGCCGTAAGCTTCCGCATAATATCGCCCAAGAAGATCAGTTCCTACTTTTGATATTGCATAGGGGGATGCAGGATGGAAAGGGCATTCTTCGTGGATGCCGCTTTCAGGCTTTTTTGCCGCGGGAATTTTCCCAAATACCTCGGATGATGCGCAGACATGAATAACCGGAAAATAATTTTGGTCTTCATTCATCAAGAGATGAATTGCCTCAAGCAATCGGCAGGTTCCCAAAATGTTTGTGTTGAGTGTATCGATTGGAGCGGTAAAGCTTGTCTGCGGATAGCTTTGTGCCGCAAGATGAAACACATAATCAGGTTTTATTTCTTTTACGGCCTTAATTAAGGAGATCTGGTCGTTTAGATCCGCGTACATAAAAAAGAGGCGGTCTCTATTGTTGACCCTTTCCAATAGATGACTTACATTGTCTAACGGGCTTCTCCATCGACATACGCCATAAATATCCCAATCTGAGTTATCCAAAAGAAAATCACAAAGATGAGAGCCTACCATTCCGGTAACGCCGGTTATTAACGCTTTTTTTGCCATTCATTTTTCCTCCAAATATAAATAAAAATTTTGTTTCGGTATTGTATTCAGGTAAGAAACGAGAGCTCTTTTTTTAATTTCTCCGTAAACGTTTCGTCCTTTAAAATTCCATATTCTTGCATATACAGGCTTTTCATCTGGGTTATTTGCGGACGGTTTTTGTAAAAATTGCCGTCCGGAGTGGAGATTGTGTATTTTAGCCTATTGGCAAATTGCCGGTTCAGCTCATCGGCAATACGAATACGGCTGATAAGCTCACTGCCAGCTACATTCAGGGCAAAGTCAGGATATTCGCTCCAATGGTTAATAAACCAGATTACAACATCCACCACATCGCTTACAACAATACAGTTTCTATAAAAAGGGTGGAATATGTCCGCTGCTTCATTCTTTTGCATACATTCCAGACAATACGATACGAACCGATCTCTCGTCGATACTACATAAGATAAACGGATAGCCTTAAATCGGGAATTTTTCCTGAACTCGTCTTCCACGGCTTTTTTCATCCGGCCATAAGGAGTTTCTGCTCTGGTTTCGGATTTTTCCGTGTATATTTCTCCCGGAATGTCCCCGAATACCGCATCGCTGGAAAAAAACAAAACCCTGCAATTTCGATTTAAGGCTTTGCGGATGAAGTAGATTGTGCCGGTGACATTAACCGACCAGCAAAAATCATATTCGGCAGCGCACTTGTCAGGTCCCGAAACAGCGGCTGTAAAAATAACATAATCCATTTCATCCAATATGGAATAGTCAAAATTTTCGGGTTCTAAAAGGTTTAAATATGCCTGTGCATTGCCGTTTTGATCAATTTGTAAAACCTTATTAACACTTGGTTCCACCGAGAATCTCTCCAGAAGATATCCTGCGATATATCCGGAACTGCCTACTAACGCTATCTTCATTTGCTTTCGCCTCCAAAGAAATAATCCTCTAACATCAGGCACAGGCAGTGGTATACGGGAAGATGAAGTTCCTGAACCTTATATGTTTCTGTTTCCGGCACCTTAATCGCCATATCTGCGATCTCAGCCAGCTCCCCGCCATTTGCGCCTGTCAACCCAATTACCTTTATCTCCAGAGCCCGCGCCACAACCGCAGCATTCATGATATTACTGCTGTTTCCGGATGTGGAGATTCCGAGAAAGACATCTCCCGGACGTCCATAGCCATAAAGCTGTTGAGCAAATACACCAAGCCCATCTACATCGTTGATATAGGCTGTTGAAAGAGCCTCATGTGCAACAAGCGGAATCGCTGTCAGGCCCCTTTCCAGCCTATCGGCAAGAGCAGCTCCACGCACAGGGTCGGCTTTTATGAGCTTATCGGCAAAGGCTGTCGGTATATGCCGGGGTAATTTAAAACGTTTCATCAGCTCACCGGCAATATGTTCCGAATCAGCGGCTGAACCTCCATTTCCGGCAATTAACAGCTTATGATCGTGTTCATAACATTCTTGCAGCAGGTTGTAAGCCTTTTGAATGTCGTTTTTAATCATACTCAAAGCAGGATACCGCTCGATGAGCAGACTAAGATGTTTTTCTAATCTATTTTCAGGCATAAAGTATTCCTTTTGATTTTTTAATCGTTTACAGCTACATCCGGCTTTCACTATCAGATAACAGGCTCATATAATTCGGGAGTGTAGTGAATAACCTGTGTCCCGCTGTTTTCAAATTCAAACGGAATATACATCAGGTCACTCATTGCACGCTTTACAGAAGCATGCTTGTCAGGCTGTACATAAAATAAAAGGAAGCCACCGCCGCCTGCGCCTAGAAGCTTGCCGCCTAATGCGCCCGCATCAATTCCTTTTGCGTATAAGGCATCAATACCGGATGTGCTGACGGAAGAACCGGTTTGTCTTTTCAGTTTCCATGTCTCATCCAAAAGCCTTCCGAAGTCATCCAAATCGCTTTCTTTGTCAATGAGAATATGTTCGGCCTCATCCACAAGCCTGTGCATTTTGCTTAGAGTTGTCTTTTTATCTTCTGGACGGCTTGCCGCATTTGCTTTTTGGACCTCCGAAGAAAAACGGGTAAAGCCCGTGAAAAACATTAGCAGATTATTGTTAAGCTGCATTTTCCTTTTGGGAGAAATAATAATAGGAAGAACCTCATATCCGTCGGAATCAAAATTGATCCGGTTAAAACCGCCAAAGGATGCTGCGATCTGATCCTGCCATCCCCCGGTTTCATTACAGAGCACGCGCTCCAGGTATATGGCTTGATCCGCTAATGTTTTTTTGCTTACATATTTTCCCTTAAGCGCATAAAATGCATTCAGCATACCCACCGCGAATGAACTGGATGTTCCAAGCCCGGACTTGGCGGGCAGGTCTGAATCATAAGTCAAACGCAGTTCGTGCATATCCAGCAGCCGCATTGCTTCACGAATTGCAGGATGCTGAATTTCATCGTAGCCGGAGATATACTCCATTTTTGAATAGGTCAAATGCGTCTTGTAATCAAAAAACCGGGGGAGATGTCGAACAGTGACATAACAGTACTTGTCAAATGTGGTAGACAATACAGCGCCCCCGTATTCCTTAAAATATTCTTCCATATCTGTACCGCCGCCAAAAAATGACATGCGGAACGGTGTTTTCGTAATTATCATAGCATTCCCTCTAATGCATGCCTTTTTCTGCCATGCATTCCG
Source organism: uncultured Acetatifactor sp. (assembly GCA_910578215.1). GTDB lineage: Bacteria > Bacillota > Clostridia > Lachnospirales > Lachnospiraceae > Acetatifactor. The sequence goes on along the minus strand of CAJTPH010000011.1, from coordinate 66,857 downwards.
GCAAGAAGCATTGAATGCATGCTCTGACGGTGCAGGTGAAGCTGATCATGCCCGGTTTAAAAATATATCCGCGTATCGGTCGCAAACGAACTGCCAGCTATATGCATCCCTGATTCTTTGTTTTGCCCTTCTTCCGTATTCGTCGATTTCATCCGGCGCCATCTGGGTAACATGATCGATCAGGCGGGATAAGCTGCCTTTGTCTAATTCCCAGTACAGGGCAGAATCCTGTGCAACCTCTCTGTTAAAGCAAACATTATATAACAGATTAAGCTTTGTACTGCCAAGCGCTTCCAATAATGAGGGGTTTGTCCCGCCTACGGAATGACCATGAAAATAGCCATAGCTTTTTTCACGAATTTTTTTTAACAGCTCCTGGTCATAAACGGTTCCCACAAACTTAATACGTTTATCTTTGCTATAATGCAGCCTGTTTTCCATTTCCTGCAGGAATCTTGTATTTTCGGTAGTGATAATTACAAGATCCTTATCTGTCTTGCTGTTCATGAACTCCCGGATGATTGGCTCAAAGTTATTTTCGGGCACGCAGCGCCCTACCACGGTAAAATATGTCGAAGATATAGCATGCTTCCGCATCCATTCAACATATTTGGAATTATCATCTGAAAGCTGGCTGGACCGTATTTCGGCGCCGTACGCGATATACTCGGTGACTGGATTATATTTTTTGTATTCAGTTTGAATATAGCGTTCAATATTAACGCTGTCACAGATAATTAAATCAGCCGCTTTAACCATAAGGCGTTCTGACTCTTTCCAATATCTACGGACAGGAGCAGACCACTTAGCACGTTTCCATTCATGACCATCGGGATTTAAATATACCTTTCCGCCCAGACTATGTATTTTTTTTACATATCTTTTAATGAAAGGACCAATTCGGCAAGCCATGATATACACAACAGGATTTTGTATATGGTTTTTTTCTATATGCCGGCAGCACTCTTTTAGCGCCATCACATCATAAAAAATAGCCTGAGCGGATTTTAGCCAAGTGGGTACATTGATCAAAAAGCAATCCGCATTACAATAAGTAAATCTTTTTTCTTTTACCTGAGATGCCCCTGGCAGCTTGGAAACTACCATATGACCGTCGCCATTTTCCTTACAGGCGACATGATATTGAATCGCTTTATTTTCTCGATGGTATTCCAAAAGCTTTTGAACAAAAGATTCATATCCGCCGTACTGCCCAATACATTTGCTTCCCACAAGATATATATCAGCTTTGTCTGTAACTGCCATAATTAAAGATATTCCTCTCAGCTTATCCAGCGCAAATATAGAAATAGAGAGTTCTATAAATTGCCGCAGCACTTGCCTGTTATCAGTAAATAGAATAAAAAAGGTATTCTTTAGCCGCTAATTATCCCCTTTAGCGGCCAAATTTTCACTCTAACCTTGACGAATTCGCAAGGAATTTGCCTCTTTTGAAACCTTATTTTAGCACGCATATATTCAAAAGTCAATGTAATATGCCAATTTATTGCCTTCCCGTCAAGAAAATGATCTGCAAATTTCGGGAAATTATTCGCTTTTTTATTAATTATTCCCGTATTCATGGTCAAAAAAAGGGTCATGTTCGGAATCAAAGTTGCTGATTTTCCATGCTTTCATCTTTATAATTTATTATGCCGTTTGACGGTCAGGTTTATGGGGTTCCTGAAAAATAACCCAAATACACTTAAGAGGAGAAAGAGTAATGGCAAGAAAGGGAGAAAACATTCGTAAAAGGAAGGATGGACGGTGGGAGGCACGATATCAGAAAGGGCGGAAATCGGACGGCAGTATCCAATACGGTTACGTTTACGCCGCAAAATATGCGGATGTTAAGAAAAAACGAAACGATATAATAGCCTCTCTGAATGTGAAAGCCGACGCTGCCCAGGAGACCACCGGAGAAGATTCCGTTTTATTCAATGAGCTGTTTGATTGGTGGCAGGCGGATATCCGTGAACATATTCGCACCAGCAGCTTCTGTCTTTATGAGACAATTTTAGACCATCATCTGCGCCCATATTTTGGAAGGCTTCCTATTAAAGAGCTGACGGATTCTGTAACCCAGGAATTTATATCCACTAAAATAAAGGAGAACTTATCGCCCACATATATTCGTTCTATCATGGTGTTGTTTCAGACCATCTTGAAATCGGTACAAAACAAATATCAATGTACTGTACGGATTCCTGCACCCCAGCTTCCCAAACAGACCAAAAGAATGCCGGAAATCTTTACCGCACACGAATGGAAATGCTTAGAGGAATATTTGAAACGCCAGACTGACGAGTTTTCCTTCGGTCTGTTAATCTGCATGTACACAGGCGTGCGAATTGGCGAGCTCAGCGGTCTGCGCTGGGAGGATTACGATGCGCAAAACGTACAGTTTAAAATAAAAAGGACCGTTTACCGAATGAAAAATCCCGCCTATCCCCAAACGCCTAATTCTTCCAAAACCATTCTTTGCATCGGCTCCCCGAAAACAGCCACCTCTGTTAGAGATATACCGCTGCCTTTATGCCTTTTGGCAGACGTTCAGAAGCATCAGAAGGAATCCGATGTTTTTATCCTCACTGGCACCAAGCAGATTATGGAACCGCGAAACATTCAGAAGAAATACAAAAAGCTTTTGAACCAGTTAAATATGCGATACTTAAACTTTCATTCCCTTCGCCATAACTTTGCGACCCTTAGTATACAAAACGGATCGGATTACAGAACGGTTGCAGAGCTTTTGGGGCACTCATCCGTCAATACAACCTTAAACACCTATGTGCACAGTGATATTGACCAGAAAAGAAAATGCCTGGAGCTTTTGATGAAATAATTTTGAACCAAATCCATTATGCCTCACAGCTCTCGGCACGTTTGTATAAGCAGTACAAATAATGGTCAGCCGCCCCGGGGAAGCCCTGAAATTCAGGGCTTCCCGCTGTTTAGCCGCTAAAGGGGATAAATAAGGAGATAAAATAATGAACAAGGCTTTGATCACAGGGATCACAGGGCAGGACGGCTCTTATCTTGCGGAATTTCTGTTGGAAAAAGGATATGAAGTTCATGGAATCGTCAGAAGGGCGTCCGTATCCACAACTGCCCGCATAGAGCACATATTGGACAAGCTGGTCATCCATGAAGGTGATCTTTCCGATTCTTCCAGCATTATGCGCATCATATTGCAGGTAAAGCCTGATGAAATCTATAACCTTGCCGCTCAGAGTCATGTGCAGGTTTCCTTTGATGCCGCGGAATATACGGGAGATGTAGATGCCCTTGGCGTTCTGCGTATCCTGGAAGCGGTCCATACGGCCGGCTTGGACAGAACCTGCAGGGTCTATCAGGCATCCACCTCTGAATTATACGGGAAGGTCGAGGAGTGCCCCCAGAATGAACTAACTCCGTTTCATCCGTACAGTCCATACGCTGTGGCAAAGCTGTACGGTTTTTGGATGATGAAGGAATATAGAGAAGCGTATGGTATTTATGCCTGCAACGGTATTTTGTTCAACCATGAGTCTGAACGCCGGGGAGATAATTTTGTGACGCGTAAGATTACCCTGGCTGCAGGAAGAATTGCCTGCGGACTTCAGGACCACCTGGAGCTGGGCAACCTGGATTCACTGCGTGACTGGGGATATGCGAAGGATTATGTGGAGTGCATGTGGCTGATCCTGCAGCAGGATGAGCCGGATGACTATGTTATTGCAACGGGTGTGCAGCACACCGTCCGTGAATTTACAACCCTTGTATTTGCCAACGACGGAATTGAACTGGAATGGAAGGGAACCGGTATTGATGAAAAGGGTTATGACAAAAAGACCGGAAAAATGCTGGTATGTGTCAATCCTAAATGGTTCCGCCCTACCGATGTGGTGAATCTTTTGGGAGATCCAACCAAGGCAAGGACAAAGCTTGGATGGAATCCCCAGAAGACAAGCTACGAGCAGTTATGCGCAATTATGGCGCAGCATGATCTGCAGCTTGCAAAAAAGGAAGCCGGGATCTGACGGATGCTGCAGGGCGGAGTAAAAGTTGCCGGTATGTATTTTTCATGCGATGGAAAAGAGGTGCGGGAGACCATGAAGAAGGTTCTGATATTTGGAGTGGGAGGCTTTGTAGGAAGCTATTTATCACAGGAATTTCTGGAGCATGGCTATGATGTATATGGAACAGACCGGATTCGGGGAGAGCGGCTTCCGAGCGAGGTGCATTTCTTCGTTTCCGACCTGATGGACAGCGAAGGCGTAGAAAATACGATCAATAGCATTGAGCCTGACATCATAGTCAATCTTGCCGCGGTCAGCAGTGTCGGAATGTCCTGGAGCATTCCGCAGACAACGATACAGATTAATGTTGTCGGAGCTCTCAATATCCTGGAGGCAGCTCGCAAAAGCAAAAAAAAGCCAAGAATCATGCTTATCGGGTCCAGTGAAGAATATATAGTTTCGGATTTCCCCATGAGCGAGGACAGACCCTTAAATGCAGGCAACCCCTATGGTATCTCCAAGGTGACGCAGGAACAGTTTGCCAAAATGTATCGGGAGCAGCATGACTTGAAGATATATTGTGTCAGACCCTTTAACCATACCGGTATCGGTCAGAAGGATACCTTTGTATTGCCCAGCTTTTGTAAGCAGGTTGCAGAAATAGAAAGGTCAGGAAAACCGGGTGTTATGAAGGTTGGCAATCTGGCAGTCAGGAGGGACTTCAGTCATGTCAGGGACATTGTCCGGGCGTATCTGATGATTGCCGAAAGCGACGATTGCACGATAGTCTATAATGTGGGCAGCGGAAAGGCGTACAGTCTGCAGGAAATGCTGGACTATGTAGTAGGACAAAGCTCACAGAAAATAGAGCTTGAAGTTGATCCGGCGAGATTCAGGCCCACTGACCAGCCGGTAATATGCTGCGATTACAGTCTGATTAAATCCCAGCTTGGATGGGAACCTGAATATACGGTATTTGACGCACTGAAGGAAATGTTTGAAGAATATGTAAAAAGCTAGGGAACTGATATGGCGAGAGTAAAATTTTTAAATACCTATATCGACAGCCTGACTATGGGCGAGGCGGTCCATACAATCGACAGGCTGATTGACAGACGGAATTGCGCTTATGTAGTCACTCCGAATCTGGACCATATAGTAACCCTGGAAGCAGATCAGGAATTTGCCGAGATTTATAAAAATGCAGATCTGATCCTGGCGGATGGAAAGCCGCTGATATGGATTTCAAGGCTGCTCGGCTGTCCCATCAGGGAAAAGATATCCGGTTCGGACCTGTTCCCGCGTGTCTGTGCGATGGCGGCACAAAGAGGCCATAGTATTTTTATTCTGGGCGCTGCCGAAGGCGTGGCTGCAAAAGCCGCCGAAAATCTAAAAGAGAAAAATCCGGGGCTGCGGGTCACAGGGGTATACTCTCCCCCGGTGGGGTTCGAGCAGAACCCAAAGGAGCTTTGCAAAATAGCTGAAATAATAAAGGCTGCCAAACCGGACATTTTGGCGGTTTCACTTGGTTCACCCAAAGGCGAGAAATTTATTTACAGACATTTAAAAGAGTACGAAGTACCGCTGGGCATATCCATCGGCGCGACTATAGATTTTGAAGCCGGGAATGTGAAGCGCGCTCCTGGCTGGATATCAAATATGGGCTTTGAATGGCTGTTTCGTATCACGCAGGACCCCCAAAGGTTAATCAAAAGGTATTGGAACGATGCCATTAAAATTTTACCCATAATAAAAAAGTATAAGCAAGCTGGTGGCAAAACATATGAAAATACTAATTGATCTGACCTCTCTGGCGGATAACTTCTCAGGAATAGAGAGATATGCGGCATGTTTGGCTCTGGAAATGCTTAAAGACAAAAACCATAACTATATATTGATCTTTAAAAACGAAATACATCCCCTGTTTATTACCTATAAGAGCAATACCGGGGTGGAAATGATCGTAATTTCAGGAAGCGGAAAATTATTCTTTAATCAAATAAAGCTGCCGCTTGAAATTTATAGGCATAAGGCTGATTGGTATTTGTTTATGGCATTTCCGGTGCCGCTTTTGTTGTTTAAAAGAAACATGGTTTCGACCATCCATGATATATGCTGCTGGGACTGCCCGGAAACCATGAATCGGTCCAGCAAATGGTATTTCAGAATATCTCATCTCGTGGCAATAAGAAAGTGCAAAAGGATACTTACCATATCAGGTTTTTCGCAAAACCGTATTATGGACAAGCTGAAATATCCCAAAGAACAAATATGGCTCATCTACTGCGGCGTAGATTATAAATTTTTAAATTATATACAGGATGAAAAAACGGACCTTGAAATCAGGGCAAAATATAATTTGCCGGACAGGTATTTACTTTCGCTTTCAACGCTGGAACCGCGCAAAAACCTGAGATTGCTGGTTGAGGCTTATGGTGAGTTAGCTGCAGAAGGCAAAATAGCTATACCGCTTGTCCTTGCCGGAAGAAAGGGCTGGAAAATGAACGAGCTTCTGAAAAATATTGATGAAACTGTCTTGAAAAATATTATTTTTACAGGCTTTATAGACGATGAGGACCTGCCCGCGTTATACGGAAATGCTTCGCTTTTTGTATTTCCTTCAAAATATGAGGGATTTGGGATGCCCCCGCTTGAAGCGTTGGCATGCGGAACCAGGGTTTTATCTTCGGATGCGGCTTCTCTATCTGAGGTACTTGGAAATAAAGCAGCTTACTTTAAAAACGATGACCTCGCTTCTCTAAAGGCAGGGCTTCTCTTAAGTTTAAATCCGGAGAACCGCTCTCCCGAAACCGGAAAAGAAATTAAATTTTTATGGCACGCGGAGGCAGAGAGGCTGTTGGGATTAATGGGTGCGGAATAATATGAAAATTGCAATCTTGCATTCCGGCGATATGGAAAAGGTTTCTATTGGCGGTGTAGACAGATATATTAAAAGCCTGATCTTATTTTTTGAGGATAACACCATTACCGTGTTTGGGACTACGGCATTAAAACAGCATGAAATCGGCAGGGAATATATCCGGGATTATTGTGGTAAAAGATACAGGTTTATTCCCATATCAGATGACAAAAGAAGACCGCTCAGCCTATTTTATATGATGAAGGAATTTCGCTGGTTAAAAAAATTCGGTGAATATGACTGTATTTATGCACAAAGGACTGAATATAGCATTCCGTTTGTTTTTAGCAGGAGCAAACATAAATTAATACAAATGATTCATGGCTCCAGCAAATATTCGGAAGCCGGATTTGGCAGAAAGCTGGCAAAAATACATTTATTTATGGAAAGGCTGGCTATCCCCATAGCCCGAAAAACATTCGTCATCTTAAATCGGGAGGAATTTGGAGTCCCCTATTACAAAAATAAATATTCCAGATATGCGGACAGGATTTTTTATGGAAAGAATCCTGTTGATCTGCGGATTTATCATAAACTAGATAAAGAAATGCTGAGAAAAAGGTATGGCATTCCCAATAACATGAAGATAGTTTTATTCTCCGGCAGGCTGGAGGATAATCCCAAGCGTATACTGCTGCTTCCACAGATATGTAAGCGTCTTGTTGCTAACGGGGATAATGTACATTTCTATGTTATTGGAGACGGCTCTGATAAAGACAGACTTCAGGAAGCAGTCATTGAAAACAATGTAAAGGATTATTTTCATTTGGTGGGCTATGTTGATGATCCCCATATAATAGCGGAATACAATAATATGGCCGATGCAGCCATAAACCTGTCCATATTTGAAGGGACCTGTACTTCAATCCTGGAAGCCTTGGCCTGCGGTGTGCCTGTAGCGGCAACGGATGTCGGTGATATTAGAGAATGCATTTTTGATAAATATAATGGGATCATTATTTCAAGCTGTAGTGAAGATATTGTTACCGATTCTGCCAATGCCATAAGCTTGCTCCTTCACAATAAAATTGAAATGAATGAGGTTTATCTGAAATATTCGGGAGAGTCTGTCGTTAATGAGCTGAAAGCAGTGATTGAAAATATATAGCTCATAAAAAGGAGAACATGTCGGGTGAATATTAAAAAAATTTATTTAGTGTATTTTATATTGCTCGAGCTGATTGTACTATTCCCCGGATATGCATCCGTAATTTCCGCCGGTGTAATTCTGCTTAATCTGCTCATAGGATTAAGCAGAAAAAGAGAAGCAGATATAGCCATTGTCTCATCGTTCCTGCTTCCGGGAGAGGTGTTTCCCATGGTAAGCCTGCTCATGCTCTTGTTTCTAAAGAAAATTACACATATGCGTGCAAGCGCCCCAAGAGTTAAAAAGCTCAACGGGTTTGCATTGAGCTTTGTGGTTTGCTGTTCGCTGTTAAATGCCCTTCGATACCATACGGAGATTAATTTGTTTTTTTATCTTATATATCTGACAGCCATAATGATTACGGCAGCTTTTTCGTTTGATATACTGAATGTAAGTGTCATGCTGGAATCGATGAAGCAATTTATTGTGATAGAATTTATAGTAACCGTCACTATAATTTTGAAATACTCCACAGTGACTCCCGGGGATATTTTCCATGGCTCCATGAGCTCAGCTCATTGGTTCGCCAATTGGCTGATTGTGGTATTGATATTACTGCTGTTTCACGATGCTTCCCAAAATGAAACGGGATTTTCGCTGAAAAAATTAAAGCAAAATAAATGGTATATTTTTTTGGCCATGATAATGTTATATCTGGCAGATGCAAAAAGCTTAATTGTTGCGCTTGTGGCGGGAATATTGGGTTATATCATCTTTGAGCATAAAAAAAGGACTACAAAATACAGCTTTGCTATTTATATGCTTTCTTTCTACATAGGCGTCTTCTTCATTATGCTGATATTATATTGGGCGCCTGTGAGAAGTTACATTCAAGCTCATTCCGAGCTTATGTCCACATACCTGTACATGGATGGATGGAACGGCAAGTTTAATTATATCAGAGGCACATTTCTCAACGAATTAAACGGTATCAAGTTTTTTACCGGATATGGCTTAGGCCAGTATGGAAGCCGTATAGCCAATCTGTTTGCCTACGACGTTATGTGGAGGGCCGATAACGGAATCAATAACCTTATAGCTGCTGTTTTTGCGCCGCATCATATTCCGGAATATGTAAAATACATTGAATTTTATGACGAATATTTTGTTTCCCAGATAGGATGGAGAAGCGCGGTATTAAGTTATCCATTTAACTCATTTACCGCTCTGATTGCCGAAACCGGAGTCATAGGCGTAATATTAACCGCAGGCGTGGCTAACTCATATGTCAGAAACTCTTATTGTAAGATTATTGCGTATTACTTTTTGGCAGCGACATTTTTTGATTTATATTTTGATAATTATCCCTGTGCGGCATTGATTATCTTAATTCTTACAAATACGCTTATCTCACACGGCAGAAATGCAAAAACGGTCAAAACGGTTAAGGAAGGATCATGAAAAATTATATTTTTTTATGCTTAATGAAAAAAGATGCGGGACCTGCAATTATTGACAGTATTGCGACAGAGCTTTCTTCAGACAATGATACCTCGGCTTATTTTATCGTTTCCGACGAGATAGAGAATAAGCCCAAGCTGGATACTTATGCATCAAACATACACATAATTTATTTGGATACAGGAAATAAGAAGACCTTTATATTTAAAACCTTGAAATTTATTATGTCAGGAAAGAAAACAATTTCCGATGTAACAGGCGGTCAGCAATTTGACCTATATTTGCAGGTTTTTGGTCACCCGTGGGGTAAAATGATAGGCAAGTCATTTAAATATGCAAATGACGCCGTTATTTGCCATGACCCCGCTCCCCATACGGGCGAGTCTTTTCTGAATAAGCTTCTAAGCGAGTACGCATATAAAAAAGCCTCGAATCTTGTGGTTTGTACCCGATCCTTTGTAGATTTGGCAAAAAACAGATTTAAAAAAAGAGTCTATTTTATGCCCCATGGACTGTTTACTAACTACAAATGGAACGCTGACATTGTAGAGAAGACAAATAGAAATAAAAGCAGTACTCGGTTTCTTTTCTTTGGCAGAATCGAAAAATATAAAGGAGTTGAAATACTTTTAAAAGCCTTTTCTAAATTTGACGAGAAGGAACAGGTTGAACTTCTTATTGCCGGCAGCGGGGATCTTTCCGCTTATGACCAATGGTTAAATGACAGACGAATTACAACTATAAACAGATATTTAAACGACTCTGAAATCAGCGATCTCTTTTCCGATCGAAATACGATTCTTGTATTACCATACATTGACGCTACGCAGTCCGGAGTTGCGATGATTGCCATTGGGCTTGAGGTTCCTGTCATTGCCTCTGATACAGGCGGGCTGAAGGAACAGCTTAATGACGGGGGGGTGGATATTTCTGCAAACCGGGGCATGTGGACGACCTATTTGAAAAAATGAGCCTGCTATATAGAGACAAAGAAAGATTGGAAGTCGAAAGAGAAAAAATGAGAGCATTTAAGTCGGAATTACGCTGGAGCTGTCTGCTTGAAAAATTGACGAATGAACTCAATGGCAATATTTCCGGCAGCCGCACAAGATAATAAGAGAAGAACAGAATAAGGCAGAGGATATGCTGAATAAATTTGCGCTTTATTATAGACAATTATCGCTTCCGCTAAAAGCGACAATATGGTTTGCTATATGTCAGTTTTTGCAAAAAGGAATAAGCCTGCTGACTACCCCTTTTTTCACAAGGCTTCTTTCAACCGAGGAATATGGAATAGTCAGCACGTTTATCTCATGGGAAAATATACTGATTGTTCTAATCACCTTATCTTTATCAAAATCCATAATGAATCTGTGTGTCAGGCAAACGGATATTGATAAGGTTCTATCCAGTATTTTAGGACTCAGCTTATTGGTTTCCGTTCCTTGGCTTTTACTTTTCATTGTAGGGAAAAATTTTATATGTCAGATCAGCGGCTTGCCGGACAGTATCGTTTTTGCCCTTTTTTTCTGTCCCTTTTTTCAAGGTATTTTAACCTGCTGGATAACCAGAATGGAATATGAATATCAGTTCAAGCCCGTAATTAAAATTACATTGTTATATTCCGGTCTGACTGCATTTGGAGGACTGGCGGCAGTCATATTTGTATCTCCCACGGCGGCGGCAAAAATATATGTGCAGACGTTCTCTCTGATTTTGCTGGGCTGTTATATACTTGCGACAGGCTTTAAAAAGAACCTTAATTGGCATAATAAGGAGATTTGGAAATTCGCAATGGGTTTTAGCGTACCGCTGATTCCGCACTATCTTTCAGAGATTATTCTCCAGAGCTCAGACAAGATAATGATCAATTATCTTTGTGGCGCTTCAGATGTAGGCATATACAGTGTCGCTTACTCTGTCGGCAGCTTGATCGCCATGGTGACATGTGCAGTTAATTCGGCGTTTGTTCCTTTTCAGTACCATAAAATTAAAGCAAAGGAATATAAAGAACTGGCCCAAAAAACGAATATAGTAATTGCTTTTATTGCTATTTGTCTTTGCGTAATCATGCTGTTGGGAAGGGAAATAGTGCTTATCTTCGGAGGGAAAAAATATATTGACTGTGTCTCTTTGATTATTCCCATTTGCTTAGGAATCTTTTTTAATTATTTGTTCCAATCATTTGCCAGAGTGCAGGAGTATTTTGTTCAGAAGCATACCATTGTTATCGCGTCAGTTTCCTGCGCTGCTCTGAATATTATATTAAATTATATTTTTATTGAAATCTTTGGGTATCAGGCTGCCGCTTACACTACGTTTGTCTGCTACTTCGTTTTCTGTTTTTTGCATTATCTGTTTTACAGAATGGTTTGCAAAAAGAATATCGGGCAGGAAATATATGATATAAGGGGACTGGTAGCCATCTCCGCCGCCCTGATTTTCATATCTGTAATAATAGGCATGATTTCCGAGATGTTTATCTTAAAATATGTTATTATGCTCCTGCTTTTGGGGCTTGCATTTGTTTACAGAAATAGAATTATTGGGCTTATAAAAAGCATAAAGGATGTATGACGGCACATGAAGCTCTCAATATTGAATGCTTGTAAAAGGACACGGGCATCCAATAAAAGGCTCAGCCCAACAGCAGCGGAGATCTTACTTCAAGCCGGAAACAAGGAAGAAAAACAAAGAATGGTAGACTATAGAGAAATCAGCGTTGTTGTCCAAGGACCAATCATACGGCAGCAGCTTGAAAACGGCAGCTTTATCACTCAGGCTGTCTGCCAAAGCATCAGAAAAAAACTCCCCGGCGCAGAAATCATTATCTCAACCTGGGAAGGTGAAGACGTCAGTAATTTGGTATTTGACAAGCTTGTCTATAATAAAAGCATTACTGCAAACAGGATATATATGCCATTTTCAAATATCGATAAGCTTAATACAGTCAATCATCAAATAATAACCACCTTTGAAGGAATTAAAAAAGCTGCCGGAAAATATATTCTGAAATTAAGGTCCGATACCGCCTTAACAGGCACAGGGTTTATTGAGTATTATGACAAATATAACGAATATCCTAAGGAGAATATGTATAAGGAGTGGATCGTCTTTTCGCACCGGCTGGTTTCTTTGCCAACATATAACGTCAATAAAAAATACGGTCTGCCCTACAACATTTGTGACTGGGTTTTTTTTGGGCTTGCAGACGATGTGTATGATTATTTTGATGTGCCTCTTGTAGATACGTTTCATATGAATATCAGACCTGGAGAAAAGTATCCCAGAGTGGAGGATAATTTTGGAGCGGAGCAGGTGCTGTGGCTGGAATGTCTGAAAAAGCACAGGCATGTTGAAATTGAAAATGCGGCAGACCGGACAGATAAAACAAAAAAAGAATTTGAAATTTCTCTGGTCAATAATTTTATAACTATATCCGCAGGGGTGTTGGGCATAAAAAATCTGAAATATGGAACGGGAGGCTATGCAGCCGAACCATATTTGAGTCACGGATTTTACACACTCTCCCAGTGGGAACGATTATACAACAGATATGGAGGAGGAACTGTCAGGATACCCTTTCGTTTCAGGGATGTCATCGTTTATCCGGTATATCAGTTTAAAGATTACCTGATAGAGCATTCAACCATTTTAAACAGGATTTATTCAGGCATTGTTGGAGCCGTCAGAAAAACAGGGAGAAGGCATTGATTTGGAGCGCAGCTAATAATTCCAGGCAAAGGACTTTGATAATATTATGATTAAATTACTCATACCATCAGCCAAAATAGTAAATGAAGATCTGCAGACAATAGGCAAGCTTCCGCCGGTTATCTATCCTGTAAACAATAAAATCGTATTTGATTTCTTATTGGAACAATATGAGCCGGTCTGCGGTGAAATTGATGTGTTTTGCTATGAAAAGGCTGAAAAAGTACACAAGAGGTTAAATAAATATAGCAGTCAAAAGCTTATGGTTATTGATATACCGGAACTGGGAGATCTGGCACATACCGTTTACTATGGCTTGACTGACGAAGCGCAGCAGCTAATCATTAATTTTGGTGATACCATCGTTATGGATAATATATACCAAAATCAGCCTGATTGCTTTTATTATTCGGAAGACTATGTTTCTGACAAATGGACCTACTTTAATATTGCTGACGGTATAATAGATTTCATACATGATAAAAAATCCTGGTCTAACAGCTTTCATAAAGAAAAATTATTTGTAGGGGTGTTTTATATTTCGGACTCGGCTGCATTAAAAAAATGCATGGAGGAGGCTTTCGCATATAAAAATGTAAATGTCAGCTCATTTTATCAGGCGTTGATGTTATATAGCAGAATTCATCCTCTGAACGCTGTTAAGACAAATAATTGGTTTGACATTGGTCATGCAGATAAATATTACAATTCAAAGCTGGAGGTAAAGGCAAGGGAATTTAACCACATAAAAATTGACAAGCTCAGGGGAATACTGACCAAATCCAGCGATAATAAAGACAAATTTATAGACGAAATAAGGTGGTACCTAAAACTGCCGTCGGATATAGAATATGTCCGCCCAAGAATCTTTAAATACTCAACAGATTATATGAATCCCATGGTAAGCATGGAGTATTATGCATATCATACTGTTCACGAGCTGTTTCTGAATGGAGACCTGGACGTACATCAGTGGGAAATGGTGTTTGAGAGAATTAAATTCATAATTGAAGATTTTAAGAGATATAGAGTTACCGACGAAAATATTAAGACTTCTCTCGAAAGCATGTATCTGGAAAAAACGCTTCAAAGGCTGGATAAACTGAAAAAAGAATGTGGGTTTAAAAGCTTTTTTGTTAAAAAGATAACGGTAAACGGCGTATGCTATAAAAATCTCACAGATGTTTGTGAAAAATTGAAGGATCTGATTCCCAAGATGCTTTACGATGTAAAAGAATTTAATATTATTCATGGTGATCTCTGCTTTGCAAACATGATGATAAATAACAGCCTCTCCTTTGTCAAGGTAATAGACCCCAGAGGAAGGTTTGGTTTTTATGATATTTACGGTGACTCAAGATATGAGCTGGCAAAATTATTCCACAGCGTAGACGGCAAATATGATTTTATAATTAAGGATTTATTTAATATTACGTATGATGTGGAAAATGCAGCCATTGAATATGATATTCAGGACAAGGACAGAGAGTTCGATCTATATGAGGTATTTACGAAAGTCTTTAAAGCTGAGATAGGAAAAGACCTGAAAAAAATTGAATTGATAGAAGCGCTGTTATTTTTAAGCATGATTCCGCTTCATGGCGAAAGCTTTGAGCACCAGCTGGCGATGCTTGGAACAGGGCTGGAAATATTGAACAGAGTAGCAGATATTACGGAGGAATGCTGAATGTTTAAAGATTATTCGTTTGTGTTTGATATAGACGGAACGCTGTGCCCAATAAAGAAAAAGGATGAAAAATATGAAGACTTAGTGCCATATACCAATATGGTCGAGAGATTAAGATATTATCATGACAACGGAGCAAAAATCATTCTTTTTACCTCAAGAAACATGAATTCATATAACGGAAACCTGGGATTAATTAATAAAATAACCGCCCCAATTTTAGCCTCGTGGTTGGACAAATGGAATATTCCTTACGATGAAATAGTGTACGGTAAACCATGGCCGGGTCACAAGGGCTTTTATGTGGATGACCGAACTGTCAGACCCGATGAATTTCTGAATTGTTCTGTTGAAGAACTTGACGGCATCTGTAATAAGTCAAAGGAGCGTTTAGAATAATGAGGAATTTAACAATAATCATTACAATGGCAGGCATGGGGTCCCGTTTTAGAAAGGCTGGATACAACTGCCCTAAATATATGATTGAAGCAAAAGGAAAATCACTTTTTGAGTGGTCTATGGACAGTCTCGTTGGTTATAACGAGTATGTTTCCAAATATATCTTTGTGGTAAGAAAGGGTGATGATACCGAGAGCTTTATCAAAAATACCATGAAAAAATATAATATGGAAAATATCGATATAATTGAGCTAGATCATTTAACAGACGGACAGGCTACGACATGTATGTATGCTATTCCTTACTGCAATGAGAATGACGCGATTTTGGTCTATAACATTGACACATATGTGGAGCCTGGTCAAATGAAGCACTCCGATATTTCAGGCGACGGGCATATTCCCTGCTTTCATGCGGACGGAAATCATTGGAGCTTTGTAAAGACAGACAAGAACGGTAAAGTGACCCAGGTCAGCGAAAAGATTCGTATTTCCGATAACTGCACGCTGGGGGCATATTATTTTTCTTCAGCAAAACTTTATAGTACCCTATATGAAGAATTTTATAAGAATGACAGCGGATTGGTGAAAAACGAGAAGTATATAGCGCCTCTTTATAATCTTATGATTGAGAAGGGTCTTACTGTGACCATGAACATAATCGATGAAAATAAGGTTCATGTACTTGGAACTCCTGAGGAGCTGCAGATTTTTCTGAACCTATAGAATACAAAAATAACAGTTAATTTGCCTGGCAGGAAAATGTATCGTTGGTGTGGAAGATATTAAACAAATGAAGGAAGTTATGTATACGGCAGAAAAAAACAGAATAGATGGATTGGACGCTTTAAAGACAATTGCCGCGGCTTTGGTTATATTTTTACATTGCTCCTATCAATCAGACGCAGGCTCTCATTTACGTTTTATAGAATTGACAGGTGTTCCGATTTTCTTTTGCATATCAGGATACTTTTTTTCGGATATAAAAAATGGGGCAAAAGAAAAGGTATATGTAAAAAAAATAATAATGCTCTTTTTTGAAGGCATTGTTGTTTACAGCATTTATAACGGAGCAAGGATTTTTCTTCGCAACGATGGTCTGCCTGATGGCATCGGAATAAAAGAATGTCTGCAGTATTTAATTAAACTGATTATTTTTAATGTACCAGGCTTTGCATATAATCATCTGTGGTATTTACTGGCTTTATTATATGTTTTTGCAATTGTGAATATTGTTTGGAAATATAATCGTACAATTATTTTAAATAATAAACTGCTTTTTGCTGTTATTACAGTTTTATTGACCTGTAATTGTATTTTGGGAACTTATTCCAAATTAATTCTGGGTTTTGAATTAGATACATTTTTTTCTAGAAATTGGCTGTTTGACGGTTTGCCTTTTTACTTAATCGGTATCTTATACAGACAATGCAGAAAAAATGAAAACGGCGGGTCAAAAACTTCCGTTTGGGCAGTGTTGCTCTTATTATGTGCAGGCATCATTGAAAATGAACTTATTATTAATTACCAAATATCAAATTATGGCGATTGCCTGATAATAACCCCGTTTCTTGTCTGGATGTTTTTAAAACTATTTTCGGAGAGGATCTGCGGCAGAAAATGCCGGCTTGCCAAAATAGGCAGAGAAAACAGCTCTGATATATATATTTATCATCCGCTGGTGTTAGCGGCAGTGCAGAAATTTGAAAATTTTTTGGGGGGGGGGGGTAAATACTTTGTATCAAAAGAGTATTGCCATGCTTTTATTGGCAGTATGTGTTTTTGGCGGAACATATGTATTCAGTTTATGTAAGCAGAAGTTTTTAAAATTTACAAAGCGATAAAATAAGCGACTATTCGGATAAAAAAGATGTTTGAGAATAGAAATTACGGAATAGATATCCTAAAAGCAATATGCATGTTTTATGTTGTAATATTGCATGCTCTTGGGCGTTGGGGGCTTCTGGACCCGGCAATTACAGGCGGTCAGCAATATTATGCAGCATGGTTTCTGGAAACTCTGGCGTTTTGCGCAGTTGACTGTTTTGCGCTGATTACAGGCTATCTATCATACAGAGACGGTGTTTCAAAATTGAAGCTGGGAAACATAATACTCCTTTGGCTGGAGATAGTTTTTTATGGAGCCCTGAATATCTCAATCAAGAAAATATTTGGACTCAGCATACAGGAGAATGAATTACGCCTCAGTTTTTGCCCTATCCTGTCCAACGCATATTGGTACTTTACAGCATATTTGGGCTTATACTTGTTTATTCCAATTATAATGAATGGCTTAAGGATAATTTCTGACAGACATTCCAAGGTTATATTGGCAGGTATTATATTGATATTTACCATTATGGAAACATGCACCGGAAATTTCAACACTGCAAGTGGCTATTCCTTTGTTTGGCTGTTAATTTTATGTATTGGGGGGGGTATTATAAAAAAAATCGACTTATTTCCAAAAGTCTCATCCAATGCAAAAATATTTATCATTTTGAGCTGCTGTATATTATCCTACTGCTTAAAAATGAACTCCGGCATATTGCGGAGCGATATAATTTTATCGAAGGTTTTTATTAATACCGTTGAGTATATCTCTCCCTTTATGTTTATAACCGCAGTCAGCTATTTGCTGCTGTTTTCAAAGCTGGCTATAAAATCCGAAAAGCTTAAACGGATGGCAAAGGGCATGGGGGAAGGCGCATTTGCCGTTTTCGTTCTAAATAATCCACGGTTTGTGTATGACAGCTTTCTCCATTCGATTTTTGAGGTATCTCCCGTTTCGTCGGTGCTAAAAATTGTGATATCGCTGACACTGTGCGCAATCGTTTTTGTCCTTGGCACATTTGTAATGGATTATGCAAGAAGAAAGCTGTTTTATTACATTGGAATAAACAGACTCCTTTGCAGACTTGACTTACTGCTTAATGAACAATGAGTTATGGGAAGACACTCAGCTAAATTATAAAGACTTTTCAGGCAGCTTAATTATATGATTACACAGAAACCGGAGGAAGACTATGAACATCATTTTACTCTCGGGCGGAAGCGGCAAGCGACTGTGGCCGTTGTCCAACGACATCCGCTCCAAACAGTTTATCAAAATATTCAAAAGGGAGGACGGCGGACTGGAATCCATGGTCCAGAGGGTGTACCGGCAGATACGCAAGGTGGACAAGGAGGCAAATGTCATCATTGCAACATCCAAATCCCAGGTGTCCCTGATACACAATCAGCTTGGGGATAATGTGGGAATCAGCGTGGAGCCATGCCGCAGGGATACCTTTCCGGCAATTGTGCTGGCGACGGCATATCTGCATGACATAATGGGAATCTCAGGGGAGGAGCCGGTGGTGGTGTGCCCTGTGGACCCTTATGTGGATGACTCCTATTTTGAGACGCTGAAGCTGCTCGGCGGGCAGGCGGCAAAGGGAGAGGCAAACCTTGTGCTGATGGGGATAGCGCCTGCATATCCCAGCGAAAAGTACGGATATATTATTCCGGAGAAAAAAGCTGATGTAAGCCCGGTAAGCTCCTTTAAGGAAAAACCGGATACGGAGACAGCCAAAACCTATATAGCCCAGGGTGCGCTTTGGAACGGAGGCGTTTTTGCATATAAAATAAACTATGTGCTCCAAAAGGCACATGAGCTCATCGATTTTGAAAGCTATGACGACCTGTTTGCCAAATATGACACCCTGGAAAAGATCAGCTTTGATTATGCGGTTGCAGAGAATGAGCCGCGGATTCAAATGATGCGGTATTCCGGGGGCTGGAAGGACCTGGGGACCTGGAATACGCTGACCGAGGTAATGAATGAGACGGCAGTGGGAAATGCGGTCCTGAATGAAACCTGTGAGAATACCCATGTTGTTAATGAGCTGGACATCCCCATTTTGTGTATGGGGATGAAGGATGTGGTGGTCTCTGCAAGCCCGGAGGGTATCCTTGTTTCCGATAAGGAGCAGTCCAGCCAGATTAAGCCTTTTGTGGACCAAATGGGGCAGCAGGTCATGTTTGCGGAGAAATCCTGGGGGAGCTTTCATGTGCTGGATGTGGAGGAATACAGCATGACGATCAAGGTGACTCTGAAGCCGGGACACAGGATGAATTACCACAGCCACCAGCACAGGGATGAGATATGGAATGTAATCGCAGGAACCGGAACGGTGCTGATCGACGGCATGGAACAGCCGGTCAGCCCGGGGGATGTTGTCACCATGCAGGCGGGGTGCCGCCATACCATCATAGCAGACACAACCCTTCAGGTCATCGAGGTCCAACTGGGCAAGGAGATTAGCGTCCATGACAAACAGAAATTCCAATTGGAGAATTGACCGTACTGCCGGAGGCAGCAGCCCGTTTTTGTTAAAGCCTGCGGGCAAGGATTATCTGTGGGGCGGAACCCGGCTGAAGGATGATTTTTCCAAAAATATCGATATGTCGCCGCTGGCGGAGACCTGGGAGTGTTCCACGCACCCTGACGGGCTCAGCCTGGTTGCTTCGGGGGAATACCAGGGCCGGACGCTGCGGGACGTATTAAAGGAAAATCCTGCATATATGGGACAAAAACATGCGGTGACAAACGGGGATATCCCCATATTAATAAAATTTATCGATGCAAAGTCAAATCTGTCGGTGCAGGTACACCCCGATGACGATTATGCCAGAGAGCACGAAAACGGCTCCCTGGGAAAATCCGAAATGTGGTATGTTCTGGATGCGCAGAAGGGCGCGGAGCTTATATATGGGTTTCGGCGCAGCATGGACAGGAAGAAGCTGCTGGAGAGCCTGAGCACGGGTATGGTGGAGAGATATCTGCAAAAGGTGCCTATCCAGAAGGACGACATGTTTTATATCCCTGCGGGACAGGTACATGCAATCGGGGCGGGCGCCTTGATTGCGGAGATTCAGGAGAGCTCAAATCTGACGTACCGTTTGTACGATTACAATCGTTTGGATAAAGACGGAAGACCCCGCCCGCTTCATGTGGAAAAAGCGGTGGAGGTAGCTGACCTGCGGGGCGGCTCGGAGCCCAGACAGCCCATGCGCGTGCTGAAATTCAAGAGGGGTTACGCAACGGAGCTTCTGTGCCGCTGCAAATATTTTCAGGTGGACAGAATGCTGTTAAATACGGAACGCTGGCGCGAGGGCGCGTCGTTTCAGACGGCGGCAGATTCCTTCCGGGTACTTTTGTGTACGGAGGGCGTAGGAACCCTTGCAGGAGAAACGGAAGGCCTGCAGTTCATCAAGGGGGACTGCATTTTTGTGCCTGCAGGCTCGGTTCCGCTGAAGCTGTACGGGAAGGCACAGCTGCTTATGGTAGGGTGTTGAGGTTATTGGATTTCAGCCTTTTCAATCACGCAGCTGTGCGGCTTATTTCTGTTTTCCCTGTCATAGTTTATCCCCACGAGCAGGATATCGCCGCTGTAGCCTTCCAGTGCCTGTGCATATTTTCTTTCCTTGATCTGCCTTATGGCGGTGTCCGCGGTCCTGTCATATTTCAATTCGATCACAAGGGCAGGCTTGCACGAGGAAGGCAGCGGCAGGAATACAATGTCCGCAAATCCCCTGCCGGCGGGAAACTCCCGAATAAGCAGATAGTCTTTTCTGGCACTGTAATACGCCAGCCCGATGGCACAGCCAAGACTGTTTTCGTCGTTATAGGTCAGGATGGAGGCCACCTCCGCATGTGCCTTGTCCAGCCCCTCCGCAACCTTTTCCTCATCACCGGCAAGGGTATCCTCAAGAAGCCTTTCCGATGCCTGCAGAACGCGCATGATCTCCGTCCAGCCGCTTACGCTCATGGCGGTCTCAAATTCCCCCATAATCTCCTTATTGGGGATAAACGTTTCCTTTGACACGGAATCATATGCAAGATATCCCAGATGAATCAGCAGGGTCAGCACGTCGTCCCTGGTCTTGAAGGTGTGCATGTCATTTTGAAAGCTGCGCGTATTTAACCGGACACGCCCGCCGCCAAGCATCTGTACGATATCTGCCCGGAGTCCGTCAAAGTCCATGTCCATATAAACCTTCAGCGCCTCATAGGTCTCGGTGGATGCCCAGTAACCCGCAAAATCACGGCAGTGCATGGCTTCCACAACGGACCGCGGATTATAGACATGCTGAAATTTCTTAAACCTGTACCCGTCATACCAGCTGCCCGTCTCCTGAAAGTCCATTTCAAACCGGGCGCACAATTCTTTGACCTCGTCCTCTGTGAACCCGGTATACTCCTCCAGCTCCTTCTGGTCCGTCATGGAATATTCAAAGAACATGTTCAGCGCGGAATGAGAACCATACTTCTTGATGGGAAGAATGCCGGTCATATACGCAAGAGCCACATACGGCTGATCCTTTAAAAGATTGCGCAGGAAATCCAGGTAATGCCTCTGCAGTTCCTCCGCCTCCTGCCGTTCACGCATGACACAGTCCCACTCGTCGATCAGGAAGATGAACTGTCTGCCCGTTTCCACATAAATCTCTCTCAATGCAGCCGTGAGCCCTATATCATGCCCGTTCAGGATTTCGCCGTATTCCTTCCGCAGGTCCTTTAATACCTCCTGCGCCAGATAGTCTGTGATCTTTCCCGGGGCAGCCTCGCTCAAAAACTGCTGCATATTCAGAAAGACAACGTCATATCGGTTCAGGTGCTCCTGGAAGGTGCTGTCCTTTTCTATTTTTTTCCCCTTAAACAATGCTGCCGAATCACATCCGCAGCTATAGTAAGCCGCAAGCGTTTCAAGAGTCATGGACTTGCCGAAGCGCCGGGGTCTGCTGACACAGATAAACTTTTCCTTTGTATTAATAAGCATATTAGTACAGGCTATCACATTTGTCTTGTCCACGTATATTTTTGAGCGTATAGATTCCCAGAAACCCTTGTTTCCCGGATTCAAATAAAATCCCATGTGAGCGTTTCCTTTCCGGCTTGTTATATTTTTAATAACATTATAACACAATATGAATATAAAGTCTATAAATAAATGGCCTTACTCCGCTTCCAGCCTATCCAGGCAATTCTGGCACATCGAGACATAATCTTCATACTTGCCGTCCGCCTCGCTGTTAAACCACTCCCCGCATTTGTCACATTGATGCATCTCATTGACATAGCCGCAGCTCATGCATGTTCCCATTGGCAGTACGTCCTCGTTTATGCATATGGAATCCTCTCCGCATTCACTGCAGTAAACAAACTCGGCAGTATCCCCCGACTCCGCATTATCTCTGTAGTTTGTTATTTTTTCATTAATAAAATCAGCCAAATCGTCTGCCGCATCTGACGTACTGCCGAGCTCGTCCTGTATAATCGGCATATATAAGCCGCTGCCGGGATCAAATTCCACAGAAGCATTTTTGTATATTATGTTCGTAAGGTGTTTTTTATTTGCGCCGCCGTATATGCTTAATGTACTGTCAGCGCCCTCCTCGTCAATAATGGACATGTTGTATGTGAACAGCAACCGTGTGCCGTCGACCTTGGATTGTACAGACATTAACTCTCCGGTCTCCGCCCGGTCTGTATCGTATGTTCCTTCAATTTCAATGTCGCGCCTGAAATGAAAGACTTCTTCCAGCTGGTTCACAATTTCCCACAGGCTATCCCCGAATAACCCTCTGATCTCATCGTAGTCTCTTATAGAAACATGGGCGTCTCTTTCCTTGCATTCATGTTCCCATATTGCCTGCAGCCCCAACTCTATCTGCTTTTGCTTTTCGATTTCTTCCTTTTCCTCATGGGACAAAATGATTGTGCTTAATTTTTCGATCGCCTGTATGAGGTCATTTTCTATCTTTTCTCCGGAAACCTTTATCTGCGTATATGCTGTTCGGTCTATCAGCTTGTTATGCATAATATGGTTTCTGTCCTTGGCAAACGCAAAAAATCTCTCTTTAAAATCTGCCGGCAGATACCTGGAAAACTGATCCTGCCATAAATCTATATCTACGACTCTCTGCCTAATCAGCAATTCACGGATCTTATTGTCATCATAGCTCTGCACGCCATTGAGCAGAAGACTGATTTTTTCATCAAATACAGGGTTCCACTTATATCTTTTTAACGTAATCAGTTCGCCTAAATCATCAATATCGATGGACATCAATCTCTCGTCTACATTGTTAAACGCCGGAACCTTTGCCTTGTATTCCTTTAATCTTTTGGAATGCTTCTCTTTTATGTTTGCCGGCACAAAGGAATCCCACCAGGAGCTTCCATACTGCTTTGCCATAACCTCGTTGATCAATTCTCTCATGAGATTTTCGATTTTATAAATCCTCGGATATAATTCGATGGACAGGCATTCGGAATCCTTGTCGATGAGCCAGATGATCGATTTCCAGTCCTTTACAATGGCCTTTTTAACGGTCAATTTCAGTATTTCCAGATAATTATTGTCCTTGTCCACAGTGTAGGTGTCGGAATGAATTTCCACCTCCAGCTGTTTTGAAGCATCGTAGGTTCCATATCGAAATACTAATTCCCAGTTATCGGAGCTGTCATTTTCCATGCTGTTAAATTCAATTACAAAGACGTTGCCCTCCTCGTCCGCTTCTTTTACCGGGCCGAGCTTGAACGGAAGCTCGTCAAGGGACACCATTAATCTTTTGATTAAGCCGTTGCTGTACACTTTATTAAATATTTCCTGAATATACTTCGCCTGTTCTATGGTTTCATTCTTACTGTCTACCGCAATAAATTTTACTAAAAGCCCCATTCCGCGTGTCTCCTGTTCTCTATAATTATTGTCCGCGCTCCCTCGCGTAACGTCCTGCTTAGGCCTTAGACCTCTCATACCCTTATTTAGGTCAATTTTGTTACCCAAGGTAATTCATGTTATATATCGACAAAACATTTTAAAAGATTACATTGCCTGCTTCCGCATATTTTACTTTATCCAAAGAATTCTTATGGGCGAAACGGAATGGTTACATACTCTCTCGCTCTCTCGGATTTAAACGCAGTACAAATAATGGTCAGCCACCCCGGGGAAGCCCTGAAATTCAGGGCTTCCCGCTGTTTGGCCGCTAAAGGGGATAATTAATGGCTGCTACAGTAAAAAACCGGGAACTGCGTATCGCGATGTTCGGTCATAAGCGTATCCCTTCCAGGGAAGGCGGTGTGGAGGTCGTTGTGGAAGAACTTTCTACCCGTATGGCTGAAAAGGGGCACTCTGTGACTTGCTTTAATCGGTCGGGCCACCATGTGTCGGGCGCCGAGTTTGACGCGGGGAAAGGTACGGAATATAAAGGCGTAAAAATCAGAAAGGTATTTACCGTTAAAAGGCGTGGACTGGCTGCAATAACATCTTCCATATCCGCAAGCCTGAGAGCAGCATTTGGAAAATTTGATGTTGTTCATATCCATGCGGAGGGGCCTGCTTTTATGTGTTGGCTGCCCAAGCTGGCAAAAAAAAGGGTGATTGTCACAGTTCACGGACTGGACCACCAAAGGGCGAAATGGGGAAGGCTGGCAAGCGCTTATATTATGCAGGGCGAAAGAAATGCAGTGAAGTATGCGGATGAAATCATTGTATTATCAGCCGGCGTACAGCAGTACTTTCGGAATGTTTATGGGAGAGAAACCCGTTATATTCCCAACGGGGTAAATAAAGCAAAGTTCAGAACGGCTGATTTGATTACAAAGAAATGGGGATTGGATCAAAACAGCTATATTCTTTATCTGGGAAGGATTGTTCCCGAAAAGGGCGGGAGATATTTGATAGAGGCCTTTAAACAGGTCCAAACAGATAAAAGGCTTGTGATTGCGGGAGGAAGCTCTGACACCCAGGCTTTTTTGGAGGAGCTGAAGGAATTGGCAAAGGACGATGACCGGATTATCTTTACAGGCTTTGTTCAGGGAAGAATTAAGCATGAGCTCTACAGCAATTCATATATTTATACCCTGCCTTCCGATTTGGAGGGTATGCCGCTAAGCTTGCTGGAAGCCATGAGCTACGGCAATTGCTGTCTGGCTTCCGATATTCCGGAATGCGCGGAGGTAGTGGAGGATAAAGCGGTTTTATTCCCAAAGGGGAACGTGGCAGAATTACGGGACAAGCTTCAGTTACTGTGCGATAATCCGCAAACGGTAAATGGCTATAAGAACGAGGCAAAAGCCTTTATCGGTAATAAGTATATGTGGGATGACATAGCGGACAGGACGCTTGAATTGTATAGGAATGATGCGAGGGTATTAAAGTGGCAAACAACACAGGAAAAAAGCTGAATGGTACGGTTATTGTGACATATCGTTGTAATGCGCGCTGTTCCATGTGCAATAGATATAAGGCTCCTTCTAAGCTGGAGGAGGAAATCAGCATTGAGACAATCAGGAAGCTGCCTCAAATGTATTTTACAAATATCACGGGCGGCGAGCCTTTTATTCGTACGGATTTGAAGGATATTGTCCGTGAGCTTTATAAAAAGTCCGATCGAATCGTTATTTCTACAAATGGTTTTTTCACGGACCGCATTGTGGAGCTGGCTAAAGAATTTCCGCAAATCGGCATCCGCATTTCAATAGAAGGGCTGGAGAGGACTAACAATGAGATCAGAGGTCTGGAAGACGGTTATCAGAAAGGATACCAGACGCTGAAAAAGCTGCGTGGTATGGGGATGCGGGATGTTGGGTTTGGCATGACGGTGCAGGATAAAAATGCACCTGATCTTGTGCCGCTCTATCAGATATCCAATGATATGGGCATGGAATTCGCAACGGCTTCGCTTCATAACAGTTTTTACTTCGTAGAGGCGAAGAATATCATTCATGACCGCCCTATGGTCGCCGGACATTTTGAAGATCTGGTAAACGAGCTTTTAAAGAGCAGGAGCCCCAAAAAATGGTTCAGGGCTTATTTTAACCATGGGCTTATCAATTATATATATGGGCAGAAGCGCCTGCTTCCCTGCGATATGTCGTTTGATACCTTTTTTATCGATCCTTATGGGGATGTAATGCCTTGCAATGGCACAAAAGATAAGGAAGTAATGGGTAATTTGAATACGCAGACCTGGGATGAATTGTGGAACAGCCCGGAAGCGGAAAAGGTCAGAAGCAAGGTAAGACATTGCGATAGGGGATGCTGGATGATCGGTTCCGTTTCTCCTGCGATGCACAAATATATCTGGAAGCCGGCATGGTGGGTGTTTACCCACAAGCTTAAGAGTCTGTTTGGCGGCAGGTATTCGATGTATGAAAATAAGATCTGCAGGGATTTGAGAGACGGCAGGGTTACGAAAGAGGAGCTGGATAAGTGCAGTACATGCGATATGTGCGCCGTGGTCAATAATGGGTTGAGCGAAGCCAGTAAGGCGCAGCTTGTTGGCAAGACCGGCGAGGAAATCGTTGATGCCGATATTGCGGCGCAGCTGAAGGGCAAAGAAAATGAAGGTTTTAATGATAAATAAGTTTTTGTATCACAATGGCGGATCGGAAACTTATATGTTTAACTTGGGCAATTATTTAGAAACAATCGGTCATGAGGTCCAGTATTTTGGAATGGAACACGAAAAGCGCTGTGCAGGCAATCATGCAGGCGCTTATACATCTAATATGGACTTTCATGGCGGTTCCGGGTTCTCCAAGCTGATGTATCCGATTAAGACCATTTATTCCGCGGAGGCCCGTAAACAAATTCGCAGGGTTCTCGATGATTTTCGGCCGGATGTGTGCCACATTAACAATTTTAATTATCAACTTACTCCCTCTATTATTCTGGAAATAGCGGGCTGGAGGAAAAAGGAAAATCGCAGCTGCAAAATTGTTTATACAGCCCATGATTATCAGCTTGTATGTCCCAATCATATGCTGCATAACCCCGAAGCACATGAAAATTGCGAAAAATGCCTGGGGGGACACTTTGGGAATTGCATAAGAAACAGGTGTATACACGGCAGTACAATGAAAAGCGTGCTGGGAAGCATTGAGGCAGCTTTCTGGAGGCTTAGAAACACTTACAAACATATAGACGTAATAATTTGCCCTTCAAATTTTATCAAACAGAAGCTGGATACAAATGCTCTGCTAAAGGAAAAAACAGTTGTATTGCATAACTTTGTTGAGGATAAACATTCGGAAACAATAGATGCTGCCGTTTTGAAAAGCTTGCCCCCAAAGTACGTTTTGTATTTTGGCAGGCTTTCCAAGGAAAAGGGAGCAGACATTTTGTATGAGGTTTGTGAGCAGTTACCTGAGGTAAACTTTGTTATTGCAGGCACCGGACCGTTACAATCGGATATTCCAAGCTGTAATAACATAACGTATCTGGGATTCTGCAAGGACGAAAAATTGTATACCGTAATCAGTCATGCAAGCTTTTCCGTATGCCCTTCCATTTGCTATGAGGTGTTTGGGTTGTCTAATGCCGAATCGATATTGTGCGGGACACCTGTGATCGCTTTCAATAACGGAGGCATCTCTGAAGTAGTCACCAACCATTTTGACGGTGTTTTGATAGAGACCTGTACGGCAGCACAATTAAAAGAGGAAATAAGAATGCTCTGGAATTCAGATGAACGTCTAAACGCATTGAAGGAAAATTGTTCAAAATGTACCTATGCTTCGGTAGACCAATATGCCGGCAGCATAATGCAGTATTATGTCTAGCTGAGAAATCTGGCGGCAGACAGTTTGGTAAAGCGTATGAAAACAAAAAATGCCATATTGGTAGATTACGATACCCCGTCGGACTGGGATTTTCAAAAGGGGCTTGAGGAGACAACCGGCTGTTTTTGGGATGTGATGAAGTGCGTCTCTAATCAGGACCACGGGGGACTAAGAAGCTGTATAAGATATTTTAAGTATTTTTTTCTTCCGTTAAAGGTTTTTTTTAATAGGCACAGGTATAAGACCATAGTTGCATGGCAGCAGTTTTTTGGAATTATTTTGGCTGTTTATTTAAGGCTATTTCATGTGAATGTGAATAAAGCGCCCGCTATCTGCATAATGGAGCTGATCTATCTGCCCAAAAAAGGAGTCATTGGGAAATTTTACCGGCGGTTTGTCGCCTATGGAGTCAGGTCGCAGTATGTAAGGGCAATTTTTGTTTTTTCCGGCAGTGAAAAGGAAAAGTACGCAAACGAGCTTGGGATAGAGGCATCAAAAATATTTGTGCTGCAGCTGGGCATTGACGACGAGAGTACAAAATTAAAGACCGAGGTTTGCGATGAGGGCTTCTATGTGGCGGCGGGAAGGTCAAACAGGGATTATTTGTTTTTGATCGATAATTGGCCGGACAGTAAAAAGCTTTATATTATAACAGAGTCACTGCCCGCGTCGGTTGACGAAAAAAGCATTGAATTAGTAACTAATTGCTATAATGACGATTACCTGCGTTATGTGGCAAAATGCCACGCCGTGATAGTACCTTTGGAAAATGAAGCTATATCATCCGGCCAGCTGGTCATCCTTCAGGCAATGATGCTGGGTAAGCCGGTAATTGCTTCGGAAAATATGTCTATAAGGGATTATATTGCTCCCGGTAAAACAGGGTTAATTATCAAAAAGAAAAAAGAGGAGCTTCTGAAGGCAATAAGCGAATTAGATAATTCCGAAAATTACATGAAATATACAAAATATGCCCGGCAGAAGTTTGAGCAGGGGTTCAGCGTTGAAATTATGGGGCAAAAGGTGGGCCGTGTGATTAACGGCTTGTAAAACAGAAAGCTTGCGGAGAGGTGCTTGAATTTGATTAGGGTTTTGCATATAGGGCTGTCAAGCAATGGCGGAGGGATTGAAAACGTTGTTCTATCCTGGGCCAGAAGACTACCGGAGGACATACATTTTTCCCTGTTGAATGTGGAGGACAAAAAATTAGCCTATGAGGATGAATTCATTGCTTTGGGCTGCGATGTTATAAAGGTAGCTCCGAGAAAAAAGGGAGTTTTGAAATACCGGAAATGTATTCGGGAAATTCTGACACGCGGAGAATACAACTTTGTCCATTGTCATGTTATGTCATATTCGGCATACGATCCGGTCATAGTGGCCAACGAATTTAAAAATATAAAGCCGATCATACATATCCATATTGTCGTAGGGAAGCATCAGGGATTGAAAGTGACGCTGTTGCATTATTTGGGAAAGGCCGCGTTAAAAAAACAGCAATTTCTTAAGCTGGCGTGCGGCGAGGAAGCAGGCAGGAGCATATTTCAAGCTGATTCATATGAAATAATCGAAAACGGCATCGATGTTGAAAGGTTTTCTTTTAAGGAAGCAAAGCGAAAGGAAATAAGGGAGAAGCTTAATATTGACAATGAAATATTTTTAATAGGACATGTAGGAAGGCCGGGAAAGCAAAAGAATTATCCTTTTATTATTAAAGCTTTTTCTGATTTATATAAGGCGGATAAAAATATTAGGCTGTTACTTGTGGGCGATATTGATAAAGATGAAGCCGTTCAAGCTCTGATTAAGACAGCGGGGATTCAGGAAATGGTTATATGCCCGGGCAAGGTGGATGCGTCGACATATTATTCCGCTATGGATGCGTTCTTTTTTCCGTCCTTATTTGAAGGCTTCAGCGTTGCTCTGGTGGAGGCACAGGCGGCGGGTTTGAGCTGTGTTGTGGCCGATACCGTAGATGCAGGTTCGGCAATAAGCGGGCATGTATACTTTGTTTCTATCAGGGATACCGCTCAAGCGGTAGAGAAATTGCTTGAAATAAAAAACGGTTCAGGAAAGCGTGAAAGCTTTGGGAACGAACTATATAATATCAGAAATTCTTCAAAGAAGATGTTTGAGTATTACAGAAGTCAGCTGAGGGAAAATTGATGAAAAAAAGAGCGTGGTTTGTATGCTGCACACCATATCACCTGCTTGTGTCAATGTACTATTCAATGCAGATAGATTGGAATACAGATACCGAGCGTGTGTTAGTCTGGATGAACAATACCAAATACAATATAGATATAAATTCTGTTGCAGGCTGTTTTGACAGGGTCATGGAGAAAGAAAGCTATCTGCATGATTCGGGACCGTTTATAAAAAGGCAATGGAACAAAGTGAAAGAGTTTGGCTGGAATTTTCCCAGAACAGACCTTGGACGCATGTGCAGGGACAACTCCGTTTACAATCTGCTGATCTGCTTTTCCGACGCAGATGTTTTGACAGGGAAAATGATAGAGCAGGTATGCAGAACGGACAAACATTACGTGATTTTAGCGGAGGAGGGGTTGGAAATCTATCTTCCGCAGTTAACGAAAAAAAGAGGTTTTTTTAATACGGCAGGGAACTTTCTTCGTGGGCTCAGGTCGTCCACGTATATTGGAAAAAGCCCGAATATTGATGCGGTCATTGCAAAGCAGCCGTCAAGGCTGCCGGAGATACAGGCGGCCGGGCGAAGGGTAATCAGGCAGAATAATTTGTTTTGCGATGCTGAATGGATTGAAAAGGTTAAGTTTTTAAGCGGCTCAATGGATTTATGCAATGAGGCGGAAAGGATTTTTTTGTGGATAGGACAGCCGCTGGAGGAGGAGACTCCCAATGAGACGGAAGTGATTGAAGATATTTTCCGTCAAATTTGTAAAATCAACGGCTTCAGAATCGTTATAAAGCCGCATCCTAGAGAGGAAAAATTAAAATATAAGGCGCTTGAGACAAAATATAACGCTATTTGTATTAACGATGAACGCGCAAGCTGGATTCCAATTGAAATGATGGTAAATTTTCTGTCGCCGGAGGTAATATGTTCGCCGTTTTCGTCGGCGGGGAAAAATATCAGCCAGATGGGGATTGGATGTAAGGTGCTTTACTGCTGCGATTTATTTGGCTTGGATTATAACGGGCAATTGCTTGAGGCAGGCGTCTACGACTTTCCTGACGTATATAACGTTAAGGATGTTAAAGAGTTTGAAAAGTATATAGCTATGCCGGCCGCAAGGAAAAATACTGCAGATATATTAAAAAATGAGGATTTTGCGTTTATACGGGCGTTATTAAACGATGTCTGAAAATAAACCGCAGCTGCTTTATAGGGGGATAAAATTTTGAAAGGGATTAATCCGTATGAATTAATAATTGAAGGTCTGGTTTTTTCTCTGCTTTTATTTCCCGGTTTTTTTCCGTCTCCGTATATCTCGCTGGCATTTGTGGTGGTCATTCTTGCTGTATTGTGCGTTGTGTCAAAAAGGTATCCCAATACAGCTATGAGAAGGGAAATATTACAATTCAGAAGAATCGGATGGATATTTCTTGTAATGTTATTCTGCCTGCTGTTATTGCAAAGTATGTTTGTTTTGGAGATTGACAGAGTTGCAATGCAGAGGTCCGTGGTGCTGATGGCTCAGATATATGTAAGCGTAGGTTTTTTTTCGGTATTGTCAAGCGGTTTAATTAATCTTAAGTGCGTTGTAAAGGCAGCTTCCTTATTTTGTATTTTATTTTCGGTATATTATTTGATTCATGTGCTGCTCAATGGAATTCCGGACGGACGAAGCTCCATATTTGGCGCATTTTCCTCAAACTATTGTGCCAGCATATTGTATTTACTGTTCCCGGTTTTGTTTTATTATATTTCCAAAAACAAGAATAATGCGGATTCCAGGAAAATAGTCGTTAGGTGTTATCTGGCTTTAATACTTTCCTTTTTTGTCATACTGACGACCGGTTCAAGAACGGCGCTGGGAATGTGCGTTTTCATTTTTGGGTTTATAAATTTGTTTACTAAATGGGACATTAAAAAGGCTGTAAAATTAATTGTGGCCGCAGTTTTGGGAATTATTGCACTGTTTATTTTGATGGACCGTGTTCCTGCCATACAGGATTCGGTGATTCGGGCTCTCAGAGTGTTCACCGAAAGCGATGTTGTAAAGAGTGATATCAGGTCTTTGATTTGGCAGGTCGCCATGGAGAAATTTGAAGAATACAATCATTGGCTTGGCTCGGGTTCCAATCATTTCATGTTTTATGACATATATGAGCCGCCCCATAATTTCGTTATAGAAATCCTGATGTCTTACGGATATGTTGGACTGGGGCTTGCCGCCTTGACGCACATTGTGTTTGTGGGGCGTATCCTCTGCAAAAGATCCAAAACAAAAAAAGTGCATATCCTGGCAATATGCGGCGCATATATGCTGACTGCATATGTACAGCCCTTTTTTTCCACTTCCTTTAATTGCGGGCTCAGCATATGGATGACTATGTGCGCAATTGCCTTAGATGATACGGTCAAAGCCTGAGAACGGTAAAACATAAGCTTAGACGGAGAAGGGAGCGGACATAATGGACCCCCAAAATTCAATGGTATTGAAATCGGGAATTTGGTATACCATATCAAATCTCATATTAAAGTGTATATCATTACTGACCACCCCTCTTTTTACCAGGCTTTTAACAAAGCAGCAGTATGGAGACTACAATAATTTTATTTCGTGGCAGGGCATAGTAATCATATTTGTGACGCTTAATCTGGAAGCCAGTCTGATAAGCGCAAAGTTTGATTATAAAGACAAATTTAAGCAGTATATTTTTTCCATATTAACATTAAGCAGCGTGTCAACGACTGTCTGGCTTGTCTTATGCAATATTTTTATGGCGCCGTTAAGCGCCTTTATGGAAATTAATCCGTTATACATTAATTTAATGCTGATTTACTGTGGATTTTATGTGGCTATAAATATTTATCAGATTTCCGAAAGGTATTTTTACAGGTACAAAACCTCTGTTGCCATAGCGCTTGGAACTGCCTTCGGCTCGACTTTTCTTTCGCTGTTTTTGGTTTACAGCTTAAGGGACGGCTTATTTGGACGAATTTTGGGCGGGGTAATGCCTACGATATTGGTAGGGCTGTTTCTGTACCTCATGATAGCATGCAGCGGAAAAAGGATAGATTTTTCTGCCTGGAAATATGCGCTTAAGGTATGCTTGCCATACATTCCGCATCTGTTGTCTTTAACGGTGCTCAACTCAGTGGACCGTGTCATGATTACAAAAATATGCGGGTCTGAGTATAATGCGCTGTACAGCGTGGCTTATAGCTGCGGGGCCATGGTTACTATTCTTATGACGTCAATGAATAACGCTTTTTCACCATGGCTGGGGGATAAGCTGCATATAAAGGATTACGTAGCCATAAGAAAGGTCTCCAAAGTATATATTGCCGGGTTTTGCTATCTTGCTGTGGGAATAATGATTTTAGCGCCGGAGGTTCTGCTTGTCATGGGAGGACAGAGCTATATGGATGCCAAATTTGTCATGCCGCCGGTTGCCATGGGATGCGTGTGCCAGTTCTTATATACCATGTTTGTCAATGTGGAGCAGTTTGAAAAAAAGACAATAGGCATGGCATTTGCCAGCGCCGCCGCCGCATTGCTGAATCTTGGTCTCAATGCCGTGTTTATTCCCATGTTTGGATATATTGCGGCAGCGTATACCACATTGGCAGGTTTTCTTTTTCTGCTGGTCATTCATATGCTGCTGGTAAAAAAATACGGCTATGGGGAAGTGTATAACTACAAGCTTGTTGTAGCAATAGTCGGAACGATGATGCTTATTACCGGCGGTATGAATCTCCTCTATACGAATATGGTATTGCGGATAATTGCAATTGTGGCATATGTGCTTGCTTTGGGCGTTGTTTTTAAAAAGTGCAAGGATGCCGGACTGATAGAAAGGTTCTTAAAAAAGAAATAGAATTGGGAGGTTCTGACGGATGTTTGATTTAAATGGGTTTATTTCAAAAACTGTAATAAAGAGGCCGGCAAGTATGTTTTTGCCGGACATTCATGAGAATAAAGAAGCGCTGTCTGCAAAAATCAAGGATAAAACGATTCTTGTTATCGGAGGTGCGGGAAGCATCGGAAGCTCCTTCATAAAGGCGGTCCTTCCTTTCCGTCCCAAGACCATGGTGGTAGTGGACTATAATGAAAATGCGTTGGCGGAGCTTACCAGAGATCTCAGGTCTGCAAAGGACATGTATATCCCGGAGGATTATATACCTTATCCCATGGATTTTGCGTCCTCCGTATTTCAAAAAATGTTCCGTAAACGGGGAGGCTTTGATATTGTAGCAAACTTTTCGGCGCATAAGCATGTCCGCTCGGAGAAGGATATTTATTCCGTGGAAGCGCTTCTACAGAACAATGTGCTTCATGCCGGCCTTTTGCTCGACCTTATGACAGAATTTCCGCCGGAAGAATATTTCTGTGTGTCCACGGACAAGGCGGCAAACCCGGTAAATATCATGGGGGCAAGCAAGCGTATCATGGAGGATGTGATCTTTTCCTATTCGGACATGTTTCCGGTGAAAACGGCGAGATTTGCAAATGTAGCTTTTTCCAATGGCTCGCTTCCTGCAGGATTTCTGGAAAGGCTCCGAAAGCTTCAGCCCATAAGCTCCCCGTCTGATGTAAAGAGGTATTTTGTTTCTCCTGAGGAAAGCGGTCAGATCTGCATGCTAGCCTGTATGCTTGGAAAAAACAGGGAGATATTTTTTCCGAAGCTGGAAAAAGCGCAGATGATGACCTTTGATAAAATTGCAACCGAACTGCTGCAGGAGCACGGATATGAGGTTCTGTTGTGTGAAAGCGACGAGGATGCCATTGATAAGGCAGAGGCGCTTAAAACAGGAAGCAGACGTTATCCTGTTCATTACTCCGCTTCAAACACATCCGGTGAAAAAGCTTTTGAGGAATTTTATACGGAAGACGAAAATGTAGATTTCAAGCGATTAAAGGCGTTGGGAGTCGTAACGGATAAAAGTATTCCGGATAAGGGGCGGGTTAAGGTCCTGTTTAATGACTTAAATGCGGCGTTTGAAAGAGCGGAAACAACTAAAGAGGAGATTGTTTCTATTATGAAGGCATATCTTCCGAACTTTGAGCACATGGAAACCGGCAGGTCTCTGGATACAAAAATGTAAAAGCATGCAGAAAGGCATAAAAATGGGCAGGTTTATTCCTTTATCTATCCCTAATTTTGAAGGAAACGAAAAAAAATATGTAAATGAAGCGCTCGCGCAGGGGTGGGTTTCAACCGGCGGAGCGTACATAACCAGGCTGGAGCAGCAAATGGCTGAATTTCTTCAGACGGGCAATGTAGCCGCATGTCAGAGCGGCACGTCGGCCCTGCATCTTTCTCTGGTTGAAGCCGGGGTAAAGCCTGGAGATGCCGTTATTGTACCTCCTCTCACGTTTATTGCGGCCGTCAACCCGGTAAAATATCAGTTTGCAACCCCTGTTTTTATGGATTGTGATGACAGCTTCTGCATGGACCCTGTTAAACTGAAGACGTTTTGCGAGGAACAATGCACGTTTGACGGGAGCGCGCTTTTATACAGGGGAAAAATTGTACGTGCCCTGATTGTCGTCCATGTATTTGGAAATATGGCGGATATGGTATCCATACTTGAGACCGCCAGTAAGTACAATATTAAAGTCATTGAGGATGCAACGGAAGCTCTTGGAACAAAATATACGGAGGGTCCTTTCGCGGGAAAGTACGCGGGAACCATTGGGGATTTTGGAGCGTTTTCCTTTAACGGCAATAAAATTATTACAACCGGGGGCGGCGGCGCCGTTACGGCAAAGGATGCGGCCGTTGTGGATCATATGCGCTACCTGTCTACCCAGGCAAAGGATGATCCGCATTATTATATTCATAATGAAGTGGGATATAACTACAGGATGACCAACCTCCAGGCGGCGCTTGGCGTAGCCCAGATGGAGGAGCTTCCGGAATTTATCCGTCGCAAGCGGGCTAATTTTGAATTGTACAGGCAGCTGCTTGACGGGTTTGAGCTTGGCAGAATGATTCCGTTTCGTGAGGGTACCCAGTCCAATAAGTGGTTTTACTCATTGGAGATAAACAGAGACAAGGTCGCTGCATCAATGCGCCATATCATTACGGCGCTTGAAAAGCAGGGAGTTCAGACCCGAGCCATTTGGGGGCTTATCAATGAACAGATCCCCTATCTGCAGGAGGATACCTATAAGCTGGAAAAAGCTCCTTATTATGCCGCACGGATTTTGAACCTTCCCTCAAGTACGCAAATTACAAAAGAGGATATAGAATACGTTGCAGACCGGATTAAGCAGGTGCTTGAGGAGTGCGCATATGAATAGAGATTTTTTGCCGGCTTTCATTGGAAACAGCACCATGACAATTGTCGATGTGATGGCAAAGATAGACAGCAATTCAAAGGGAATCGTGTTTATCGTAGATGAGCAGGATGCCCTTTGCGGATGTATTACAGACGGCGATATCAGAAGGTGGATTTTAAAGGCCGGCGATATTCATGCCTCAGTGTGCGGCGCTATGACCCGATCACCTAAATATTTGTTCCATGAAGAAAGAGCAAAAGCCTATAGTGTGATGGAAAAGTATTATATTACAGCGCTTCCGATTTTGGATCACAACAGACGCATTGTTGATATTGTTTTGTTCAGGGAAAGCAGTAATCATCCAGTCCCGCAAAAAAAGAAGGATCTTTCGGAGGTTCCTGTAGTTATCATGGCAGGAGGAAAGGGCACCCGCTTATACCCTTATACAAGAATTTTACCGAAGCCGTTGATTCCGATTGGAGAAACGCCCATTGTGGAAAGAATTATAAACTGCTTTACGGAGTACGGTATTTTAAACTATTACATGACTGTAAATTACAAAAAAGGCATGATTAAATCATATTTTGAGAGCCTGGATACTTTATATGAAATAAAGTACGTCGAAGAAACCAAGCCTCTTGGCACCGGCGGCAGCATTAAGCTTATAACGGACAAGCTTGACAAGCCGCTGTTTGTCACAAACTGCGACGCCTTGATTCTTGCCGACTACGGCGATATATACGACTACCATATTAATTCGGGAAATACGATAACAATGGTTTCCGCATTAAAAAATATTACGGTTCCGTATGGGGTCATTCACGCAGGTGATAACGGCGAGATCCAAAGCATAGATGAAAAACCTAAGCTGTCTTACTTTATCAACACCGGAATGTATGTTATCAATCCTGACATAATTGCATTGATTCCGGATGATAAGGTATATCATATGACGGATTTGGTTGAGACGGTAATGACAAAGGGCGGAAAAGTCGGAATGTATCCGGTCAGTGAGAATTCATTTCTGGATATGGGAGAATTCAGCGAAATGGAGCGTATGGAGGAGAAGCTTAATATTGCCTCTGAAAAATAGCCATGGAAGACATCATATTGGTAGGATACGGCGGACATGCCAAAAGCGTAGCTGATTGTATCGAAAGAGCAGGAAAATATAAAATAGCCGGGTATACCGATATAACGCCGCATAACTCAAAGTATACATATTTGGGCACAGATGATGTGCTTGAGAAATATTTTGAAAAGGGAATAAAAAGGGCTGCGGTTGGAATCGGATATCTGGGAAAAGGGGATATTAGGGAGAGGCTATATATAAAGCTTAAGCAGCTGGGATATATCCTGCCGATTATCAGCGATCCTTCCGCGATTATATGCGAAACCGCACAGCTGGGTGAGGGAACCTTTGTGGGTAAGGGAGCTATCGTAAATGCCGAGGCCAAAATCGGCGAAATGGTCATTGTCAATACCATGGCATTAATTGAACATGAATGTGTTATTGGGAGCTATACACATATTGCGGTTTCGGCTGTTTTATGCGGACAGGTTGAAGTGGGAAGCGCGGTTTTTGTCGGCGCAAATGCCACAATTACACAGAGCCTGTATATACCGTCAAGGGCAGTGATACCTGCAGGCGAGACGCTCAGGAGAAATTATTATATGCATGATCATAACGGATACAAAATAATAAGTAATGATTGTAATAGGGGGGGGGGTAATTTACCCGCCGTTGTCAGGCAAGCCCCAAAGATCGGTATGAATAGGGGGGCTGCCTGATGAAGAATATTGTTATTGTAGGTGCAAGTGGATTTGCCCGGGAAATAAAATGGATCGTTGACAGAATTAATGAGGTGGAACCCTGCTGGAACTTTCTGGGGTATATAGACAGTCATATCGGTGACGACAGGGTTATAGGGGATGACGAATATTTATTGCAATATCCCCAGGAGCTGTCTGTCGCCATAGCGATAGCAGATACAAAACAGCGGCAGAGGCTGGCGAAAATGTACCGGCAGAATAGCCGGCTGGAATTTCCTAACCTGATTGATCCGGATGTCATTATGTCCGAAAGCGTATCCGTCGGGAAGGGTAATCTCATATGCGCGGGTTCCGTCTTAACCGTGAACATAGATATCGGCGACTTTTGCATTATAAATCTTAATTGCACTGTAGGGCATGAATGTGTTTTTGAGGACTTTGTGACTGTCAGCCCGGGAGCCAATATTTCCGGCAATGTTCGTTTGTCTCAGGGAGTCAATGTAGGAACCGGAACCCGGATTATTCAGGGGCGGTGTGTGGGGGCAAATACAATCGTTGGAGCAGGCGCCGTAATTAACAGGGATATGCCCGGCGATTGTACTGTCGCCGGTGTGCCGGCAAAAATAATCAAGGATAGGAGAACGTGATGATGCGTACGCTTATTATCGCCGAGGCCGGGGTCAATCATAACGGAAGCCTTGGAACCGCCAGGCAATTAGCCTTGACGGCAAAAAACTGCGGGGCGGATATTGTTAAATTTCAAACCGCTAAGCTGAATTCGCTGGTATCAAAATTTGCCCATATGGCAGATTACCAGAAGGAAAATATCGGCGCAGAGATGAGCCAGCAGGAAATGTTAAAAAGCTTGTTGCTAAGCTATGACGAATTTGCTGAGTTAGCCTCCTACTGTGAGGAAATAGGAATCCCTTTTTTATCCACTCCCTTTGATTTGGAGAGTATCGATTTCCTGGAAAAGCTTGGCTGCAGTATGTGGAAAATTCCCTCCGGTGAGATTACAAATCTTCCCTATCTGGAAAGAATAGCCAGGACGCATAAGAGGGTAGTGCTCTCCACGGGAATGAGTACTTTAAATGAGGTCAGAGAGGCGATCAATGCTTTGGAGGGAAATGGTTCGGGTGAAATTACGCTTCTTCACTGTACGACGCAGTATCCGGCGCCCTTTGAGGATGTAAATTTAAACGCAATGCTTACCTTGCGGTCTGAATTTGGCAGGGAGGCAGGATATTCGGACCATACCAGAGGAATCGAGGTTCCTATTGCGGCTGTCGCCATGGGCGCTTCGGTTATCGAGAAGCATTTTACGCTTGACCGGAATATGGAGGGACCGGACCATAAAGCCAGTCTGGAGCCCAACGAGCTGCAGGCTATGGTACAGGCCATTCGTAATATCGAGGCGGCGATGGGCTCGGGAGAAAAGAAGCCTGCAAAGTCCGAAATTGCAAATATTGCAGTGGCAAGAAAAAGTATTATTGCGGCATGCGATATAAAAAAAGGAGAGGTCTTTACGGAGGAGAATCTGACTACCAAACGTCCCGGAAACGGAATATCTCCAATGAACTGGTATAAGCTGTTGGGAACAAAAGCCATAAGGGATTTTCGGGAGGATGAATTAATAGAATGGTGAAAAAAATTGCGATAGTTACATCGACCAGGGCGGAATATGGGCTGCTGGCTCCTGTAGTGAAGCAGCTCAGAAGCTGTGAAAATTCCGGCTTTCAGGCCGAGCTGGTCGTAACGGGAACGCATTTGAGTGAAAAATACGGAAAAACAATACGGGAGATAGAGAATGACGGGGTCAGGATAGACGAGGTGCTTGAGGTCCCTGTGGAATCCGGGTCGGAGCTGGATATTTCTAAAAACCAGGCGGAAATTCTTGTAAAATTTACGCAATTATTTATGCAAAAGCAATACGAGGCGGTCTTATTGCTGGGAGACAGGTATGAGATGCTGGCAATTGCCATTGCCGCCGGCAACACGCATACGCCCATTTTTCATTTATGCGGCGGAGATACCACGGAAGGTGCAATCGACGAATGGGTCCGGCATTCCATAACAAAAATGAGCTATCTTCATTTTGTAACTAACCGGGAGAGCTATAACAGGGTCCTTCAGCTCGGGGAAGCTCCCGACAGAGTATTTAATTATGGCTCCACAAGCATAGACAATATAAAAAGCATGGAGTTAATGTCAAAGCAGCAGGCGCTTAAAGAAATCGGGCTGCCGGACTGCCGCTACGCCATCTGCACCTATCATCCCGTCACGTTGGAAAGCGATGGGGCCGAGGAGCAGCTGCAATATTTTTTCAAGGCAGTTGAGTCCCTTCCCGAGCTTAGGTTTATTGTCACGAAATCAAATGCGGATCAGGGCGGAGCAAGAATCAATGAGCTGCTGGACCGGGCAGAGGAACATATAGAAAATATGCATGTATTCTGTTCGTTGGGCGCAAAAAGGTATCTTTCGCTGATACGTCATGCGGAGTTTGTCTTAGGGAATTCCTCCAGCGGGATTATTGAAGCGCCGGCGCTTATGGTACCGACCGTAAATATCGGCGACAGACAGAAGGGCAGGCTTCAGTCTGCGGGCATCGTTAACTGCAAACCTGATACAGAGAGTATTCTTGCCGCCGTCCGTATGGCATTGAGCGACGAAATCCGGGATAAATGCAGAAGGCATGACAATCCCTACGGCGATGGTCATGCCGCGGAAAGGATTGCGGGAAAGGCAGTGGAAACGGTGCTGAACGGAAGTATCAACCTGAAAAAGAGGTTCTGGAATGAAAACGGCTAAAATGAAAAATATCGCGGTTATTCCTGCGAGAAGCGGCTCGAAAGGATTAAAGGATAAGAATATAAAAGAACTTCGGGGCATTCCGCTGCTGGCGTACAGCATCAATGCGGCAAGGGCATCCGGACTGTTCGATGAAATCATGGTCAGCACGGACAGCAGCCTTTATGCGGATATTGCCATGCAATATGGCGCATCCGTGCCTTTTCTGCGCTCAAGGGAGCAGAGCGGGGATAATGCGGGAAGCTGGGATACGGTTGAGGAAGTGCTGAGCGGATATTTAAAAGCCGCGAAATTCTTTGAAACCGTATGCCTTTTGCAGCCCACCTCCCCGCTCAGGGAGGCGGAGGATATTGTCAATGGATATAAGCTGTTTCGGGATAAAAACGCGGATGCAGTGACTTCCGTCTGCGAGGCGGATCATTCTCCGCTGTGGTTTATGACTTTGACAGACGATCTGTCCCTGGTGCAGTTTCGGAAAAATCAGGAAGCTGCCGTACCCAGGCAGCAGCTTGAGAAATATTATAGGATAAACGGAGCCTTATACATTAGAAAAATATGTTATGAGCATAAAAGTCTTTATTTAAAAAATGAAAGGGAATATGCATTCATTATGGATCGAAAAAGAAGTGTTGATATTGATGTGGAGTTGGATTTTCAAATGGCTGAATTTTTGTTAGGGGGGGGGGTAAATAGTCTATCAATTTACGCCTCTGTGGAGCGGAGGTGAGCCGCATGAATGTGCTGGTAATTGGCCTTGGCTCCATGGGAAAGAGGCGCATCAGACTGTTGCGGGAATTATTCCCGGATTTTGGGGTGTTTGGTGTGGACGGGAGAGCAGACCGCAGGGAGGAAGCAAAGGAACAGTTCAAGATTCAATGTATGGACTCTGTGGAGGCGGGCAGGGGGTTTGATATCGATGCGGCCTTTGTGTGTACATCGCCTCTTTCGCACAATACTATTATCACAGAGTGTCTTCAGAACAAATGGCATGTATTTACGGAGATTAATCTTGTGCCGGAGGGCTATGAGAGAAATATAAGCCTTGCATGGGAAAAAGGCTGCAAGCTGTTTTTGTCGTCGACCTTTCTCTACCGTGAGGAAATTAATTATATCAGAAGCAGGGTAAGCAAAGACAGACAGTGGAATTATGTGTACCATATCGGACAGTACCTGCCGGACTGGCACCCGTGGGAAAGCTATAAGGAATTCTTCATTGGTGACAAAAGGACAAACGGCTGCAGAGAAATCATGGCGATAGAACTTCCCTGGCTTATCCGCACATTTGGAAAGGCTGCAGGCACACATGTACTTGCAGATAAAATGACGCAATTGCGTATTGATTACCGAGATAATTATATCATCCAGATAGAGCACGAGAATGGAAATAAAGGAGCCCTCATAATAGACGTTGTCTCGCCGGTTGCGGTAAGACGATTGGAAATTTATGGGGAGCACAGATATATGCGGTGGAATGGGACGCCGGATTCTCTGTGTGAGTACAACATGGAAACGGACAGTCTGGATCAAGTTCAGCTGTATGAAACCGAAGAACACAGAGAAGGCTACAGGGCATTTGTAGTGGAGAATGCGTATAAGAATGAGATTCGTGAATTTGTGGAGGTTGTCATGAACAACCGACAGCCTCAATATGGCTTTGCGCAGGATCTGGAGATATTGAAGCTGATAGATACGCTGGAGGAGGAAACGTGAATTCGTTAAATGTTTGCTTTGTGGGAATAGGCTCTATTGCCAGGCGCCATATAAAGAATTTGCGGGCGGTCTGCAGCGAGCGGGGAATAGCGTTGAGTATCGATGCGGTCAGGCATAGCGCCGGGGCAGATAAGAGGGATGAAGGACTTTCACTGAGGAAGGTATATACGAAGTTTGAGGAGATAGACACCGAGTATGATGCGTTTTTTATAACAAATCCTACGGAATGTCACCTGGAAAGCCTGAGCAAAGCCGCAAA
Source organism: uncultured Acetatifactor sp. (assembly GCA_910578215.1). Classification (GTDB taxonomy): domain Bacteria; phylum Bacillota; class Clostridia; order Lachnospirales; family Lachnospiraceae; genus Acetatifactor. The sequence goes on along the minus strand of CAJTPH010000011.1, from coordinate 23,985 downwards.
ATACGGCAGGAATTTTTTTATTGAAAAGCCTGTTGCTTCCGTGAGCCAGATAAACGAAGCGGAGAAGCTGAGTATTAAAAAGGACGCGGTCTATTATGTAGCCTGCCCGTTAAGATACAATGCGGTGATTCAGTATTTAAAGGAGCATGTGGATTTTAGCAGAGCGATATCCATTAGAAGCATCTCATCAAGCTATTTGCCGGAATGGCGTCCGGGCATAGATTACCGCAAAACATACAGCGCCAGTAAAAAGCTGGGTGGAGGCGTTTCGATTGATTTGGTTCATGAATGGGATTATCTGACGTTTCTGATTGGAATGCCGCGGAAAATATTTTATATGTCCGGCAGGAAGTCGGCACTTGAGATAGACAGTGAGGACTATGCCGTCTACATTGCGGAATATCCGGATAAAATCGTCGAGCTGCATCTGGATTACTTTGGCAGAAAAACCATCCGCCAGATTATGGTTTTAACGGATAGCGATACCGTATGCGGGGATCTTGTAAGCAACAGAATTGAGTTTATGAGGACAGGCGAAATAATTGATTTTAATGAGACACGCGATGATTATCAAATCAGGGAGCTGACACATTTCCTTGATATGATAGAAGGCAGGGTAAAAACGGACAGCGATATTGCGCATGCAGTCCGTGTATTGAACCTGACACAGGGAAAGATTCAGGAGTAAGGTTTGGAGGTAAATTTCCCAATGTTGAAATCAGTGCCCGCCAGAGGCGGGCATGGGGGGTATAAAAATGAAAATTCTTTTTACGATTTGCGGCAGGGCAGGCTCTAAGGGGATTAAAAATAAGAATATTAAGCCCTTTGCCGGGAATCCGCTTCCGTATTATACGCTGTCTGCAATAGATCTCTATCTGCAGAGGCATGGCAAAGAAGCATGCGACATTGTTGTGAACTCTGACAGCCGGGAGCTGCTTTCCATGATGGCAGGCAATGGGATACGTCCTGTTAAGCTGATTGAACGCAGCCAGCAGCTTGGCGGGGATACAGTTGGCAAAATAGATGTCATACGCAGCTGTCTGGATATTATGCAGAACAGAGAAGGCTGTGAATATGATATGGTTGTTGATTTGGACATTACTTCTCCGCTTCGCACGACAGCCGATATTAAAAATTTAATTGACGTACATATTCGTACAGGAGCCGATGTGACGACTTCGGTTGTGGCGGCAAGACGAAATCCGTATTTTAATCAGCTGAAAAGAGCGGAAAAGGGATTTTGTAAAGTATGTGAATCCGATTTTACTGCCAGACAGCAGGCGCCGGACATTTATGATATGAATGCTTCTTTATATGCGTATTCCCCTCAGCATCTAATGTCGGGAAGACAGGTGCTGGACGGGCATGTAGAGATAATAGAAATGTATGATACAGGCATTCTTGATTTGGATCATGAGAACGATCTGGAATTGATGTCCGTTATCGCGGAATATCTCTTTAAAACAAAGGTAGCTTTCAGGGAGGTTTATGAGAATTGCCGGATAATCAGAAATTCCAGTCTTATATAAAGTGAAAAAGGAGGAACTGATATGAAATACTGCAAAATTTGTACCATGCCGGATACAAGACCGGGCATTACCTTTAATGAGGAGGGGGTCTGCTGCGCGTGCACACATTATGAAAACCGGAAAAACGTGGACTGGGAGGCACGCTGGAAGGAGCTGGAGGCACTTTGCGATAAATACAGGGGCTGTAATGGCCCTGGAAATTATGATTGTGCAATCGCCGCTTCAGGAGGGAAGGACAGCCATTATCAGGTCCATATCATGAAGGAAGTCATGCATATGAATCCCATATTGTTTTCCGTTGAGGATAATTTCCCAATGACACAGGCGGGGCTTCACAATATAAAGAATATCAGCGAGGAGTTCGGCGTCCCAATTATCAGCTACAAGCCCAATATTAAGGCACAAAAGATTCTGATGAGAGCCATGTTTGAAAAGTACGGAAAGCCTACATGGTATATCGACAGGTTTATATATACCTTTCCTCTGCATATGGCTCTGAAGTTTAACACAATGCTTTTGGTATATGGGGAGAACGTAAGCTTTGAATATGGCGGAAACGAGGACGAGGAAACATATTCTGCCCGCAGTCAGGTAAGCAACGGCGTTGCCAGTGATTTCAGCAGGGAAGAATTATTGGGCTTTGGCGTAACGGAGGAGGATTTAGTAATGACGGAGGCGCCTGCCGCCGAGGAATTGAATAAATTAGATCCCATATACCTGAGCTATTTTCAGCAGTGGAACAGCGTTAGAAATTATCAGTTTGCGAAATCCAGAGGCTTCCAGGACCTGACTCATGAGTGGAACCGGGCACATCATGCGGAAAATTATGATCAGATCGATTCCAGGGCATATCTTGTGCATTCGTGGATGAAGTACCCTAAATTCGGTCATGGGGCGGCTACGGATTATACCTCAAGATTTATTCGGTACGGAATAATGACCCGGGAAGAAGCAAAACAGATCGTCAAGGAGAGGGACCATGCGCTTGACCCTAAATGTGTGGAGGATTTCTGCAGGTTCTGCGGATATACAAGGACGGAATTCTGGGCGATTGTGGATAAGTTTTATAATAAAGAGCTTTTTGAAAAGGATGCCATGGGAAGATGGGTTTTGAAAAATGCCATCTATGATTAACTGTCAGATAGATAAGAGGTAGATTGGCGGATATGCAGAAAAGGAGCATAGACTGACATGGAAAGCTTTCAGGAGGAAGGGATGCTTGCACGGCTGATAGAGAAGCAGTGCGGCAGCTATTGGCCAATGAATGCGGGAGACGGCGAAAAGCTCAACCTGAGCTGTGTCGGCAGGGCGCTGGCTCGTTGGAAGGAATGCTTTGCTCGGAGGCCGTCGACTAAGCGGCAGCCCGTATTTCACGGTTTACCGGTGGATTATCTGCATACGGTAGAGTGGTCTGTCTTTTTGTATTTCGTTTCTAATGAATTAGGCAGAAGCGGCGATGAACAATGGGCTTCCAAGGTATATTTCCTGAATAAAATAATGTGTTCTGTGGATTGGTTTTATGCAATAGAGCTTCCTGCCCATTTTTGGGCAGAGCATCCGGTGGGGAGCGTTTTGGGCAGAGCCAAATACGGTGATAAGCTCTTTGTATATCAGGGCACGACAGTGGGCGGCAGCCCGGGAAATGACGAAACGAAATATCCTGAGCTGGGCTCTGACGTAGTGTTATGTGCAAATGCCACGGTTTTGGGAAATACGGTGATTGGGAGCAATGCTATTGTGTCTGCCAACAGCTGTCTGGTCAATGAAACAATTCCGGATAACTGTATTGTGTTTGGGCATTCTCCGGATATTGTAATTAAAGTTATGGAGCCCGAAAGGATAAAAACAAAAATTAATTTTTTGCTTCGAGGAGTACCCGGTTAGATAAAAGCGCTGTCGGATTGGTTTGCATGGGAGAAGGTACTGCTTCTACGGCGGGGAGGATGAAATTTGTTCTTTAAGAAAAAAATGATTTCTTCAGGGATAGTCATTGTATTAGCTGCAGCGCTGATTTATTCGCTCTGTGCTGCAGCCGCCTTTCATATTTCGGCTGTTAATATTGTAAAGTTTGTATTGGCGCAGGTTTTTGTCATATATTTACCTGGCAATGCAATTTCACACAGGCTTTTTAAAGGGGAATATTCTTTTATTAACACAATCTTTCTTTCATATGCGGTGGGCTACGGCATAAGCATATTGGAATACTTCATTATATGGGGCTTGCATATTCAACAGGCGGCGCCGATTATTATTGCCGTTGTTTCCGCTATTTGCTGTGTGGAATTATTCTGCAGGAAAGACAGCGCCGCCGTTTCCGGACAAAAAACAGACTGGGGTGTTCTGTTTGTTTTCTGTTTATATTTGCTGTTATGCTTCCTGCTTTACGCGGGAAGTAATGTATCGCCGCTGGGAAATGTGAGCGGAATTACGGAAATTAATCGTGATCTTCAGTATTGGTGTTCAAATTCGGTAGCCCTGAAAAACGGTTTTCCGCCGGAAGCGTCTTATTTTGCAGGTACAAGATTATATTATCATTATTTTTCCTGCGCGCACATTGCCCTGTTGGGGAAGGTCACGGGGATCAGCATCTTTGAACTGGCGTTTCCTCTGTACCCATTGGGAAAATGTATCCTGATGATAGGCGGTGTGAGCTTTCTTTTGACAAGGCTTGGGGCGGGGAAGTATAAATTATTTTATTTATGCTTTTTTCTGCTGACTACGGGCTTTGAGGAACAGTCTGTCATTACATATGTGTGGCATACCGTCAATGGTCCCTTTGGGTTTGACATCGGGTTTTCATATGCGGTATGGTTTACTGTATTTTTTCTGGAGCAGGCAGGAAAAGAAAAATTTGATATCCGGTATTTTTTCATAAGCCTGTTATTCTGGGCATGTCTGGCAGGTGCGAAGCAGCCTGTTTCTCTGGTGATTCTGATGATACCCGGGCTGGTCTGTCTGAGGCAGCTGATTCAAAAGCAATATAAAAAGGCCTTTTTGTACGGCATCAGTATTTTGTGTATTTTTTTAGTAATTGGAGTGCATTGTACCGGAATGTTCAGGTTTCTGACAGGAGAGTATGAATACAGAGATAATCTTACATTAAATGTGATGCAGGTGCGGGACATAGAAGCCTTGCAGTTGGTCCATAGTCCGTTTGTGATTGTCAATGTGTTTTTAACCTTTATAAAAAAGATATATTATGCTAATCCCGGGTGGTTTTTGCTTTCGGTAATGAATCTTATATTGTGGATAAGATACCGCAGGAAAAGCGAAACGCGTGAAAATTTATACTATATTGCCGTTATGTGCGCAGCCGCAATATTTGGTTTGATTTTGTGGTTTATTTTTGACGCAGGGGGCGCCAGTGAGATGTATTTCGCCATTGCTGCGGTTATTCCATGTCTATTATTCAACATACAAATATGTAAAGAGGTAATGGCCGAATTAAAATGTAAAAAGGTATGGGCAGCGGGAATAGTGAACAGTCTGTCGGTCTGCTTCCTTTTGATCGGGTTATATGCTTTTGCTTTTAAATTGTATGGCAAGCCGCTTGCCGAATATGTGGCGGAAGGCGTAGATAAAATGAAAGGAACATGGTCGTATTCCGGTTATGCTTTTGACAGAGACGAAGCTCTGGCGGCAGAATGGCTCCGGGAAAACTCCGATGAGAACAGTGTCATTGTCAGCGACAGGGAATGTCAGGGAAACAAGATAAATTCTTATTATTACGCTATTTTCTCAGAACGACAGCAATATATGGAGGCTGCGGATATTATTCAGTATTTGCGGCTGGATGATAAATACAACAGCTCTATTGCGGAGGAAAGGGACCGAAGAAAGAGCCTGCTGTCAGAATTGTATGCAAGCGATATGAATGCGTTGGCCACGCTAAAAGCGGAGGGAGTATCGTATATTATACAGGATAATCGTTATTCGCCGAATTTTAGGTTTGACGAGTCATTAATAACCAAAAAATTTTCATCGGGTCATGTGACGGTATATCAGATATTATAAAGGAAAACAAAGGATGAAAAAGGTTGGCATCATTACATTTCATTTTGTAAATAATTTTGGGGGAGTATTACAGGCATATGCCCTTCAAAGATTTTTGCGTGAACAATGTGGGGCGGATTCCGTAATGATCAATTATAGGAATCCGTTCATTGTATTATGCGATGTAATCAGGCTTTTTCCTGTTACAGGCAATCCTCGTGAAGCAGTGGTAGGCATCACTACCTTCAGAAAAAGATTATCAAGATATGCCAGAGTTAAGAGGTGGTGCTCGGACAGGATGGTTTTATCCCGGAAGTATTATACATATTCGGCACTTCGGAAGAATCCTCCCGGATGTACGCATTATATTGCAGGCGGCGATCAGATTTGGAACGCTCAAATTACGTTTGGGTTTGACAGGGCTTATTACCTTGGCTTTGCGGAAAAGGATTCTGTAAAAATGTCATATGCCGCCAGCTTTGGAGAGGATCGGTTAACGGCATTTCAACAAAAAAGAATCAAAAGATATTTTCCCGAATTCAGAAGCGTTTCCGTGAGGGAACGATTATCCGGCGTGCAATGTGAAAAGGCTGCCGGCTGTTCAGTGACCAGGTTGATAGATCCTGTATTTCTTTTGAATGAGGATGACTGGAGCAGAGTTTATAAAGTTGACCGCTCGGAAAAGGATTACATCCTTATCTATATGATGCAGTTTGACGAAAGAATATATAAGGTGGCGGAATATTTGAAGAAAAAAACCGGGAAAAGGGTCATTGAAATCAGCAGGTATGGCTATAAAAGACAAGGGGTCGATAAACTGTATATCGATATTGACCCGTCCGAATTTGTGGGATTTTTTAAAGGCGCTGATTATGTATGCACTAACTCGTACCACGGAATTATTTTTTCACTGATTTTTGAGAAAGAGCTGTATCTTGTTAAATGTAAACGTTTTCGGGAGCGAATGAATAATATCATTGAGCTTTTTAATATACAGGACCCGGAAAAGTCTCCCGTGCTGCATGCCGCTTATGACAAGGCATATGCGCGAGGGGCCATAATGAAGGAAAGAGAAGCCGCTCTTAAGTATTTAAAGGAGAATATCCCGGATAGCTATGATTAAAATACAAAATCAAAAATCCCGCAGTAATAAAGAGTCATGCTGCGGATGTGGGGCCTGCGCGGCCGTGTGCCCTAACCATTGTATAGAAATGAAGGAGGATGAGGAGGGATTTCTTTATCCGGAGGTGAATGCGGAGCGCTGCGTTCAATGTGAGCGCTGTACCAGGTCCTGCCCCTGCGAGAAATCGAATCAGGACCAGGGTTATTCAAAGAGCGGTTTAAAAAAACAGTTTCCTCTTGCATATGGCGGATGGCATACTGACGAAGCCATTTTGGGGCAAAGCTCATCGGGGGGAGCGTTTTCGCTTTTTGCGGAGAGAATTATTGAAATGGGGGGGGTGGTTTACGGATGCGCTGTCAATCAGAAAGCGGAGGTATTTCATCAAGGTGTACGCAGCAGGGAGGATCTGCAGCGCTTGCGTAAGTCAAAATATGTTCAAAGCACATTAGGGAATGTTTTTAAAGAAATAGAAGAAGCTCTTAAAAAGGGAAGCCTGGTATTGTTTGCCGGAACGCCCTGCGAATGTGAGGCGATACACGGCTATCTGGCTCGGCCATATGATAATTTATATTTATGCGATTTTATATGTCATGGAGTGCCTTCGCCGAAGGTTTTCAGAGACTGGGTTGGCTTTTTGGAAGATAAATATCATGACACGTTTCAAAATATCAGCTTTCGGATCAAGGACGCGGGATGGCATTCCAGCGGGCTGCAATCAGGAACCAGAACGTTTTTTGCCAAAAGAACAAGGACACATATTCCGGCGTTTTTTGATAAATTTATGAATGGATTTCTGGAAAATATATATTTGCGGCCTTCATGCCATGAATGCAGGTTCAAAGGGGAGCGAATTCATACTGATATAACAATAGCCGATTTCTGGGGGATAAAGAAGCTGGATAAGACCATGAGCCATCGTAAAGGCACATCCTTGGTATTGATAAACTCGGAAAAGGGAAAGCGCTTATTTGATATGTCCTGCGCGTCATTTCACTACAGGCAATATGAGCCGGAGAAGGCATTAAGATATAATGTCAGCTATTTTAGGTCTGCGCCTGAGCACCCTGAGCGGGCGGCGTTTTTTGAAGACTATTTTCAACGGGGAATAGCCTATGCCATGAAAAAATATACTCAGCCCTGGCATTGGGTGCTGTATATGATGTTATACAGAAAAGGTAGACTAAGCTCTGCGAAAGGAAGCGGAAGGAATGGAAAGCAGAAAATATAATTTGATAAAATCCTGAAAAGCCGGCGGCAAATTTCGAGTATTTGTTTGCGGGCAGAATTTTAATAAATGAGTATTGTTGAAAGGAAAGGCGTAGAATATATTGACGGACCAATGTATGGCGAATACGGTAATGTAAAGCTAAGGCATATTATGCTCGGATAAAAAAAGCCCGTCAGAAAAGCGAGAAATGTTTTAGATGCGGAATTGCCTTTTTTATTATTGTATGCTATAATTTGGAAAAATTTTTGCATCTTGGGAAAATCTGTGGATCGATTTATGAAAGAGAGGCTGACATATGTTGAATAACAAATCTATATTAATTACCGGTGGGACAGGCACCTTTGGCAAGGCGTTTACAAAATATGTGCTGGACCGCTACGAACCAAAAAAAATTGTCATTTATTCCAGGGATGAGTTTAAGCAGTTTATCATGCAGAATGAATTTGCGAAGTATAAAGATAAGCTTCGCTTTTTTATAGGGGATGTTCGCGACAGGGACAGGCTGGCCCGCGCGTTTGAGGGGGTTGATTATGTCATACACGCCGCGGCGCTGAAGCAGGTGCCTGCCTGTGAGTATAACCCGGCGGAGGCAATCAAGACGAATATCAACGGCGCCCAGAATGTCATCGATGCGGCATTGGATAAAGGAATTAAAAAGGTCGTGGCTTTGTCTACGGACAAGGCGGTGAATCCGGTGAATTTGTACGGCGGGACAAAGCTTGTGTCCGATAAGCTGTTTATTGCCGCCAATGCCTATGCGGGCAGCAAGGACACCTGCTTTTCCATTGTGCGCTACGGCAATGTGGCGGGAAGCAGGGGATCGGTTATCCCGTTCTTTCAAAATATTATCGAGAACGGGGCATCAGAGCTTCCCATTACGGATTATCGCATGACGAGGTTCTGGATCAGCCTGGAGCAGGGAGTGGAATTGGTTATTAAGGCTTTGGAGGAGGCAAGAGGGGGAGAGACCTTCATCTCAAAAATTCCTTCCTTTAAGGTAACGGACCTGGCAGAGGCCATGCTTCCGGGATGCAAAATGCCGGAGGTCGGCATTCGTGAGGGGGAGAAGCTGCATGAGATAATGGTTACCTCGGAGGACTCGCCCAGAACCTATGAATATGACAATCACTATATCATATATCCGCAGATGGTCTGGAGCGAAAGCCGTAAGGTCAAGCCTGCCGGCAGGCTTGTGCCGGAGGGCTTTTCATACAGCTCAGGGAATAATTCGGAATGGCTGAGCGTGGAGCAGATCAGGGAGCTGTTGAAAACGGTGGAGCTTGAGGATAAATGACTTTAAATATTTTCTTGTGTTTTACACCGCGTTGTTGTATCATTTGTACGTGACGGCTTCTGATTCCAGGTGCAATGAAGCGCATGAGATTATGGTATAATATTGACACAAAAGGTCATTGTGTCAACTTTTGATTCTATATGCGCTGAAGCGCATGAATTATGGTATAATGTTGACACAAGAGGACATTGTGTCAACTATTGATTCCATGTGCGCTGAAGCGCATGAGATTATGGTATAATGTTGACACAAGAGGACATTGTGTCAACTATTGATTCCATATGCGCTGAAGCGCATGAGATTATGGTATAATGTTGACACAAGAGGACATTGTGTCAACTATTAATTCCATATGCGCTGAAGCGCATGACATTATGGTATAAGGAGGATATGGTACTTTGGACAATCAATACGAAGATGAAATCAACTTAGGTACTCTTTTGTTTAAGGTATGTCAGAGGTGGAGGACGCTGCTGGTTGTGGCGGCAGTGGCGGCTGTGGCGATAGGCGGCACTAAGCTTGCCATGAATATCCAGGGACTTTATGACGAAGAAAAAATGGAAGAACTGAACGCCGAATACAGGGATACATTGGCAAGCTATGAGGCGGAGGGAGAGGCTCTGGAGCGGAGAATGGACGAGAATCAGAGAAATCTGACGCTTCAGACGGAATATAATGATAAATCCGTGCTGATGAAGATAGATCCTCATAATGAATGGGTGGCTTCCACGAATCTCTATATAGACACGGATTATCAGGTTCTGCCGGGAAGCAGTATCCAGAATGAGAATCCGGCATATAAGATCACCTATGCGTATTATGATTACTATACGGGCGGTTTTTACTTGGATGTAATGGGGAAGCTTACCTTTGACGTGGGTGAGCTGAAATATTTAAAAGAGGTGCTGTGGGCGGATATCGATGCCAACAGATATTCCATCACGATCCATGTCATAGCGGATACAAAGGAGCACTGTGACGAGCTGCTGAAGGTTGCCGGAGAGGCCTTTTTAACAAGACAGGAATTTATAGAGTCCTCCCTGGGAGAGCATTCGGTGAAGGTGTCCGATGTTGCGGCCCATGCGCAGATCAATGCGGACCGGGAGCAGTATCAGGTGAATCAGCAAGCCAGAGAAAAGGAATTAATGCGAAATGTCTACGGGCTTAATGAGGAGTACCGCGAGTGGAAGAAAAGGGAAGAGGATATTGAAAAGCCCATCGTGGATATGGGCGCTGCGGTTAAGAACGGCATAAAGTGGATTATACTTGCGACAGTATTGGGCGGTTTTTTGAGCGCGGGCGTCTTATTTGTGCAGTACATGCTTTCCGGCAGATTAAAGAGCGCGGAAGAAATCGGGCATGGTATGGATGTTCTGGCGGAGCTGCCCGTGCCGTCAGGGAAAAAGAAAAACGCAATAGACAGATTGATCTGCAGAATATTCGGTGTTGCAGTCAGGGATTCGGAATATGACAGCCGTGTGGAGGCTTTGGCGCTCTCGCTGGAAAGAATACTTGGCGCCATGCAGTGTGAGAAGGGCACGATAGCCTTTGTGGGCGACATTAAGGAAAACGAGCTGAGGGCTTTTACGAAGCAGGTGGGAAATGCGCTTCCGGAAAGGTATAAGGCGGTGGCGGCAGGCAATATTATCGTTGAGCCGGCTGCGGCGAAGGCGGCCTTTGACGCAGACATGGTGGTGCTGGCGGCCAGGCAGGACGCAACCATGAAGAAGACCATTGCGCAGGCATGTGTCAAGCTGTCCGCATGTAAGGTAAGGGTGCTGGGGGCGGTTCTGTTCGGAGTGGAGAGCATATAGGCGCCGGAGTTCTGAGAGCGTACCCCAATTGCCGCAGGCGGCAGTCCGGAAGTATCGGAAAGGAACCGGAATGGAGAAAAAATATGGAGCAGTTGGCAGTTTTTGGCGGGAAGCCTGTCAGGGAAAGGCCCTTGAGCTATGGCAGGCAGTATATAGACGACGCGGATATTGCGGCGGTGGTGGAAACCCTGAAAAGCGACGAGCTGACCGGCGGACCCAGGATCAGGGAGCTTGAGGAGAGGCTTTGCCGGGAAACGGGGGCAAGGTATGCGGCGGCGGTCTGCAACGGTACGGCGGCACTGCATCTCGCGGCGATCGCCGCGGGCTTTGGCGAAGGGGATGAGGTCATTGTCAGTTCCATTACCTTTGCGGCGTCGGCAAACTGTATTCTTTACTGCGGGGCGAAGCCTGTGTTTGCGGATATCGACCCGGAGACCTACAATATCGATCCGGCATCTGTGGAAAGGCTGATAACGCCCCGGACAAAGGGGATTGTGGCGGTGGATTTTACCGGGCAGGCGGTGGAGCATGAAGAAATCAGAAGAATCTGCGAGAAGCACGGACTCTGCCTGATCGAGGACGCGGCCCATGCTATAGGCACGCGCTATAACGGCGCTCCGGTAGGCAGTCTTGCGGACATGACGTGCTTCAGCTTTCATCCCGTGAAGACGGTTACCGGCGGAGAGGGCGGCGCCGTTACAACCAATGATGAGCGGCTTTACCGCAGGCTGGCGCGCCTGCGCACCCACGGGATTACCCGTAACCGGGAGGAGATGGTCAATCCCTCCGATGCCCTCTGGTATAACGAGCAGGTGGAGCTGGGCTTTAACTATCGCATCACGGATTTTCAGGCGGCGCTGCTTCTGAGCCAGCTGGACAAGCTTGCCATGTTTTCCGCCCGCAGGAAGGAGATCGTGGCAAGGTATGACGCCGCGTTTTCAAAAATGCCGGAAGTGTTTGTACAGAAGGAGATTCCCCAGTCGGATACCACAAGGCATTTGTATGTCCTGCGTATAGTGCCCGAGCGCTTAAGCTGCAGCAGACGGGAATTTTTTGATGCCCTTCACGGGGAAAACATTTATTCCCAGGTTCATTATCTGCCGGTATACTGGCATTCTTATTATGAAAAGCTGGGCTATAAGAGGGGCTTATGCCCCAATGCGGAAAAGTATTATAATGAGGTATGCAGCCTTCCGCTGTATTATTCCCTGACGGATGAGGATGTGGAGGATGTCATCCGGGCAGTGGAGAAGGTGATCGCTCATTACAGAAGGTAACGGACGCGGCGGCAGCCCTGCGCAGGCCGCAGCCTGCCGCTTCTGATTTAAAGAGGAACAAATTATGAGCCGCGTAAAAAAAGATCGTATTATTGACGGGGCAGTGTTTATGGTTTTGCTGGCGGCAGTGTCTGCCGTGACGCTGGTTCTGTTTTACAGACAGACGCTGGGGACTCCCGAGCATTACCCGTCGGACATGAAAGCATATATTTTGGAGATGCAGGGTTTGGACAGCGGATACAGCTTTCCGTACCCTGTGTTTTTCAAGCTGTCTGCTTTTATTCATCTTTTTGCGGGCGCGGAGCTGTCTGTGGCGGTTGCCACTATGCTTTTGAACAGTCTTGCCATTGTGATCGTAAAGGCAGGCTTTAACCGTCTGGTTTTACAGGGCGGAGAGCGCCGCTGGTGGGAAGGCGTCTGGATGAGTTTGCTGGCGGTGTCTCTGTTTTTTATTTCCATGCTCTATCCTCCCAGGGGGATCTACCTGCCGGGGATCAAATTCAATTATCTTGGAGTATTTTCACCCAATCCCTTTCACAATGCGACATACATGGCGGCAAGACCCTTTGCGATCCTTGCCTTTTTGTGGTATGTAAGGCTTTTGCCGGCGTATGAAAAGGGGCCTGAGCCGGTTCGCGGCGAGGGGAAGGGCCGAGAGGCGGGGCTTTCGGACTATATATTGTTTTCGGTGTTTCTGCTGGCGGCAACCATGACAAAACCCAGCTTTACCCTTGTTATGGTGAGCACTGCAGGGCTGATCATGCTGTACCGTCTGTTTCGTTCGGGCTTTCGCAATTTTCTGCCCACAGTGCAGCTGGGTCTTGCCTTTGTTCCAACATTTCTGAACCTTCTGTATCAGTACCGGGGTGTCTTTGTGCCTGCGGAGGGAGTGGAGGGCGGCGTGGGCTTTTGCCTTGGAGATGTCTGGATAAACGTATGTGACAATATACCTCTCGCCGTCTGTCTTCTTGCGGCGTTTCCGCTGCTTGTGCTGGTTCTGAATTTCAAAGAGCTGAAGACGGACACGCTGTACCGTTTTTCGTGGCAGCTGTTTCTTGTGGGGCTGGCGGAAACCTTTCTGCTTTATGAGAAGGGCTTTCGCAAGTTTGATTTTAATTTTTCCTGGGGCTATATGTACGGGGCGTTTTTCTGTCATATGGGCTCGCTGCTCCTTCTTTCCCGGAAGACGCTGCAGGTATTTGGCAGGGCGCGCGGCGGGGGAGAAAAGAGCGTGGGGCTGCAAAGGCTTCTTCTTGCGGCCCAATGGCTTGCCTATCTTTGGCATGTGGTTTGCGGCATCCTGTATTTTGGGAAGTATATGACAGGGGCCATGTATTACTGAAAGAGGCCTAAGGGGAGGAGGTGTATCTCATGGATAAAATTGCGGTATTAATTCCCTGCTATAATGAGGAACAGACGGTGGTAAAGGTAATCCGCGACGTGCGGGAGGCGCTGCCGGAGGCGTCGGTCTATGTGTATGACAATAATTCCACGGACAGGACGGCAGAGCTTGCGCAGGCGGAGGGAGCCGTTGTACGTCATGAGTATCAGCAGGGAAAGGGCAACGTGATCCGCAGGATGTTCAGGGAAATCGATGCGGAGTGTTACCTGATGCTGGACGGGGATGACACTTACCCCCTGGACTGTGCCGGGGGTATGGTTGACAGGGTGCTTGGGCACGGGGCGGACATGGTGGTAGGGGACAGGCTTTCCTCCACCTATTTTACGGAAAATAAGAGACCCTTCCACAATTTTGGCAACAGCTTTATGAGATGGGGCATCAACAGGCTGTTCGGTTCGGATATCAAGGATATTATGACGGGCTACAGAGCCTTCAGCTATGAGTTTGTGAAGACCTTTCCCGTGATTTCCAAGGGGTTTGAGATAGAGACGGAGATGACCATTCATGCGGTCAACTATAATATGCAGGTGGAAAACGTGGTGGTGGATTTCCGCGACCGCCCGGAGGGCAGCGTTTCCAAGCTGAACACCTACCGCGACGGGATGAGGGTGATACGCAAGATGCTGCAGCTGTACAAAAATTACAGGCCGTTTCGCTTTTTTTCACTGCTGTGCATGGTCTTGTTTGCGGTCGCGCTGGCGTTTATGCTGCCTATTTTGGGAGAATATATCAGCACCGGCATGGTGCCGCGGTTCCCCACGCTGATCGTATGCGGCTTTATGGCGCTGGCGGGTGTGCAGTCTTTTTTTGCGGGAATGATACTGGAGGTAATGGCGGCGAAGGACAGGCGGGATTTCGAGTACCGTCTGACGAGAATTGGCGCCGAAAAGAGAGGGAAATAAACTTTGATGGTGGACAGGCTGATAATCGGAGCAGGTTTATATGGGTTGTATTCGGCGCTCTATTGCGCGAGAAGGGGGCAGAGCGTCACTGTCCTGGAGATCGATGAAGCGCCCTTTTCAAGGGCTACCTATGTCAATCAGGCCAGGCTGCACATGGGGTATCACTATCCGCGCTCACTTTCTACGGCAATGAAGTCCGCCGGGTACTTCAGGCGCTTTGCCGAGGATTATTCCTTTTGCGTTTTTTCGGAATTTCAACAGGTGTATGCCACCTCAAGACATTTTTCCTGGACGGATGCAGCGGAATTTCAGAAATTTTGCAGGGATGCGGGAATTCCCTGCGAACCGCTGCCCGTGGAGAGGTATTTTAACGCGGGCAGCTGCGACGGGGCTTTTCTGGCAAAGGAGTATACCTATGACGCCGCCATCCTGAGAGATTACTTTCTCGCCGAACTGGAAAGATATTCCGGGGTTAAGCTGCTCTGCGGAAGGCAGATACAGCGGATTGTAAAGAGGGCGGACTGTTTTGAGGTCTGCGCGCTGCAGGAGGGAGGGCAGGAGGAGCGGTTTGAGTCGCCCTTTGTGCTGAACGCCTCCTATGCCTCCGTGAACCAGGTGCTGAAAAAGGCGGAGGGCGTTGAGGCGGCTCCCTTTGACATTAAGTACGAGCTGTGTGAAATAATTCTCTGCAGGGTCAACGACCGGCTCAGGGATATAGGGCTGACGGTGATGGACGGTCCCTTCTTTTCTATTATGCCTTTCGGAAAGACCGGCTGGCATTCCCTGACCTCGGTGACCTTTACGCCTCACACCACGAGCTATGAGTCCACGCCGCAGTTTGCCTGTGTGCCGGAGGGCTGCGGGGGCGGATGGCTTAAGAACTGCAACGGCTGTGAGAAGCGTCCGGACAGCGCCTGGGAGTACATGGCGGCGCTGACGAGGAAATATGTCAGGGAGGAGTATGCCTTCACATATGAGAAATCATTGTTTTCCGTGAAGCCGATACTGAAGGCCTCAGAGGTGGACGATTCCCGTCCTACGGTGATCCGGTATGCCTCTGAAAAGCCCACGTTTTTAAGCGTGCTTTCCGGGAAAATAAATACGGTTTACGATCTGGACGAGTTTTTGGAAAAGGGATAAATGCGAAAGGCGGCGGGAGCCTGGAGGTAAAGAGGGATGCTGCAAAATAAGGAAAAAAATTTCGTGTCCTGCGTGGTTTATCTGCACAATGAGGGAAATGCGGTCAAGAGCTTCCTTCAGAATATATGCAGTGTGATGTGGGATAATTTTGAAAAGTTTGAAATCGTGTGCGTCAACGACGGCTGTATGGACGACACCACTGACCGGGTCAGGGAATTTATTGAGAGCGCGGAGAAAAAGCCGGTGGTGAGTCTTGTGAATCTGAGCTATTATCAGGGGATAGAGAGCGCCATGAATGCGGGCTGCGACCTTGCCGTGGGCGATTTCCTGTTTGAATTTGACAGATGTGAGCTGGATTTTGAGCCGTCTCTGATCATGGACGTATACCGCAGGGCGCTGGAGGGCTGCGACGTGGTTGCCGCCGCGCCTAAGTTCGGCGTGCCCCTTTCCTCTAAGCTGTTTTACAAGGTCTATAACTGGGGCAACAGATACAGGGGGAAGATCAGGCAGGAGCGCTTCCGGGTCATTTCAAGGCGGGCAGTCAACCGTGTGAACCAGATGAACACATACGTTCCTTATCGTAAGGCGATGTACATGAACTGCGGTCTGAAGACGGACACCATCGTCTATGACAATAAGGAGTCGGCTAAAAAGACCAGAAACCGGGAGGAGCGTATCAAGAGAAGCACGCTGGCGGCGGATACCATTATCATTTTCACGGATGTGCTGGAGAAGATATCCATGGCGGTAAGCGCCGTGCTGTTTGGCGTGATTCTGGTGATGTTTGGCTGGGTCGTCTATTCGGTTTTCAGCAAGGTGCGCCCTGTTGAGGGGTGGATGTCCCTGATGGCGCTGATCTCCTTTGGCTTTTTTATGGTGTCGGTGATGCTGACCCTGATACTGAAGTATTTATCGGTTATTCTGAATATGAGCTTTAGGCGGCAGCGCTATGTGATAGAAGGAGTGGAGAAGCTGACACAATGAGGTTGACGATTATTTTCCCTGTGCTGAACGAAAGGCTTCGGCTGGAGAGCGGAATCACCCGCACGGTGGAATATCTGGAAGGCATTGAATTTTCCGATTACGAGATTATAATTGTAGATAACGGGTCCGAGGACGAGACGCCGGAAATCGCGGCAGAGCTGTGTGAAAAATACGGCAATGTCAGGTATGAGAGGATCGCCGTCCGGGGTGTTGGGGCGGCGTTCCGCAGGGGAGTGGAGCTCAGCTGCGGAGAGATCGTGGGGTATATGGATATAGACCTGTCCACGAACATTAAGCATTTGGGAGAAGCGCTCCATATATTCGAGACACAGCCAGAAATCGCATACATCAACGGCAGCCGTTTTGCAAGGGAGTCCGACACAAGGGGGCGGAGGTGGTATCGGAAAATCACCTCCCAGGGGCTGCTTATCCTGCTGAAGCTTTTCCTGAGAATGAAGTGTACGGACGCCATCTGCGGCTTCACCTTTGTGAGGCGGGAGACGGCGCTTGCGCTGGTGGAGGGATGCAGCCGGGATAACGGCTGGTTCTATATGATAGAGTTTCTGCTGCGGGCGGAGAAGCGGGGTGTAGCCGTACTGGACTATCCTGTGGAGTGGCAGGAGGATTATAATACCACGGTAAGGGTGTTTAAGACCGTCTGCAACTACCTGGTCCAGATCGCCAGACTGTTCCGTGAGTTCTACATCCGGAAGAATATCTGACAGTCCCGAAACGGGAGAGCATATAGGGAACGCCAAGCCGCGGGGGCGCCTTGTGCTTTGGCGCCGCCGCGAAGGCGGCCGGAATAGGAGATATAAAATGAGTGCGCATATCAAAAGAATAGATCTGACCAGAGATTATGAAATGCACAGGGCGGAATATCAGGAGGCAATCGAGCAGGTCTGCAGGGAAACCGCATTCTCGGGAGGCAGGTTTGCCGATGCCTTTGACAGGGAGTTTGCGGAGTATGTGGGCGTGCCCTACGCCTGCGGTGTCAACAACGGAACCTCCGCGCTGCATTTGGCTATGGCTGCCCTTGGCGTGGGAGAGGGAGACGAGGTTATTGTTCCGGCTAATACCTACATTGCGACGGCGTGGGGCGTCTCCTATACAGGCGCGCGTCCGGTGTTTGCGGACTGTACGCCTGACACATGGGAAATCGATCCTGCGGTGCTGGAGTCAAGGATTACCCACAGGACGAAGGGAATTATTGGCGTCCACCTGTATGGCCAGCCCTTTGACTTTGCGGGCGTGAAGGCGGTGGCGGACAGCCATGGGCTGTTTGTGGCGGAGGACTGCGCCCAGGCTCACGGCGCCAGGTTTGAGGGAAGGAATGTGGGTGCGCTGGGCGAGATGGGGTGCTTTAGCTTCTATCCGGGCAAAAACCTCTATGCCTTCGGGGAGGGAGGCAGCGTTACCTGCAGGCGGGAGGAATATTACAGGCATATGACGCGCATGAAAAACCAGGGCTGCGATGTGCGTTATTATCATGATGAGATCGGGTATAATTACCGGCTGGAGGGTCTGCAGGGAGCGGTGTTATCCGTGAGCTTGAAATATCTGCCCGAATGGACCAGGCGCCGTCAGGAGATCGGCTGGCGCTATATCAGGGAGATCAGCAATCCTCTGATCACCATGCAGGCACATCCGGAAAATACGGAGCCGGTGTTCCATCTCTTTGTAGTCCAGGTGGATGAGAGGGACAGATTTATAGAATATATGGCGCAGGCGGATGTGGAATGCAACATGCACTATCCTGTGCCCTGTCATCTGCAGAAGGCGTACAGACATTTGGGCGGACAAAGGGGCGACTGCCCGAATGCGGAGCGGCTGGCGGAGCACTGTGTGACGCTGCCTTTGTTTCCGGAGATGAGGGAAGACGAGATATCAAGGGTGATAGAGCTTTGCAATGGGTTTTGTTAGCGCAGGAGGATTTGAGCCTGCGGCGGAAGGGCGGATATGAATCAGTACTTTGACGAGAACGCGGGAATTTATTTAAGGCTGATGATGCGGGAGGACACGGATCTGATCGTGGCATGGCGCAACAGCGAGGCGGTTCGCAGGAACTTTATTTATCAGGAGCCCTTTACCAGGGAAGGGCATGAAAGCTGGGTCCGCAATATGGTGGAGACCGGAAGGGTGGTTCAGATGATCATCTGCGATATGGACACGGACAGGCCCTTGGGAAGCGTCTATATCCGGGATATTGACAGGCGCCATAACAAGGCGGAGTACGGTATCTTTATAGGGGAGCCCGACGCCAGAGGCAGGGGTGCGGGAGCTGCCGCCGCCAGGCTGATGCTGCGGTACTGCTTTGAGGAGCAGGGGCTGCACCGTGTCTATCTGCGCGTCCTGTCAGAAAATCTTCAGGCGATACGCAGCTATGAAAAGGCCGGCTTTGTCAGGGAGGGCTTCCTGAAGGGAGACGTCTGTATAGACGGTGAATACCGGGATATCGTCTGGATGGCGGCCGTGGGGGATTGACGGCGGCTGTGCATGTGGGATAAATGCCCCGTTAAAGTGGGCAACGAATATAGAAGTGAGAATGTAAATATGAAAAAGATAAGCTTTGTCATTCCCTGTTACCGTTCTGAGCATACGCTTCCTCATGTGGTTGCAGAGATAGAAGAAAAAATGAAGACCATGCCTCAATATGAATACGATATCTTTCTGGTAAACGACTGTTCTCCGGACAATACGTTTGAGGTGATAAGGGGGCTTTGCGAAAAGCATCACAATATAAGAGGCATCAGCTTTGCGCGAAATTTCGGGCAGCATGCGGCGTTGATGGCAGGGCTGCGCTATTCGGACGGGGATTATGTGGTGTGCCTGGACGACGACGGCCAGACTCCGGCGGACGAGGCGGATAAGCTTTTGGGCAGGCTGGAGGAGGGCTATGACGCGGTTTATGCGAAATATGAGCACAAACAGCACTCAGTCTTCCGCAATATGGGCAGCAGGCTTAACGAATGCATGGCGCGCATCATGCTGGGGAAGCCCAAGGAGCTGTATGTGTCCAGCTATTTTGCCGTGAAGCGCTTTGTGGTGGAGGATATGATCCGCTATGAGAATTCCTATCCCTATGTGATCGGGCTGGTGCTGCGCGCCACCCGGAATATCACCAATGTTCTGGTCAATCACAGAGAGCGGGAGGAGGGCGTCTCAGGCTATACCCTTAAAAAGCTCACGGGGCTGTGGTTTAACGGCTTTACCGCTTTTTCCGTGAAGCCTCTGCGGATCGCCACGGCCATGGGAGGCATGAGCGCGGCGCTGGGGTTTCTGTACGGTATTTACACGATCATTAAACGGCTGGTAAATCCTGCGGTGCCTGTGGGCTTCAGCTCCACCATGTCGGCAATCGTATTTTTCGGGGGAATGATTATGCTTATGTTGGGGCTGATAGGGGAATATATCGGGCGTATTTACATCAGCCTGAACAACTCTCCGCAGTACGTCATTCGGGAGAAGGTAAATCTATGACAAATTTACTGGATAAATTTATTGCCTGGTGGAAAAGGGAAAAAAGATACGTTACATTGATGCAGTCGGTGCTTATGGCGCTGCTTCCGCTGCTTTGCTGTATGGTATACTGCGCCCTGCAGGAGCGGACGCTGGGGGAGGTATATCTTCCGGAGTCTGAGTGGAACGACGAGCTTTTTTATTACAAGCAGGTGGAGAGCATCATTAATTACGGGTATCCCCGGGGTTACTTTGGCTTCAACGAGAGCCATGCCCTGAAGCTGTCCTTTGCGGCTTGGAGCCCGGTCCTTGTGTTTCCCTGGATTTTATGGGGGCTTTTGTTCGGCTGGAACATAATGTCTCCGGTTGCCTGTAATATTTTTTTGATGTCGCTTGCGGTCTTTTTGTTCGTCTGGCTGGTGAAGCCCAAATGGAAGCAGCTGGGTATTCTGACCCTGCTTTTTTGTCTTTACACGCCCTTTGTCCGGTACATGCTTTCGGTGATGCCGGAGGTTATCTGCTTCAGTATGCTGATCATCTTTTATTCTCTGGCGGTGAATTATTTAAATCGGGAAAAGGCATATAAGCTGGCGCTGCTTTTTTTGCTGTCGGCGGTCATGACGCTGATGCGGCCGTATATGCTGTTATTTATGCTGCTTCCGGCGTATCTCTGGATAAGGAAAAGCCGCCTTTTTGGTGCGGTCGGTTCTTTTGCGGCCGTGGGTGTGACCCTCGGCATTTATGCGGCGATTAAACACTTTTTCGGAGCGGAGTACTTTGCCCCGCTGTTTTTTACGGATTGGGTGTCCGCCTTTTTTGAGGACGGATTGTTCGAGGGGATACGCTATACGCTGGGTAAGCTGTACTATATGGGCAGGAGCTTTCTGGAATACACAGGTCGGGGCTTCCGGACAGGGCTGGCGTCGGGCGCTTTTTTCGCGGGATATATGGTGTGCATGGCGGTGCTTCTGGGGCAGAGCCTTGTGGATTTCAGAAGGCTGAGAAGGCTTGGCGGACCGCAGGGGCGGAAGCCGCGGGAGGAACGGAGGTCGCCGGAAGATCAGAAGGTACGGGAGAAGTCGGAAGATCGGAAGGTACAGGAGAAGTCGGAAGATCGGAAGGTACAGGAGGAACGGAAGGTGCCGGAAGATCAGAAGGCCACGGAGGAACGCAGGCAGGTCTGGAACAGGCTGGTGATCCAGGGGCATCTTGCGTTCAGCTTTGTGGCGATGACCTTCGCCCTGCTTTTGATGTACAAGCTGACGGAGGGCAGCAAGCATCTGCTTACCTTTATTGCCGCGGCAGTGTTTGTTGTGGCGCTGATGGAGACAAGGTACTTCAAAAAAGCGGTGCTGTTGGGAGTAACGTTTGCGTACTTTTATATCTATATGGCGTTGGACCCGTATGACTATCAGGTCCCGTTCATCAGGCAGGAGAGGGCCGCGCAGGTGGAGCACTGGCGGGAGCAGCTGGATGTAAGTATGGAGCTGCGTGAGGAAGGAGCACCCGGTTATGATAATTCGGTGATGTGGGTGTTCAGCGACATAACGGGCGGAGAGACGGTGAATACCCGGTGGCAGCTTCTGTATGCGCTTCCCAAGGGCTTTGGCATAAGCTGTTGTATGCCGGATTATGTGCTGCAGAATTTTGAGCGCCTGCAATGCCGTTATCTT
Organism: uncultured Acetatifactor sp.; assembly: GCA_910578215.1. Taxonomy (GTDB): domain Bacteria; phylum Bacillota; class Clostridia; order Lachnospirales; family Lachnospiraceae; genus Acetatifactor. The sequence continues at coordinate 2,167 of CAJTPH010000011.1, read as the reverse complement.
TGTGTGGTGCCGGGCGGAGAGATTGAGCAGAGGTGTATTTCGGCGGGGTTTGTCAAGCTTGCCGGGGATGAACAGGCAGTGCTTTATCAGAGATATTGAAGACGGGCATTGCAGCGGTATGTTCAGCGTGACATAATGATTGCGGTTTAGTAAAGGAGTTTTTATGAGGCTATCCAAAAAAAGTATGATTGTTATTGCCGTCTCTGTGGCGCTTGTGGCGG
>CAJTPH010000011.1:0-1928 GCA_910578215.1 uncultured Acetatifactor sp. | reverse complement strand
CCGCCAGTCTTATATTTTTTTTATCCGGCCGGGCCAGGAGAGCCGATTTGAAATATTTGAGGCAGGCGGAGTATAACGCCGTGTTTTTCTCCATGGTTCCTTATGAGGACGTGGGGGGGGAGGCTGTCGGCGAGGACTTCTTTTCGCTGTATCTCGGGCTGAAAACCGCGACGGTGCCGGGCTGCATCCGGAATGCAGAGGATGTGATCGATTATCTGGAGGCCGCCCTGAACAGCGGGAATGAGGTCAGCCTTGTGGCTCTGGAGCTGCTTCCCGAGTGGGCGGGCGGTCTCGGCGCCCTGGGAGACTTGATTGGGGCTCATCCCGACACGACCTTTAAGCTCCTTCTGAACGCTCCCTCCATGGAGTATTGGACGTCTCAGAGCGAAAGCGGTGCGCAACGGCAGCTGAACTCCTGCAGACAGCTGGCGGAGACAGTGCTGGCGCACGGTAACGCGGAGTTTTATTTTGCGGGAGCCGAGGACTGGCTCATTCTCAATCGCCGAAACTATAGCGCCCCTTTGGTGGCAAACAGAGACATTGCCAGGCATCTTGCCCTTCTGACATTGTGCGATTCCAATTACCGTCTGACGGCTGATAATTATACCGCCACGTTTTCAGGTCTGGAAGAAAAGATTATTCACGCGAGAACGGTTCCGGCGTCCACAGATCTCTCCGATTGGTGTCTGGTCTTCTTCGGAGACAGCGTCATTGGAAATTATACCGACTCTGCCTCCATTCCCAACGCCGTCGCAGCTCTTTCAGGCTGCGAGGCATACAATCTTGGCGTGGGGGGGACTCCGGCGGTCTTCGAGGGACCGGAGCTGTATTCCTTCCCGGTCATTGTGGACAGCTTTCTTAAGCAAAAGACCGTAACGCTGCCGGAGGGAGCCGTCTGCCTCAGGGAGATGGAGGCTTTTTATGAAAAGGAGCACAACGGAAAGCAGATGTGTTTTGTGGTCAATTACGGACTTAACGACTATTTCAGCGGCGCGCCGGTGGATAATCCCCAGGACCCTTATGATACCGCCGCCTATGCGGGCGCTCTCCGAAGCGGAATCAGGGAGCTGCGGACGGCATATCCGGACGCGGTTATTATTTTAGCGGCGCCCAATTATGTGGAGTATTTCTCTGCGGGACAGGAGAAGCAGAGCGACGTGGGCGGTTGTCTTACGGATTATGTGGAGGCGGCGGGGCGCGTGGCCGGGGATACGGACGTGATCCTTATGAATAATTATTATGACCTGGGAATCGATGCGTCCAACAGCGCAAGCTATCTGGTTGACGGCTGCCATCCGGGTGACAACGGAAGGTTTCTCTATGCGCAGGCGCTGATTCGTTTAATTGGCCTTCATTGCCCACAGGAATAAGAGAGGGAAGACATGCAGGAATTGAAAAAATGGAGCGACGGGTTCGGATTCTTTGTAAGAAATAAAATCTATATGGCTTTTTTGAGTCTGACGGCGGTGTGCAGCTATGGATTTCTGGTGACCCACCAGACGGTCGGCATCGACGATACGCCCTATGCCTATTATTTTGAGGAGGGACTGAACGCCATTGTGGGCCGATGGTTTTTGTATCTGGCAAACAAGGTGTTTCATGTGGCGGAGTTCTCTCCCTTTATGACGGATCTTGCCGGGGTGCTTATACTGATGGCGGCGGCGGTTGTCTGGTGCTGTCTGCTTTGCTCTGTCTGCGGGGAAAGAGTGCCTCTGTGGGGCTATACCTTTTTCGGCTGCATTTTTATTTCCTGCCCCCTGATCAGCGAGGTGTATACTTATTATCTTCATAACGGCGTGTCGGTGGGGTATCTTTGTACAGGGCTCAGTCTGTGCTTTTTTCAGGAGCTGAAGGAGCTTTCGGGATTCAAGAGAGGCGGGAAGCGGGAGGCGGAAAGCGGGGGGCAGAAAGCGGAAAGCGGGGGGCAG
>CAJTPH010000010.1 GCA_910578215.1 uncultured Acetatifactor sp. | reverse complement strand
TATCAGGTGAAATCAAATGCTCACTATGTTCGCGCTTGATTTCCTGCTGATATGGCATAATGTTGACACAAAAGGTCATTGTGTCAACTTTTGATTCCATGTGCGCTGAAGCGCACGAGATTATAGTATAATGTTGACGCAGAAGTGCATATTGGAGAATCATGCAAAACGGAAAAACAGATACAATGAATATGTGTAAAATAAATATAAAAAGAAAAGCAGGGGCTGCACGGGTACTCACACGGGCTTTTATCGCAATGGGAATCTGCGGCATCAGCCTTTGGCTGACCGGATGCACCGACGAGACGGCTCAGGAGCCTGAAAATATGTATAATGTTTATATGGCGGGCGGCATGGAGGAAACGCCGGTCGTGGACTATCCGGTTCCGCAGCTCCTTCCCAATGTGCTGGCGGACAGGCGGGGCTATTCCGCCGGGAGTGCGAAGAAAGCCTTTGTCACAGGCAGAGAGCTGCCGGAAACCTTTACGCTTGTAGACGAAGGAACCGGTAAAGCGGTGTATTACGGGGCTGTTGAGGATAAGACGTACAATGCGGAGCTGGGGCTGTATGTGGGATATGCGGATTTCACCCAGGTGGATCAGCCTGGCAGCTATTATGTGGAATGTGACATAATAGGGCAGTCCTATCGGTTTGATATTAAGGAACGGCTTTACCCTGAGCTGTTTTTGGAAAGCTATGGGGAGATGCTCAAGGACTGTGAAAACGGCAGTCTGTCCGTTATGGGAGCGATAAGGCTGTTGGAGGCATATGAGTGGTATGGGGAGCTGTTTCCGGACCAGAATAGCAACAATATACCCGATGTGCTGGAAACGCTCCAGGGATGGGTGGCACATACAGAGGAAAACGGCGCCGGAGCCGGGCATGAGGCTCTGTATGCGGCGTTTTTGGCAAAATACGGCTACAATATAAAAAATTATAATTTTGAGTATGCTACGGAATGCCTGAAAAGGGCGGCTACCGTATTCGGGCAGGTGCCAGAGGGGGCACGGGATGCGGCAGTCTTTTACGCGCTGACAGAGCTGTTTCGGGCGACGGGATTAAATACATATCACAACAGTATATTGAAATATAAGAGCGTCTTTCAGGATAACAGAACGTATCTGGACGAGGGCTATCTTTATGGCAGCATGACCTATCTGATGACGCGGCAGCAGGTGGATGCGGCGCTTTGCGAAGAAATGATTTACACCGTTATAAGCAAGGGAGAGGAAATTTCCGAGCAATACCAAAGCTTGATTGCCCCGGCGGTGCCGGGGGACAGCGCACGGGCAGAATTGATGAAATACGTGTCTAACCTGTCATGTGCCAACTATATATTGAATATTTATCAATATACCAGCATTATTGAAGAATGCCTGCATTTCCTTATGGGAAGAAATCCGGAATCCGTAAATTATTATGAGAATACAGGGGACAGGACCGCTTACCTGATGTGGTTTGCGCAGCTTGCAGCTTTTTATGAGGACGTGATGGGGGAGAGGTAGAGACAGGCAAAAAAAGGAATATCTGAAGGGAAGGTCGTGGCATAAATGAAGATTGTAGTATTGGCAGGAGGCATCAGCACCGAGCGGGATGTGTCCTTGAGCTCGGGGAGCATGATTTACAGGGCACTTAAAAAAAACGGGCATCAGGCGGTTCTGCTGGATGTGTATCTGGGCTATGAGGGGGAGATCCAGGGTATTTTTGACCGTGAGGAGGACTGGGCGGCACAGACAGGTGCAGTCAGTGAGAAAAACCCGGACCTGGAAGCGGTTAAGGCGCTGCGAAGGGACGGAGACAGAAGCTTTTTTGGACCTAACGTGCTGGCTGTCTGCGGCATGGCGGACATGGTTTTCATGGCGCTGCACGGAGCAAACGGCGAGGACGGCAAGATTCAGGCATGCTTTGAGCTGATGGGGATTCCCTATACGGGCACGGATTTTGTCAGCTCCGCAATGGCTATGGACAAGGGAATTACAAAGGATATTTTCAAGGCATACGATATTCCCACTCCCGCCGGCTTCAGGCTCAAGGAGGGAGAGCCGCAGACAGAGAGGACGTTTTTCCCCTGTATTGTGAAGGCATGCCGCGGAGGCTCCAGCGTGGGCGTCTGCATAGCCCGGGACGAAGGGGAATATGAGAGGGCGAAGCAAGAGGCGTTCCGCTACGACAGCGAGATCATTGTGGAGCAGTACATAAAGGGAAGGGAGTTTTCCGTGGGCGTCATGGACGGCAGAGCGCTGCCGGTCATTGAAATTGCGCCTAAGCAGGGCTTTTACGATTATAAAAACAAGTATCAGGCGGGCAGCACGGTGGAGACCTGTCCCGCGGAGCTTTCGGAAGAAAAGACGAGGCAGATGCAGGCTGTTGCGGAGCGCGTGTTTGCCGCTCTCAGAATGAAAAGCTATGCCCGCATGGATTTTATGATGAGCGAATCGGGGGAGATTTTCTGCCTGGAGGCCAATACCCTGCCCGGTATGACCCCCACCTCCCTGCTGCCTCAGGAGGCGGCAGTCCTGGGCATGGACTTTCCGGGGCTTTGCGAAAAAATCATATCCGTTCATGCAGACGTCTGAACGACCGTAAGATCCGGAGGCATGTAATGATTCACATAATAGACTTCGGGAAGGGATTTTGTTACAGAAAAATTGATCGGTAAGCGTGTTTCGGTACGCGGGGGAGATGAAAATGGAAATGATGGATTTGAAAATAAAGGAAATTGCACGTGCGGCCGGCGGAAGCCTTGTCCTGGGCCGTGGAGCAGAGGATGACACATGCGTCACTTCTGCGGTATTGGATTCCAGGAAGGCGGAGGAGGGCTGTGTTTTCTTTGCCACCGTGGGAGAGCGGGTGGACGGCCACAGGTTTATCGCCGATGTGTCCGCAAAGGGCGCTGCTCTGGTGGTTACTCAGAAAACGCCGGAGCAGGTGGAGGCGGAGCATGGCGTCCGGGCGTCCGAATGGGGAAGCTATCTGCTGGTGGAGGATACGCTGCAGGCATTGAGGAATATTGCAGAAGCCTACCGCAGAAAGCTGTCCGTGAAGGTGGTGGGTATCACCGGGAGCGTCGGCAAGACCAGCACAAAGGAGTTTATCGCTGGCGTGCTTGCCCAAAGGTACAGGGTGCTGAAGACAGAGGGCAATTTCAACAATGAGATCGGCGTGCCTCTGACGCTGCTGCGCATCCGGCCGGAGCATGAGGTGGCCGTGGTGGAGATGGGCATCAGCGATTTCGGGGAAATGCATCGATTAAGCAAAATGGCGAGACCTGACATTATTGTCATGACAAATATCGGGCAGAGCCATCTGGAAACCCTGAGGGACAGAGAGGGTATTTTGAGGGCAAAGTCGGAGATTTTTGACTTTATGGCTCCGGACGGCGAAATCTGTCTGAACGGCGGCGACGACAAGCTCTCGGAGCTGACGGATGTGAAGGGGCATGCGCCTCACTTTTTTGGGCTGGGAGAGAATCCCGGGGAGGAGGTCAGTGCTTCGGATATTGAAAGCAGGGGGCTTTGGGGCAGCGACGCCACGCTGGTTTTCAGGGAGCCGTCAGGTCGTACAGGGGACGAAACGGCTCATGCGGGGGGTAAAATTTCGGTACACATTCCGCTGCCCGGCTTGCATATGGTGCGCAATGCCGCAGCCGCCGCGTGCGTGGGGCGGCTGCTTGGGCTGACGTCGGAGGAAATTGCCGCCGGGGTGGGGAGCGTAGCTCCGGTAAGCGGCAGAAACAATCTGGTGCGTCTGGACAGATATACAGTGATAGACGACTGCTATAACGCAAATCCCATCTCCATGAAGGCGGCGATCGATCTGCTTTCCATGGCGGACACGCAAAAGGTGGCGATCTTGGGCGATATGTTTGATCTTGGCGAGAATTCCCACAGGCTCCACGCCCAGATCGGAGAGTATGCCGCCGGGGCAGGGCTGCAGAGGCTGTTCTGCGTGGGAGAGGAATCGCGGCATACGTACGAGGCGGCGAGAAAGGCGGGAGGAGTGGGTGAAATTCTCTATTTTTCCGCAAGGGAGGAGCTGCTCGAGCACCTGGAGCAGCCGGAGAACGCATTTCCCGAGGGCAGTACCATCCTTGTCAAGGCATCCCACGGAATGGAATTCCCCAAGGTGGTGGAATTACTTTCGCAAAAAGGCGGCCGCTCCTGACGCCGGAACCGGGTACTGGCGGGATTATGGTCTGCATTCATAACTTTAATATAATCTTAATCTTTTTTCCGACGAACTGTGAGAAAATAGATTAAGATTATTTGTTTTCATGACGGAAAAATTTTGGAATAATTCAGGAGTCTTAAACCGGAAAAATGAATGAAAAGATTTTAGTGGTGGATGATGAGAAGGAGATTGCCGATCTGGTAAAGCTTTATCTGGAGAATGAGGGTTTTCAGGTGGCAGTCTGCTATGACGGAAATGAGGCGCTTCGATTGATAGAAGGGACGCAGGAGCTGGATCTGTGCGTTCTGGATATTATGCTGCCCGGGGTAAGCGGTCTGGAGCTGTGCAGGAAAATCAGGGAGAGCCACACATATCCCGTGATTATGCTGACGGCGAAGGGTGAGGAGCTGGACAAGATCACCGGGCTGACTCTGGGGGCGGATGATTATATGACAAAGCCCTTTCTGCCGCTGGAGCTGGTGGCGCGGGTGAAGGCCCAGCTGCGGAGATATAAGAGATATAATGCGGGCGCTGCGCAAAATGAGGACGTGCTGACGGTTTTGGGGCTGGTGCTCAACAGCAGGACCCATGAGTGCTTGCTGGACGAAAAGCCCTTGAGCCTGACGCCTACAGAGTTTTCCATTCTGAAGATCCTATGCCAGAAGCAGGGGCAGGTGGTCAGTGCGGAGGAGCTTTTCCAGCTGATATGGGAGGACGAATATTATACCAAAAACAATAACACGATCACGGTCCATATCCGGCATCTGAGGGAGAAGCTGGGAGATTCCTTTGAAAATCCCAAATATATTAAAACGGTCTGGGGGTGTGGTTACAAAATTGAAGGCAGATAGGCATATTAAATATTTTATGGGTACTGTGGTGGCGGTGCTGGTGGGCTTCAGCTTATGCATAATCGTGTATTACTGGTTTGACGAGGTAATGAACGGTTATCTTGTGGACTGGTTCGACAGGAATTTTATGTATGACCTGTGGAAGCCGGAGCCGGGAGGAAACATGATTCATTACCGGGTGATCCGCTGGGAGGAGCTGAAGTGGTTCACGCTTTTGGCCACGCTTGCTTTGGTGACGGTCTGGATCGTTTCGGTGAGGGTGATCTCCGCCGTGTATGCTTCCCGCCGGGAAAAAGAGACTATACGCCGGCTCGGTCAGATGGTGGGAAATTATATGCGGCATACCATGGAGGCAGCAGAGGTGTTTCCCAAGGAATACGCGGAGATTTTTCTTCAGCTTGCGGAGGTCAAGTCTGATATGCAGATCCATGAACAGTTATTGAAACAGGAGGCGGGCAGGAAGAATGACCTGATCACCTATCTTGCCCATGACCTGAAGACCCCGCTGACATCTGTGGTGGGGTATCTGAGCCTGCTGGAGGAGGCGCCGGACATGCCTGCCGAACAGAAGGCAAGGTATGTGCATATCGCCCTTGACAAGGCGTTTCGCCTGGAAAAGCTGATCAATGAATTTTTTGAGATAACAAGATATAACCTGCAGCAGATCGTGCTGGAAAAGGAGACCGTGGATCTGGAATTTATGCTGGTGCAGATGGCGGATGAGTTTTACCCGGTCTTGCAGGAGCACGGCAATACGGTCCGGCTTAGCTTTGACGGCAGGGAATGGAACGACAAAGAAGGCGGGGCGCAGGATCACAATGCAGAAAATCCTGCCCCCAGTGGGGACAGGCAGACCATACAGACCTATGCCGATCCCGAAAAGCTGGCAAGGGTCTTTAACAACATCCTGAAAAACGCCGTTGCCTACAGCTATCCGGGCACGGAGATAAGCATTGAGCTGGGTGTGACACAGGAGACGGAAGCCCGGGCCGGCGTTCCGGGAGGCCAGGGAAGGGTAACGGTGGCATTTTCCAACCACGGAAGGACCATTCCCAGGCAGCGTCTGGATTCCGTCTTTGAAAAGTTTTTCCGCCTGGACGAGGCGAGAACCACAGACAACGGAGGCGCGGGTCTGGGTCTCGCCATCGCCAGAGAAATCGTCACTCTCCACGGCGGCTCCATTACGGCTCAAAGCGAAAACGAGGTGACGGTGTTTACCGTGGAGCTGCCGGCGCAGGCGTGACGGGGCGCTGTACCGGGGCGGAAAGGAGCGGTCTATTATGGCTCTCTATGCTTTGCGGTCTCCCTAAAAATTAAAAAATTCCTTTTTCAGCTCAAAATACCTTTCGGAAATAAGCCCTGACACATGGCTGCCGAGGTTTTTGCGGGTCTCCTTATCCAGCCTGTCGATGTATACGGGGGGCTGGAAGTCTATGACCACGGTGGCTCTGCGTATCCTTGGCAGATGATCCTCAAATACGTCGGCGGAGTTTACGATGACCATGGGAATCACAGGGACGCCGCCCTTTTCCGCAATTTTAAAGCTGCCCTCGTGAAAGGGGAGGAAGGTATCGTTGACCTTGTTGCGGGTGCCCTCGGGGAAAATGCACAGGGAGATGCCGTTTTTGACCTCCTCCACGCCCTTGAGAATGGTTTTTAAGCCCTGCTTGATGTCCTTTCTGTCAAGAAACAGGCAGTGGATATACTTCATCCATATGTTCAGCAGGGGCCACTTTGCCATTTCGCGCTTTGCAACGTAGCCCGTGACGCCCGGAAAGACAGGGCAGGTCAGCACGATGTCGAAATAGCTGCGGTGGTTGCCCACATAGAGCACGGCGCTGTCCGCGGGAATATTTTCCATTCCCTTTACGATCAGCCTCGTGCCGGCAATGAATTTGACACAGCTGAAGCCCCAGCCCACCAAAGCCTTGGCGGCTCTGTCTCTGGCGCCCGGGTTGAAGCGGCCGATGATCCACAATATAAGCATGGAGGGAATTCCCAGCACCAGAAATAAAATCAGATAAGTAACAGCAAGAATCAGACGAATCATAATCAGTTTGACCTCCCGTCAGGGGTAATTTTGGGCGGAATGCTCTTTCCCTACATTTTAGCATAGAAATCTGAAGCTGTACATAGAATAAAACAAAACATAAAAAGGTTTTAAAGGTGTTTGGGGTGAAAAAATATAAGGTTTTTATGAGGGCGCTGCTGTGCTTTATACTGATCCTGGGCGTGTTTGCCGTATCGGGCTGCACTCTTTTGAGCGAGGAGAAGATCAAGCTGCGCGACCTGGATTTTACGGTGCTGGGTGAAGAAATGATACCGGAGCAGCTGAAAACCATCCTTGAGGAAAAGAAGGCGTCTCCCTTTCAGATCACCTATACCGACAGACAGAATCTGTACATATGCATAGGCTATGGCGAGCAGGAGACGGGAGGCTACAGTATCGCGGTGAACGAGCTTTATCTGACGGATACCAATATTTGCGTGAGCACCAGCCTTTTGGGACCGGATGCCGCCGAGAAGGACAATAAGACTCCCTCTTACCCTTTTATTGTAATCAAGACGGAATGCCTGGAGCAGACGGTAATCTATGAGTAAAATACAGGATCGGTACTTTAGATGAAGAACTTATGATGTGTCCCCGGATTGTCTTTTTACGATGCATGTGCTATGATATTCGGTGTGTGGATTCCGGACGGCAGGGCTGCGCCTGCCGGGAAGCCGCACGCCGGATTTTTTTGCCGGACCGGCTTGTAACGCCGGAAACGGTATATTCCAGGGATGTGAAAGGAGTCGCCATGCTATTGATCAAAAACGGCTATATGATCGACCCGAAATCCGGGTTGGAGGGCAATTATGATATTCTGACAGATAAGGATAAAATAATAAAAATCGGGAAAGGGCTGGAGAAGCCCGGCGGGGAGTGCAGGGTCATCGACGGGTCGGGGCTTCTGGCGGCGCCGGGGCTGGTGGATGTGCATGTGCATTTCAGGGAGCCGGGCTTTACCCATAAGGAGGACATTGCCAGCGGCGCTGCGGCTGCGGCAAGGGGAGGCTTTACCTCGGTGGTGATGATGGCGAATACCAGACCCTGTATCGACAATGGTGAAACCTTGCAATATGTACTGGAAAAGGGAAGGGAGACAGGCATTCATGTATATGCCTGCGCCAATGTGACCCGTGGCATGAAGGGAAAGATAATGACGGCGTTGACGGAGCTGAAGGGGTGCGGCGCGGCGGGCTTTACCGACGACGGCGTTCCGCTGATGGACGAGCAGATTGTACGCTGGGCGATGGAGAGGACCGCCGCCTTGGACGTGCCCATAAGCTTTCATGAAGAAAATCCTAAATTAATAGTAAACAATGGTATCAACCGGGGAAGGGCAAGCGAATATTTCGGTGTCGGAGGTTCTCCCCGGGAGGCGGAGATCACCCTGGTTGAGAGGGATCTGCAGCTTGCGGTGGAGACGGGGGCAACTGTCAACATTCAGCATATCAGCGCCAGGGAATCCGTGGAGCTGGTGCGCCGGGCAAAGCTGAAAAGCCCCAATATCCACGCCGAGGCAACCCCCCACCACTTTACCCTGACAGAGGATGCAGTGATCAGGTACGGGACCCTGGCTAAGATGAATCCGCCCCTGCGTGAGGAGGAGGACCGTCTTGCTATTATCCGGGGGCTTGCGGACGGCACCATCGATATCATTGCAACGGACCATGCGCCTCATAGCGTTGCGGAGAAGGCAAAGCCTCTCACGGAGGCGCCCAGCGGTATCATCGGTCTGGAGACGGCGCTGCCCCTTGCCATAACCGGGCTGGTGGATCGGGGGTATATGAATCTTCGGAGCCTGCTTCGGCTTATGAGCACGAATCCGGCGGCAATGTATCATTTAAATGCAGGCTATCTGGCGGAGGGCGGTCCGGCTGATATCGTCCTGATCGATACCGCTGCCGAGGTGATCCCCGGGGAGTATGCCTCAAAGGCGTCAAACACGCCCTTTACGGGCTGGCGCCTGAAGGGCAGGGTGGTAAAAACCATCGCGGGCGGCAGGGTTGTCTATGAAGGATAAGAATCACGCGGGAAGAAGTATTTCGCAATCCCTGTTGGGGAGCGGAAATTTTATGGCATCGGAAGGACGGCGCCTGATAATATGCAGGGTTTCACGTTAGTGAAGGATTTGTACCCGGGGCCTGGAGGCTGCGGGGTACGGAAAGGAACAGGTATTATATGTTAAAGGAACAAAAGGATATTTGGATTGCGCAGCGGGCGGACCCTTATGTTTGCAGGTCTGAGGAGGGAGTCTTTTATTTTACGGCCACTGTGCCGGAATATGACCGCATTATATTGCGCAGCGCCGGTCGGCTGGAGGAGCTGGCGCAGGCGTCGGAGACAACGGTTTGGACCAGGCATGACGAGGGCATCATGGGAAATCATATATGGGCGCCGGAGCTGCATTATGTGTGGGGAAAATGGTACATTTATTTTGCGGCGGGCTCCGCGGAGGACAAATGGCGGGAGAGACCTTATGTGCTGGAATGTCAGGGCGCGGACCCGATGACCGGTCCGTGGGTGGAAAAGGGCATGATGCAATGTGCGGACGGGGATGAATTTTCTTTCCGGGCGTTCTCGCTGGACGGAACGGTCTTTGAGAACAAGGGTGAATATTATTATGTGTGGGCGGAGAAAGTAGGAGTGGGAAGAATGATTTCCAATCTTTATATAGCGCGCATGGAATCTCCCTGGAAGCTCGCTACGGTGCAGGTGCTTTTGTCCACCCCCGACTATGACTGGGAGCGCAGGGGATTTTGGGTGAATGAGGGACCTGCGGTTTTAAAGCATAACGGCAAAATTTTCCTGACCTATTCCGCAAGCGATACGGGAGTCAATTATTGTGTCGGAATGCTGTCCGTGGACGAGGGGGCGGATATGCTCGACCCCGGCATGTGGGTCAAAAAAAGGCAGCCTGTCCTGAGGACCGACGAGGCGAAGGGCATCTACGGCCCCGGGCACAATTCCTTTACCGTGGACAATGACGGAGATCCTGTGATTGTCTTCCACGCAAGGACGGAAAGGGAGATAACGGGAGATCCCTTATACAACCCCAACAGGCACGCCATGCTGCGGAATATCGTGTGGGGGACAGACGGAGAACCAAAATTTTTGCTGTAGGGCTAAAGTATTTCGTCCTCCTGCCGATAATCATAGTAAGCAAAAGAAGCAGGATAGCTTTTAAGTCAGAAATCGGGAAGGAGGAATACGTATGCGTATTGAAGCTTATAATCAGGTACAGCAGCTGTATCAGCCCAAGCAGTTAAACAGGGCGCAGCAGACAGGCGGCGTATCCCATAAGGACCAGCTGCAGATCAGCAACACCGGCAAGGATTACCAGACCGCGAAGGCGGCAGTGTCGGGAGCAGCGGATATAAGGGAGGAATTGACGGCTTCTGTCAGGGCGCGGATCGAGAACGGCACTTACAATGTAGATCCCACTGCTTTTGCAGAGAAGCTGTTGGCAAAATTTGATGAAATGAGGTAAGAAGTTCCATGGCTAGTTTGATGGAGAACCTGATAGACATATTGAATCAGGAAGGCACAGAATATGAGGAGCTTCTTGTCTTATCTCAGAAAAAGACTCCGGTCATCGTCAGGGGCGATCTGGAGGAATTACAGGAAATCACGGATGATGAACAGAATTTGGCGAGCAGGATTGCCCATCTTGAAAAGACAAGGGTGGAGATAACGGCAGATATAGCCAACGTGTTGAACAAGGATGTTAATAGTCTGAAGCTCCGTAGTCTCATTGAAATGCTGGACGGAAGGCCTGAAGAACAGGTAAGGCTTACCCAGGCGCATGACAGGCTGCAGAGCGTGGTCCGCGGGCTGATGCGGACAAACGAACAAAATAAAGAATTGCTTGCAAACGCGATGGAAATGGTGGAGTTTGAGCTGACTTTGCTGCAGGCGGCGAGGACGGCTCCGGAAACGGCGAATTACACCAGGGGCGCTTACAGCTCGGGTGCGCAGATGGGAGTGCAGAGCGGAGCGTTCGATGCAAAGCAGTAAATAAAAAGGCTGAAAAATCTTGTTGAACATAGAGGTGAGTTATCATGTCATTGATGGGTAGTTTATATGTAGGGACATCCGGACTGCAGACCAGTCAAAATGCGCTGAATACCACAGCGCATAATCTTTCTAATATCGATACTATCGGTTATACCAGGCAGCAGGTGCAGCTGTCGACCAGAAATTATCTTAAATTATCTACCGACCCTAATTCCGTGGCGAATAAGCAGACGGGACTGGGTGTCATTTATTCCCGTGTAAAACAGGTGAGGGATGCTTTTTTGGATCAGACATTCCGCAAGGAATCCGGTCGAAGCATGTTTTATGAAGTGTCGACGCAGGTTTTGGAGGAGGTGGAAGGCCAGCTGGGCGAAATGAACGGCGAGGCGTTCCAGACTACCATTACCGACTTCTGGAAGTCGATACAGGAGCTGGCAAAGCATCCGGCAAATTCCGTGAATCAGGGGCTGTTTGTGCAGAGGGCTTCCGAATTTGTGGAGAGGGCGGGGACGGTTTACAAAGGGCTGGCCTCCTATCAGGACAATTTGAATATGCAGATCAAGCAGCAGGTTGACAAGATTAACGCTTACGGAAAGCAGCTGCTTGAGTTGAACGATAAAATAAGGAGTATCGAGGCAGGCGGCATCGAGAAGGCGAACGATCTCAGGGATGCCAGGAACCAGATACTGGATGAGCTGGCGGAGCTCACCAATATTACCTACGGCGAGAATATTTACGGCAGCGTGTATGTGCAGATCGAGGGAGTGGATTTCGTAAAGGGCGATAACTGCTATGAGATCGGCATGGATGTGGACCCGAAGACAGGATTTTACACGCCGTTCTGGCCTCAGAATGCAAAGCATCGCATTCTGGAGGACGGATCAAAGGAGTATATCATAGATGGAGCGGAGGTATTCAATTTCGACAGGGATATTTCCTCCGATCTGGACACGGATATCGGCGGCCTGAAGGCCATGGTTCTGGCAAGGGGCGATCACAGGGCCGATTATACGGACATTGAAGGAGATTACGACAGCGTATCGCAGTCGGTTTTGATGAATGTTCAGGCGGAATTCGACCAGCTGATACACAGTGTGGTCACCAAGGTGAACAGTATCCTGGCGGAGGCGGCGGGCGTTCAGACCGGAGACCTGCAGCTTGCTGACGGCACGGTGCTAAAGAATGCATCTTACTGCGAGGTGGACAAAGACGGCTATATGAGGGGCGAGGACGGCAGCCCTATCCAGCTGTTTACCAAGGCGGGCACGGACGGCTACAGAAAGGTTACGGCGAAGGTGGAGACTCTGGACGCTGACGGCAACGGTACAGGCGTTTTTGAGGAGAAGGAGTACTGGGTCTATAATGAGGAGGACCCTGCCCAGGGCGACTCGCTTTACTCCATCAAGAACATTGAGATTTCCCAGGAGCTGATGCAGAAGCCTTCCATGCTTGGATTCCGGCTCAAGGACGGTTCCGAGGATCAGGCGACGGCGGATGCGCTTAAAAATGCCTTTACGGAGGAGGAGTACACTCTGAATCCAAACGTGAAGAAAAAGACCACCTTTGTGGATTACTATTCCGATCTGGTGGCGCAGGTGGGAAATTCCGGGTATGTGTTCAGAAGCATTTATCAGAACCAGGAGGCGACCGTGGAGGCGGCGGACAGCGCAAGGCAGCAGGTTGTGGGCGTATCCTCCGACGAGGAGCTGTCAAATATGATCAGATTTCAGAACGCGTACAATGCGTCCAGCCGATATATCAATGTCATAAGCGAGATGCTGGAGCATGTAATCAATACGCTCGGTATATAACCCGGATTTTAGCGGCAGCTGAGGAAGATTGATTATAATCGGTAGCTGCTCTGGCAGCTGGGGAAATTGAATTATAATCGGTAACTGCGCTGGCAGTTACGGAACTTTATATAGAAAGCGGGGAAAAGGAAAATGCCCTCACAATTTTTTGGATTAAACATTGCATATACAGGTCTTCTTGCCAGCAACGCGGCTTTGAACGCCACCTCCAATAATATCGCGAACGTACAGACGGAGGGCTACAGCAGGCAGAAGGTCAACCAGCAGGCGTCAAGCGCGCTCAGGGTGTTTCAGACCTACGGCTGTGCGGGAGCAGGCGTTGAGACCCTTGCCATCGAACGTGTCAGGGACGAATTTTATGATTTCAGATATTGGAATAACAATGCAAGGGTCGGCGAGTACGGGCAGAAGCAGTACTATATGCAGCAGATAGAGACCTATTTTGACGACAACGGAAAAAACGCGGGCTTTAAGACTGTGTTTGACCAGCTGATGGTTTCGGGAATGCAGGCTCTTTTGAACGACCCCGACGACTCCACCGCAAAGTCACAGTTTGTTGGCTATGCAGGGGCGCTTGCCGAGTATTTTAACGGTCTTGCGGGGAATCTGGAGAGACTTCAGAAGGATGCCAATCAGGAGATCAAGCTTAAGGTCGACGAGATGAATTCCCTGGCGGGAGAGATCGCCACTTTGAATAAGCAGATCAATACGATAGAGCTGACGGGACAGAAGGCAAACGAGCTCAGAGACAGGAGAGAGCTTCTGCTTGACCAGCTTTCCGAGATTGTCGATGTAGAGGTGAAGGAGATCCCCATTATCGACAGCAGCGATCCTACCCGGGAGACCGGCGCGCACAGGTTCCTTGTAAAGATCGCCGGCGGGCAGGTTCTGGTGGACGGAAACGAGTACAACGGGCTGGAGTGCGTGGCCCGGAAAAGCTATGAGAAGGTAAATCAGACGGATATCGACGGTCTGTATGACGTATATTGGGAAAACGGTCAGAAGTTCAACCTCTATAACGCGGCCATGGGGGGAGCGCTCAAGGGCCTGGTGGAGATGCGTGACGGCAATAACGGTGAGAATTTTACCGGAGAGATCACGGAGGTAGGCACTACTGACGACGGCGCCAACGACACGGTCACAATCCGGGTAGACAGAGCCTACCTGAAGGATCTGAATAAATGCAACCTGTCCGACCAGGGCGGAATTATCCGGCTGGGAAATCAGGAATTTTACTATGACTCCTGGGAGTGCAGTATCAGCCGTGACGAAAACGGCGAGGAGGTTTACAGCTATAAGTTTACCCTGTCTTCGGAAAGGGAGAAGAATCCTGCGAGGGTTACAAACGACAGGGTCGGGAGACCTGCGTCCATCGGCACCGGTCTGAATTATCAGGGTATTCCTTATTACATGAGCCAGATGAACGAATGGGTCAGAACCTTCGCGCAGAAGTTCAACGACATTCTTACAATGGGCGTTGCCTCCGGAAACCAGCCCGGCATCCATATGTTTACGGGAAATATTCCGTCGGAGGACGCGCAGTACGAGTTCCCGTTTGAGTCAAGGTACGATTTGTTCCTGAAGGGACAGGAGCTTTTGAAGCTGGCCTATGAGCAGGCGCCGGAAACGCTGGTGCTTGAAAAGGCAGCGGAGCCTATCTTTAACGATCTTAAGGCTTCGGCAGGTTTCGCCAACGACGTGGCGGATGCCACACAGAAGAAGCAGACGGCAAAAACCGCTGCAAAGCTTGACCAGAAGGTTGCCGAGAAAATGGCAGAGCAGGGGGTCAAGGATGAGATAACCGCCAGGGTGGCGGCGATTATGAGCACCACAGGCAATACGCTGACCCAGGCCCAGGCCAGGGCGAAGGTTACGTCGGAGGTCGAACAGGAATACAGGAACGGCACCAACGGCAAGACTGCGATTACCCTGACCACCGCGGAGCAGAACGATATAGCGGCGGAAGCGGCGACGGAAGCCACAGCTGAGGTCGAGGCAAAGTACAAAAAGCAGGCTTTGGAGGAGGCGAAGGAGGCCCTTAAGGATTCCGGCAAGCTGGACGACGCCATTGAGGCGGCAAAGCAGGATATCATAAACGGGACAGCCGAGGGCAAGGCGGCTCTGGAACAGACAAAGGAGAACATTGCCAAGGAGAACGGAGTGCCTGTAGAGCTTCTGAACATGGTGGAGGAGCTGGTCGGAAAGAAGCGGCAGGAGATAACGGATGAGCTGGCGGCAAACGGCAATCCCAATAACCTGACCGATGAGGACATATTAAAGCAGGCCCTTGACACGATAGAGTTTACCGTGGATGACAAGGAAGACAGCTATTATCAGCTGACCGCGTCGAATTTTGACATTCTTGCGGCTATGGAGCTTGACCCCAGCCGTCTTGCGAACAGATATAAGACTGCGGATGGCGTGGAGCAGAACGATCTGCTGGAGGATATAAGGGATCTGGCCACAGACAAGAACGAGGCGAGCTTCAGAGGCGCTTCCGCATCGGAATTTTTACAGTGTGTGCTGTCCGATATTGCGCTGAACACCCAGCGGGCAAAGACCTTCCATCAGAGCTTTGTGGATATTGCCGGGAGTATAGACACGCAGAGGCTGTCTATCTCGGGCGTGGACGAGGATGAGGAGGCGGTCAACCTGGTGAAATATCAGAACGGCTATAATCTTGCCTCAAAGATGATTCAGACCCTGACGGAAATATATGACAAGCTGATTCTTGAAACAGGCGTTTAAGGAAATAAGAAGCATGCTGGAACGGCACAGAGAGGTATATAAAACATGCGTATAACAAACAAGATCATGCAGCGTAACAACCTGTCAAACATTAACACAAATAAAATATATCAGGATATACTGAGTACCCAGATGTCAACCCAGAAGAAGATCAACCGCCCCTCCGACGACCCGGTGGTGGCGATCAGGGCGCTGCGTCTGCGTAGCAACGTGACGGAGGTAACGCAGTATTACAGCAAGAATATTCCGGATGCCAAGAGCTGGCTCAGCGTGACAGAGGGCGCTCTGGATAACCTGTCAAAGGTCATTACCAATATGATCGAGCAGTGTACAAAGGGCTCCAACGGCGATTTGAAGACGGCCGACCGTAAGATCGTGCTGGAGCAGCTGAAGGCGCTGGGAGAAGAGGTTTATGCCACCGGGGATGCGGATTATGCAGGGCGGTATGTTTTTACGGGATACCGCACGGATACTTCCCTGAGCTTTCCAGAGGAGAAGGAGCTGAAATATACCATAACGGAGCAGCTGGACAAAAGCGTGTTGGATTCCGTGACAAAGGTGGATATGGGAAAGCTTAAGGATATCAATTCCTCCAACTATAACGATGCGGCTTTGGGCATGGATGCCATCACGGATCAGGATATCTCCTCTGTGGATGTCTATCGTATCAGACTTGCGTATAACAATTGCTCTGACTATGATAACGGGGGAGAGCTCAAGATACAGTTTACGGACCCCACGAAGCCCGCGCCCGTTCCCTTTGCGCCCAATACGGAGTGGTCCCAGGCGAACGGTACCATCGAGGTGATACATTCCTACGATGATCCTTATACCGCCGCAGCCGGCGCAGCCAATGCCGACAGGGTGATTTATGTGCCTGAAACGGGCGAGATTCTTTTGGGCGAAAACCGCTATAAGGAGCTGATGGCGACCAAGGACAACGAAAATACGAAGGAAAATGAGTCCGAGATCAGGATTACTTACGAAAAGAGCAGCTGGCAGAAGGGCGACCTGCGCCCGGAGCACTATTTCTACTGCACCTCCTATCCTGAGGATGGCGCGCCTATCGAATATAATGATACTTACCTTAAGGGTGATCCGGAACGTCAGAAAATCGAGTATGATGTGGGCTTTAACCAGACGATCCATGTCAATTCAACCGCGGACGAGTGCTTTCAGCACGGCGTGGGCAGAGAGGTCGACGATATTGTAAGCGCAATGCAGGATGTGCTCGATCTTGAGGGCGTAAAGGCAAATCTTGAGACCATGCTGAAAAACGTGGAGCCGGATTCCGAAAATGAGAAGATACTTAAGCGCCAGATGGAGGCTGTGGATAAGGCTCTGACACTTGCGAAGGATAAGGAGCAGAAGCTGTTTGAGAACGGCATTACCGCTTTCCAGGGGTATCTGGACGACGCGGACTTAAGCATTACCAACTGCGGTACCAGGAGCAGTAAGCTTTCCCTGATTGAGAACCGTATGCAGAATCAGAAGACTACCTTTGAAACCTTAAAGAGCGAGAATGAGGATGTGGATATCACCGAGGTGGCGATTCATCTTTCCAGCGCGGAGCTGACCTATGAGGCGGCGCTGATGGCATCCGGCAAGGTTATGCAGACCTCGCTTCTGAACTTTATTTAACAAAAGCCCTGCATGGGCGGAACAGGCTGCCGCATGCAGGAATCTGAAAAAACGGCCTTGGAATGAAGGCGCCCCGGAAGGAAAAACCAGCTGCGTTCTGTGCGGATGAGTTTTCCTTCCTTGATTAAGGGGGCGCAGCAGTATAGAGGCGGTACTGGAACAGGAGGTGCGATATGAACATTAAAACGAAAATTTTCGGTGAGATCGAAATACTGGACGATAAGATCATTTTCTTCGAGAACGGTATTATCGGCTTTCCGGAGCTTAAAAGATTTGCGCTGATTCACGACGAGGAAAAGGGAACCGACGCGGGCATCCGTTTTCTGCAGTCTATAGATGAGCCGGCTTTTGCGATGCCGGTGATGGACCCGCTTGTTGTGAAGCCTGATTATGACCCGGAGGTAAATGACGAGCTGCTCTCCGGAGCGGGACAGGTCACGCCGGACAATATTCTGGTTTTGGTAACGGTGTCGGTTCCGGGCGATCTGAAAAAGATGAGCGTAAATCTGCAGGGACCTTTTGTAATCAACGTAGAGGAGCATAAGGCGTGCCAGATTATTGTGGAAAACGGAGAATATCCTGTGAAATTCCCCATTTACGACATTCTTCATTCGGGAAAGGGGGACAAGTAGGATGCTGGCTTTATCGAGAAAAAAGAATGAGGCAATTATTATCAACAACAATGTGGAAGTCACCATTCTTGAAGTAAAGGGCGATCAGGTAAAGATCGGCATTACGGCGCCCAAGGAGGTTCCGGTGTACCGCAAGGAGGTATATCTCCAGATACAGGAGGCAAACAGGGATGCAGTCATTGCGGACGGCATGGAGGCGCTGAGGAATCTGCTTAAAAAATAAAAACATTCAAATGAGAATACATGAAAATATATTAAATTTTTAAGCAGGGAGGCGCAAAAATTTTCGTTTCCCTGTTAATTTTTTTTTAAGGTGCGCCGATAATAGAGATAGACGTCAGAGCGTAAAAAGCTCTGAAGATCATCAACAAAGAACTGAATTTCACACGGAGGTGGATAAAATGACAATTGAACCGATTGCAAGCATGATGACCGTACAGGCACAAGGAAGTGTAGTACAAAAACCTCAGACATCTGTGCAGACAGAGAGACCAAACAACGCGGACAGCAGCGTGCCGATGGCTGAGCAGGTAGACCGCACCACGAGTGTGGTTGAAAACGCACAGGAAAAGGGTCAGACAAACGGCGGCGAACAGCAGGGCAGGGACCAGCAGGCTACCAATGAACAGATTCGCAAGGCAGTTGAAAAGCTGAACAAGAACATGGCGAATTCGGAGGCGGTGTTTGGCATCCATGAGGATACCAACCGCGTCACTATCAAAATCATAGACAAGGGTACCAAGGAAGTCCTGAAGGAGCTTCCCCCCGAAAAGACCCTCGACATGATAGCCAAGGTCTGGGAGATGGCAGGCATACTGATAGACGAAAAGAGATGACGGCAGAAAGAGATAAGCGCGGCAGGAAATAAGAGAAATAAAGCCGCAAAAGAGGGGGCAGTATTTCGCAGGATGCCGGGAAGCAATTACGGAGTACTGTATAACGGAAACGGTAAAAAACGGCACGGTATCAAGTAAAATAGAAATTATATAAACAAAACAGTATAGAGGAGGAAATGGTATGGCTATGAGATTGAGCGGACTGATGTCCGGAATGGATACGGAGAGCGTAATCCAGCAGATTGTCGAGGCCAAAAGAGTCAAGGTGACTAAGGCAAAAAATGAACAGACCAGGCTGGAGTGGAAGCAGGAGGCATGGAAGGGGCTTAATACGAAGCTGAAGAACCTGCAGTCCAAGCTGAACGACCTGCGTTTCACAGGCGGATATGGCAAGAAGGCAACAAAGGTTTCTGACAGCAGTCTTGTAAGCGTGCTTACCAGCGGCGATGCGCCCAAAAGCGTTCAAAGCATGGAGGTGCACCGTTTGGCGAAGACTGCATATATGACGGGCGGTAAGGTTTCCATGAAGGAAGGCGTGACCGGTGAGATTAACGCCGAGACCAGGATGCAGTTTTTGATGGATTTCTCTGACGGGAAGTCCAAGTCGATAACTCTGGAGAAAAATGACGGTTCATCCCAGACCATAGAGCTGACCGAATCCACCACGATTTCCGACGTGCTGAACCAGCTGAAGGACGCAGGCCTTAACGCCAGCTTTGACGCAAACCAGAAGAGATTCTATATCAGCGCCAAGGAGACAGGTGATGCAGGCAACTTTAAGTTTACCGGCGATACGGGCGCTCTGAAGGCGCTGGGCATGAATATCGGCAAAGAGATAGTAGACGATACAACAAATGAGATTGAGGAGGGCGGGGCGACACTTGTCCGTGGGCAGGATGCAAGTATCACGCTGAACGGCGCCGAGTATACCAGCACCACCAATGTGTTTGAAATTAACGGTCTGACCATTACGGCGCTGGGGAAGACGCAGCCCGGGCAGAGCGTAACCCTTACTACCGATCAGGATACCGACGGCATCTATGACATGCTTAAGGACTTCTTCAAGGCGTATAACGAAGTCATTAACGAGATGGATAAGCTTTACGGGGCGGATTCCGCCAAGGGCTATGAGCCTCTTTCGGATGAAGAAAAGGCAAATATGTCCGAGAGCGAGATTGAGAAGTATGAGAACAAGATCAAGGATTCCCTGCTGCGCCGTGACGGGAACCTTAGCAAGATCAGCTCTGCAATGAAGAAGATTATGCTTGAGGGCGTCAAGGTTGACGGGCAACAGATGTATTTGTCAAATTTCGGAATAGAGACCCTGAGCTATTTCAATGCTGCCGATGGCGAGAGAAACGCTTATCATATTAACGGTGATTCCGAAGATAACAATACCGCCGCGTTTGAGGATAAATTAAAAAAGTGGATTACCGAGGACCCGGATACCGTGACCTCCTTTTTCTCACAGCTTACGATGAATCTCTACACCGAAATGGATAAGCAGTCCAAGGCCATCGAGGGCTACAGAAGCTTCGGAAGCTTTTACGACGACAAGAAGATGAAGTCCGACTATGACGGCTATAAGTCCAAGATTAAAGACCTTGAGAAAAAGCTTGCAGATTATGAGGATAAGTGGTATGCTAAATTTGCAAAGATGGAGACTGCCATGGCAAAGATGCAGAAAAGCACCAATGCGCTTGCGGGACTGCTGGGCGGGGCATAATGTAATGTTCCCGCTGGCGGGTTATGCGGTATAATACGCGGGGAAAAAGCTTCTGCAGGTGGCAGCCGGGTCTGGAAAGAATATAAAGAGAATCTTATTTGAGCAAAGGATTTGTTTACAGTAAGGTTTTGTTTAGGCTAAGGTTTTGGTTGCAGTAACGTTTTGTTTGCATTAAGGTTTTTTGCATTGAGAAAGGCAGGATGCGAATATGGCATTACCCAGCGTTTATGCGCAGTACAATAACAACAAAATTTTGTCGGCGTCTCCGGCGGAGCTTACTCTGATGCTGTATGAAGGAGCCATTAAGTTCTGTAATATTGCCATTGTAGCCGTGGAGAGCAAAAATATTGAAAAGGCGCATGTTCATATTGTCAAGGTAGAGCGTATCATTGACTATCTGCGTCAGACTCTGAATATGGATTATCCGGTGTCGGAGGATTTTGAAAAGATCTATGGCTATCTGGGCCGGAGGCTGACCGAGGCAAATGTCAAGAAGGATAAGGAGATACTTGAGGAAGTCAACGGGCATCTTCATTCCATGCGCGATACATGGAAACAGGTAATGGAACAGAACAGGAAGTAGAGACAGGGCATATGACAGAGAGCTATCTGAATATTCTGCAGGAGAGTCTGGAGAAAAAGCTGCAGGTTATGGCTGAAATTCAAAAATACAGTTTGCTGCAGCAGGAAATATTCCAGTCTGAGGAAGCAGATCTTGAGAAATATGACGAATATGTAGATAAGAAGGATGAGCTTCTCGAAAAACTTACCGCATTGGATAATGGCTTTGAGACTCTGTACAGAGGTCTTTCGGAGGAGCTGCAGGGCAACCGCGAAAGATATGCCGGGCAGATCAAGCGCCTGCAGGAGCTTGTGACCAAGGTTACGGAAGACAGCGTTGCGATTCAGGCACAGGAGAAGCGGAACAAGAAGCTGGTGGAAGATTATTTCCGCAGGGCGCGTGCGGGTATTGCACAGAACCGCAGGAGCTCCAGGGCGGCTTATGATTATTACAGGAGCATGAGCGGTTCGGGGGTTGAAACGTCGCAGCTGTACGATAATAAAAAATAAAAAATATTTCATTTTAGGGGTTAAGTTCCCCGACAATATTCCGATATACTATTCGAGTAAAGCTAATAAAGCTTTATTATTCCTCGAACCAAATGGTATCGCACACCGGGAGGATTGAGGACGGGGCAGTGAAAGTAAAGGGAAGTGCGAGCCCGGCATGGACATTGCCATTGCAAACTAGGTCGCAGGGAAGCGGCAAAATATATTCAAGGAGGAAGTATTATGGTAGTACAACACAACTTAACAGCAATGAACTCTAACAGAATGCTCGGCTTGACGGCTTCAACACAGGCAAAGTCAACTGAGAAGCTTTCTTCCGGTTACAAGATCAACCGTGCAGCAGATGATGCAGCAGGTCTGGCTATTTCCGAGAAGATGAGAAAGCAGATCAGAGGTCTTACACAGGCTTCTTCAAACGCTCAGGACGGTATTTCTGCAGTGCAGACAGCAGAAGGTGCTCTTACCGAAGTGCACGATATGCTTCAGAGAATGAACGAGCTGGCAGTTAAGGCAGCTAACGGCACAAACTCTGAGTCTGACCGTACTGCTATCCAGCAGGAAATTGATCAGCTGACCACTGAAATCGACCGTGTTGCAGAGACCACCAAGTTCAACGAGACCTATCTGTTGAAGGGTGACTCCCAGGCAGCGAGAGAGACCTCTTACTCCTATGACAAGTTCGCGACAAAGTCTACCGCTACAGCAACCTTTACCGCTGATAAGGTAACCGGCTTAAACGTAAGCTTTTCACAGGCTTCAACCGTTGATACCGCAAATATGGCTGCTATCAATGAGTTCGTAAAGGCTCTTAAGAGCTCCGGTATCTCCGTAACCGCTAAGAGCACATGGAATGTTAATAATGGTTCGGTTTCAACCACCACTTATTCCGTTGCCCTGAACGGCGAGGCTGCTCAGAGATTTACACTTACAACCACCAGCGCAACAAGCAGTGTTTACACTGTTTACAACACGGCGGGCGTATCACTGGGTACCATCACTGTATCGGGCTACACACTTACGGCTACCTCCAGCACGAACTACAGCAATACTGTTGTGTTCAACGCTACGCAGGTTACCGCAGTGGCTTCTACAGGCGTATCTGCTACTTATTACGATAAGGACGGCAACAAGATCGCTGCTAACGAGCTGAACAACTACTTTACCACAACCTATACCGGAAAGTCTGATAACACAGGTACGGTTTATGCTCTGGCAAGTGCACCTACCGTATATGATGCAGTAGGCAACGTTGCTACGTTGAATGCCAGCGAAGTTGCTAATGCTCGTGATATTGCAGGTTCCCTGCAGCTCAAACTGCATGTAGGTGCTGACGCAACCAGCAACAACCAGATCACCATGAACCTTAGAACCATGAGCGCTAAGGGCCTTGGTATTGCAGGTCTGAGAATTGACGGTACTGACGACGTTAATTCACTGGATGCAATTGAGAGAATCAAGTCGGCTATCACAAAGGTATCCGCACAGCGTTCCGAGCTGGGTGCTGTTCAGAACAGACTTGAGCACACCATCAACAACCTGGACAACGTAGTTGAGAATACCACCAGCGCTGAATCTGCTATCCGTGATACAGATATGGCTTCTGAGATGGTTAAGTACTCCAACAACAACATTCTGTCTCAGGCTGGTCAGGCTATGCTGGCTCAGGCAAATCAGTCCAACCAGGGCGTTCTGTCCTTACTTGGCTAATTTGGCAGGTAATTAAAGTTCAAAGATGTAAGAGCAATGGGCGCGGTTTTATAGCCGCGCCTCTTTGTATTTCCATGTGAGTCTGGAGGCACACGTGGTGTCTGCCAGACTCACATTTACATGCATTCGGAAAGGAATCCCAAATTATGAAAGACGCAACCATAGTATTGTCTATATCCATGCTGGTCTCAGGCAGGGAAGAAATGAAGAAAAGCCTGGACTCCCTGCACTATTTTACCGAGGCGTTTCCCTGTGAAATAATTCTGGTGGATACCGGCTGCAGCCCTGAGCAGCGGGCGCTGGCGGAAAAATATGCGGACAAGATCGTTGATTTTGAGTGGTGCAATGATTTTGCCGCTGCGCGTAATGCGGGCCTGAAGGAAGCCAGGGGAGAATGGTTCATGTATCTGGACGATGATGAATGGTTCGACAATCCTCAGCAGATAGTCAGCTTTTTTACATCGGGAGAGTATAAGAACTATAAATGTGCTTCCTATGCCCAGAGAAATTATATGGATTTCCAGGGGGCGCAGTATGAGGACGCCTATCCCTCGCGAATGATCAAGCTGGGGCCCAGGACCAGATTCTTTGGTAAGATCCATGAGTTCCTGGACCCGTATGAACTTCCCAAAAAGGTTTTTACGGACTTTGTACATCACTATGGCTATGTCTTTCAAAATGAGGAGGACAGGAAGAAGCATGCTTACCGGAATATTAAGCCCTTGCTTGAGCTGCGGAGGGAACATCCGGGTGAGCCAAGATGGATATGCCAGCTTGCTCAGGAATACTTTATGCTGTCCCATTACGAAGAAACGCTCAGGGTCAGCAGGGAGGGGCTTGCCGAGTGGGAGAGGATGAAGGAGAAAAACATCATCTATGCGCCGTCCCACATAGGAGCTCTGTACGCCTATATACTGGTTTCGCTGGAAAGCATGAAGCGGTATGAGGAGGAGGAGGAGTGGCTGGAGAAGGCCTTTGCCGATCCCAATATGAAGCTGGATTTTATGGAGCCCGATTTGGCCTTCTATTGCCTTGTGGGAGCAAAGCTGTATAATTACCTGAAGGATTACAGCCGAAGCAGGGATTATCTCAGCAGGTACATTGCTTATGTAAAGCAGCTTAAGGGAAACAGGGAGCTTCTGGAAGCGGGCGGAGCTTTGATCGTAGCGGGAGTATTTCAGGAGCAGCTGCTGTATGGCACGGTGCTTCTGTGTCTGGATTCTGCAATCCGAATGGAGGATTACAAGCTTGCCGAAGAAGCCTTCTATATGCTGAACTGGCAGGATTGGAGACTGCTTAACCAGTATGAATTTGAGAAAAAGGTGGTGGACGCTTTCTGCAGCGTCTCCTGGCATCCCGTGTGGGTGAAGATTCTGCAGACCCTTGTGTCCCGTCCCGAGGGCATAAAGGAAATGCTGGTCGTTCTTTTGGGGGACGAGATCGAATATATGCAGCAGGGAGATATTGGCAGGGAGAAGCTGTCACGCCTTCACCGGCTGGGGGCGGGGCTTTCCTTTGAGCACCGATATGTGCTGTGCTCAAGAATCCTGTGGACGGAGCGGGATACCGAATTTGGGTCGGGGGAGGAACGCAGGCAGGCGATAGAAGCTCTGTTTGGGGAGCTGATTCAAAAGTACCAGGATGAGATTCTTGAGGTCAAGGCGGAAATATGGAAGGTTGCCGTGCGCTCCGGTCTTTCTTTGGAGTCGCTGCTGTCACAGATCGATTACCGCAGCTGGAAACGGATGCTGGAGCAGTGGTGCCGCACCGCTGCGCTGTGGGAGATTAGGCAGTGGTATGATTTGTTGGCAGAATGGAAGCAGGGCTCTGTGTATTGCCAGGCCGCGCTCACGGAGTGGGAGGACCAGCCCCTGCGCTGCGACCTGTTTAATATTAAATGTCATGAGGGACTGCTGAACCGTTACCAGGAGGCCGGCTTAAGCCTGCCGCAGATGGAGAGGGTGATCTGGCAGTATGCGGACAACGTGCTTGCGCTGTATCGTCCCTATTTTAAAGAATTCGTGTTCGACGAGGCGCCGGAGGCTCTGCCGGACGAGGTGCAGCTGGCGCTCAGGTTAAAGGAACAGCAGCACTGCAGGGAGGAAGGAAACGACCTGAAGGTCCTGGAGAGCGTGAGAAAATGCCTTGGTATCTGCGCTTTTCTGGAGGAGGCGGTAGGGGCCTTTGCCAAAATGGTCAGGGACGAGATACAGGAACGGGACAGGGAGGCTGACCAAGTGCAGGGCGAGCTGCGCCAGGTGATCGCGTCCCTCAAGAAAGCGGCACGTGCCCAGATTGCGGGCGGAGCGTATCAGTCGGCAAAGGAAATCCTGCTCCAGGTGCAGCTGTGTGCGCCGGAGGATGACGAAGTGAGGGAGCTGCTCCGGAAAATCAGCGAAGTGTAGGCGCTGGTTCAGGGTCGAATTTTTGTCGGTAAAAAAATTAAAAAAAATGCACTTTAAGACTAAAGTAATTTAAATGGACCTCCGATATATAAATCAAGCAGGCAAACAAAAGGTTTTTGCCAAGGGATTCAAGGGATTGAACCTTACAATATAGGAGATACGAGCAGCAGGGAAGCTGGTCAATTCAAGGAGGAATGAAAAATGGTAGTACAGCATAACTTAACGGCAATGAATTCTAACAGAATGCTTGGTTTAACAACGGCAGCACAGGCAAAGTCGACAGAGAAGCTTTCTTCTGGCTATAAAATTAACCGTGCGGCAGACGATGCGGCAGGTCTGGCAATTTCTGAAAAGATGAGAAAGCAGATCAGAGGTCTTACACAGGCTTCTGCAAATGCGCAGGACGGTATTTCCGCAGTGCAGACGGCGGAAGGTGCCCTCACTGAAGTGCATGACATGCTTCAGAGAATGAACGAGCTGGCAGTTAAGGCGGCAAACG
This sequence comes from uncultured Acetatifactor sp., assembly GCA_910578215.1. Classification (GTDB taxonomy): domain Bacteria; phylum Bacillota; class Clostridia; order Lachnospirales; family Lachnospiraceae; genus Acetatifactor. The sequence continues at coordinate 67,153 of CAJTPH010000010.1, read as the reverse complement.
GCACCAATTCTTTTTCCGACCGTACGGCCATCGAGCAGGAAATCGAGCAGCTGACTACGGAAATTGACCGTGTCGCTGAAACGACCAAGTTCAACGAGACATATCTGCTTAAGGGCGATGCAACCGCGCCCAGAGGCACATCCTACGTTTATGATACATTTAAGACGAAGACTACTGCCAGCGCACAGTTTACCAGCGACAAGGTGACGGGTCTGAGCCTGAACTTTGCATCGGCTACTATGGTAAACGAAGCAAATATGGCAGATATAAATGATTTTGTAAAGGCTCTGAGAAATACTGGTATTTCCGTAACGGCAAAGAGCACATGGAGCGTCAACGCCAATGGAGGCGCAGGATCAGTGGCAGCTACCACTTATTCCGTTCAATTGCTTGGCGAGTCATCTCAGAAGTTTACGATTTCTTCATCCAGCGCAACCAGCGGTGTATTTACCGTATATAACAAAGAGGGCGTTAAGCTTGGTACTGTTACGGCTGCGAACTATGGGCTTACGGCAACCTCCAGCACTAACTACAGCAATACGGTTGTCTTCAATGCAATAAAGGTAACGGCTGCGGCTTCTACCGCTGTATCCGCCGCTTACTATGACAGGGACGGAAACAAGATTGCCGTAAATGAATTGAGCGATTACTTTACGGTTTCCTATACGGGAAGATCTGACAATACAGGTACTATTTATGCCCTGGCGAGTGCGGCTGCGGTATATGATGCAGTGGGCAATCTGACAACGCTTAATCCGAACGAGATTTACGGCATACGTGATATCATTGGTTCAATGCAGGTTAAGCTGCATGTGGGTGCCGACGCAACCAGCAACAATCAGATTACCATGAATCTGAGGTCTATGAGCGCCAAGGGTCTTGGCATCAACGGACTGAGAGTTGACGGAGCGGACGAAAGGAATGCTCTGGAGGCAATCGGAAAGATTAAGGCGGCTATCACAAGAGTATCCGCACAGCGTTCCGAGCTGGGCGCCGTTCAGAACAGACTTGAGCACACAATCAACAACCTGGATAACGTTGTAGAAAATACAACCAGTGCAGAGGCTTCTATCCGTGACACAGATATGGCTTCCGAGATGGTTAAGTATTCTAACAACAACATTCTGGCTCAGGCAGGTTAGTCCATGCTGGCACAGGCTAACCAGGCAAATCAGGGAGTTTTGTCTCTGCTTGGCTAATAGCCAAAATAACAAAAAAATCAGTAAAAGGGCGCGGTTCCAAAAGCCGCGTCCTTTTTTAATAAACATCAGGATGATTCGCCAAGCGGGTCATCCGGCGTTTTTTGGAAAGGATTATGATCGTATGAAAGACACATCCATTATTTTGTCCATATCCATGTTAATTTCAGGGAGAGACGAAATGAAAAAAAGCCTTGACTCCCTGCATTATTTCACCGAGGCTTTTCCCTGTGAGGTCATTCTGGTAGATACCGGCTGCAGTCCGGAGCAGAGGGCACTGGCGAAGGAATACGCGGACAAGCTTATAGATTTTGAATGGTGTAATGATTTTGCCGCGGCGCGCAACGCGGGTCTCAAGGAGGCAAAGGGCGAATGGTTCATGTATCTGGATGATGATGAATGGTTTGACAATCCGCAGCAGATTGTAGCTTTTTTTACCTCCGGGGAATATAAGAAGTATAAAAGTGCCAGCTACACGGTAAGGAACTACAGGGACCTTCAGGGAGCGGAGTACAGCGACGCTTACCTTTCCCGTCTGGTCAAGCGGCTGCCGGAGACGAAATTCGTAGGTAAAATCCATGAGTACCTGGAGCCTTACGAGAAACCCAAAAAGTCATTTACGGACTTTGTGCACCACTACGGCTATGCCTATAAAGACGAGGAGGATAGAAGGGAACACTCCTTCCGCAACATTAAGCCTCTGCTTGAGCTTAGGAAGGAGCAGCCGGGAGAGCCAAGGTGGATGTGTCAGCTGGCGCAGGAATACTTTACGCTTCGCGATTACGAGGAGGTTATCAGGATCTGCGAGGAAGGGCTGGAGGAGTGGAGCAGGTACAGCTGGGACCATGAATATGCGCCCTCCCATGTAGGCGGACTTTATGTATATCTTCTGATTGCCATGGAGACGCTGAAGCGCTACCGGGAAGAAGAAGTGTGGCTGAAAAAGGCGTTTGCAGACATAAATATGCAGCTGGATATCATGGCGCCTACAGTAGCGTTTCTCTGTCTTCTGGGGACAAAGCTGTATGACAACCTGAAGGAATACAAAAAGAGCAGCGACTATCTGCGCAGATATATTGACTATACGAAACGTCTGGAGGGCGACAGGGCTATACTGGAGTCGGGCGGCGCGCTCATCGTGACGGCCGTGTTCCAGAAGCCTCTTTTGTACAGCACCATTCTGACCTGTCTCGAGGCGGCGATCCGTACGGAGGATTATAAGCTTTCTGAGGAAGCCTTTTATATGCTGGACTGGAACAATGGCGAGCTGGTCAATCAGAATGAGCAGGAAAAGAGCATGGTAGACGCTTTTTGCTGCGTCCCCTATCACCCCACCTGGGTGAAGCTTTTGCAGACCCTAGTATCCAGACCCAAGGGCATGGAGGAGATGCTGGGAGTCTTTTTGGAGATAGAAGGCGAATACAAACAGCAGGGGGAGACGATAGGCGGAGAAAAATTGTCCCGCCTGCACCGTCTTGTGGCTGAACTTGATTATAAGCACGGCTATATTATTTGTGCAAGAATCCTGCATGAGGAGGCAGGCTTGAGGTGCGAAAAAACAGGCGCCCGCTCAGAGGAGGCCGGAGCAGGGGAGACCGGATCGCGGAAAATTGCAGAGCTGTTTGAGGAGCTGTTTGTAGATTACGAAAAAGAGATACTGGCTGTGGGGGCGGAGGTCTGGAATGTTGCCCAGCGCCGGGGTATCCTTCTGAAATCCAGGCTGCTGGATATAGATTATAAAAACTGGAAACGGATGTTGGAGCGTTGGAGCCGCACCGCGAGCCTGTGGGAAATCAGACAGTGGGAGGAAAGGCTGGCCGGCTGGAGCCTGGAGCCAGATGCCCCCCCAGCGGAGAACCCGCAGCGGCGCCTGCTCCACTTTGATCTGTTTGGAATAAAATGCGTGGAAGGCTATCTGCGCCGTTACAAAGAGGCATGCCCGAATCAGGAGAAGCTTGAAGCCATGCTCTGGAGATATGCGGACAGCGTAATGGCGTTTCATGCTCCTTATTACAGAGATTTTGTGTTCAGCCAGAGGAGGGAAATACTGCCGGAGGAGGTGCAGCTTGCTCTGAACCTGAAGGAGCTGCAGCAGTACCGCGGGGAAGGCAACGACCTGAAAGCGCTGGAGAGCGCAAGGAAGTGTCTGGGTATCTGCCCTGCCGTGGAGGAAGCCGTGGATGCCTTTGCAAAAATGCTCCGGGACGAGGTGAAGGAGCGCAGCCGGGAGGTGGACGAAGCGCAGGCGGAGCTGAGCCGTCTGATCGCCACTCTCAAGAAGGCGGCAAGAATGCAGATTGCGGCGGGAGAGGTTCAGGCGGCAAGGGAGATTCTGGTGCAGATACAGCAGTGCGCGCCGGAGGACGCGGAGGTAAAAGAGATGCTGAATCGTATGAGTGAAAGCGCAACGAAATCATAAGGATGTCTCATAGGTGTTGACATAAAATGGAAAGGCTACTTGTATGAAAATACAATTTTTAAACGGCGGTCTGGCAAATCAGGCTTTCCAGTATATATTTGCCAGATATTATGAGCTTGCCTGTCCGGGCGAAAGTATGTACATGGATGATACTTACTTTGCACTGCATACGGTTCATAACGGCTATGAGCTGGAGAAGGTATTCGGCATTAAACCCCATATGCTGAGCCAGTGCTTTGATGAGGAGGTCTGGAATTTTATTCTCGAGGAACGGCGGAAGGGTAAAAGCGTTCCCACGATTCTGTGTGAGAACGGAATCAGTACTTATGCGGTATTTGAGGGGCACAAGGCTGTCCGAAATTTCAATCCCTTTGACGGAGAGACAAGATATGTCCCCGGCAATGATTATATTCCTTGGGTGCTGAAAATGGAAGGGAATGTCTATTATGACGGTTACTGGATCAACAAGGGCTGGTTTAATGAGTACAAAGAGATATTTCTGAAAGAATTTACCTTTCCTGAGATACCGGATGAAATAAACCGGGAGCGCCTGAACAGGATTCAGGGAAGCAGGTCGGTGTCCGTCCATATCAGAAGGGGCGATTATGTGGGGCTGGGGTGGGCGCTTGCACCGGAAATCTACGCAGAGCTGGTCGACCGTTTCCTGGAAAGCTGCGGGACAAACTGGGAGCTGTTTGTGTTTTCCGACGATATGGCGTGGTGCAGGGATAACCGGGAGACCATGGGATTCCGGAATTTCAGGAGAGTGCACTTTATTGACGGAAATATTGGGGAACGCTGCTATATCGATATGCAGCTCATGAGCCGGTGCGAGGCGATGATCATGTCCGGAAGCGCTTTCTGTTACCTGGCGGCCTTGCTGAACACCCGAAGATCCGTTGTCGTCAATCCGACCACAAGAGAGGTGTAGTTGAATTGGAAAATTGTGCCTTGTGTGCAGTACATCCGAGAAAAATGGCAAAGAGTGCTTATATACAAAATAGAATTTGTATGGTACAATGTTGACACAGAAGAATGACATAAAGCTATCCGTTAAAAGTTTACGGAGATATGTCGATAATAATTATAGTCAATGCTTTTGGAAAAGCATACAGGATTGCATGGAGGCAAAGGATATTTTACGACTGTAAGGGTCATTGCCGGGTGCAATGGCCCTTATTTTGACGCCCTGAAAAAGTGAGGTTATTAAGCAGTTTACATACTTGAATAACTGATATGAATATAGAAACGGATTGGATTGTAAGATGAGGAAAGCACAGAAACAGGAGGTGCTGGGCTGTGTGGACAGCCTGCATCAGGCTCATGAGGAAATAAGAGAGGCATTAAATAAGAACAATACTGCCCTGGTGCGGAATATGCTTAGCGAGTGTCAGGACTTTGCGGTTTCTTTGGGAGAGAATATTGAGAGACTGGAGGGTGAAGGGCATGTGACGGTGTCACACCTGGAAAGCTATTGTGAAGCGCTGTTCCAAGCTTATGAAGGAGCTGACAATGCCGGAATCAATGTGAACAAGGTTTGTAAGACCCTGAAAAAGCATTTGCTGAGAGTGGAAAACAGCGTTAGAAATGATATTCGTGTGAGGAACGAGATCGTATTCCTGCCGTATAAGGCTGCAATGTGGGACAGCCTGGAGAGCGTATACCTGGCTGCAAAGGCAGACCCTGACTGTGATGCTTATTGTGTTCCTATCCCCTATTACGAGAAGAATCCGGACGGCAGCATGGGGAAAATGCATTACGAAGGATTAGATTATCCCGATAACATTCAGGTGATAGACTGGCAAAGCTATCAGTTTGAGGAAAGAAAGCCGGACGCAATTTTTATACATAATCCCTATGATAGCTGCAATTATGTCACAAGCGTTCATCCCAGATTTTATTCGGATAATCTAAAAAGGTATACGGACTGTCTTGTCTATATTCCGTATTATGCCACAGCAGGCGGGATGAGCGAGGGGCAGTCGCTGTGCCCGGCATATATCAATGCGGATTATATTGTGATTCAGTCTGAGGACTACAGGAAGTTTTTTGACAAAAGGCTGCCGGACAACAAGTTTCTGCCCATGGGTTCTCCCAAGTTTGACCGCGTTATACATAAGTGTCAGAATCCTCCGGAACCTCCTGCGGAATGGAAATTGAGCAAATCGCAGCTGGAGAGGATGAAGAATAGTAAAGTGTACTTCTATAATACCAGTATCGGCGGAATGCTGGCGAATACGGAAGCTTTTTTAAAGAAGATGAGATATGTTTTTGACATCTTTAAGGGACGGGAGGACGCATGCCTTATATGGCGCCCTCACCCGCTTCTGGAATCCACCTTCAGTTCAATGAGAGGCATGTATAAGCCGCAGTTTGATGCGTTGAAAAAGGAGTTTGTGGAGGAAAATATAGGGATACTGGACGAGACGACGGATATAGAAAACACGATAGCCCTTTCGGATATCTATATAGGAGATTCGGGGACATCTGTCACCTCGTTATTTGGAGTGGCCGGAAAACCGTTATTTATTCTTAACAACAATATTCATACGCTGCCGGAGAAGGACGACTGGAGGGGAGAAAGGATCAATCCTCAATTTGACGTCTGGGGGGATGACAGATATCAGGTAACCGGGAATAACCAGTTGTGGTATTCGGAGAAGAACGATTACCATTACAAATTTTATATGGACCTGGAGACAGGGTATTCCGAGGGCGGATATTACAGAGGAGCATTGGAAATAAATGACAGGATATATGTGCTGCCGGGTAATGCACAGCATCTGCTGATTATTAAGGATAAGAAAATCAGGAGGATTGACTTTAAGGAGCCAATTTCGCAGAAAGGAGCTTTTTTCGGTTATTGGTATGCCGAAAAATATATATTTTTATTTCCGTTTAGGTATCCATATTTTATCAGATTTAACATAGACACAGAAGAACTTTGCTACGTGGATGGAATCAACCGATTCAATGTGAGGAATGTAGAGGGTGAATGGCGTGCAGGCGGCATAGGCATATACAAAACAGAATTGGTGTTTGCCTCACCGGTGGATAATGAGTTTGTATTTATGGACATGAATACCTTCAAGGCCAGAAGTCTCAGCAGCAATTCCGGGTGCAATCTGGGAACTCAGGTAATCTTGACGGAGGGAGATAATCTGTGGCTTCTGCCTTTGAACGGAATGACACTTACCTGCTGGAATCCCAAAACGGGAAACATAAGGGAGTACAGTAATTTTCCTCAGGGTTTTAAGTCTATTCAGTGGCCCCTTGAGTATGAGTGTGGGGAAAGACCATTTAGTAACATAGCATTTTCCGGAGAAGGCAGCAGGGAGAATATAATCCTATCACCCTGCTGGGGGAATATGTATTTGTCCTTGAACAGGGAAACAGGGCAAATGGAGGAATGGAAGTCCCCCATGAAGTTTAAAACTTGTGGCAGAAACGGGTATTTTGCGGCACAAGGAATTGGCCGTTTTGTAATAACCTATCCGCAGCGAGGAAAGGCGGACTGCCGTATATGGTATGCTCCGGAAAGAAAACTCTATGAGATCAACATTGATACTGGAGAATACAAAGAGGTAGAAATAGAGTTTGACTATGACGATCTGCTGGCAAATGAAGCAGGGTTTATGGAGGAATCGGAGTGGATGCAGTACTGTCTGGATGAGAATGCATTCAATTCCTTAAAAAATCTTCTTGACGGTCGCATAACTGGAAATCAATTTGACAGGGAAAGGCAGCTGAAAGCATTTTCTAAAATAAATGTGGACACAGAGGGAACCTGTGGTATGAATGTTCATAATTTTGTGAAGGGAAAGATTACATGACAAAGATAATTACATATGGTACATTTGACCTTTTTCACGAGGGACATTACAGACTGCTGAAGCGGGCGAAGGAATTGGGCGATTATCTGATTGTGGGAGTAACCACGGAGGCATACGACAAGGCTCGGGGAAAGCTGAATGTGGTGGATTCTTTGGTGACACGTATTGAAAACGTAAAAAAAACCGGTTTTGCCGATGAAATTATTATAGAGGAATCTCAGGGTCAGAAGATAAATGATATACGTAAATTTCATGTGGATATTTTTGCAATCGGTTCCGACTGGATGGGGGCATTTGACTACCTAAAAGATTGTTGTAAGGTAGTCTATCTGGAGCGGACGAAGAATATTTCCAGCACTATGTTGCGTGAAAAAAACAGTCCAATTCAAAGAATCGGCATCATTGGTACAGGAAGGATTGCGGAACGGTTTATTCCTGAGGCAAGGCTTGTCAGCGGAGTCAGTACGCAGGGAGTATATAACCCGCATAAGGATAGTGCACTCAGGTTTGCTGACAGGTGGGAGATCACCCCATATGAAAATATGGAGGACTTTTTCAGTGCAGTGGATGTGGTGTACATTGCCTCGCCCCATGATACTCATTATGGATATATAAGGTCGGCATTGGAACATGGCAAACATGTTCTTTGCGAGAAACCCATGGTACTGTGCAAGGCGCAGGCGGAGGAATTATTTGCATATGCCGGAGAGAAAAACCTGATTTTGTTTGAGGGCATTAAGACGGCATATTGTCCGGGGTTTCATAAGCTTTTGGGAATTGCCTGCAGCGGTATTATCGGCAGTGTACGGAATGTGGAGGCCTGCTTTACAAAGCTGGAAAAGAAGGGCGGCAGAGAGTTAAATGACAGGATATACGGAGGCAGTTTTACAGAACTTGGCAGCTATGTTATGCTTCCCATATTAAAGATTTTTGGAAAAGATTATACATCTATTCGGTTTGATACCATACAGGGTGAAAACGGTCTGGATATTTTTACAAAGGTTTCTTTAAATTATCCTACGGGAATTGCAACTGCTACATGCGGGCTCGGCGTAAAATCCGAGGGCAGGCTGCTGATAGCCGGAACAAAAGGGTATATCGTTGCCGAAGCACCATGGTGGAAGACTTCTTATTTTGAAGTGCATTATGAGGATGCGGGAAAGGTGGACAAATATTCGGAAACCTTCCTCGGCGATGGGCTGCGCTATGAAATAAGTGATTTCCTGTCAATGATTAGGGGGAGCAGTAGCAGTGAATTTAAATTGACCCGCGGCGAGTCTGTGGCTTTGGCGGACATTATGGAGCAATTTATGAAGACGGAGAACAGGCTATGAAGGTTTGGGCACACAGGGGATGCAGTCTAAGATATCCGGAAAATACGCTGCTGGCGTTTGAGAAGGCGGCTGCTATTAAGAATCTGACGGGAATAGAACTGGATATTCAGCTGACAAGGGATGGAGAAATTGTTGTTATTCATGATGAAAGAGTGGATCGGACAACCGAAGGACAGGGATATGTGCGGGACTATACTCTGTCTCAGATAAGGAAGCTGCATATTTATGCGGATGATCACCCGGTACAGCAGATTCCGACCATAGCTGAGGTTTTTGATTTGCTTGCCCCCCGCCTGAAAAATCAAATGGGGGATGCAGGTCCGACACTGAAATTGAATATAGAACTGAAAAACAGTGCTTGGCTGTATGAAGGCATGGAAGAAAAGATAGTTGATTTGGTACAGAGAAGAGGGCTGCAGGATTCCGTGGTCTTTTCCAGTTTTTACGCCAGATCGCTTAAGAAAATGAAGGAGTTGCTTCCTGACATGGAGCTTGGAATATTAGACAGCAGGGTTTCTGACTGTATGTATAAGTCCAAAGGCGGCTGCGGGGCGCTCGCACTCCACCCGTTCTGGAAGGGTATTGACCTGACGGCGCAGGAATTGGAAGGGTATACGGTGCGGGCCTGGATGTCAGGACATTTGTATCCGGAAAGGCCCACAGGGACAAAACTTGATTTTGGCTCCCTTGAGGAACGGGGAATTACGGATATTATCCTGAATGAGCCGGAAGCATATTTGGAGTAATTATGCGGCGCAGGGTATAATTCGTGGACAACCGGAATGCGGTACTTCAACTAATGAATTATGAGAAATTGACGATCTATATATAGGAGCTTTTGGATAAAGCGCACAAGGATGCAGGGAGGCAAAGTATATTATCGACTGTGAGGGTCATTGCCTGGTGCAATGGCCTTTTTTAATATAACAGATGCTTTTGAAAAGCCATCAGAGGTATATGCAAATGGAAGATAACAAGGAATTGCAAAACAATGAGTTGGTAGATATGATTCTATTTTGCAACGAGAAGGGTTACCAAGTACAGGGGAAAAACATCAAAGCTTCAGACCTGATTTTTGAAGAACGGGTTAAAATGAACTGTTTTTATTGCGGGAAATACAATGTGAGTTGGAAGTGTTCGCCTAAAATTCCGAAAATAGATTATATAAAAATGCTGGGTGAATTTGACAATGCGGCCTTTGTCTATTTAAAGATGAGTTTGACTGACAGTGACTATGATACTGTGCGAAATGATTCATCCGTGCAATTACATAGAGCATTGCTGGAATGTGAAAAATGGCTTTGGGATCACAATAATTCAACAGCATTATCTTTTATAGGCGGTTCCTGTAAATTGTGTAAGAACGGATGTGCATCGGACAAATGTGTAAATCCTTATATGGCAAGGATACCAGTCGAAGCATTGGGAATTAATGTGGTTAAAAGCGCGGCGAACTGCGGTATTGATATAGGTTTTCCGCCGAAGGAATACATGATGAGAATTGGATTATTATTGTGGTAAAGGACAGCAAATATATGAAGTATATTTTTTTAATGGCCGGGAAGGGCTCAAGACTGCATCCACTAACGTTAAGTTATCCTAAATCTTTATATAAGCTTGATAAGGATACCAGTATTTTAAAACGCATGGTATCTCTGATAAAAAAATATGATGCGGAAGCGGAGATTATTGTAGTGGTCGGGTTTATGTGTGAGAAAATCATGGAGGAAGTTTCAGGGGTACAATTTTTGTATAACCCGTTTTACGAAGTTACGAATTCCATTGCTTCACTTTGGTTCGCTAGAAATTGCCTGGAGAGTGATAATGTAACGATCATTAACGGAGATATTGTGGTAGAAGAAAAGCTTGTCAGGGATTATGTATGCTGCAGGGTGGATAGACCGGAGGTTCTGATTGACAGCAGCATAAAAAATTCCGGGGATTATAACGTGCAGGTCAATAATGGAAGAATTCTTGTAATGAGCAAGGAATTAGAGGATTATTACGGGGAATATGCGGGAATTACAAAGCTGGATAGAGAATCTGCTATGCGGTTAAGGCAGTGCGTGGAACAGATGGTGGGGAATGGTATGTACGACCAGTGGTATGAGAATGCCCTGGTACAAATGATTTTTAATGAGGACTTCAATCTATATTATAAAGATATCAGCGAATATAAGTGGACGGAAGTGGATTGTGTAAGCGATATGTTGCTGGCAAAACAAATACACGCATTATTATGAGGTATATGATGTTTGAACCGTGGAAAGAGAATGCCTATATTTTGTTCAGAAGATTGAAAGCATTTGGAACGCGCTGTTGTTTTTACATATGCAGGATTTTTCCGGTGAATGGAAATAGAATCAGTGTATGCACCTTTGAAGGAAAAGGGGGATTTGGATGTAATCCAAAATACATTGTGGAGGAATTGCACAGGAGAAATCCGGCATATGAATTTGTGTGGTTTGTAAATGATATGGGAAAAACGTTTCCAGATTATATTAAAAAGGTTCCCAATACACTGTGGAACAGGGCGTATTGGCTGTCAACATCAAAGGTATGGATTGACAATTACAGAAAGCCTTATGGAACATGCAAGCGTAAAAAGCAATATTATTTAAATACGAATCACTACACCATTGCCATGAAGTGTACTGGAATGTGGAGAGGAGAAGGTTTTTCCAAAATGGCGTATCTGGTAAGCCGGAATGACTCTGACATGATAGATGATATTGTGATTGACTCAAAATGGTGTGAGGATTCTTTTTACAGATCAATGCTTTATGAGGGAAGCTATTTGAAGGCCGGCGTACCAAGATGTGATGTATTATGTGGAGATTTGAGCCTGTACCACGCAAGGTTTTGTGAAAAACACGGTATTCCCGTAGAGGCTAAGGTACTTTTGTTTGCGCCTACCTTCAGGGAAAGCGCAAAGGATGGAAAGCGAAGTGTTTATTCTGAAATATGGACAATAGATTTTGAACGTCTGATTGTCAGTCTGGAGAAACGTTTTGGGGGAACATGGTATCTGGGTATTCGGGTGCATCCCCAACTGGCGCCCGCTTTTAAAGAGTACAAAAACGAAGCAATACAGGAACGACTGATAGACGAGAGTCAGGCGGATGATATGTATGAGATTCTTGCAGGGATGAACGCCTACATAACAGATTATTCCAGTGCGATGTTTGAGGCGGGATTCGCAGGGATTCCCGTATTTATTTATGCGGATGATATTGAAAAGTACGCATATGACAGAGGTAGTTTGATGTGGAACATTGTAACTGATCCATTGGATTGTGTGACAAATAATAAGGTAATGACACCAGAGATTGATGCGGTTTTACCGTTTCCTATTGCCTGTGATAATGCAGGGCTGGAAAAAAATATTTTGAACTTTGATGAGAATATATATCATGAAAAAGTACGGCGATTGATGAAAAGCACAGAGTTGATTTTTGATGGTAAGGCAAGTCAAAAGGTGGCAGATAAGTTGGAAAGTTTTATGCAAATGTGATTAGCATAACAGTAAGTGTATTGCAGAAAGTGGTGTTAAATGAAGATTTTGTCAAAAAGAGAAATCATGCAGACCGCACAAAATAATAAAAAGTATTGTTTTGATATTGTGTTTGAGTGGGAAGATATATTTGCAGAAATGTTAAATATACCTGTATTAGTTCGTGGGAAACGGGAATTTGCATTTGACGAGAGGTGCAGGAAAATATTTCAAAGAACAAAAATCCCCTTTTACAGATTATTTAATTTGTTTGACAAGAGGGGAAGAAATGTTTTTATGTTTGATGCAAGTACAAAGCGTCAGGATGGCATTTATAATAATAAAAAATATATTCCTTGCTTGATTGATTATTTCCTCAATGATAATGAGTATTTTAAATTTTTAAACGCTTATCGAAAAAATCCGCTTGTGCTTGTTTCCAGCAGGGAAGTGTTTGAATATTTGAAAGATAAGAAATGCCCGATTCAAATAGAACATCTGCCGTTATCAATCGCGGATCACTATTGGCGTGATGAACCGTTTGAGAAAAAATATGATCTTGTAATGTTCGCGCGGCAAAATCCGCTTTTGAGGCAGTATATTGACAAATACGAGGAGAGACACCCGGATTTTCAGCTGGTCAGGGGCAAGTATGAAGACGGACATTATCTGTATTATATGTCAAAAACAAATGAAATTGTCAGTATCTGTGATACCCGCGATGAATATATGAAATTGGTATCTGAATCAAAGGTTGCAGTGTATACGACCCCTGGTATGGACGGAACCAGGACGGACGCAAACGGCTGGAATCAGGTGACTCCTCATTTTCTGGAAGAGATTGTAGGTCAGTGCCATATTATTGCGAGATATCCTGATAACGCGGATACTCGATGGTACGAGATGCAAAAAATATGTAAGAATGTAGAATCATATGAAGATTTTGAAGAACTGCTGGATAAGTATTTGCACGAGACTGTGGACATAAAGCTCTATAAAGAGTATGTAAAGAAACATTTTACCAGTCAGAGGGCGGAAATGCTGGAAAACATTATTAAAAAGTATAATTTATATTAAGGGATTTTGAAAATTTATCCCTGATGGAACGTTGAAGCTTGTGTGAGAATTCAGAATTGAGGAAAGAGATGAAATGTTCAGAGTTGATTGACATTGTCAGTAACAATGATATTGCAATATATGGAGCGGGGAATGTTGCAGAGAATTTTTATAGGGCTTTACGGACACGGGAACTGGAAAAGCAAGTTAAATATTTTATTGAAACAGACGCCGGGAAAACGGACAGAAATGTACAGGGTGTTCCTGTTGTGGGAATAAAAGATATTAAAAAAATAAAAAAAATATTTATATGTGTTGCGGTTCACGAAGCGGTAAAAGATGAGATAGAGACGCTTTTATTGAAAGAAAACCTCACCAATTTTGTTTGGATTTGTCCATATATCATAGAATTGGTTCTGGGGCCGTTGATAGAACATCATAAGAAGATTAGAACAGCTGACTTAATTCAACATGAGCCATATGACGACTATACATTGGCAGTAAGGTACCTTGCAATAGAAAATTATTATAAAAAAAACAATATAGGTTATGACATATATATAAAGGTGCTTTCAGAATTATGCCATGAGGCGGAAACTGCGCAGAAAAGATTAAGAAATTTCATCCGTCTTATTGAGGATTGGGATAAAAACGGGTATCGGCAGGAAAAGGATATTGCTATAGACGAAAAATTCCGGCGCATAGACGGTGCACATCGGGTAAGCCTTGCCTGTTATCACCGGGCGGAATATATATATTATGATTTATACCCATATTCATTTCGCTATAATAGTTACGCAGGTGAATGGATGAATATGAGCATGGCGGCATTAGAAAGACGAGGACTGTCTTTGCCCGAACTGGATTTTCTTGAGCAGGCAAATGTCAGGCTGAGGGAAATTGGAACTTAAAAACTGTTGTGAGAGGACACTATGGACAGAGAGAATAAATGTCAAATGCCAGTCAGCGTTATTATTCCGGTATATAATGTGTATGACTGGATTGACCAGTGTATGGAATCTGTTGTCAGGCAGACATTTACGGACTTTGAAGTAATAATGATCAATGATGGTTCTACGGATGGCTCAGGAAAAAAATGTTGGGAATGGAGACAGAATGACAGGCGAATAAGTGTAATATCGAAAGAAAACGGTGGTCCTTCATCTGCGAGAAATTGTGGGATACGCTGCGCAAAAGGGGAATTTTTAGTATTTATTGATCCGGATGACTGGGTAGATGACACGTACTTGGAGAAATTATATACCGCGATAGTTGAAAGCGGCGCTGACATAGCCGAATGCGACGTATATAAGTACAATAATAACACAGGAGAACAGACATATCATGTCTGTTCCGGCAGCATGGGCATTGAATATTCGCTGGAAGAACACATGAAATACGGATTTACGGCAATTTGGAAATGTATGATTAAAAAAAGTCTATTTACGGATAATGGAGTCCGGTTTCCGAATTGTCACAGTGAAGCGAGGGCTGTATACCCGTTGCTGCTCGCGTTGAGTGGAAAAATTGTGAATGTGCACGAAGCATTATATTACTATCGGAGGTTCCGGCCGCAGGCTCTTTCTGAAAGGCCTCGTATCAATAACGGGGATGAAAACGCAGTGGGACTGCTTGCCTTTGATAATTTACTTCAAAATTTTAAAACCTGTGATTTATATGATAAATATAAGCCGGTTCTGCAGAAAATTGTCAAGGGGAAATTATCGGATTTGCTGGCAGGCTTATTTTACCGCAGAGAGAAAGAGGAATTTCTGCAGCTGGCAAAGAAATATTATTCTTACATAGATGAAAAATTTCCGGGGACGTCAAATTTTCCTTATGTAACCTTTGGGGGATATAATTTAAACCGTATTCTCAGTTATATGGATGTTCTGCATAATCCGTATGGAAGATTTAATTTTTCCAGCGTAATCAGTGTGATGAACCCGGTTGCGGGCCTGCAGGGCATACATAAGAATAAGTACCGGGAAATTATGCTCAGGAGGGACATTGAGTCTTTATTCTGGGATATTATCGGAGATATAAATCCAAAATATATTTTTATGGATTTTATTGAGGAAAGGTTTGATATTATTGAGACCGCGGGCGGATATATCACAAAAAGCGATGCGTTTGATGGGGCAGATATTTCTCTCGCCGAATATAGGGTGATTAAAAGAGAAAGTCCGGAATGTGAGAAACTCTGGGAAAAAAGCTTTTTTGAATTTATGAAGCGGATGCGGGAAAGCCTGCCGTCCTGCGGAGTAATAGCAGTGAAGAATCTGCTCAGCACAAGGATGGGGGATAAGAACAGCCAGACTGTCTTTGCAGATGTGGAGGCGATATCGGAAAAGAACCGGATTCTCGAGGGGTACTATCGGTTTCTTGAGGAGAATTTTCCCGAAGTTAAGGTGGTTGACTGCACGGGGGACAGTCTGTATTTTACGGATAAGGCGTATGAATACGGTGCAGTGCCGTCTCACTTGAATGATTTGATAAATAGAAGGATTGCCGAGAAGATTGAGGAGGGGATGTGAGATATAGCGCTAAAGCAAATTTTTACATAGAAGAATCAAGGAAAAACGAGCATAGGAGGTATGGAGAGTATGAATAAGAAGGACATAAAGGCTGTTGTATTTGGTGCAGGGAAATATGGAAAGACTTTAACACAGGGGCTCCAAAAATATTATGGAGTGGCGGTTGTGGCAGTATGTGATAACAATGAAGCGAAGGTGGGGGGAGCTATAAATGATATTCCAATAATTTCCCCCGGGCAGCTACATGAATATGATTATGACAAGATTTTTATTTGTATAAGAAGGGGAAATCTGTTTAGAGCCGTGGAAGCACAGCTGATGGAAATGGGTATTTCAAAAGAAAAGATTGTTATTATGCAGAGAAGTGCAGAATATCAGGATGCTTTTTTAGAATTTGATTTTTATAGAAAAAACTGGATTAAATATTTTGCAGATTACACCAGGGAGATTGGACTCAAAGGCAGCGTGGCAGAATGTGGAGTGTATTATGGTGAGACGGCAATGTTCATTAACAGGTACTGGAAAGACAGAATATTGTATCTCTGTGATACCTTTGAAGGGTTTGTGGATGAGGATGTTATGGAAGAAGAAAAAAGTTTGATGCCTTTAAAGCTGGTTCATTCACGTATTCCAGTTTTAAGGCGGAAACTCCTGAATTAATAGTGGATACGGTAAAGACAAGGATGCTTTATCCGGAAAAAGTGAAGGTATATCAGGGCAGATTCCCCGATAGCATTTGCAACCTCGAAGATGAATTTTCTTTTGTCAACTTGGATATGGATTTATACCAACCGCAGTTAGAGGGATTAAGATTCTTTTGGGATAAGATGGAAACAGGAGGAGTAATTTTACTGCACGATTATTTTCATCCGGAATTACCGGGAGTAAAAGCGGCGGTTGCTGATTTTGAGAAAGAAAGAGGTTGCATTCTGCCGAAAATCCCTATTGGGGATGGGTGCAGTATTGCGGTAATAAAAATATAATCACTATGAGGAGCAGGGACTATGAAAGCGGCGTTGGAACGGCAGTATGATAAGTTATTTGAAACCTATAATTTTGAAAGGTTTGATAACTCGAAAATGATATATCAAATTTTAAAATCTTCATTGGCCGATTTTGTAAAATCCTGCACGAAGACCGCAATTTATTGCAACGGCGGCCATACTAAGATGCTTATGGCCGATTTTGCATTCGAGTTAAAAGGAGTAAATTGTATTGTTGATAATTATGCAGATACTTCAAGCGAGGGTGGTTTTTTGCTCATAAAAGATGAAGAAATGGAGCAGAACGGAATTGACGGGGTGATTATCTCATCTTATAAATTTAGAAACAGTATTATTGAAAGGCTGCAGAAGGATCACCCTTTTATGAAGTATCTGGACATATATGATATATTTGGCAAGGAGGGGATTCATCTTCAGTCAGATTATTATTATCACAGTCATCCCTATCAGCATTATCAGCATGTTAATGCACTGCAAAAGAAGATAAGGAAACTTACCGAGACAGATGAAATAGAGCAGGCGTATTTTGCATTGATTAATAGATATATTCATATTAAAGATTTCAGAAGTGCAATCATTTATGCTAAAAAGCTGGCAGATGATTTTCATAAGGACGAGTATGAAAACCTAGTGACAGATTTGGACGCAATGTACAGGGCAGAGCAGGAAGCGGCAGCAGGGATAGATGAAAACAATGTTTTGATGTTTTGCTTTGACGGTCTGCGGAGACAGGATGTGGCAGAGGCGAATATGCCGAAACTGACGGAATTTTTTCGGGATAAGGCATTTGTGTTTGATAACGCATATTCATTTTCCACCTCCACATTTGAAAGCTTAATGCCGGCGTATAGCAGGAATGATGATCTGCGGACGGCCTATTATGCACAAAATTACATTCAGGAAGCGCAATGTCCCTTTTTGCAGGAAGCGAAAAGACAAAAACGTCATATATATTTTTATACGGATGCCGAACAATACATCAAGGGGGATGACATTAAGTATAGTGGAATCTGTCAGACTGTCACAGAGAAAATGTGGAGTTTTATTCTGGATGCGGTAGACGAAAATAACGGACTTTACTATATTCACGAATTATACGAAAGTCATTTTACTTTTTCCAATCCTTATACGGAGGGCAGACTTATATCAGAGGGCACGGCCATGCTGTTTGACTTCCTGCCGCAGAGGGGGGGAAAGCTGCGAACGGATTATGAGCGGCAGCATTCTGATGCCCTTCGATACCTGGATGATGTTGTTTCCCCTATTTTCAACGCAATGAGGTGCAGGATGCTGGTGTATGCCGACCACGGCAACCTAATTCTTCACGAGAACTGTAAAATAGAGGACGTTAAAAGATCAAAGCTTATTTATGATGAGGAATGGGTACGGATTCCGTATGCTGTTTGTTCGCCGGATATGGGACGGGGAAGGAGTCACAGGCTGACCTCATTAATGTCTTTGAATGATGTCTTGCTGAGCCTGTTAAGTAAGAAAGCGTATAACATACCTGATAATCACTATGTAAAAATTGCCAGGTCCGAGTTGTACAATCCGGATTTTCGGCATTTATATAAAAAGATGGGTCAGGAGCGATGTCTGTCTGCATTTGAGGGATATATTTTTGCAGACGGATACAAGCTCATTATCTACTCGGATGGCTTTATGGAAATATTATTGGCGGAAACGGATGATATAATTCAGGATGAAAAACTTGCATGGAAACACTTTGAGATAATTAAGGATAATGTGACGGTTTGTAAACCGGAGAGTGTTTACGGAGGGGATGTTGTTTAAAGAAGTGTGAGGATAAGACAAGGATGAGAGCAGAGACGTTTGCACGGCAGATTCAAAAAGCAGGTATCCGAATTGTTGCGGGGGTCCCGGATTCCACATTGAGGCAGTTCTGCGGTTATATTAATAACGGCGGAAGGGAAGTCTTCGAAGATCACATCGTAACGGCGGACGAGGGGGCAGCCATCGGTATTGCCATTGGGGAATATCTTTCGACAGGCAGACCGGCGTGTGTGTATATGCAGAACAGCGGGTTGGGCAATGCGGTCAATCCAATCACATCCCTTGCAAACAGGGAGGTGTACGGTATACCTATGCTATTTGTCATAGGATGGCGCGGAGAGCCGGGAAGCGAGGACGAGCCCCAGCATAGGTTTATGGGAAGGGCAACACTGGGGCTGTTGGAGCTGTTGGAGATACCATATGCCGTTATAGATGACAGGACAACAGACGCGGAATTGGAAAAATATCTGGAACGGGCGGCGGAATGCTTTGAGAATAAGGAGCAGTTTGCCCTTGTCATCAAAAGGGGAGCTTTTGATAAAGAAGAGGAAGCAGTATACGGTAATGTCTGGACAATGCAGAGAGAGCGCGCCATAGAGGCAGTCGTGGACTGGCTGCAGCCGGAAGATATTGTAGTGTCAACTACAGGTAAAATTTCCAGGGAGCTTTATGAAAGACTGGATGAAGTAAAGGGAAACCACAGACAGGCATTTTTGACCGTAGGCGGGATGGGACACGCAAATATGATAGCCTGCCAGCTGGCAAAAAGGAAGTCCGGCCGGAAGGTAGTCTGCCTGGATGGAGACGGGGCGATTCTTATGCATATGGGCAGCCTTGCGGTGATAGGCGAGCATCCGGCCGCGAACCTGGTTCATATCTGCCTGAACAACCAGGCCCATGAGTCAGTTGGGGGAATGCCAACCGGAGCAGTGGGAGTTTCGTATTCTGAGATTGCCAGAGACTGCGGATATACGGAAGTGTATAAGGTGACAGACCCCGAGGAGTTAAAAGACGTTTTATCCCGGATTCGAAAGTCTGAAAAAATGGTTTTTTTGGAGGTCAATGTGACGATAGGCTCCAGGGGTGATCTCGGCAGACCCAGAGAAACGGCAGAAGATAACAAAACGGCATTCATGGAATATTTGGAGCAGAATGAATACGGGAAGGGTATTAGGCAGGAAAGGGTATGAAAATAGAAAGAAAAATATTATTGAATCCGGGACCGGCCACCACGACGGACAGCGTAAAAATGGCGCAGGTAGTGCCGGATATCTGCCCGAGAGAACGGGAATTCACAGAAATGCTGGCCGGTATTCGCAGCGACCTGGTCCGCATCGTGCATGGCAGTCAGGAAAAGTACACGGCGGTTCTCTTTTGCGGCTCAGGTACAATTAATATGGATGTTTGCCTGAATTCCCTTCTGCCGGAGGGTAAGAAGGTTCTTGTAATCAATAACGGGGCATACAGCCAGAGAGCGGCGGATATTTGCGAGTATTACGGGCTGGATTGTATCAGTCTGGAGTTTGAATTTGACCGGCAGCCGGAGCTGGCGCTTATTGAAAAGAAACTGGCGGAAAACCCGGATATAGCTCTTGTATATGCAACCCATCATGAAACCGGGACGGGGTTGTTAAATCCTGTTAAAGAAATCGGGGAAATAGTGCATAGATACGGTGCTGTTTTTATCGTGGACACCACGTCCTCTTATGCGATGATTCCTATTGATATGGAGAGGGACAACATTGACTTTTGCATGGCGTCCGCTCAAAAGGGGCTTATGGCTATGACAGGGCTTTCTTTCGTGATAGGGAACAGGGAGCTGATAGAACGGTCCGCAGATTATCCAAAGCGTTCGTATTACTGTAACTTATACATGCAGTATGAATTTTTCAAAAAGACGGGGGAGATGCATTTTACTCCGCCGGTTCAGTCGATTTACGCAGTTAGACAGGCGTTGGACGAATACTGGGCGGAGGGGGAAGAAAGGAAATGGCAGCGTCATACAAGAGTATACAAGGAAATATGTAAGGGGCTTGACCACATGGGATTTCGGCGTCTGCTGAGAGAAGATCAACAGTCAGGACTGGTTGCGGCCGTCCGATATCCAGCGGATTTCCGCTGGAATTTTGAAGAAATACATGATTACTGTTATGCGCATGGGTTTACCATATATCCGGGGAAGATATCCGGGACGGATACGTTCCGGCTGTGCGCGCTGGGGGCTATTGACGACAGTGATATCAGGGACTTTTTTGTGGTTTTTAAGGAAGCGGTGGACAGGTTAGGCATAAAAATTCCGGTAAGGTATGGTGGTGAACGGGATGGACGGTGAAATAGCTGTCATAATGGCAGCAGGATTGGGAAGCAGAATGGGGGAACTGACACATAGCACTCCTAAGCCATTGGTTAAGGTGGGAGGAATTCCTCTGATAGAGACGGTGATTGCCGGGCTGGAAGGGCGCGGCGTCCGGCGGATATATATTGTCACAGGGTATTTGGGGGAACAGTTCGGTTATTTGGAGGGAAAATATTCAAATATTACTCTCATACATAATGAAGAGTATATGGAAAAGAACAATATTTCATCGCTTAGGGCAGTGAGAGAGGTACTCGGCAGCTCGGATTGCTTTATCTGTGAGGCGGATTTGTATGTGGCAGATAAGAGCATTTTCAAGAAAGAGCTTAGGCAGTCGTGCTATTTTGGGAAGCTGGTTCCGGGGCATTCGGAGGACTGGGTATTTGACATGGAGGGTAGCAGAATATCCCGCATAAAAAGGAAAGGCGACGATGCCTACAACATGGCGGGAATCTCCTACTGGAAAAAGCGTGATGCAAAGCTGATAAGAGACGGGATAAATGAAGCGTACAAGACGGAGGGGCATGGGCAGCTGTTTTGGGATGAGGTTGTTGACGGGCTGCTGGGCGACATCGAAGTGTGTGTATGCGAGGTGCCGGAGAGCAGCGTCATAGAGGTGGACACGGCTGAGGAGCTGAAGGAGTTGGAGGCTTTGCTGAAAAGAAAGGACTTATCATGAAAACAGTATATACATGTTTTTGCACGGACGTGATTCATGAAGGACATCTAAATATTATCCGAGAGGCCGAAAAATACGGTGAAGTGATTGTGGGCGTACTGAGCGATGAGGCAATGATACGTTTTAACAGATTTCCTACAGTTGGATTTGAGGAGAGGCTTGATCTGGTTCGGAATTTGAACGGGGTGAAGCGGGTAGTCATACAGGAAGACATTATGTATGACCGCATGGTGAATGAGCTGCGTCCGGACTATGTCATTCACGGGGACAACTGGAGCGATGGGCCAATGAAAGCCATTCGGGATAATGTGGAAATGCTTCTTTCTCAATATGGCGGTCAAATCATAGACGTTCCGTATACATATAGTGAAAATGTAAGTCGTATAGATGCGCGTGTCAGGGAGAAGCTTGCCATGCCGGAATACCGCAGGAAAAGATTAAGGCAGCTGATAAAAATCTGTCCGGTGGTAAAGACGCTGGAGGTGCACAGCGGTTTGACGGGGCTCATAGCGGAAAAGACAGTTGTAGAGCATGACGGTGGGCTGGATCAGTTTGACGCCATGTGGATTAGTTCCCTGTGCGATTCCACGGCAAAGGGGAAACCGGATATAGAGCTTGTGGATATGACGTCCAGATTTCGAACAATTGATGACATTATGGAGGTTACGACGAAGCCGGTTATTTTTGACGGAGATACGGGCGGACTGGCGGAGCATTTTGTTTATACGGTGCGTTCTCTTGAGCGTATGGGTGTGTCGGCAGTTATCATTGAAGACAAAGTAGGACTGAAGAGAAATTCCCTGTTTGGCACGGAAGTCAGCCAGACTCAGGACAGCATAGAACATTTTTGCGATAAGATACAGATGGGGAAAAGGGCGCAGTTGACAGATGATTTTATGATAATAGCCAGAATCGAGAGTCTCATTCTGGAACAGGGCATGGACGATGCCCTGCTCCGCGCCCGCGCTTATGTGAGGGCAGGGGCGGATGGCATCATGATTCACAGCAGGAAGAAGGAACCTGATGAGATATTTGAATTTTGCGACCGCTTCAGAAAAGAGTATGACAATGTGCCGCTGGTAGTGGTTCCTACTTCCTTTAGCCAGGTGACGGAAAAAGAGCTTGGAAGTCATGGGGTTAACATTGTTATCTACGCGAATCAGCTCACTCGAAGCGCATTTCCTGCTATGGAGAGAACTGCCAAGGACATATTGAAATACCACAGGGCGCAGGAGGCAGAAGAGCGTCTGATGCCGATAAAGCAGATACTGACTTTGATTGATGAGCTGTAGCCAGCAGACAGAAAGGCCCATGTATACCGGGCAAATGGGAGGGAGAACGAGAATGCGGCAGACAGGTATCAGCGTAATCATGCCTGTGTATTGCGCTGAAAGATATGTGGAGGAGGCAATAACATCTATCCTGAATCAAACTTTTCAGGACTTTGAACTGCTGGTTATTGACGATAAGGGCGGAGATGGCAGCATGGACATAGTGCGTGCCATGAAAGACCCAAGGATCAAGGTGCTGGAAAATGACAGAAACAGGGGAATTGCTTACGCGACCAATGTGGGGCTCAGCCATGCCGAAGGCAAATATATTGCTCTTATGGATGATGACGATATCGCAATGAAAGACAGGCTGCAGTTGGAGTATGACTATCTGGAAAGCCATCCCGACATAGATGTGGTCGGGGGAGGGGAGATAAATGTGGACGAAGCCGGGCAGGTTATCTCGTACAGGAGAGAGGTTATTTGTAATCCTGAGAGAATAAAGGCAGAACTGCTGTTCAGAGACAGAATCCACAATGCCACGTCCATGTACAGAAGGGAGTTTGTGGAAAAAAATCACCTGTTTTACAGGGAGGGATTTCTTGGGATGCAGGATTTCAAGTTTTGGACAGAGTGTGCAGCCTTCGGACGGATTGCCAATATTGACAGAGTGCTTTCAAAGTGGAGGAATCACGGCGGGAATACTACCAGCAAGACTATAGAGGAACACTGGGCGGAGCGGAAGGGAAAGTTTGCCGAGATACAAAAGGAATCCCTGAAAATGCAGGGCTTTGCTTTGAGTGAGGAAGATCAGACTTTATTCTGCAAAATATTTGCCGAGGGCAATAATGTATTTGCATTGGAGGAGCTTTTGGAGGTTCAGAAGGTGTTGATGAAGATAATCAGACAGGCTCGAAACAAAGGTGATGACAATGTCAGGGAGCTGGAATATGTGTGCAGAAGTAACTGGGCAGGCAGAATGAAACAGTGCGCTGTTTGGGAATGACAGATATAGTTTGGAGGGATGTACACATGCAGCAGCAAATAAA
The DNA here is from genome assembly GCA_910578215.1 of uncultured Acetatifactor sp. Taxonomy (GTDB): domain Bacteria; phylum Bacillota; class Clostridia; order Lachnospirales; family Lachnospiraceae; genus Acetatifactor. The sequence continues at coordinate 43,129 of CAJTPH010000010.1, read as the reverse complement.
GGTTTTATCAGGGCAGGCAGGATTAGAACGTGAAATTTATGACAAGCAGGCGGCAGTATTTATCCACTTGCATTACAGGGACACGTTGAATAAATATTTTGCTTATATGGAGCATATTCCGGAGAGTGTTCCTGTCTATATATCATCTTCGGACAAATGGGTTGAAGATGAGGTAAAAAAATTTTTTGCCGGGCAGAAAAGGAAGATTACCGTCATTCATAAAGAAAACCGCGGCAGGGACATAACAGCGCTTTTGGTAGCTTTTAGGGAGATAATGCTACAGTATGAGTTTGTTTGTTTCGTGCACGATAAAAAAGAGAAGAATGAAAGAGACAAAAAGGACATTATGCTATGGGTCGATAACCTTTGGGGTAACTTGTTGGGAAAAGAGGGAACAGGGTATTTTTCAGAGGTGCTGGCATTGTTTGAAGAGAATAAGAGTTTGGGATTGCTTGTGCCCCCTGAGCCAATAGGGGATGCCTTTAAATCAAATAATGCATGGAGTGAGGCTAATGTGTCACAGACTCGTAAGCTTGCGGAGGAAATTGATATCCATGCAGATATAGAACCGGAAATTGAGAGGCAGCCGATAGCCCTGGGTACATGTTTTTGGGCACGGATTGATGCAATCAGGAAGATATTGGTGAAAAATTGGCGCTATGAAGACTTTGATGACGAGCCGCTGCCGGAGAGTGGAAAGAGTTACGGCGTAGAACGTATTTTTGGTTATTTGGCAGAGGATGCGGGGTATTGCGCCTATACTGTCATGAACAGAGAATATGCTGCCATTTACATAAGCTTTTTGACAGAGTGCAGAAGAAAAACATTTCCGATAATCGAGAACAGATACGCAGTCAGTAATTTGTATGGGGTTAATTACTTGAGGGAAAGTGCAGAATATGCCGCTAAACACAAAATATTTTATATCTATGGTGCGGGTAAGCTGGGCATGGGAGTTTATCGATATCTGACAGATAGGGGATATTCACCAAAAAATTTTCTGGTTACACAAATCAATCAGGATTACAGCCAGGTGCCGGTACCGGTAATTGACATTGAACACTTTATTTATGAAGAGGGAACAGGGGTTATCATTGCGGTGAGTATTCAAACATCGCCAGTAATTGTAGATATACTGGAAAAGAGGGGAATAAAAGATTATTTTTGGAAGAGGTAGGACTCGGCGCCAAGAGATGCCCTGGCGACAATATTGTGGAACAAAGAATGGACATACACTTATGACTAATATTATCTCAAAATTAAAACAAGCATGTGAACGACGCAGGATTTTTCTTTACGGCGCCGGAATGTATGGAAAAATGCTTTGTGCGTTTATGCATGAGCAGAATATAGGTGATGTTGAAAAGTTTATTGTGAGCGAAGCGGCTGGAGCCAGGGTTGTTTTGGGACGGGAGGTTATCACATTAGAGGAGTATGCGGCGGCAAGGGCGCGTAATTGTCAGTTGGCAGAGACAGAACTGCTTATAGTGGCGGTATCAGAAAAGAATAGTGAGGACATAGTACGGCACCTCCATAACAGGGAACCATACAATTATATGCTGCTTACTCGGGAGGAATGGGATGCGATTGGCAATCTGGTTTGCTTTGATGATATCATTCCTCAAAAAAATATTGCTGTTCTGATGTATCACAGAGTGATAGACTCTAACTATAATTTTTGGAAATTAAATATTTCTCCGTTAATGTTTGAGAAACATATTAAATATATCAGTGAGAATTATACAGTCCTTAGACTGGAAGAAGAATGGGACAGTTTGGTACAAGAAGATAAGAAATATGTTGTAGTTACTTTTGATGACGGTTATGTAGATAACTATCGGTATGCATTGCCGATTCTGGAAAAGTACCATATTCCGGCGACGGTATTCGTAGGGACTGATTTGATTGATACAAACGAAATGTACTGGTGGGATGAACTGGAAAAGATACTTATTGTTGATAAATATATCGGTGAATTTGTGTTCCATGACGTTCTGTACAAGGTAGCTGATTTGAAGGATAGGGAAAAGGCATGTATGGCCATCAGAAATCACATTAAAAATATGGGTCCGGCGGAACGAAAAAGCAGTATGAGCGCACTTCGTTCAGTACTTGGACAGGAGCAGTCATATAACTCTGAACTCAGGTGTGTGAATACGTCCGAACTGACAGAAATGGCGGCATCGCCCTATATAACGATAGGAGGCCATACGAAATCACACTTGTCTATGGGAAGCTTTCATTCAAATGAATTATTGCGTTCGGAAATAAAGGAATCGCTGAATATCTTAGAAAAGAAAACCGGTAAAAGGGTGGAAGTATTTGCATATCCTTTTGGTGGGAAGGAGGATCGGTGCGATGCGGCGGATCGGATTATCGCCGAATGCGGAATAAGAAAAACCGTGCTGGTCAGGAACGGAAATGTAAGTGTAAGGGATAAGATGTATAATCTTCCTCGCCATATGATGTTTGAGGATGATGACATAGAAGTGAAAATGAGAAGGATATGGGGGCTCTATGGATGAAAAAAGAAAAGGTAATTTTGTTTGGGGCGGGGAAATTGTATGCAGAACGCAGGGAACTGGTTGAGGAGAAAAATGATGTGGTCTGCATTTTGGATAATAAGGGCAGGATGAAGGACGCTTCTTTGCCCAGAACATGTCTGCCGGATGAATTAATTAATCTGCCTCAGGTTCCCATTATAATAATGTCAGATTATTTTGTACAGATGGTTCTTCAGGTAAGCAAAATTATTGGCGAGACCCAGTGCAATAAAAGAATACGGCTTGGCAGAGCCTGTTATCCGATGAGTGAAGAAGAGAAAGTATTGGGATGTGAGGCACTACAGATTGTTGTTGAAGCAGATAAGGTATATTGCGTCTTAGATAACGGCAGACGCATATTGCTAGAGGATAAGCAATACATGAAAGATATATGGCGTGCGGTGTCGCGGAAACGGGACAAGCTGCTGGATGCATTGCTTTCTATAAAAACAAAGCCGGTTGACGCATATTTCGGGAGAAAAAGAGGTGAGCCGGTCGACAGATATTATATTGAGAAGTTTTTGGAGGAGCGTAAACAGTTTATTCGTGGGAAATGTCTTGAAATTGCGGAGGATACCTATACGCGGAGGTTTGGAGAAGAACGAGTGACTGACGCAATGATGCTCCATGTAGAAGGCTGGGGAACAAATGTGGTAAAGGGGAACCTGGAAACGGGCGAAGGTATTACAGAAGCAGCATTTGATACAATGATTATAACACAGACGCTGATGTTTATTTACGATGTGGAGTCAGCTGCCAGGCATATATTTTCAGGACTGGCTGAAGGAGGGGCGGCGCTTATTACGGTATCCGGCATATCACAGATTGCAAGATATGACGACGATAATTGGGGCATGTTTCATTCATTTTATCTGAGTGGCTTGAAGAGAATTTTTTATCCTGTATTTGGAGAGGAAAATGTTGAAATTGTACATTATGGAAATGTCAAAACTGCCATGGCTTTTTTGTATGGAGCTGCACGTGAAGAGTTAAGTGATGCGGATTTCGATGCCAGCGATGCGGATTACCCTGTCATATACGGAATTCTTGCGAGAAAGCGGTAGCAACATTTGTACTGGCGGACAGGGGAGACACTATGAAAATTATTGTATTTGGTATAGGTAAAGTTTTCAATAAGGTGAAGCACTGTTTTTATGAAGATAAGACGGAGGTCGTGGCTTTAGTTGATAACAGCAGTAAGCTTTGCGGGAATTCAGTGGACGGTTATATGGTGGATGTTCCGGAACACATACAGCAGTATCAGTATGATTACATAGTAATTACAAGTAGCTGTGCTGTTGAAATGAGACAGCAGTTGATTGAGCTGGGGATATGTCCGGAGAAGATTATTCATTATAAAGATTACATAGGGAGTCTGCCTGTAGAAACACCTGTCACACAAATGGACGCATTGAATCCGAATGTTCTGATATTGTCAAATGATTTTGGCTATCATGGCGGTGCTATAGCCTGTATAAGTCTGGCGCGCGTGTTGAGACGAGAAAGCTATTTAGTTACAATTGCAGTTCCAAGTGCGGAGCGGAAATTAATGGAGGAGTTATCTTCGGAAGAAGGTATAAAAGTTATTGTTATAGATAATTTGGAATCTCTGAGTAATGAAAATCTGGAGTGGACGAGAGAGTATTCCTATGTTTTTGCAAACACAATTGTAATGCTTCGGTGTGCTGTCAAACTGGCTCAAAATAGAAATGTTTATTTGTGGATTCACGAAAGTATAGACTCATATTCTGCTAATAAATACTGGTATGATGAAATCAGGAACGGGATTGAAGGTAATAAGTTAATCATTGGTGCAGTCAGTGAAGTGGCGAAGAAAAATTTTCTCAGTTTTTTTCAGACTGAAAAAGAGATAGCTATTTTACCGTATGGATTTGATGATAGATACAAAAGGAGCATTTTTAGTAAAGGCAGTAAAGGCAATGATGTTACAACATTTATTGTTGTTGCGAATCACGCAGCTCTGAAGGGGCTGGATATCTTATTGGACGCATTAGACTGTATTCCGATGGAGGCAAAAAATAAATGCAGATTTTTATTTGTTGGAAAAGCAAATAGCAATGAGCATGGGAAACTGATAAAAAAGCGCATCGATGAAACGGCTAATTGTGAATATTTAGGCGAATTGTCAAGAGAAAAGTTATTCGAGGTGTATTCCTGGACAGATATTATAATTGTCCCTTCCCGCCGTGATTCATTGCCGTTGGTTGCAGCAGAAGCCATGATGCTGAAAAAGCCTTGCATTATTTCAGACGCTGTAGGTACGGCGGCGTATATAAAGCATGGGCATAATGGATTGATCTTTAAAAGTGAAGACCGGGAGGAATTAGCGGGTTTAATCTGCTGGTGTTTGGAGAATAAGGCCGAAATGGCATCACTTGCTGAAAATGCCAGAGAAACTTATGAAAAATGGTTTACTATGGATAAGTTTAGAGACAGAATTAGATGCGCGTGTGAATTGCTATGAATGCAGCTTTGGGGTTATAGCTTGACTGAAGACTACAAAGACAAGGAAGAACGGGGCAATCGTAATGGAGCGAGATATTATTTCAGATTATGAACAAACATGGGATAGCTTTGCTGTTCAGATGAAAAATAAAAAGCTTGTGATATTTGGTACAGGCATTGCGGGCTCGGTCTTTTTTATGAGATATCCGGACATATCGATCGCATTAGTTATAGATAACAGCAAAAAGAAGCAAGGGCATTATTTAAGGGATTTCTTATTTGGATACGCAAATCAGGATAGCGGAAACCAGGAGATCAAATCCTTTGATGAAATCAAAGGTCTGGGTGCAGATGAATGTATTGTGCTTGTCACGGCTTGGGCGAGCTATTCGGATATGATGCGGCAGCTGCGGGAAAATGGATTTTACTGCTGCTTCAGCCTTAAATTAATGGAGACGGACAATCCCACAATTACAGGTGAAACAGTACAGGGATATCCTCGGTACTTAAAAGAAATGTACAGTGCTCGATGCCGTGAAATGGAGTTAAACCCACGAAAGCTTGTTGTTACGGATATGGGGCACTATTCCGGGCATGGAAAGGCCATCACGGAACAGCTGTTAAAAATACGCCGGGACATAGAAATTGTATGGGTGTTGGACGATTTATCGGCGGATACGCCGAAAGAGGTGCGGAAGGTCTGGACGGAAAGCCTGCAATATCATGAGGAGATGGCAAGCGCCGGTTATTGGCTTATAGGAAGCAATATATGGCTGACGGATATAAAAAGGCCAGGACAGACTTACATACACATGAAGCATTGGGCGAGTGTGACCCTGAAGACCTTCGGCTTTGATTTTTATGAATTCAGAGGAATAGAGAGCGGTCTGGAGGTTACAAGGCATGACTGTGAAAGCATAGATTACCTGATTGTGGGAAGCAGATTCGACGAGGATACCTGCCGGAGGGGCTATCATTATGACGGGCCGGTATTCTATGCGGGTTCTCCGAGGAGTGATATTCTTTTTGAGCCTGATAAATATAAAGATAAGATATGCAGACAATACAAAATAGAAGACACGAGAAAGCTGCTATTATATGCGCCTACCTTTAGAGGAGGGACGGGGAAAGAATATATTTACGACAGCTGTTCCGTCATACCAGACTTTACAAAAATTAAAAAAATCCTGGAGCAGGGTGGCGATGAATGGGTCGTCTTGCTGCGGCTCCACCCGATAGTGGCTCAAAAAAGCCAGGGTATACCGAGGGATGACTTTGTCATAGATGTAAGTGCTTATGAAGATAGTGAGGAGCTTGTGGCGGCATGCGATATGCTGATCAGTGATTATTCCAGCATTATGTTTGAGCCTGCCTTCGTCCACAAGCCTGTGTTTCTCTATGCACCTGATAAAGCTGAATATATTAATCATGAGCGAAAGCTGCTGATTGATTATGACACTCTGCCTTTTGATATTGCGGAAAATGATGAAGAATTGTGTCGTATGATGTACGAATTCCGCCAACAAGAGTATGACAACAGACTGGATGCTTTTTTTGAGAAGCATGGAGTCCATGAGGATGGACATGCCGGGGAACGGGCAGCAAACTATATATCTGAATTAATGAAAGGGGATGGGTAAAATGAAAACAGATATAAGCAATGCCTCACTTGCTTCGGTAATTGTTCCAATATATAATACACAAGGCTATTTGGTAAGATGCATTGAAAGTATTTTAAACCAGACATATACGAATATGGAAATTATATTGGTAAATGACGGTTCCACAGATGATTCTTTGTCTGTGTGTGAGGAATATGCCCGGAAGGATGTCCGAATTCAGATTGTCAGCCAGCCAAACCAAGGCATTATAGCGGCTAAAAAGGCGGGAATCCGGCTTTGCCGGGGGACCTATGTGATGTTTGTGGATTCCGACGACTGGATTGAACCAAAGCTTCTGGAAACGATGGTGCGGACAATCCGGGAACGCGGCTGTTCCCTGGTCTGCACTAATGTGTACATGGATTATGATGGCAGTACGGTCGAAAAAAGAAACGCTGTTCCGGCTGGCACTTATGAGACCCGCAGTATAGCAAAAGACTTGTTTTATTACAAGGATACGGATCACTATGGAATACTGCCATACAGTGTGGCAAAATTATTTCCCAGGGATATGTTGAAAGAGGTTCTAAATAATTTAAGGAATGATATACGTTATGCGGAAGACAAGGCAATCGTGTTTAGCTTTGTATTTAAAAATATCAAGGTATGCTTTACGGATGATATTTATTACCATTACTGTGTCCGTAACGGAAGCGCGTGCCAGTCGGAAAACCAGGATTATCTTGTAGAACTGACGGCATTCTATAAGTATGCAAAGACACTGTTTGACGAACATGAGGAGCGGGAGCATTTGCTGCGGCAGCTGGGAAAGTACCTGCTGTCGGAAACAAGGTATGCCATAGATGTGAAGCTGGGGCTTACCTCATCGGGAAAATCTATATATACGGAACCGTATGAATTAGACCCGTCGGTGTTTTTTGCTCAAAAGAAAAAAATGATTCTTTATGGGGCGGGAAAAGTCGGCGCTGACTACCGAAAGCGGATGGCGGATTGCGCCAACCTGGAGCTGTCAGGCTGGGTGGACAAAAATTATGAGAAATATCAGAAGGAAGGGCTTGATGTTAAGCCTGTGGAGTGTATTAGGGATACGGAATATGATTATATCCTTGTAGCGGTCAGAAAACGGGAAATTTTTCAGGAGATAATGAAAGAACTGACTGACATGGGAATAGCGGAGAACGACGTTATTTGGGGAAGACCGTATGGTGCGCAGTGTGAAACGGATTAGTTACGGGGGGGGGATTAGCTTTGGAATGCAGAATTTTAGATGTTAATGACCTTAGTGAAATAACGGACAACAGGCTGATAGTTTATGGGGCGGGGCAATATGGAGGCTTCTTATATTCGTTTCTGGAGTTGAAAGGGCTGGCGGAAAATGTGGTATGCTTTGCGGTAACGGACACATCAGGCAGTTCGGATACCTTTTACGGAAAAAGGGTGGAGCCCATAGACAGGCTTGCGGGACAGCTGAAGGATTGTATGGTGATACTGGCGCTTGGGGAAAAGGCTGCCGGGGAGGTGCTTGAAAGGCTGCAGGGCTGCGAGGTAAAGGCTGTATGCCGCGTAAATGCGCAGGTGGTTGAGGATATAAGAGCTGAATTGATTGCGGGGTACAAAAAACTGCCGTTACAGAAAAACAAGATTGTTTTTTCCTCTTATGACGGGATGGGATATCGCTGCAACTGTAAATACATAGCGGAAAGGCTGCTTCGGGATAAAGTGCAGGCAGAGCTGGTATGGCTGGTGTCTGATAAGGATATCAGTGATTTGCCTGAAACCATAACAAAGGCTGTAATTGGCAGTCCGCAGTTTTATAAAGAGGTGCTGACCGCCAAGGTATATATTACAAATACCGTACATTTTCTTTATGAGCATAAGAGAGAGGGGCAGTTTTTCGTTAATACCTGGCATGGGTACGGCCCGTTTAAGCTTGCCGAAGGAGATGTAAACAAGGATGAGGCAAGCAGGGAGCGATATAGAAAAAGTAATGAGGCGTCAGATTTATTTATAACGGCAAGCTCCTTTTATACGCACATTTACAGAAGCTCGTTCTTTTATCAAGGGGAGGTACTGGAGTGTGGCGCGCCGAGAAACGACGTGTTTTTTAATGAACATGCTTGTGGCCGAAGGATAAGGGAAATATACCGGATTCCTCAGGATAAGGGAATCGTGCTGTATGCGCCTACCTATCGGTCTATGACCGGGGATGATTTTGAAAGATACAATTTGGATTGGGAAAATATTTTAGGCTCCTTTAGAGAAAGATTCGGAAAAGAATTTGTCGTTGTATATAAATTACACCATTATATGCATAGGCTGGTCTCGGAGAAGGGGATGTATAAGAACGCTGTCGAAGCGACCTTTTATCCGGATATCCAGGATCTGTTAGCCGCAGCGGATATTGTGGTTACGGATTACTCGTCGCTCATGTGGGATTTTTCCCTGCAGAGGCGCCCTGTATTTTTATATCAGAATGACCGAGATGAATATACCAATGACCGGGGCTTTTATGCGCCTGTTTCCGAGTGGCCGTATCCGAAGGCACATTCGCAGGACGAGCTGGCAGAGCAGATTCTGGATTTTGACGAAGATAAGTACATAACTGAATTGAACGCTTTCTTTGAAAAATATGGTTCCTGTGATGACGGGCATGCCTCGGAGAGAGTGGTAGAAAGACTTCTGGAGGTTATGGGAGAGTGAGCCGGGAGAAAAGCATGGTAAAAGTATCGGTTATCGTACCTGTTTATAATGCGGAAAGGTATCTTGCGCAGTGTCTGGACAGCATTCTTGCGCAGACATTAAAAGAGATAGAGGCGGTATGTGTGGATGACGGTTCCACAGACGGCAGCGGTGAAATATTGGATCAATATGCTCTGCGGGATCAACGGGTGAAGGTTCTGCACCGGAAGAACAGCGGATATGGTTCTGCCATGAATGCGGGGCTGGATGCGGCATGCGGCGAGTATATCGGTATCGTGGAAAGCGATGACTGTATATTGCCGGAAATGTACAGGACATTATATGAGGAATCGGCGGCAGGGGAGCTTGATGTGGTCAAATCAGATGCCTGCTTCTGGTATGAAAAGATCGCATACCGCAGGAGGATTCATCATGCCCATTTGGAGCCCTATTATGACAGGGTACTGGGCGATATGGACAGAAACGTTTTCTTTGACTTTTATATGAATATCTGGACAGGTATATATAAAAGGGAGTTTCTGGCACGCAAAAACATACGCTTTCACGAAAGCCCGGGCGCATCTTATCAGGATAACGGATTTTGGCTTCAAACGCTGTCATACTGTGATAAGGCAAAATGGATTGATAAGGCGTTTTATCTTTACAGGCAGGATAATGAGGCGGCTTCTGTAAAAAGCAGAGATAAGGTGCTTGCGATGACCAGGGAATACGAGTATATTGAGGGGCTTTTATTGGAAAGAGGAGATTACCAATTTCTGCCTTATTGCTATTATTATAAGCTGCTGCGGCACAGAGGAAATTTTCTGCGGATAGCAGACGAGTATAAAAGAGAATTCTGCGGACAGATACAAAGAGACTATACAAAATACAGGACCTATATAAAGGGTTTTGCCGAGCTGGAAAGATGGCTGCAGGGAGTAGTTTTGGAACCGGATAAGTTCTGTGACAGCGCAGTTAAAGCCAGGCGAGACATAAGCGGGAGGCTTAATGGGGCCAAAAGCCTGATTATTTACGGCGCCGGCAGCCATGGGGACAGGGTTTTTCGGGGATTGACCAACGAAGGTTTTTATGACCGTATCTCCTGCTTCGCGGTATCTCAGTGCTCCGCGGAAGACAGGCTGGCGGGAAAGCAGATATTGAAAATAGATGACGCGGTTAAAAGATATCCGGGGGCACTGGTTATTGTGGCGGTAATCCGGGGAAGCGGAATGTATATACAGATGGCGCAAAGACTGTCCGTCCTTGGTATAAACGAGTTTCTGGACGGAAGCGATATAGAAGATAATTATTATATTTTATAAGCATCAAATCGGGAGAGGGCATGTATCAGTTTATTCCAAGAGAAAAAGTACAGTCGATACTGGATATTGGGGATTTCCCGGAGAACAGCAGGGCGGAGATTGCATATCGGCTTTTTGTGGAGGACGCCCAGGAGGCCGTCTATGTTGAGGAAGCCGGCAAATTGCTCGGTGTGGTATCTATTGGAGACCTTGAAAGGTATTATGGCGGTGGAAATAATACGCTGAAGATCAACCGCAGCTTTTCGTATACCGAAAAAACGGATGAAGATAAGGCTGCGGAATTTTTTGAAGGGCATAAAACCTTTTTTGAGTTTCCTGTGGTGAACGGCGGCCGGCTGGAAGGGGTAATGAAAAGAGATTTTCGTTACGATATCAGGCAGGATCAGATAGCGTCGCTTGTGGTTTCCAGGCACTTGAAGGAGCAATGGCACAGAAAGGAGCTGGGGCGTTTTCTTGCCGGTACGCAAGCAAGGGTTGTACTGTATTATATGGAGGAAGCCCATATCTTAAGGCGGCTGGCGGACGGAGGAGGGTCCGGCTTTGGCGGGGAGGATGAGGACGTCTTTTGGAAAGGGTTATCAAGAAGCCGGTGGAGCCGCTTTCTTGGAGAGCCGGATGCAGTCGTAGATCTGAAGAAGGAATTTGGGAATTTTCACACGGAGACGGTAAAGGGCATATCGGAAATAGTTGCCATGGAGGGTGAATTTTATCGTTGTGCGGACGGGAACCGTGTCACATTGGGAAATCCGGAGAATCCGCAAGGGCGTATTATATTTTACGGACCGTGCACCGTTGCCGGAGCCTATTGCAGGGATGGTCAGACAATTGAATCCTGCCTGCAGAGAATGCTGAATCAGCGGACGGACAGGCAAATTCAGGTGGTCAATCGAGGATTGTTTAATGTGTCTAATTTTTTTTCAAGGATGATGACGGACGAGCTGTGCGAGAAGGATGTGGCTGTGGTTTTTGTTGAAAAGGGGTGGATAACAGAGGAAACAGCCCGAAAATGTGTCTGCGCTGGAAGCCTGACGGATACGTTTTTGAGTATTGAGGATTTGGAAAATAATATATTGGACAGTCCCGAACATTGTAATTATAAGGTAAATGAACGCTTGGCGGAAAAAATATATCATGACCTTAAAGAACGGGGGCTGTTTGATACAGCAGGTTTATCCGGCGAAAAAAAGCGAATGCAGGATTATTATGTGGGCAGTGAAATCATGTCGGAGATATTGCTCTACATGGAGCGTAACGGGCTGCTGAGGGAAGATGCCTGCGGCATAAAAGGGGCGGTGGCCTTGCTCGCGGACCCGTTTACGGACAGGCACAGGAGGGCGGTTGAGGCTGCCCTGCGGAGGGTAGACAGGCTGTATCTGTTTATTTCAGAGGATTCCAATTTAAGCTGTAGCCTGGAAAAGCGGATACAGACGGTTAAAGAGGCGCTGGAGGATCTTGGAGATAAGGTTGTAGCTGTTCCGGCCGGGAAATATCTGTATACCAAGAGGATTTCAAGGGGAATTCGGAAACAGAGATTCTGCGATGCTGATATGGAGTATGACTGTGAGCTGTTCGGAGAGGTATTCGCTGGCTTTATGGGAATCAAATACAGGTTTGTTGTAGGCGAGCTGCATAATCCCGTTGAACGGAAATATATGGATTGCTGCCTTGACATTTTGCCGCGGTTTGGCTTGACGGTTGAGGAACTTTAGATGGCCGGGATGATGCAGTGTGGAAATGATTACGAGATGGAGGCGTGACAGGATGATTACGGATTATTTAAATAAAACAGCGGTTACGTACAAGGATAAGACGGCTTTTGCGGACGAAGCTAGAGCGCTGACCTTTTACGAGCTGCAGCAGGAGGCATATCACATCGCGGGAGCGCTACTTGAAAGGGGAATTGCAAAAAGCCCGGTTGCCATATTCATGGATAAGAGCCCGGCTTGTATTTCCGCCTTCTATGGCGTGGCTTACAGCGGAAATTTCTACACAATGATAGATGTGGAGATGCCGGATCAGCGCATCGGTAAAATACTGTCGTCATTTAAACCGGCGGCAATTCTCACAACGGAAAAGTATTTTGAGCATGTGAGAAATTTGTGCAGTGACAACAGTGCCGTTATCAAATATGAAGACTGTATGCTGAATCCGATTCCTGCCGGGAGTATTGCAGCGGCGGAAAGCAGGATCATCGATACGGATGTGGCGTATGTACTGTATACATCCGGTTCTACCGGTATGCCTAAGGGCGTTATTATATCGCACAGGGCGTTGGCGGATTTTATTGACTGGGCGGTAGGGCGGTTCCGTCTGGATGAAAGCTGTGTGTGGGGAAATCAGACGCCTCTTTATTTCAGTATGTCGGTATTGGACGTATATGCGACGGTGAAGACAGGAGCCAGCATGTATATTATTCCGCAGCAATGTTTTAAGGTCCCTAAGCAGCTTATGGAATATCTGTCGCACAATCATGTCAACACGTTATATTGGGTGCCGTCGGCTCTGGCTTTTCCGTCGGCACTTGGGGCATTGAAGAAAGCGCCGCCGATCGACCTGAAGAATGTCTTTTTCGGCGGGGAGGTAATGCCGGTGAAATATCTGAACAAGTGGATTGAAAAATATCCGGACGCAAGGTATGTAAATTTTTACGGGCCCACGGAGGTTACGGATACCTGTACTGTATATGAGGTAGACCGGAAATTTGAAAGTACGGATACTCTCCCCATAGGGACGCCATGCGCCAATATGGATGTATTTTTATTAGATGAACAGGATAAGCCCGCCATCGGGGAAGGAGTAATCGGCGAAGTATGCGTAAGAGGCACGGGGCTTGCATACGGGTATTACAATGCGCCTGATAAAACGGCGCAGGCGTTTGTACAGAATCCGCTGAACCCTTCGTATCCTGAAATCATTTATCGGACCGGCGACCTGGCGCAGCGGAACGAATATGGGGAACTGGTATATCTCTCAAGAAAGGATTTTCAGATTAAGCATCTGGGACGGAGGATTGAGCTGGGTGAGATTGAAACGGCTTTGCTGTCTTTAGAGGAAATTGAGGCGGGCTGCTGCTTATATGATGAGAAGAAATCATGGATCGTTTCGATTTATAAAGGGAATTTGACGGAGCAGGAACTGAGAAACCGGCTGTTGAAACTGCTTCCTGTGTATATGATGCCGGACAGATGGTATCAGGTGGAGGCAATGCCTCTGAATTTGAACGGAAAGATAGACAGGCAAAGGCTCAAAGAGCTGTATATATCAAGGTGAGGAGAGAGCGGATATGGAAATTGCCATTACTGTTTTTATCGGTTTATGGATATCGTTGTCGGCGATTATAGCATACAGACACATAAAAAAAGAATATGAGAATGAAACGGGGAACGACGTCAAATGAATATTTATTTTACAGGTATGTGTATAGCCATGCTGATTTTTCTTGGAATAAGCTGGCTGATCAGCAAAAGAGTGAAGAATGCCGAGGATTTCTATGTGGCCGGGAGAAAGGCGCCCCTTATCCTGATTGCGGGCTCAATGATAGCTTCCTACACAAGCACGGGGATGTTTATGGGAGATGCTGCAGAAGCATACGAAGGGGCGTTATCTGCCATGATCGTGTTTGCCGGTATGCAGTCGGCGGGATATATACTGGGTGCCGTATTTTTTGGAAGGTATCTCAGACGGAGCGGGGCAATGACAATACCCGAATTTTTCGGCAAAAGATTCTGTTCGCCAAAAATGCGTACGCTTTCGGCGGTTACGGCAATCATAATGATGTCTGTGTATCTGCTATCGGTTATTCAGGGCGTCGGAACGCTGATGAATGTGGTTACGGGCATTAGCTATCAGGCGTGTATCGTGATAGCCATGGTAGTATTTACATTTATATCCGTAGTGTCCGGTTCCAGGGGCGTATTGATCACGGATACTCTTATGGCTGGACTGTTTACGGTATCCATGCTGGTATCTGTAATATTTATAGCAGGCAGGGCCGGAGGCTGGTTTTCCGCAATAACCGCGCTTGCGGAATCGCCGGATACAAGAGCGTTATTAACATGGGAGGGGCGTCCCGGGGCTCTTTATGAAACGGGTGCGGACAATATGATATGGGGTGTATCATACGGAATCGTATGGTGCTCGGTTTGTGCGGTGGGTCCCTGGCAGTCAAGCAGATACCTGATGGCAAAGGATGAGCATACAGTGGTGAGATCCGCACCTATAGCGGCTTTAGGCGTTTTTATCCTGGAGTTTTTTGTATGTATGACCGCCGCCATCATTAATGTGCTGAATCCGGAGCTGGCACAGTCGTCACATGTCTGGATCTGGGCGGCAATGAATGCTGTTCCTACACTTTTGGGCGTAATCCTGATGACGGGCGTTTTATCCGCCGGCATTTCCTCGGCGACAACCTTTCTGTCTCTGATCGGTGCTTCGGCTGCCAATGACTTGGCGGCGACCAAGGGCGATAAATCCATTAGGATTGGACGTTTGGTAATGATTGTGGTAAGCTTAATAGTGCTGGTGTGTGCCATAGTCAATCCGCCTGCAATTTTTGTAATTATGTTTCTTGGAGGAGCCGCCGCTGCAAGCTCGTGGATGCCGGTAGCTGTGGGCTGTATTTTCAGCAGGAGGATGACAAAAACGGGGGCATTCTGCGGGATGCTTTCGGGGATGATAGGATGCCTTGCTGCCAACCTTGCCAAGTCCGTAGGCGGGGTAAACCTGCCGTCATATCTGGACCCGGCGATTATAGGCATATTGTGCAATATAATTGCCATTATTGTCGGTTCGGCCCTTACAAGGCTGACAGACGAGGAAAAACAGGCAAGAGAAAAATTGTTTGTGCTTCCTGAAGGCGAATGTAATCCGGGGGCAGTTGTGAAGACCATGAGGTGGTCGCTGTTTGGCATAATGGTCGGCATTTTGATGACAATGCTTATGCTGTTTTTCTGGGTTATTCCGTTATTAACGGTCTAGGAGGGATGGCCATGAGGCGAAAAGACAGAGAGGTTACGGATTACAGACAGATTATAGAGGTTTTGGACGCCGCGCATATATGTCATCTTGGTATAAACGACAACGGACATATTTATGTGGTGCCTGTAAACTATGGTTTTGATATATGCAAGGACGAGCTTTTCTTATATATTCATGGGGCGAACGAGGGGCGGAAGCTTGCCGCAATCAGAAACAGTTGTGAAATTGGATTTGAGATGGAGGTAAATACGGGTCTCTTGGCGGCAAGTGAAGCCTGCGCTTATACGACGAGGTATAAGAGCGTTATAGGAGAGGGAATAGCGTTTGAGCTTTTTGATGAAGCGGAAAAGGTGAAAGCCCTCAGCTGCATAATGAAACACGAAACAGGAAAGCAGAATTGGGATTTTCCTTCGGCGGCAGTTGAGAAAACGGCAGTCATTAAAATTAAAGTTTTAAAAATTTCATGTAAGGAAAATAAGTAAGGGGCAGAAAGGACGGTCAGCCATGGAAAAGATTATGAAAATTCTGAAGGAATTGAGGCCGGATGTAGATTTTGCAGCGGAAAAGGAGCTGATTGACGGAGGTGTTTTAAACTCCTTCAACATAATGACCTTGGTAGAGGAATTGTCGGACGCGTATGATATTGACATAGATACGGATGATATAATTCCCGAATACTTTAATTCTGCGGAAGGGATATACCGGTTGATACAGAGAATATTGGCAGGAGAAAAAAACGAATGAACATAGCGATCATTATAGCGGGCGGTTCAGGGAACCGTTTAGGGCAGGATATACCCAAGCAGTTTATCAACGTATATGACAAGCCTGTTTTGATTTATACACTGGAAGGATTTCAGCATCATCCGCAGATTGACGAAATCGGGCTGGTATGTCTGGACGGCTGGCATGATGTCGTGAGGGCCTATGCGAAACAGTTCAATATCGATAAGCTGAAGTGGATCATCTCCGGTGGAAAAACCGCTCAGGAGTCTATCCGAGAGGGTGTTTATATGCTTGAGGGAAAATGCAGTGATGACGATACGGTGATTATACATGACGGCATCAGACCGCTGGTGGATGATTTCGTGTTGACAGATGTCATTATGAAGTGTGAAAAATACGGAAATGCGGTGACGGCACTTCCGTACAATGAGCAGATCTTTGTGGCGGATGACGGAGAATCAACAGTACAGTATATTCCAAGAGAAGCTCTGCGCAGGGTCGCGACACCGCAGGCGTATAAATACGGGAGACTGAATTGGGCATATCACGAGGCGTTTGAAAAGGAAATAGGCATATATGGTTCTTCCTACACGAATACTATGATGGTGGAGCTTGGAGAAAGGCTGTATTTTGCAAACGGTTCGGATAAAAATATAAAGATAACGACCAAGGATGACCTTGAATTGTTTAAGGCATATTTAAAGATGGAAAAAGATAATTGGTTGAAGTAGGAGGCATATGAAGGGGTTACTGGACAATGAGCTTTATTTGGAGGATGTAAGCTCTGTGGCGGGATTGGAGCTTCCGTGGGATAAGCTGGAGAATTCCAGGGTGCTGATAACCGGCGCGGGCGGGCTGATCGGCAGCTTTCTGACAGATGCGCTGATGTGGCGGAACGGAAATTTCGGCATGCACTGTAAAATATACGCTATGGGCAGAAACGAGCTTTTTGCAAAGGAGAGATTTGCCCGGTATCTGGACAGTTCGCTGTTTACCTTTATAACGCATGATCTTGCGGATAAGCTTGAAACGCAGGAATGCTTTGATTATATAATTCATCTTGCAAGCAATACTCATCCGGTAGCCTATGCCACACAGCCTGTAAGTACGATTGCAACGAATGTAATAGGAACAGACAATCTTTTGCGTTATGCGGCGGAACACGGCACAAGGCGTTTCCTTTTCGCGTCCTCTAATGAGATCTACGGAGAGAACCGGGGGGACGCGGAGCTTTTTACGGAGGAGTACTGCGGATATATCGACTGCAATACCCTGAGGGCAGGGTATCCTGAGAGCAAACGCTGCGGAGAGGCTCTCTGTCAGGCATACAGGAGGGAAAAGGAGCTGGATATTGTTATACCAAGGCTGACAAGAAGCTACGGACCTACGCTTCTGCGGTCGGATACCAAGGCGATGTCGCAGTTTATAAGGAAAGCGGTAGCCGGAGAGGATATCGTATTGAAAAGTGAGGGAAATCAGTATTATTCCTATACTTATGTGGCAGATGCCGTGTCGGGCTTATTGACGGTGCTGCTAAAGGGAGAGAACGGAGAGGCATACAATATCGCGGATCAAAAATCCGATATTATGCTGAAGGATCTTGCTTCTGTCATAGCGGAAATATGCGGCAGGAGAGTTGTCTTTGAATTACCTGACAGCACGGAAAAGGCCGGATACAGTATGGCTACAAAGGCGAGACTGGACGGGAGTAAAATAAAAAGGCTTGGCTGGGAAATGAAATATGATATTTCCGAGGGGATCGCGAGAACCATCCGTATCCTGAGGCTTGGATTATCTTGAAAAATGGGAGGTCTGTAAGGATGAACGATGAGGAAATCGTCAGGAATCTGCCGAAAGCCCTAATTAACTGGCACGAGTTTGAACCGGGTGCGGAAGCGCTTTTTGTCTCCGGCGGGGACGAAAGATGTGAGGTGCTTTATGAGGCTTTGGTGGAAAGAGAGATCAAGACGGTCAGAGCAGCGGAGGAGGATTTAAGCCGGATGGCGGATGGCGGTATCCGGCCGGGCGTAAGGTTCGACTATATCGTCGGGGTGGGTATTCTGGAGCGAAGCGCGAAACCGACAGAGATGCTGTCAAAGCTGAGGGCTTTGCTTAAGCC
The DNA here is from genome assembly GCA_910578215.1 of uncultured Acetatifactor sp. GTDB lineage: Bacteria > Bacillota > Clostridia > Lachnospirales > Lachnospiraceae > Acetatifactor. Next base: position 24,675 of record CAJTPH010000010.1, on the reverse strand, counting down.
CTTGGGCATATTGCTTTTAGGAGCGGAAAACCGTCTTGCGCTGCGAAATTTTTGCGGGGATAAGGACGGATTTTCGGGTCATGTCCTTGACGGTATCGACGGTTATTGCAAGGTGGTAGGAAAGGGGAGGGCAAATTTAAGGGGGCGGGCTTACGCCAGGTCGGAGCTTGCGGAAATGCTGACGGGAGCAGGATTTGCAAACCATAAGTTTTATTCTGTCCTGCCCTGTCTTACGCGGCCGCAGCTTATGATCTCGGAGGGGTATAGGCCCAATGAGTGTTTGGATGTGAGGGTATTCCCGCAGTATAACAGTCCGGAAACGGTATTTTTGGAGGAGGAGAAGCTGTATACTGTCCTTATGGAAAACAATATGTTTCACCAGATGGCAGGGGCTTTCTTGATTGAATGCCCTGCGGACGGAGGATGCTCGGATATCGATCAGATTACGGTTCAGGGAGAACGCGGCAGGGACGGGGCTATGGCGACGGTAATAAGAGGCCATAAATCCGTGTCAAAACGAGCAATGTATCCTGGGGGAATGCACAAAATTACTGCCCTCATGGAAAATTCGGAGTATTTACGGCAGCATAATGTGCCGGTAGTTGAGGCAAGTGTACAGAAGGACGCGTTTGTCATGCCCTATGTGGAGGGGCAGATTGCCACGGAGTATTTCAGGGATTTGCTGCGAAGCGACAGGGATGCCTTCTTAAAAGAGCTTGAAGCGTATAAAGGGATTATCGAGAATTCCTCCGAGCATATTCCCTATGAGGAGGTCAATTGGCGGCAATTTGAACCTGGCTGGGAGAAAAGGAAAAAGGATGATCCGAATATTGATAAATGGGAGAAACTGGCGTTTGGAAGTGAAAAGGACCGGCGGGATATAGGGGTGATACTTAGAAGGGGCTATGTGGATCTGGTGTCGCTCAATTGTTTTCATACGGAAAGAGGTTTCCTTTTTTTTGACCAGGAGCTTTACCTGGAAAATTTTCCCGCAAACGCTGTGTTTATCAGAACCATAGACTTAATTTACAAGGACAGCTCGGAGCTTGAGCAGATACTGCCGAGAGAGACGCTTTATAAACGTTTTAACTTGTTTGAGCACAGGGCGACATGGTGGAAGGCAGGCGGCATATTCCTGAACCGGCTGCGGAATGACCATGTGCTGGCGGGTTATCACAGACGGCACAGGAGAGACGAGCGCATTGTCATGTCCAACAGGTACAGGATGGACTATACCCAGGAGGAATATGACCGGCTGTTCAACAATATTTTTAAGGGTGTCCAAAATAAGAAAATATATCTTTTCGGCTCTGGGAGCTATGCGGAACAGTTTATTGATCAATTTGGAAAGTATTACAAGATAGCCGGAATAGTGGACAATAATAAAGACCGATGGGGAGATGAGGTGTCCGGCATCAGGATCGGTCCGCCTGCCTGTTTAAGGGAAATCAACGAATCATTTAAGGTGTTTATCTGCATCAAGTATTTTGAGGAAGTACTTGTCCAGCTGAAGGAAATGCAGGTGAGGGATATTTCGATATATGATCCAAGGCTTGATTATGAAAGACCTTTGAGGCAGGCTGTGCAGGGAGACGGTTCCCGGGAGGATGCCGTCCCTAAAAAATACCATATAGGCTATGTGGCGGGAGTGTTTGATCTGTTCCATATCGGACATCTGAATCTGTTAAGGAACGCAAAAGAGCAGTGCGATTATTTGATAGTGGGAGTGGTATCGGATGAGCAGGTCATCAAAAGCAAAAAAACGCGCCCATATATCCCTTTTGAAGAACGGCTTGAAATTGTGCAGGCATGCAGGTATGTGGATGAGGCGGTCATGATACCCATTGACAAGCCAAATACGGAGGACGCTTATTATATGTATCATTTTGACGTCCAGTTCTCAGGAAGCGATTATGCGGAGGACCCGGTTTGGCTTGCGCGGAAGGTGTTTTTGCAGCAGCATGGGTCTGATATGGTATTTTTCCCATATACACAGTCAACGAGCTCAACGGTGATTAAAGAGCAAATCAGCTCGGTGAGGATGGGTGACAGAAAGTAATTGACAGGAGGACAGGCATGTGAACATATTGTGTGCATCATCAGGGCTTGTGTGGCCGAAAAGCCCCCAAAAAGGCATCTCCGGAATTAGAGAAGGCGGATTTGAAGATATTTTGCTTGATATGTCAGCCTGCTGTTCGGCGGAGGAACTGGAGCACCTTGGTAAAGAGAGAGAGCCTTCAAGGGGTGTTTTGAACCCAAAACCAAAGGCAGCGATGAGAATTTCCGAACATCCGGAGGAGCTGTGCAGCTGTTTGAAGCTGCTATTGGAGGAATGCGGAAAAGAAGCTGTCCGTATTACGGCAGCCCGTGCACCGTATTTGAGCAGGAATACAAAAAGGGAAGACCTGGGAGAGCTGTTGATGCGGCTGGCAGAGGAGAGCATCAGGGTCTGCGGACGGGCGGGCTGCAGGTATTTAATTGTAAAGCCGCTTATTTCGGGGATAGAACCTGGAGGTGAATGGGAAGCCAACCGCAAGTATTATCTTGGTTTAGCTCATGCTGCGAGGCGCAATAATGTAATGATTCTGTTAGAAAACCAGTGCCGTGACAAAAATGGTAATCCGGTCCGCGGAATTTGCTCGGATGCCGATGAAGCTGTCTCCTGGATTGACAGGCTGAATGAGGAGAGCGGACACGAGAGCTTTGGATTTTGTATGGATGTGGGCGTATGCAGCTTGTGCGGGCAGGATATGCGGGAGTTTGCACTTATGCTTGGCCACCGCATAAAGGCTGTCATTTTGCGGGATTGTGACGGTATTCATGAAAACGCAATGCTTCCTTTTACCAGCATTGACAGGGGGCAGTTCCGCACAGACTGGCTGAGTCTGATCAGGGGACTGCGGGAAACGGGGTTTGACGGTTCAATCATTATGGATTTCAGCAGTATGACGGCCGCGTTTTCACAATTTCTTCGCCCTCAGCTTATACAGTTCGCCCGAGGTGTGGCTGAATTTTTCAAATGGCAGATATCCATGAAAAATGTACTGAAGAAATATGATAAGCGTGTCCTTTTTGGCGCGGGAAATATGTGCCGTAATTATATGAAGTGCTATGGCGGCGAGTTTCCGCCGCTTTTTACCTGCGACAATAATAAAGCCCGCTGGGGAGAGTGGTTTGAGGGGCTGGAGGTAAAGCCGCCTGAAGCGCTAAAGGAGCTTGCGCCGGACTGTGCCATATTCATCTGCAATGTATATTACAGAGAAATAGAGCAGCAGCTGCGTAAGATGGGTCTTGTCAATCCCATTGAATATTTCAATGATGAATATATGCCGTCGTATTATTGGGACAGACTGGAATATTGGGAGGCGTGAGAAGAAGCTATGAACAGGGAGGTACCGGAACAATGATTGGCATAGGAGTCCAGACCCAAAATGTCATAAACGACAATTATCCGGAGGAGGGCTTTGTCATGCTGAAGCGCGCGGGCTTTACCTGCGCAGATTTCAGTTTGAACAGATATCTTTTAAACTCCTCTCTCTATCGGTCGGAACGGAATGATTTCTTTGACAAGTCTGTACAGGAGCTTGAGCATTTCTTTGCGCCGCACAAGCAGGGAGCCCGGGCGGTTGGGATCACTATAAATCAGATGCACATGCCGTATCCGGTTTTTGTACCGGGGGCTGACAGGGAAATCAATGCATATCTATGGAATCAGGTGGCGCCTAAGAGTATGGCAGTATGCGCGTTTTTTGACTGCCCATATATGGTTATTCATGGCTTTAAGCTTGCCCGTTACCTTGGGTCGGAGGAACTGGAATGGCAGGAAACGAAAAAATTCATAGATTCTGTTGCGCCGTTTGCGAAGGAAACGGGTATAACTATATGTATTGAGAACCTTTATGACAGCGTAGGCGGACATCTTGTGGAGGGACCATGCTGCAATGCGAAAAAGGCGGCAGACCGCATTGACTATTTTAATGACAAATACGGAGCGGAGGTATTGGGTTTTTGCTTTGATGTGGGGCATGCCAACATTGTGGGGATAGACTTTGAGAAATTTATCACGACACTTGGCAGCCGGATTAAGGTTTTGCATATTCATGACAATGACGGCGTTTCCGATCTGCACCAGCTGCCCTTTACCTTTACGAAGACGAGGGAAAATATTTCCTCCACCGACTGGGATGGATTTATCAGGGGACTTGGCTGCATTCATTTTGACAAGGTGCTGAGTTTTGAGACGGCGCCGGTACTGACTGCGTTTCCTGAAGCAATGAGGCAGGATGCGCTGGGATTTATTGCCAATATCGGCAGCTATTTGGCGGGAGAGATTCAAAGCAGATTGTGACGGAAACGCAGGTTTGCGGTTTTGACAGGGCAATGTAACCAACAAGGTTTGGAAGGGTATAAAACGCAGCGATGGAATCCTTAATCCGAGGGCCGTTTCATCCGATAAAATAAACAAATGCGCAAGGGCATGCATTGCAGAAAAGGCTGCATGAGCCGCGGCAGAAACAATCCTCAGCGGCAGGGAGCTGCGGCAGCAGGTAAAGGAGAGCGGATGAACACACTGATTTCGAGCTATACGGAGAACAGAGGAAGCCTGTTTCAGCCGTGCGGGGGCGACCGGGCGGCCGACAGGAAGGGCGTATCGGGAAGCTTTGCGCAGATGGTGCAGGGAACGGAGGAATCGGGATTATGGGGCGACGTGTCCCCGGGCGACATGACCATGGAACAGTACAAGCAGTATATCGCACAGCAGATCAGGCAGTTTCCCGTGCATCCCAGCCGCAGGAATGAAAATATTTATGTGGTGATTTCGGAGGAAGGGTATGCGGCGATGAAAAACGACCCGGAGTATGAGGCGTGGGTATTGAATAATCTACGGTCCTTTTATTCCCAGCCAGGGGGCTGTTTCGGGACCTCGGACAGGGTCTATACAGACATTTATATCGGCGCCACCAAGGAGGAGTGTTACGCGCAGACCTGGAGGATTCCCGCCAGGAATCCCGGCGAGCGTGCCAGAGAGCGGCGGAGGGAAGCCAGGCTCAGGCTGGAAAAGAGGCTCAAAAAGAAGCGTCTTCAAAAGCAGCTCAGGGAGACTGCCCTTCAGCGCCAGGAGCATCAGAGAAAGCTGGTAAAAAAGCTGATCGAGCATAGGAGAGAGATCGAGAAGGAGAACCGTCAGCGCTTTAAAAAGACGGAGGTAAGGGATAAACCCGACGGCTCCAGGGTGTTGGAGATCACCACCAGGCAGAAAAGCATTAAAAAAATTACCGAGAGGGATATTCTGCGGGTTGAGGAGGTGCTGTGGGAGATGCAGATGCGGCAGGAAAGGCAGCGCCTTGAGCTTGAAAAGGGTTATTTATGCCAATTTCAGCATTTTGGTTAAGACGGTAAGGGATATATAAGGACTGTAAGAGTTATATTAAAGGCAGGATGTTTTGCGGGAATAAACCGGCATTCATCTGTCCATTCTAATAAAAGCAGTAAGTTTGTGTTTATTCCCCCGGGGCAATGAGCCAGGCGGATGCGTCAGCATCTGTTTGGCGAATGCCGCGAGGGTCAGATACCCCGTCAGTTTGCTGCGGGGGCTTTTATTTGGAGGCGGCAGATGGGGCGCCGGAGATTATTCCTGTTTTTTTTAACCGTTTTTCTTGCGCTGGCGGGGCTGTCGGTCTGGACTGCGGCGGCGGAAGGGCAGGCGCATTATATGCCCGATTACGAAAAGGCGGATCTTATGCCGTTTCTGGAGTCCCGGGGGAGAGAGCTTGCGGAGGAGGATTATCGCCTGCTGTTTTTTCAGACGGGGATGGCGAAGGCGGGGATAGACCAGCTGTATGAAGCGGGACGCCAGGACCGGCTGCTTGACCTGCAGGAGCGTTTTTTTGCGGAGGTTCAGGTGGAATGCCTTCATACCAATATGCTGCTTCGCAGCGAGAGGCTTCTGGCAGGGGCGGAATCCGGGGGCAGCAAAGCTGAAAGCTCCCCATCCGGCGTAATAAACGGGGTGATATCCCAGGGCGCATGTACGGATAACCGGGAATTTCTTCCGACGGCACAGGACGGTGACATACTCGTCACCTTCAGCGGTCATGTTTTCGGGTGGCGCAGCGGTCATGCAGCCGTTGTGGTAAACGCTTTGGAGGGGCAGACCCTGGAGGCGATCACCTACGGCCGCAGCTCGGCAGTCTGTTCCGTGGAGCATTGGAGCGAATATCCCTGCTTTGCGTTGCTGAGGCTTAAGGGCATTACGGACAGGCAGCAGGCGGAAATCGCAGAATATGCCATGGAGGAGCTTGTGGATGTGCCCTACAGCCTGTTTGCCTTTACGGATTCCGGCGCCGGGGGCCCGAAAGCTTTGGAGACGTCGGAGGATGCAGTGCGCCAAAGGAAAACTGCCGGGAGTCCTGAGGAGACACCGTCGGAGGAGGCGGGCCCGGCTGCCACGCAGTGCGCGCATCTTGTCTGGTCGGTTTACTGGCACTTCGGGTATGATCTGGACAGCGACGGGGGAGCGGTGGTTACTCCTGCGGATATTTTCCACAGTGATTTGCTGGAGATTGTGCAGATTTATGGTATTGACCCTGAAAATATAACAAATTTCTAAAATTTTGCCATAAAATATTAAATTTCTTGATTCCTCTTGAAAAAACACACGATAAATCGTATATTAATTTTGTAAGAAGCCTGGCGGCGCCGACTTGCCTTTTTAGGAGAATGCGGCGACCATAGGCGGCGGCTTCCGCAGAGAGCCGTGTCGGGTATGGAGGAGAGAAAGATGACAAAAGCAGAGATTTTAAAGAAAGAAATATTGAGGCAGTACCGCAGTGTGCGCCAGTTTGCAATGGAGATGAATATTCCCTACAGTACGCTGGTGACGGCGCTGGAGAGGGGAATCGAGGGGATGGCATACGGAACGGTTATCAAAATGTGTGACAAGCTGAGCATGAACCCTGTGGATTTTTCCTCTTTGGAGAGGGATACCTCTCTTGGAGCGCAGCTTTTGGAGAACCGCGTCATGCAGTATTATGTAAAGCTGAATCAGGCGGGGCGTGACAAGGTACTGGAGCTGATGGATGATTTTGTGCAGATCGATAAGTATAAGGCAAAGGGGAAAAGAGCGAAATGAAATTCGACTACCTGATTGTCGGGACGGGGCTGTTCGGTTCGGTTTTTGCCAATGAAATGAAAAAGGCGGGAAAGAAATGTTTCTGTATCGATAAGCGGGAGCATTTAGGCGGCAATATTTATACCCGGGAGGAGCACGGGATTCAGGTGCATAAATATGGCGCGCATATTTTTCATACCTCAGACAGGCGTATATGGGATTATGTCAACGGCTTCGCGGAGTTTAATCATTACATAAATTCTCCCGTGGCGGTGTATGGCGACGAGCTGTACAATCTCCCCTTTAATATGAACACCTTCAGCAAAATGTGGGGTATCAGGACGCCGGAGGAGGCGAGGACAATTATTGAGGGGCAGCGTGCCCGGGCGGCGCAGTCTATTTCGGAGCCCGCCAATCTGGAGGAGCAGGCGCTTTCCCTGGTGGGCAGGGATGTCTACGAGAAGCTTGTAAAGGGCTATACGGAGAAGCAGTGGGGCAGGAGCTGTACGGAGCTTCCGGCATTTATCATACGCAGGCTTCCTGTGCGCTTTACTTATGACAATAATTATTTTACCGACAGGTATCAGGGCATTCCCATAGGCGGGTACACCCAGATCGTGGAGAAGCTGCTTGAGGGAACGCCGGTGAGGCTTGGCGTCACATACCGGGAGTTTATTGCCGGGAAGGGTGAGGGCAGCGAGCCTGGCAGCGGAGCGGAATGCGTGCGTGAGGGCGGCGAGCCTGGCTTTGGTGCTGGATGCGTGCGTGAGGGCGGCGAGCCTGGCTTTGGTGCTGGGTGTGCGCGTGAGGATGGCACGCCTGGCGTCGGAGCGGTGTACTCCCGCGAGGGAGACAGTTTTGATAAGGTGCTGTACACGGGCATGATCGACGAGTATTTTGATTACCGTCTGGGCGAGCTGCAGTACCGTTCCCTGCGTTTTGAGGAGGAGCTGCTGGAGGGCAGCGACAATTACCAGGGGAATGCGGTGGTGAATTACACGGAGCGGGAGGTTCCCTATACCCGTATCATCGAGCATAAGCATTTTGAGTTTGGCACACAGAATTGTACCGTGATTACAAGGGAATACCCGGCGGCCTGGGAGAGGGGCGACGAACCCTATTACCCTGTCAACGACGAGAGGAACAGCCGTCTGTACGAGGAATATTTAAAGCTGGCGGCAGCGGAGAAAAACGTATTGTTCGGAGGAAGGCTGGGGCAGTATAGGTACTATGACATGGACAAGGTGATTGCGGAGGCGCTGAAAATGGCGCAGAGCGAGCTGAGCGGGGTTTGACCGGAGAACAGGACGAAACAGGTTCGGGCAGACAGGCATAAGGAAACGCATAGGGAAATTTGCCGTAAAAAAGCTTCCGTATACGGAGATCAAAGCGTGAGCCATGAAGGGTTCACGGGCTTGGGCTCCGTACCGGAAGCTTTTATATTCCTGCGGGCAGTGGGCCGAACGCCCCGCCCCGCAGGAGCATGTGCCTTTTAGGGGTTTTAACAATAGCTGTTAAACATCATGCCGCTGTAGGCGCTTGCGGCATAAGGATTTGTAAAGTTGTGCCCCGGATTTTTGTAAGCGACAACCGTTTTTTCCACATATTCCATAGGGTTCAGGGAAACCTGGTTGCTCTTGCGCAAAAGCGAGTTGGAAAAATCCTTCAGATATCCGAAGGTGGTAACAATGTCCCGGGACTGGGAGGCGGTCTGGTGGAGCAGATCCTTATCCACATTTAAGGTGCCGTCCTCCGTCATATTCAAGCCCATGGATTCCAGGGCGTTGTTGTATTTGTAGGCGATTCCGCGCATTTCGCGTACAAGCTGCCTGCTTTTTGTCTGCGTCTCCAGATAGGAGGTGGCTGCCTTGACGAAATCGTTGTAGCCGCCTATCAGGTTGGTGATATTGTCGGTCAGGGATTCCACGTCCGTCTTCAGGCCGATCCGGACAGGGCGGTCCTCCTGACTTACGCCCTTCAGCTCCACCTCAAAAAGCCTGCCCAGGGTAAAGCGGTTTGAGGAGGAGGAACGTTCCTCGCCGTTAATAAGGAAACGGGCGTTTGACGATTCGCGGCTGGTATAATCCAGACCGAAATATGCCACCGTGCCGGCAGTTTTGCTGGTGTGGTTGTCGGTGACGCTGAAAATTCGTTCTCTGCCCGTGGGAACGCCGGTGGAGTTTGAGGTGAGCCTCAGGGAGGTCCGTTCCTCCGACTCCGCCAGGTCTGCCCGGATTCCTATGTCGGAATTGTTGATCAGCCGTACAAGGCGTTCCTGCACATCCCGGTTTGTTTCGGATTCTCCCACGGAGAACTGGAACTCGTAATTCATGTCGTTGATGCTGATGTCAAAGGAATAGGTATCAGGCGCAAGCGCTACCCTTTCGTCGGGAAGGAAAAGCCCGAGGTTTTCCTGAGGGGCGGCGAGAGAGCGAACCTCCAGCTCTATATCGGAAATGTTCTCGGCGGCCTCCTTTGAGCCGATATAGGTGGCTGAGGCCACATTTTCGTCGGAGGTGTAGGCGCTTTTTTTGCTGAAAAGCTCCTCCGATTCCAGACCGCCCAGCTGGGCGATGGTATTGCGGAGCTCGCGTGCGTTTTCCTTCAGACTCACGGCATAATGCTGAGTCTCCTTGCTGGTGGTGGGAAGATACCAGGGAGCGTCCTTGGTATATTTGACAATTGAGTTGTATACGCTGCGAAGCTCACTTTTCTTATGGGTATCATACCGGGTGAGAGGCTTCGGCGCATAGGTCGTCATATAATTGTTGTATACTGTGTTGTAGATGGTATTCATTGCCATGCCTCCTTTCGTCCGTGAAATATGGCGGCAAAAAAATATTTTGACACGAGGCGCGCCGGACGCGCCGCGGGCGAAATTCTTAAACATATTTTACCACATTGCAGGAGGAGAGACAATATAAAATTCTAAAAAATGTTAATAAATCGGCAGAAAACGGGTGGAAAAAGGGATGAATGGGGTTGAAAAAAGTTGCGGTTTTGTGGAATAAAAATATTGACGGGCAGGTCCGCTTATGGTATAGTATTCACGCGAGATGACATTTCAGGTCTTTTTTTTATGCTTAAAAAATACGTGGAGGTAGCAAAATGCGTACGAAAATCACATTGGCATGTACCGAGTGCAAGCAGCGTAACTATAATACTACAAAGGATAAGAAAACACATCCTGACAGAATGGAAATCAAGAAGTATTGTAGATTCTGCAGAAAGCATACGCCGCACAAGGAAACCAAATAATCGGTAACCGGATAACTTTCGGAATCAAGTAATTCAACACCAAGTAATTTTAAGAACCAAGTAATCGGAACCTGGTAAAAGAGATCAATTAATCGTGCTTAAGTTTGGAGGACGAGATGGCGGATTCCACAGAAAAAAAGGAACGTCCCAGTTATTTCAAGGGGATTAAATCCGAATTTAAGAAAATCATATGGCCGGATAAGAAGGCTACCTTTAAGCAGTCTGTTGCAGTAGTTGTAATCTCGGTTGTTGTGGGAGTTATTATTGCGATACTGGATTATGTTATCAAATATGGCGTTCACTTCATTACATCTATTTAGAGCGAGGGAAATTGTATGGCAGAGGCAAAGTGGTATGTAGTTCATACCTATTCGGGATACGAGAACAAAGTCAAAGCCAATATTGAGAAGACGATCGAGAACAACAAGCATCTTGCGGAGCAGATCCTTGAGGTAAGGGTTCCTCTGGAGGACGTTGTGGAGATTAAGAACGGAGCGAAAAGAACCGTTCAGAAAAAGATGTTTCCCGGCTATGTGCTTCTCAATATGGAGATGAACGACGACACCTGGTATGTTGTGCGCAACACCCGCGGTGTCACAGGCTTTGTCGGACCGGGGAGCAAGCCGGTTCCCCTGACCGAGGCCGAGATGAAGCCTCTTGGAATCAAGGCAGAGAATGTCTCCGTGGATTTTGTGGAGGGAGACAGTATTGCGGTGGTGGCAGGCGTCTGGAAGGATACCGTGGGTGTCGTTCAGAAGCTTGACTACAGCAAGCAGACTGCCACTATCAATGTGGAGCTGTTCGGCAGGGAGACACCTGTGGAGATCAGCTTTGCGGAGGTAAGGAAGCTTTAATAAAGAGCTTTCAAAAAATTAAAGGGATTTTTTTACGGAGTATTTTCTGTGTCGGGAAACTTTCCTTTCGGCATTTTTCCCGGCGCAGTTGAATACATGCGGCGGCAGCCGTGAGGCTGCGGTCCGCGGCGGGCGTTCAGCCCCGGCAACAGAGTGGGAGCAGGACGGATTATCCTGCGCCGAAATGCCGCCTGCGGAGACTGCCCAGGGCAGCAGCGGCGGTTTACCACATTATTAGGAGGTGCCAATATGGCAAAGAAAGTAGAAGGCTACATTAAATTACAGATTCCTGCCGGCAAAGCTACACCGGCTCCCCCGGTTGGTCCTGCATTGGGTCAGCACGGCGTGAATATTGTAGAGTTTACAAAGCAGTTCAACGCGAGAACGGCGGACAAGGGCGACGTTATCATTCCTGTCGTTATCACGGTATACGCAGACAGATCTTTCAGCTTCGTTACTAAGACCCCCCCTGCGGCAGTGCTGCTTAAGAAGGCGTGCAACCTGAAGACTGCGTCAGCAGCTCCCAACAAGACAAAGGTTGCAAGTATTTCCAAGGCTAAGGTTCGGGAAATTGCCGAGCTTAAGATGCCGGATCTGAATGCAGCAAGCATTGAAGCTGCAATGAGCATGATCGAAGGCACAGCGCGCAGCATGGGTATCACCGTTGAGGAGTAAAAGGAAACGACTAAAGCCGTTTTCTGTAACAAGTTGATTTGGGAGACAACAGAAGTTGTCGTTGGAACCTGGGAGGTAAGATAATGAAACATGGCAAGAAGTATACCGAGGCGGCTAAGCTTGTAGACAGGACCGTTTTATATGAGCCTGAGGACGCTATTGCTTTGGTTAAGAAGACTGCAACAGCAAAATTTGACGAGACGATAGAGGTACACATCAGAACCGGCTGTGACGGACGTCATGCGGAGCAGCAGATCCGCGGCGCGGTGGTGCTGCCTAACGGAACCGGTAAGACGGTAAAGGTGCTGGTTTTTGCAAAGGGCGACAAGCTCAATGAGGCAGAGGCGGCAGGAGCCGATCATGTAGGCGGCGAGGAGCTGATTCCGAAGATCCAGAACGACGGCTGGCTTGATTTCGACGTGGTGGTAGCTACCCCTGATATGATGGGTGTGGTAGGCCGTCTCGGTAAGGTCCTGGGACCTAAGGGACTGATGCCCAACCCCAAGGCAGGCACGGTTACGATGGATGTTACCAAGGCTGTCAATGATATCAAGGCAGGTAAGATCGAGTACAGGCTTGATAAGACAAACATTGTGCATGTTCCCGTGGGAAAGGTTTCCTTTACGGACGAGGCGCTTAAGGAGAACTTTAACGCGCTGATGGATGCAATCGTAAAGGCAAGACCCAGTGCGGTAAAGGGTCAGTATCTGAGAAGCATTACCCTCACCAGCACCATGGGTCCCGGCGTGAAGGTGAACGTTGCGAGGTTCTAGGCTTATCCCGGAATCGGGCCAAAGCCTAAAACGCTGCTGAATTTCGTAACAGTTCAGCCTTCGGCTGAACTGTTACTGAATTTCAAAGTTTTGGAAGATAAGGGGTTGACAGGTTCAGCCCCTTATGATATTATGTGAAACGGTCACAAGACCAATGCCGAAGACAGCAGGTCCGGAAGGATAAGCGCAGCGCCTGCCGAGGAAAGAGTTTTTATTAGGACTTTTACCTTCTTGTCTTCAAGAAGGTTTTTCTTTTTATAAACTCCTTTCGGCCGGGGATATTCCCCAAACAATCTATAAGGAGGTAAAAAAATGGCAAAGGTTGAATTAAAAGCGCCTATTGTAGAAGAAATCTCCGCTGGCATCAAGGATGCACAGTCTGTGGTTCTGGTAGATTACCGCGGGCTTACGGTCGAGCAGGACACACAGCTTCGCCGGAATCTGCGTGAGGCAGGAGTTACCTACAAGGTGTACAAGAATACCTTTATGACCCGTGCCTTTAAGGGAACCGCGTGCGAAGACCTGATCCAGTATCTGGAGGGGCCCAGTGCGGTAGCTATTTCCACAGAAGACGCAACTGCTCCTGCAAGAATTCTTGCAGAATTTGCAAAGACGGCAGACAAGCTGGAGATCAAGGCAGGTGTGGTAGAGGGCACAGTGTATGACGCAAAGGGAATTGCATCTATTGCAAGTATTCCTTCAAGAGATGTGCTTATCGGCAGACTGCTTGGTAGCATGAAGAGCCCGATAGCGAATTTCGCGCGCGTCATGAACCAGCTGGCAGAAAAAGGCGGAGCTTCCGCAGCGGCTGCCGCGTCCGCTGAAACCGCAGAGGCTGCCGAGTAAGCAGGCGCAGCTTCGGGAAAGCGGCTGACGGTTTAACCGTGAGAACGAATTTTAAGACATACAGCCGCGTCTGAAATTTTGATTAACGAGGTTTTCAACATTTCAGACCGAAAATTTCAGATGCAGAACGTCAAGTTCAGGAAAAGAAAATGGAGGATATTAAAAATGGCTAAATTAACAGCACAGGAATTAATCGATGCTATCAAAGAGATGACTGTATTAGAGCTGAACGACCTTGTGAAGGCTTGCGAGGAGGAGTTCGGCGTATCCGCTGCAGCGGGTGTTGTAATGCAGGCGGCAGGTCCCGCAGCTGCAGCTGAGGAGGAGCAGACCGAGTTCGATGTAGAGCTTACCGAGGTTGGCGCAGAGAAGGTTAAGGTTATCAAGGTTGTCCGCGAGCTCACCGGTCTTGGCCTGAAGGAGGCTAAGGATACCGTTGAGGGCGCTCCTAAGGTAATCAAGGAGGGCGTTTCCAAGGAAGAAGCTGAAGACATTAAGAAGAAGCTTGAAGAGGTTGGCGCAAAGGCTACGCTTAAGTAAGACCTTCGTTAAACAGCTGCTTCATAGTGAAAAGGGCTCCCGTGCGTCTGCACGCGGGGCTCTTTTTAAAAAGGAATTTCAAAAAATTTCCTTGACCTCTTGACAGAATTATGGTAATGTGAAAGATGCACTATTGTGCAGTGTTATGCTTGTGAATAAATTGCCGTATCCATGGGGGCATTCGCCCTATTGTAATGTCTGTTTAAAGTGTCCTTGGCGCAGGTGCAAGGGCTGCTTTATATGTTCATTCCTCACGGCTCAGAGCTGGCACTAAATTATAGAGAACGGGGTGAAATGTCAATGGAGAAAAACAGAATACGTCCGGTAGCCGATACTAAGGTTATGCGTATGTCTTATGCACGACAAAAAGAGGTTTTGGAGATGCCCAACCTGATCGAGGTCCAGAAGGACTCCTATCAGTGGTTCCTTGACGAGGGGTTAAAGGAAGCATTTGACGATATCTCTCCCATCGCCGATTACAGCGGCTCTTTAAAGCTGGAATTTGTGGATTTTGAGCTGTGCAAGGACGATGTCAAGTATTCTATTGAGGAATGCAAAGAGAGGGATGCCACTTATGCGGCGCCTTTGACGGTAACAGTTCGTCTGTACAATAAGGAAAAAGAAGAAATCAGCGAGCACAAGATCTTTATGGGTGATCTTCCTCTTATGACAGAGACCGGTACTTTTGTCATCAACGGCGCAGAGCGAGTCATCGTCAGCCAGCTGGTGCGTTCTCCTGGCATTTATTACGGAATCGGTCATGACAAGATCGGCAAGAAGCTTTATTCCTGTACCGTGATTCCCAACCGCGGCGCATGGCTGGAGTATGAGACAGACTCCAACGATGTGTTTTATGTGCGTGTGGACAGAACGCGTAAGGTTCCCGTCACAGTGCTGATCCGTGCTCTGGGTATCGGTACCAATGACGAAATACGCGAGGTATTCGGGGACGAGCCAAAGATAGAAGCGAGCTTTGCCAAGGACACTGCTGAAAATTATCAGGAGGGTTTATTGGAGTTATATAAAAAGATTCGTCCCGGCGAGCCCTTGAGCGTGGAGAGTGCGGAAAGCCTGATCAATGCCATGTTCTTTGACCCCCGCAGGTATGACCTGGCCAAGGTGGGCAGATATAAGTTTAATAAGAAGCTGGCGCTTCGCAACCGGATCAGGCACCAGATTCTTGCCGCGGATGTGGTGGACCCTTCCACCGGCGAGATCCTTGCCTCCGCGGGAGACAAGGTGACGGCGGAGCTTGCCGAAGCCATTCAGAATGCGGCGGTTCCTTTTGTATATATCCAGACCGAGGAGAAGAACGTGAAGGTTCTCTCCAATATGATGGTCGATCTGACGCATTATGTAGAGTGCAATCCCAGGGATTTCGGCATTCATGAGATGGTATACTATCCCGTGCTGAAAAGGATATTGGACGAATTTGCGGACGACGCCGAAAAGCTGGCGGACGCTCTCGAGAAAAATGTACATGAATTGGTTCCCAAGCACATTACAAAGGAAGATATCATAGCTTCCATTAATTATAATATGCATTTGGAGTACGGTCTTGGCAACGATGACGATATCGACCATTTGGGCAACAGGCGCATTCGTGCGGTAGGCGAGCTGCTGCAGAACCAGTACCGCATCGGTCTGTCCAGAATGGAGAGAGTGGTGAGGGAGCGCATGACGACCCATGACACCGACGATATCTCTCCACAGTCACTGATAAATATTAAGCCTGTAACCGCTGCCGTGAAGGAATTCTTCGGTTCCTCCCAGCTGTCACAGTTTATGGACCAGAACAACCCGCTGAGTGAGATTACCCATAAGAGACGTCTGTCCGCGCTGGGTCCCGGCGGTCTGTCCAGAGACCGTGCAGGATTTGAGGTCCGCGACGTGCATTATTCCCATTATGGAAGAATGTGCCCCATCGAGACGCCCGAAGGTCCTAACATCGGTCTGATCAATTCTCTGGCAAGCTATGCCCGTATCAACGAGTATGGCTTTGTGGAGGCGCCGTACAGAAAAATAGACAGAACAGATGTGAGCAATCCCGTTGTCACCGAGGAGGTAGTCTATATGACTGCGGACGAGGAGGACAACTATCATGTGGCGCAGGCAAGCGAGGCGCTGGACGGGGAAGGGCATTTTGTGCGCAGTACGGTTTCCGGACGTTACCGCGAGGAGACCTCCGAGTACCCCCGCTCCAGCTTTGAGTATATGGACGTATCCCCCAGAATGGTGTTTTCCGTGGCGACGGCCCTGATTCCCTTCCTGCAGAACGACGACGCAAACCGCGCGCTGATGGGTTCCAACATGCAGCGTCAGGCGGTGCCTCTTTTGATGACGGAGGCTCCGGCGGTAGGTACGGGCATGGAGCCCAAGGCGGCGGAGGATTCCGGTGCGTGCGTCATTGCAAAGAAGGCGGGAACGGTTGATTATGTGGCTTCCGACAGCATCAGAATCACCTATGACGACGGCGAGAGAGCGGAGTTCCGCCTGACCAAATTCTCCCGAAGCAACCAGTCTAACTGCTATAACCAGAAGCCCATCGTATTTAAGGGAGACCATGTTGGGCAGGGACAGGTGATTGCGGACGGTCCTTCTACCGCCATGGGAGAGCTGGCGCTGGGCAAGAACCCGCTGATCGGCTTTATGACCTGGGAGGGCTATAATTACGAGGATGCCGTGCTGCTCAGCGAGCGGCTGGTTCAGGAGGATGTGTACACCTCCGTCCACATTGAGGAATACGAGGCGGAGGCCAGAGATACGAAGCTGGGACCCGAGGAGATCACCCGCGATGTTCCCGGCGTGGGCGACGATGCGCTGAAGGATCTGGACGACAGAGGAATTATCCGTATCGGTGCGGAGGTTCGTGCCGGGGATATTCTGGTGGGAAAGGTGACTCCCAAGGGAGAGACGGAGCTGACGGCGGAGGAGAGGCTGCTGCGCGCAATTTTCGGCGAGAAGGCCAGGGAGGTCCGGGATACTTCTCTGAAGGTTCCCCACGGGGAATACGGCATTGTGGTGGATGCAAAGATCTTTACAAGAGAGAACAGCGACGAGCTTTCTC
The DNA here is from genome assembly GCA_910578215.1 of uncultured Acetatifactor sp. Taxonomy (GTDB): domain Bacteria; phylum Bacillota; class Clostridia; order Lachnospirales; family Lachnospiraceae; genus Acetatifactor. The sequence goes on along the minus strand of CAJTPH010000010.1, from coordinate 7,551 downwards.
CGGGCGTAAATATGGCGGTGCGTATCTATATTGCCCAGAAGAGAAAGATTTCCGTTGGAGACAAGATGGCAGGCCGTCACGGAAACAAGGGCGTTGTGTCCCGCGTGCTGCCTGTTGAGGATATGCCTTATCTGCCGAACGGACGTCCTCTGGATATTGTGCTTAATCCCCTGGGCGTGCCTTCGCGTATGAATATCGGACAGGTGCTGGAGATTCATCTGTCTCTTGCGGCAAAGGCTCTTGGCTTTAATGTTGCGACGCCTGTTTTTGACGGCGCAAACGAGACGGATATCATGGATACCCTGGACCTGGCAAACGATTATGTGAACCTTCCCTTCGACGACGAGGAAGCGGATGCATGGCGTGCCGAGGGAAAAGCCTGCACGGCGGACGGCAGGGAATGGACCGGAGAGACGTTTGAAGGCCTCCATAAGGAAGAACTTCTTCCGGAGGTAGTACAGTATCTCTCCCAGAACAGGGAGCACAGAAGCGTCTGGAAGGGCGTTCCCATATCCAGGGACGGTAAGGTGCGCCTGCGCGACGGCAGGACGGGAGAATATTTTGACGGACCTGTCACCGTGGGGCACATGCATTATTTGAAGCTTCACCATCTGGTAGACGATAAGATTCATGCCCGCTCCACCGGACCGTACTCCCTTGTGACGCAGCAGCCCCTGGGCGGCAAGGCGCAGTTTGGAGGCCAGCGTTTCGGAGAGATGGAGGTATGGGCATTGGAAGCATATGGCGCTTCCTATACGCTGCAGGAAATTCTGACTGTAAAGTCCGATGATGTGGTAGGGCGTGTCAAGACCTACGAGGCTATTATCAAGGGCGATAATATTCCGGAGTCGGGTATTCCCGAATCCTTCAAGGTACTCCTGAAGGAGCTGCAGGCACTTGGCCTTGATGTGCGTGTCCTCCGTGACGACCAGACAGAGGTTGAGATCATGGAAACCATCGATTACGGCGATACGGATTACCGCTATGAGATGGGGGACGACAGTAAATACGATAATGATTACGAAGACGGTTCTCTTGGAAAGATGGGATATCAGACGCAGGAGTTCGACGACGAGAGCGGTGAGCTCATAAGTGCTGACGATCAGGATGATTTCGATGATGAAGAGTATGATGACGCCGATGAATTTGACGGCGAGGGCGATGAATTCTAAGAATGATTCTAAGAGAGAAATAGAAGGGAGTGCCAATAATGCCAGAAACAAACAATGAAGCAACAAATACCTACCAGCCTATGACATTTGATGCCATAAAGATTGGCTTAGCTTCACCCGATAAAATCCGCGAATGGTCCCACGGCGAGGTATTGAAGCCCGAAACCATCAACTACAGAACGCTGAAGCCCGAGAGGGACGGTCTGTTCTGCGAGAAAATCTTCGGACCCAGCAAGGATTGGGAGTGCCATTGCGGCAAGTATAAGAAAATCAGATACAAGGGCGTTGTCTGTGACCGCTGCGGCGTAGAGGTTACAAAGGCAAGCGTCCGCAGGGAACGCATGGGGCATATCGAGCTTGCGGCGCCTGTATCCCACATCTGGTATTTTAAAGGAATTCCCAGCCGGATGGGCCTGATTCTTGATCTGTCTCCCCGCGTGCTGGGGAAGGTTCTGTATTTTGCCTCCTATATTGTGCTGGACCCCGGCGAGACCGGCCTGGAGTACAAGCAGATTTTGTCCGAGAAGGAATATCAGGATGCCCGGGAAAGCTTCGGCAACAAGTTCCGCGTTGGCATGGGGGCAGAGTCCATTAAGGAGCTGCTGCAGGCCATCGACCTGGAGGTTGAGGCGGAGGAATTAAAGACGGGCTTGAAGGAGTCTTCCGGGCAGAAACGCGCCCGCATTATCAAGAGGCTGGAGGTAGTGGAGGCGTTCCGGGAGTCCGGCAACAGACCCGACTGGATGATACTGGATGTGATTCCCGTGATTCCCCCCGATATTCGTCCCATGGTACAGCTGGACGGAGGCCGTTTTGCAACCTCAGACCTGAACGATTTATACAGAAGAATTATCAACAGAAATAACCGTCTTAAGAGACTGCTTGAGCTGGGCGCTCCCGATATCATTGTCCGCAATGAGAAAAGAATGCTTCAGGAGGCGGTGGATGCGCTGATCGACAACGGAAGAAGGGGACGTCCTGTCACGGGACCCGGCAACAGGGCGCTGAAATCCCTGTCCGATATGCTGAAGGGTAAGTCCGGACGCTTCCGTCAGAACCTGTTGGGAAAGCGCGTGGACTATTCGGGACGTTCCGTTATCGTGGTCGGACCGGAGCTTAAGATCTATCAGTGCGGGCTGCCCAAGGAGATGGCGATTGAGCTGTTTAAGCCCTTTGTCATGAAGGAGCTGGTTGCCCAGGGCATCAGCCAGAATATCAAGAACGCCAAGAAGCTGGTTGACAAGATGGATACCCAGGTTTGGGATGTGCTGGAGGAGGTTATCAAGGAGCATCCTGTCATGCTGAACCGTGCGCCGACACTGCACAGGCTGGGCATTCAGGCGTTTGAGCCTATCCTGGTGGAGGGTAAGGCCATAAAGCTGCATCCTCTGGTGTGTACCGCGTTTAACGCGGACTTTGACGGCGACCAGATGGCGGTGCATCTGCCTCTGTCCGTGGAGGCGCAGGCGGAATGCCGTTTCCTTCTGCTCTCGCCCAATAACCTGTTGAAGCCCTCCGACGGCGGCCCCGTTGCGGTTCCCTCTCAGGATATGGTGCTTGGCATCTATTATCTGACTCAGGAGAGACCCGGCGTAGTGGGAGAGGGAAAGTTCTTCAAGAATGTAAACGAGGCGATTCTGGCCTATGAGAATAAGGCATGTACGCTGCACTCCAGGATTAACGTGCGCGTGTCCAAGAAAAATGCCGACGGCGAGGTGATTACGGGCAATGTGGAGTCCACACTGGGGCGGTTCCTTTTCAACGAAATACTGCCGCAGGATCTGGGCTATGTGGACAGAAGCAACCCTGACGAGTTCCTGAAGCTTGAGGTGGACTTCCATGTGGGAAAGAAAGAGATTAAGCAGATTCTGGACAGAGTAATCAACACCCACGGCGCGTCAAAGACCGCCGAGGTTTTGGACGACGTGAAGGCTATCGGCTACAAGTATTCCACGAAGGCTGCCATGACCGTTTCCATTTCCGATATGACCGTGCCTGCGAATAAGCCTGAAATGCTTGCCAAGGCGCAGGAGACCGTAGATAAGATCGCGGCGAACTTCCGCAGGGGTCTGATCACCGAGGAGGAAAGATACCGCGCGGTGGTGGAGACATGGAACGAGACGGATAAGGAGCTGACGGAGGTACTGCTTTCCGGTTTGGATCAGTACAACAACATTCATATGATGGAGGATTCCGGCGCCCGTGGTTCCAAGCAGCAGATCAAACAGCTTGCGGGTATGCGCGGACTGATGGCGGATACTACCGGAAGAACCATCGAGCTGCCCATCAAGTCAAATTTCCGTGAGGGTCTGGATGTACTGGAGTACTTCATGTCCGCACACGGCGCCCGCAAGGGTCTGTCCGATACCGCGCTTCGTACCGCCGATTCCGGTTACCTGACCAGACGTATGGTGGATGTATCCCAGGAGCTTTCCATCCGGGAGGTAGACTGCTCGGAGGGAAGGGCGGAGATTCCCGGCGTTGTGGTCAGGGCGTTTATGGACGGCAAGGAGACCATCGAGGGACTGAAGGACAGAATCACAGGAAGATATTCCTGTGAGGATATTTACGACAAGGACGGTCAATTGATCGTTAAGCATAATCACATGATCACGCCCAGCCGTGCGGCAAAGATACTGAGCGTGGGAGTGGACGAGAAGGGAGAGCCCATTGAGGCGGTCAAGATCCGTACTATTCTGACCTGCCGTTCCCATGTGGGCATCTGCTCAAAGTGCTACGGCGCAAACATGGCTACCGGCGAGGCGGTTCAGGTAGGCGAAGCGGTGGGCATTATCGCCGCACAGTCTATCGGCGAGCCCGGCACACAGCTGACCATGAGAACCTTCCACACCGGCGGCGTTGCCGGCGACGATATCACACAGGGTCTTCCCCGTGTTGAGGAGCTGTTTGAGGCGAGAAAGCCCAAGGGTCTTGCCATTATCGCCGAGTTCGGCGGCAAGGCGGAGCTGCGCGATACCAAGAAAAAGCGTGAGGTCATTATCAGCAATGATGTGACAGGCGAGTCCAAGGCGTACCTGATTCCTTACGGCTCCCGTATCAAGGTGACTGACGGGCAGGTGCTGGAGGCAGGCGACGAGCTGACTGAAGGGTCGGTAAATCCCCACGATCTCTTGAAGATAAAGGGAATCCGTGCGGTTCAGGATTATATGCTCAGAGAGGTCCAGAGGGTATACCGTCTGCAGGGCGTTGATATTGCCGATAAGCACATTGAGGTTATCGTGCGTCAGATGCTGAAGAAGATCCGCATTGAGACTAACGGCGATACCGAGTTCCTGCCGGGCACATTGGTGGATGTTCTCGACTATGAGGATATGAATGAACGCCTGATTGAGGAGGGTAAGGAGCCCGCCGACGGCAAGCAGGTATTGCTGGGTATCACCAAGGCGGCTCTTGCCACCAATTCCTTCCTGTCGGCGGCGTCCTTCCAGGAGACCACCAAGGTTCTGACTGAGGCGGCAATCAAGGGCAAGGTCGACCACCTGATCGGTCTGAAGGAGAACGTCATTATCGGTAAGCTGATTCCTGTGGGAACCGGCATGAAGAGATACCGCAATACAAGGCTCAATACCGATGCGGTAGAGGAAATTTCATATACCGAGCTTGAAGGAGAGGATGAAATCAGCTTTTCCGAGGATGCAGGAGCCGAGGAGGCCGTTGCGGTCGCCGAAGGCGAGGAATGAGGTATAGGATAAAGAGATAAGGAAAATATCATAAAAAAGACAGGGCGCAGCCGATGGACAGCGGCGCCCTGTCTTTTTATGCACACGGGCGTCCAAAGGAAAAATGTCAGCAGAAGCTGACGGACGGCCGCGCACGAGCAGGGAAGGTAAAACTTCCCTGCTCAATTGCAAAGAACCACATATGGAAATATGCCGCTGACGCAGCATGAGAAAAGCCCGGCGGGCAGGGAAAAAGCTTTCAGCCCGGTCTTATATGCGCAGGCTGGCGGAACAGGCAGGGAGTAATTTCCCTGCTTACTTTCAAAAGAGCTGCAAAAATAAGGAAAAGGAGTAAAGCACGTTTGCCTGGCGAAGATCCGCTTCGGGGAGTTTTTCGGCGGCAGTGTTCTGCAGTCTGTCCAAAAGCCCGTCCAACAGGGCGGGATTTACATATCTGCGAAGCTCCGGCAGCTCCAGCGCGGCAAGCACTTTGGCGCGGTGGTTGCGCCACTGCAGCCTGCTTCGATAGCAATAGTCGGCGCTTTGTATACCCTGACGGTGCAGCTCGTCCAGGATTTCGTCCGGGACAAGTCCCCTCATATATGTGCGCACCATTCCCTGCTCCACGCTGCCTGCAAGCAGACATTTTACGGGCAGGCGGCAGCAAAGCTCCACGACCCGCTTGTCCTTGGCGGGGTCGCGGATAAGCACTCCGTAAATAAGGCCCATTACGGTGTCAAACATCCCAAGCTGCATTTGGTTGAAGGGGTTCACGGTCAGGTTCAGCCTCTGCCTGCGGGAATCCATATGTCCGCTGCCGTATATTTTCAGCTTTTTGCCCGTTACGGCGTTCAGCCTGTATTTCTGTATCAGCTCTGGCGCGGTCAGCGGCTCTGCCGGTTCATCGGAGGCCGGGGAAGGATTTCCCTGCCGCCGTGCAAAGAGGAAGCGGCTTATTTTAATTTTGGGAACCCCGTATTTGGCACTGTAGCCCTTGTTCAGGCGGGAAGCCTTAAAGGGATGCAGGGAGGCAAGCAGCTGATGAAGGGCGCTGGGCGCCGTGCCGTAGGATATGGTATAATTGCCGTACTGACCCTTTAGCATCAGGCGGCAGCCTTCCACGGAGGCGTGCCGATAGATCTCGCTGAGCCAGATCAAATCCTGTCCGTACTTCAGGGGATAACCGATCAGGGGCAGCAGCGCGGGAAGCTCCGAAAAGGCGTCCCGTCCCCAGCAGGGAAGAAAATGCGGGATAATATTGGCATATTGTGCACACATCGCTTTTACGCCGGGTGTTTCGTCGGTTATGATGCCGGGATCGTCCGTTTTCGGAAAATCCGGCAGCGGCACGGAGGTGTAGCTGTAAAGAGACCTTCCCTGCTCCGCCAGAGCAGCCGCGGCCAGGGCGGATATGGAGGAGGAATTCAGTCCGCTGCTTAAGGAGCAGCCGGTTTTTTGAGAGCTTCGCAGCATGGAGCGCACGCTTGCGGATAAGGTGTCCACAAAAAGCCGCTGATAGGCTTCGTCGTTGGGCTGGCGCAGGTCAGGACGCAGCTTCAGGGGGGACCAGTAGATGGCCTGGCTGGAGCCGCCGCTTGTAACCGTCATCATGCACGCGGCAGGCATCTGGAAAATGCCCTGATAAGGGGTAAGCCCCTTAAAGAGGGTCATGTCGGCGGAAGCGGAAAACAGGCAGCCGCTGATCCACTGCTCGCTGGGAACTGCCTCGCAGAGCCTTGCCAGAGGCAGAACGGCGGTACTGAAAATGAACCTTTCTCCCTGCCTGGAATAAAACAGGCTTCGGTTTCCCATATGATCCGTACATAGCGTCACGGTCTTGGTATCCGTATGGAAAGCGGCGAAGGCAAAGGCGCCCAGACAATAGTCGCCCAGGGCGCTGCCCCATTTTAAGTAAGCCGCCAGGAGAAGCTGCCCGTCGGAGGCATCTCCGCCGCAGTCCGGAAGAAGCTCCAGCAGCTCCTCCCTGTTATCCAGGACACAGTCTGCCGTAAAGAGCAGGTTCCGCTGTCTGTCATATACAGGCAGCTGCTCGTTGACAGCTTCTCTTGTGAAATGCTGGTGGCAGCAGCCGAATTCGGCGCCGCCGGCGGAAAGCTTTTCATAGCGGTCGATGCGGTAGCACTGATAGGCGCCGTTTAACCGCTCCGCCACTTCGGACTCCGGAGCCCCGTGAAAGTCAATTATTCCCCAAATTGCTGACATATGGATTCCTTTCGTTCAATTTGCTTTTGGAAGCGTTCCTCGACAGGGCTGTCCGTTTTGCGGTGACAGCCCATATGCCTGATTTTTTCCTGCGGGCAATTCGCCAAGCGGATACGTCAGCATCCGTTTGGCGAATGCCGCGAGGGTCAAACTCCGCAGCGTACTCTGGACGCATTGCGCTTTGCCGCGCAGCAAGCTTGATACGCCGTCAGCTTGCTGCGGGGTCTTTGATTAAGGAAATCATAGCACAATGCTGCCGGGCAGGCAAGCGAAGGTTGTAAAAACGTTGATAATATTGTAATTTTTCAGGCCGAATAGCAACATAATATTATCTGGTTAAGGACAAGCCGCCCTATTTACTTTTGGACGGGCAGTATGGTATAATGCACTCAAGAATCCAGCCGCTGCGCGTCTGTCGCGCTGCGCGCTTAAAATCTGCTTAGCAGATTTGATTCTTTCGTTACCATATCAGGTGA